>CAMBDL010000001.1 GCA_945865365.1 Streptomyces griseus
TTTGTCACCTGGGGAACTAATCCAGGCCAAGGCGCATCGCTGAGTTCGAACGTTCCTAATCCTGCAGATATTCAAGATGAAGAAGCACGCGGAGCTGCCGAGCGCGCCTTGGTGTATATGGGTCTTGAGGCTGGAACTCCGCTTAAAAACATAGCCATTGACACTGTTTTCTTGGGCTCATGCACTAATGGTCGAATCGAAGATCTACGTGCCGCAGCCGATGTTATCAAGGGAAAGAAAATTGCATCAACGCTGCGCATGTTAGTTGTTCCAGGATCTGCCCGAGTGCGCCTTGAAGCCGAGGCTGAAGGTTTAGATAAAGTATTTATCGATGCTGGAGCTGAATGGCGCAACGCCGGCTGCTCCATGTGCCTTGGAATGAATCCCGATCAGTTAGCCGTTGGTGAGCGAGCTGCATCGACATCGAATAGAAACTTTGAAGGTCGCCAAGGCAAAGGTGGACGTACTCACTTAGTCAGTCCACTCGTTGCTGCTGCAACTGCACTTCGTGGAACTCTTTCATCACCGGCAGATTTGTAAAGGGGCTGTTAGATAAAAATGGAAAAATTCATTTCACACACAGGCACTGCAGTTCCACTTCGCCGCAGCAATGTTGATACCGACCAGATAATTCCTGCCGTCTATTTAAAGCGCGTCACGCGTAATGGTTTTGAAGATGGTCTATTTGCAGCATGGCGCAACGATCCAGAGTTCGTATTGAATCAACCTGCCTACAAAGCTGGCACTGTTCTAGTTGCTGGAGCTGATTTTGGAACTGGATCATCGCGCGAGCATGCAGTATGGGCGCTGCAAAATTACGGTTTCAAAGCCGTCATATCTAGTCGCTTTGCCGATATCTTCCGTGGCAACTCGCTCAAAGGCGGATTGCTAACTGTGATCTTAAATCAAAGCGATGTTGAAGCCTTATGGATGGCTATCGAGGCCGATTCAACAACCTCTGTGTGCGTCGACCTTGAATCACGTACGGTCAGCTACAACAACGTAGTTCTTCCCTTTGACATCGATGATTACACCCGCTGGCGTCTGATGGAGGGTCTGGATGACATTGGCTTGACCGTCAAACACGGTGCTTCGATTACCGAGTTTGAACAAACCCGTGCCGCGCATAAGCCTGCAACGCTGCCTATCCGCATCTAAGTAAAAGTCAGCGTAAATCACTCGCTTTTCTATTCATTGAAGGCGGTGATTATCAACTCTCAAGGTGTAATTGAGAGTTTTATCAGCGTAAATCAATGTTTTTTCGTTGAATATGGAAAAAATAAAAATGCGACACGCCTGCATTAATAGCCTAAAACCCCTTTAAATACGCGTAAGTTTGTTAACACGTTAAGCAATTGCTTAACATTTACGCGTAATAAGGGGATTTCAATGAATAAGGCCCAATTCATTGCGGCGTTGGCACCACACTTCAACGACAGCAAGAAGGAAGCAGCTCACGCTGTAGATATCGTTTTCGACACAATCGTTCGCAGCCTACATAAGGGCGAAGATGTCATGATTAACGATTTCGGTAAGTTCAAGAAGGTTGATCGCAAGGCACGCATGGGACGTAACCCATTCACCGGCGAGACAATCAAGATTAAGGCTTCAAAGAAGGCACGCTTCCTACCTGCAAAGGGTTTGAAGGATGTCATCTCAGGTGAGCGCAAGCTCGGACCTGCTCCAAAGCCAGAACCAAAGCCAGTTGTTAAGGCTAAGCCAGTAGCCAAGAAGGCTGCTAAGAAGGCTCCAGCTAAGAAGAAGGTTGCAGCCAAGAAGGCTCCAGCCAAGAAGAAGGTTGCAGCCAAGAAGGCTCCAGCTAAGAAGAAGGTTGTAAAGAAGGCAAAGAAGAAGTAATTCTCTTTAACTTTTTTAAGGCGGGGCCAGCTAACGCTGGCCCCGTTTTCATTTACTTCACACTAACATTGAGCCCATGACGGAGTTCAAGGTTTCTTATGCTCCACCTGCCGGAAAGCCACTTGGAACTAACTGGGCTTTTAAGATTGGTACTACCGTTGTAATTCCCGTCTTGAACTTAGTAGGCAAGAAGCAGTGGCGCGGAGCGCAGAATATTCCCAAGGCAGGCTCAATTATTGTTGCAAGTAATCACGTCTCCTATCTCGATGTTTTATTCTTGACACACTTTCTATATCGCAGTGGTCGTGCGCCACGATATATCGGTAAAGAGGGCGTTTTTAAAGTTCCAGTTATAGGAAAGATCGTTCTTGCCGCAGGGCAAATTCCAGTTGTTCGCGAAGGTAAAGATGCAGCAAAAGCCCTTGAACATGCGGTCAAAACTCTGCAGGCTGGGCACCTTCTTGGTGTGTACCCAGAAGGAACGCTCACGAGAGACCCGCAGGGATGGCCGATGGTTGCAAAGACCGGTCTTGCCCGTCTGGCAATTACTACAAGGACGCAGGTGGTTCCAATAGCGCAATGGGGTTCACAGATAGTTATGCCAACATATGAAAAAAAGCTTAAGTTATTCCCGCGTACTCCCATAAAGATTCTGGCTGGAGCGCCACTTGATTTATCTCATTGGTATGGCAAAGAGAATGATCCATTGGCTTTAATAGAGGCAACAGCATATGTTATGCGCGCAATTACAGATTTGCTAGAAGAGCTGCGCGGTGAAAAGCGTCCCGTTGAAATCTTCGACCCTCATACATCTACGCTTCCACGCACGGGAAACTTTAAGAAAAAAAAGCCATGAGCAAAGTAACGGTTTTTGGGACTGGACAGTGGGGCAGCACAATGGCCCAAGTTTTATCCGATGCAGGTAACCATGTTTTAATGTGGGGCCGTAATAGTGATGTGGTTGAAGAGATAAGTCTAAGACACACAAATAAGAAATATCTGGGAGAAAATGTATTACCTCAGGCGTTACAGGCTACTAATAGTCTGGTAGAGGCTTTCGAATATTCATCAATCTATGTACTTGCAGTACCTGCACAAACACTTCGTGAGAACTTGATTGAATGGAAGCCACTAGCAACCTCTAATGCCCTCTACATCAGTACTTTAAAGGGTATAGAAGTCAGTTCACTATCGCGCATGACGCAGATTATTGAAGAGGTGATGGGAACTAATAATGTAGGAATCATCACAGGACCGAATCTTGCAAATGAATTGATTTTGCGCCAACCGGCTGGCGCCGTTGCTGCTGCACATACGACAATCGTGGCCGAAAAAATCCTGAAGTTATTTTCAACCCCTTACTACCGTGTGTATACATCTACCGATATTTTAGGGTGTGAGTTATCGGGTGCAATAAAATCTGTCATAGCTCTAGCAGTAGGCATTTCGGTGGGTATGGGTTTTGGTGAAAATACACAAGCGATGTTGATTACTCGTGGACTCAATGAGGTGGCCCGATTATGTGCAGCCCACGGAGCCGATCCACTGAGCGCGGCAGGTCTGGCTGGAATGGGTGATTTAGTCGCAAGTTGTGGCTCAGCACTATCTAGAAACCGCACCTTCGGCGAGGTTCTAGGCCGCTCTGGATCAATGGCCACTGCGCGCGAGCAAGTGGCTAAGACCGTTGAGGGCGTAGCCTCATCTAGTGCAGTTCTTGAAATCGCCCATCGCGTGGGAATCGAGGTTCCAGTCATTGAAGCCGTTGCCGATGTTGTGGCAGGAGCCATTACTCCCACTCAGGCACTCGACCGCCTGATGGAGATTACAACACGAGCCGAAAACTTTATTCGATGAGTAAAAAAACCGTTGCAGTTATATGTGGAGGTCGCAGCAGCGAGCATGAGATCTCCTGTCTATCAGCTGGGGGAGTATTAGCCGGATTAGATAAGAATAGATTTGATGTTGTCTTGATCGGAATAACTAAGTCGGGCAACTGGGTTCACCTGCCTCTTGATTATCCACTGACGATTATTGATGGTGTTTTACCAACCGTTGCTGAAAGCGCCTCTGCGCTAGTTGCCGATGTTCATGGATTTTCAGTCAATGGAAAGCCATTGGCTATCGACGTAGTTTTCCCCGCCCTGCATGGGCCTTATGGTGAAGATGGAACTATTCAAGGCTTCTTAGAGACCGCCGATATTGCCTACGTTGGCAGTGGAGTCATGGCATCAGGTGCTGCTATGGATAAAGCCTTTTCTAAGATTGTTTTTGCAGCTGCAGGAATGCGAGTTGCACAGGGAATTGTTGTCACTGAAGATAACTGGGCGGAGCAAGTTACAGAATTGGAGTACCCGGTCTTTGTGAAACCTGCTCGTGGGGGATCTAGCCGCGGAACGCATAAGGTTAAAAGCGCCGATGCTTTATCCTCCGCCCTTGCCGATGCATTTACATTTGATCGCAAAGTGATGATTGAAAAAGCTGTCGTGGGACGAGAAATAGAGTGCGCAGTATTGGAGCGCAATGGAGTTGTTGAGGCATCGCTCGTTGGTGAAATCCTTATAGATAGTAAATTTGAATTTTATGATTTTGAAGCTAAGTATTTAGATGATGCGACAACTGTGAATTTACCTGCCAATATTCCAGTATCTGCCAGTGATGAAATTCGCGCCAAGGCAGCACAGGCATTTAAAGCTCTTGGTTGTAGCGGTTTAGCCCGCGTAGATTTCTTTTATACCGATAAAGGTGAGGTAGTAATTAACGAAATTAATACCATGCCTGGCTTTACAAGCACATCGATGTACCCCAAGCTCATGGCCACAATCGGAGTCGACTACACAACCTTGATTGGTGCACTTATTGATACCGGCCTAAGTCGTACAAATGGAGTCCTTGGCGCACGGAACACTCCACTTAATTAGTCATTACCTTCTGCGGTATAAGATCTAAAACAATGTGCCAAGTAGAGGTTTGAAGATATTCAATGTCCAAGCCGAATCAGCGCGTGAGGTATCAAAAGTAATAACTAGAAATCATGGCGATTTGCTATCTTATTCTCTTATGAACCTACGTCGCATTCTCGCCATTACTTCGATTTCCATCTTCGCTGCGGCAGCATTAGTTGCTCCTACCTGGGCAGCCGGTAACCCACGTTGCACAGCGGTTGATGGTGAGTACATTGTTACCTTCTCAAAGGGTGCTGTTGTAGCCAATGAAGTAAAGAATATAAATGGCAAGCTAGTGAGCCCTAGATTTATGTACGACCAAGCGCTCAATGGCTTCGCTGGTTTCCTAACTAGCGATCAGGTGTGTGTGCTTCAAAAGCGTGGAAATGTTTTGAGCGTTGAAGCAGATCAAGAGGTTTCCATCAATGCAACTCAATCCGGTGCGACGTGGGGCCTAGATCGAATCGATCAAGCATCTCTCCCCTTGGATACTACATACTCGTACATTTCAGCTGGGGCAGGCGTTGATGCTTATGTTATTGATACTGGAATTTTAGGAACTCACGTACAATTCACTGGGCGTATGAAGAGTGGTTATTCAGCGATCGGTAAAGCTACAAACACGACAGACTGTAATGGGCACGGAACGCATGTAGCAGGAACAATTGGGGGTACAACATATGGCGTTGCAAAGGCTGTTTCCTTAATTCCTGTTCGAGTCTTAGATTGCCGTGGATCTGGAACTAACTCTGGAGTGATTGCAGGAGTTAACTGGGCGATTAAGCACCACGCGTCAAACAAAGCAGTAGCAAATATGAGTTTAGGTGGAGGTGCGTCCTCGGCTCTTGACACAGCAATCAATAATTTGATACTTGACGGAGTAACTGTCGTAGTCGCTGCTGGAAATAGCGGTGCTAATGCGTGTAATTATTCTCCTGCTCGAGTTCCAAATGCAATTACGGTTGCAGCAAGCACGAGTTCAGATTTAGTTGCTTCATTTAGCAACACCGGATCTTGCGTAGATATCATTGCGCCAGGTGTGGGTATCACTTCATCATGGATCGGAAATAACACCGCAGTGGCAACTATTTCTGGAACGTCAATGGCATCGCCACATGTTGCCGGTGCCATGGCACGCTCACTCAGTGCATCCTCACCTATCAATATAAAAAGTACAATCTTAATCTCTGGATACCAGTTGCTTTACTTAGATCCCACTAAATAAAACTCAGCATTTATTAATAAGTAACTGGACAGGTAAGGGTTCGAGTAATTCCCGCTACGGCTTGCACTTTTGATAAAATAACGCGACCAAACTCTTCCATGCTAGGCGCCTCTGCGCGCATGATGACATCGTAAGGACCTGTAACACCTTCAGCTAAGGAGACTCCTGCAATCGCTGAAACCGCCTTGGCAACCGAGCTAGCTTTACCGACCTCGGTTTGAATTAAAATATAGGCCTGTACAGACATCGCTTTCTCCTTATCGTTAGTGGCCACAGGCTACTTCAGATATGGCGTTACTCGCTAGTGGATTAAGGTTGGGGTTATGGAGTTCGATGAAGCTGGAGTAATCAGAGTGTTGGCAGATATCTTTGCCACGTCACACTCCAGCGTAATCGTGGGCATAGGCGATGATGGTGCAGTTGTTCACACGAGCAATAGTTCGGTAATCACGACCGATATGGCAGTAGAAGGTACGCATTTTAATACTGCGTGGTCGGGAGCCTTTGATATCGGGCGAAAGATTACAGCTGCAAATCTAGCTGACATCTATGCGATGGGTGGCACACCTTCCTACTTGGTAGTAGCAGTGACGTTGATGGGCGATGAGAGCCTGGATTGGATTAGCGATCTTGCCCACGGGATTATGCACGAAGCGAAAAGCTGCGGTGCAATCGTTGTTGGTGGAGATTTAACACGGGGTCCTATAAAAGTAATTGCAATCACCGCCGTAGGAAAAGTAGAGAAGGCCATCACGCGTTCTGGAGCCAGCGACGGTGATTCGATCTATCTTTCATCACTTCCAGGTTGGTCGGCTGCGGGCTTGGCCATGATTAATAATGAGAACTGTGACGATTTAGAGGCTTATGCAGTTGAACAGTTCTGCGCACCCAGTGTTGATTATTCGATGGCGCAATCAATGGCAATGGCTGGCGCAACATCAATGTGTGATATCAGTGATGCCCTTGTTATCCAAGCTCATCAAGTTGCACAGGCATCAGGTGTGCACTTAAGTTTTGATCAGCAATCTTTTACAACACATCCAGAGTTTGTTGCACTGAACGAATTAGCTGTTAAACATGGTATCGATGTGTGGCAATGGATATTTGCTGGGGGAGAAGACCACGTTTTTCTTGCAACAGGTAAGGACTTACCGGGACTTCATGTAGGCAAAGTTCTTGCAGGAACTGGTGTAACTGGTTTAGAAATGAAAAAAGCGCCAGGTAGCTGGCGCCATTTCAATTAAATATAAAATTAGCGCGTGACTTTGCCTGCCTTTAGGCACGAGGTACATACGTTTTGACGCTTTGGAGTTCCACCAATTAGCGTGCGCACGCGCTGGATATTTGGATTCCAACGACGACGTGTCTTGACCTGTGAGTGTGAAACATTGTTACCAAAGCTTGGGCCTTTGCCACAGATATCGCATGTTGCTGCCACGACGGTACTCCTTTGAGATTTAGGTATGAGTGCTAAGTCCATAACGGACAAGGCGCAAGGCTATCGCGACTAGCCATGGCTGCGCCAATCCACGCGTGGCATGGGCTCAAGATGGGCCCTAGCGCGAGAGAATCACCATATGGGTACCCTCGATCGCAGGCTGGTAGATGTGGTTGGCGACCGGACGGCAAAAGTTCTCTACGACTCATTTGCAATCAAGACGGTCGGTGATCTTTTGCATCACTACCCACGCAGGTACATGGTGCGTGGAGAGCTCTCTGATATTGCCCTACTTCAGGAGGGTGATGAAGTAACGATTCTGGCCGAAGTATGCGCATCGTCGACAAGGCAGATTCGCGGACGAAAAGGGAGCATTCTAGAAGTCGTAGTGACCGATGGAAGCGATAAATTGTCACTGACTTTCTTTAACCAAGCCTGGCGTGAGAAGGAGTTAAAGATCGGTTCGCAGGGATTATTTGCAGGCAAAGTAGGAGTCTTTAATAAGAAGAAGCAGTTAGCCCATCCCGATTACCAGATGATCGACGATGGTTCAGATGTAGATAATGCGGTCGATAAGTTTGCCGGAAAGTACTTGCCGATTTACGCAGCAACGTCAAAATTACCATCATGGAAAATTACCCAGTGTATGGAGATGGCAATTGCTTCATTGGATGAAGTTAAAGATTATCTCCCCGATGAAGTTCGAGTGGCGCATAATTTTCCAACGCTGCAACAAGCTCTTGTTCAACTTCATACTCCAGCCGATTTAGATCACGCAGATGCTGCACGCGAACGCCTTACATTTGATGAAGCCTTTCTACTTCAACTGATGTTAGTTCTTCGGAAGGCACAGTTAAGAAAGTTGGACTCAGTTTCACGCAAGACAAAAAAAGGCGGGATTCTAGAGGCCTTTGATGCCGCCTTACCATTTGAGTTAACTGGTGGCCAGCGCAACGTTACTGCTGAGATTGAAAACGATTTGGCACAGTCACATCCTATGCATCGCCTTTTACAAGGAGAAGTAGGTTCTGGAAAAACTATTGTGGCCCTACGTGCCATGCTAGCTGTGGTCGATAGTGGTGGCCAAGCTGCATTATTGGCACCCACTGAAGTACTCGCTGCTCAACATCTTCGAACATTTGAAAAACTACTCGGTCCGCTAGCTCATGCAGGCATGCTAGGTGCACCTGCAACAGCCACCCAGGTTGCGCTCATAACTGGCTCTCAAAGTGCAGCAGCACGAAAGAGCGCACTGTCATTAGCAGTCAGTGGTGAAGCTGGAATCATCATCGGCACACATGCATTACTCGGAGAAAAAATCGAGTTTGATGATTTAGGGTTGATAGTCGTAGATGAGCAACACAGATTTGGCGTGGAGCAACGTGATGCACTCAAAGAGAAGGCGGTCAAACCTCCCCACTTACTTGTCATGACGGCTACTCCCATTCCGCGCACAGTTGCAATGACAGTCTTTGGAGACTTAGATGTATCAACGCTGCGAGAACTTCCTTTGGGGCGCTCACCGATTACAACCCACGTGATTTCTGTCTTAGAAAAGCCCGCCTTCCTGGACCGAGCTTGGGCACGTATTCGCGAAGAAGTAGCCCAAGGACATCAGGCCTATGTAGTTGCTCCGCGTATTTCAGCATCTGGAGATGACAACTCAGATATAGATTTCCTCTTTGGTCAGGAATCAAAGGACATCTCCTCGGTAGAAGAGTTAGCGCCCCGGCTTGCAGGAGATGCCTTAGTGGGATTGCGCGTTGCCGATTTACATGGGCGTCAGACTCCTGAAGTTAAAGATGCAACGATGCGCGCCTTTGCCGTTGGGGAGATCGATGTATTGGTTTCGACTACCGTAATTGAAGTTGGCGTCGATGTTGCAAATGCCACTGTTATGGTGATTATGGATGCAGATCGTTTTGGAGTTTCACAACTTCATCAGTTACGAGGCCGTGTTGGTCGAGGAACATCGCCCGGTTTATGTTTATTAGTAACGAATTCACCGCCAGATAGTCCGGCACGCGCTCGATTAGATGCAGTTGCTGCGACTCTTGATGGCTTCGAACTCTCGCGCATCGATCTTGAGCAACGGCGCGAAGGAGATGTCTTAGGCGCAAGCCAATCTGGAACTCGCTCTCACCTTCGCTTGCTGCGGGTTTTGCGAGATGAGGATTTAATTGAGAGTGCACGGGCCGATGCAGAAGGCATAATTAGCGCTTCACCAGATTTATCTGGTTATCCTGACCTTGCACAAGAGATTGCACAGTTAGCTAAAGATGCATCTACCGACTATTTAGATAAGGGCTAGAGATTGCGAATCATTGCTGGAGTTGCCAAGGGTCGAACGTTAGGTTCAGTAGCTGGTGTAACGCGACCGACATCTGATCGAGCTAGAGAAGGATTATTTTCATCCCTCACATCAGAGTTCGGCGATTTTCTCGGACTGCATGTTTTAGATCTCTTTGGCGGCTCAGGTGCCATTGGATTAGAAGCACTCTCTCGTGGAGCATCGATTGTTCATATAGTTGAAAGAGATCCAGATGCGCAGAAAACAATCGAAAATAACTTTGAATTAGTAATGATAAATAAACCAGTTGGAAAGTTTCATTTATATTCGATGTCAGCGCAACGTTTTGTCAGTGATTCGCCTAAAGAGAAGTACCACTTTATATATATCGACCCTCCCTTTGATTTCACGAATACCGAGCTTGAAGATATTGTGCAGAAACTTCATACGGGTGCGTTCTTAAAAGATGATGGCCTCGTTGCCATAGAGCGCACGGCCAAAGGGCCGCAATTTAGCTGGCCTGAAGGTTTTAGCCCAGCACGTGAGAGAAACTATGGGGCGGCTAGTATTTTTTATGGGAATTACCTGCCAGCGAATGGATAAGTACGCAATCTATTGCTAGCGTTTGAGTCATGAAACGTGCAGTATGTCCAGGATCCTTTGATCCAATCACTTTTGGCCATTTGGACATCATCAAACGTACGAGCGCACAGTTTGATCAGGTCGTCGTCGCAGTACTTGAAAATCGCACTAAATCAAGCCTCTTCACAGTTGCTGAACGAATCGAGATGATTCGCGAAACCACGGCTGACTTGCCAAATGTGAGCGTTGATTCTTGGAGTGGACTCTTGGCTGAATACTGCAAAACTAACTCCATTACAGCGATAGTCAAAGGTCTTCGCGCTGTGACTGATTTTGATTATGAACTTCAGATGGCTCAGTTAAATTTACAGGCCTCAGGGGTTGAAACTATGTTGATGGCAACGGCTCCGGCGCACTCCTTTTTATCATCATCGTTAGTAAAAGAGTTAGCGCATTATGGTGGCGATGTTTCTACAATGGTGCCACCAATTGTTAATACCGCACTAAAACTTCGAGTAGCAGGGAAGTAGCCCATGGATTCAGTTGATAAATTAATGGCAGCAATTACCATGGTTGAAGAAGCACGAGGTGTTCCACTCTCTGCTAGTTGCGTTGTTCACCGAGGTGAGATGCTTGAACTACTTGATGAAGCAAGAGAGGCGCTTCCTACCGATTTTGAATCGGCACAAAAAGTAATTACTGCACGTGATGCAATTATCGAAGAGGGCCGAGTGAGTGCAGAAGCCATGATTGCGATGGCACGCGAAGATGTTGCACGCATGGTTGAGCAGACATCGATTGTAAAAATTGCACGCGATGAGGCTCGTAAGGTTCTAGATGATGCCCGTGGACTTGCAGAGCAAGAAAAAGTAGAGGTTGAAGAGTACATAGATGGAAGACTTGCAACTCTTGAGGTAATTCTGAACAAGACTCAAGATGCCGTTGCACGTGGGCGCGAGCGCTTAGCTGGTGCCGGTGATAAGGATGCTCTGGCTCAACTCTCAGATGCGGACTAATACAGATGCCACGTTCATCAGAGGTTTTTAAGCTCAATACATTTGAACTGCCAAGGCGGGCAGGAGAGATGAAAGAGTACGAACTAGATATTGAAGTGCCAGAAAACGTTGGCGTGCCTTTAATTTTTGTGCCAGCCGGTGATGTTATTGAAGTCGATGCACGCTTGGAGTCGGTTACTGAAGGAGTACTTTTGAGTGCAAGCATCTTTGCAACGGCAAAAGGGGAGTGCACCCGTTGCCTAGATCCCGTTGAAGTAGAAATCGAAAAGAAGATACAGGAGCTCTTTAACTACACGGCTAAAATTGGGCGTTCAAAAAAGAGTTCGAGTGAGGACGAGTTAGATCTAGAAGAAGAGTTCATGATGGATGGCGACATCATGAATCTTGAGACTCCGATTCGCGATGCCATAGTCCTTGGCCTTCCCTTCAACCCGCTGTGCAGCTCTGAATGCCTGGGCCTGTGCCCAGAATGTGGTGGCAAGTGGGCCGATCTGCCCTCAGATCACGCTCATGAGAGCGTCGATGCTCGTTGGGCAGCATTGGCTGCGCTCGATATCGATCTCCCCGATTTCAAGAATTAGGGGTTTTAAGGGATACTTACGCCCTGCAGCCATCGCTGCGCAGCGAAAGAAGAGGTTAGAAAAGTGCCAGTACCAAAGCGGAAAACCTCGCGTTCAAAGACGCGATCACGTCGAAGCCAGTGGAAGACAACTGCGGCCTCTCTTGCAACATGCCCACAGTGCCAGCAACCAAAGTTGCAACACACTGCCTGCCCTACCTGCGGTACATATAACCGTCGCCAGGTATTAGAGGTCTGATCTGAGTTCGTTGCTCAATGAGAGGCTGGGGGTTGTTATTGAACCCTCACTTCTTGAGTTGGCTTTTACGCATCGCTCATTTGCATATGAATCTGCGAGCAAAGAAACTAATGAGCGGCTTGAATTTTTAGGTGACTCTGTTTTAGGTTTGATAGTTACTGAAGAGCTTTACAAGAGATATCCAGATTTTGATGAGAGCCGCTTGTCGCCACTTCGTTCAGGCGTTGTAAATATGCGGGCCTTGGCAGATATCGCACGCGATCTTGATCTTGGAAAACATATTCGTCTTGGTAAAGGCGAGGAAGTAACCGGCGGGCGTGATAAAAACTCATTGTTGGCCGATGCATTGGAAGCATTAATTGGTGCTATTTACTTACAGCACGGATTTGCAACGTGCACACAAATCGTTCGTGGATTAATTGCGCCAACTTTGGACTCAGCTGTTGCTCGTGGAGCTGGCTTAGATGGCAAGACGGCGTTGCAAGAGTTAGTGGCCGCTCTTGGCAAAGGCATACCTGAGTACGTTGTCACAGAAGACGGCCCAGATCACGATAAGAATTTCATGGCTCACGCGATGGTTGCCGGCATTACCGCTGGTATCGGCACGGGGAAAAGTAAGCGCGAGGCCGAGCAAGTTGCGGCACGAATTGCCTATGAGGCGTTAAAAATCGAGCTGCCTGAGCAGTAAATGCGCCTAAAACCCACTCGCGACGCGATAGGTTTGCCGCGTGTATTTGAAGAGCATCACCCTCAAGGGCTTTAAGTCCTTTGCTTCGGCTACCACTTTGCGCCTTGAACCCGGTATCACCTGCGTTGTAGGTCCAAACGGTTCTGGTAAAAGTAACGTTGTTGACGCGCTGACATGGGTCATGGGTGAGCAAGGGGCAAAATCACTGCGCGGTGGCAAGATGGAAGACGTTATCTTTGCTGGAACGAGCGGACGCGCACCTCTGGGTCGTGCTGAGGTCTCACTTACCATTGATAACGCCGACGGTGCACTTCCGATTGAATATAGCGAAGTCACTATCTCACGTATTTTATTTAGAAACGGCCAGAGCGAATATCTCATCAATGGTGACGCTTCCCGGTTATTAGATATTCAAGAGCTTCTCAGTGACTCAGGTATCGGTCGTGAGATGCACGTCATTGTCGGCCAAGGCCAACTCGATGCAATTTTGATGGCGACTCCGGAAGAACGACGTGGATTTATTGAAGAAGCTGCAGGCGTGCTTAAGCATCGCAAGCGTAAAGAGAAGGCGATTCGTAAATTAGATTCAATGCAAACAAATTTAGCGCGTGTTCAAGATTTAACGCTCGAGCTTCGCAGACAGCTTCGACCACTTGGCAAACAGGCGGAGGTAGCAAAGAAGGCTGCAACGATTCAAGCAGATCTTCGTGATGCCAAGCTTCGTATTTTAGCTGATGATTTTATTTCACTCTCCAAAACTTTAGATGCTGAAGTTGCTGATGAAACAGCCCTTCGAGAAAGACGCGCGCTAGTTGAAGCAGAAGTTGATGCAATACGTTTGCGTGAAGAAGCTCTCGATGCGCAGAGTGCAGTTGAGGGACCGCAGCTTGTTACTGCCCAAGAGACGTATTACCAACTTAATTCACTACGTGAAAAGTTTCGCGGAACTCAAAATCTAGCTCAAGAGCGTTCACGTTTCCTCAACGAAGAGGCAGAAGAAGCCAGAAGCTCTGGGCGCGACCCGCAAGCATTAGATGGTGAAGCACAACTCTTGCGCGAGGAAGAGGCAAGCCTTCGAAGCAGCGTTTCAACTGCCGAGCAAACTCTTACAAGCTCTACTATCGAACTTGCACGAAGCGAGCAGGCACTCAAGGTTGATGAGGATAAAATTGCTGCAGCAATGAGGGCAATAGCCGACGCGCGCGAAGGTACTGCGCGCCAAGAGGGCCATATAAAATCACTTCAGGCACGCTTGGAGGCTATCTCTGAAGAGATTGCCCGTTTAACTCGTGCACGCGATGATGCCCAATCACGTGCAGATGTTGCTGCACGTGAATATGCAATGTATGAGCTCGATATTGCAAGTGCTGACTCAGGTGAGGTGAACCTAGATGCAAACTTTGGCGGCGCTAAGACCTCACTGGATGCGGCTAAAGAAAAGTTAGTACGCCTTATAGATGCTGAACGACTTGCCGATCGCGAACGTAACGCTATTGAAGCAAAGATTGAGGCGATGAAACTTACGTCACAAAACCGCGATGGCGCATCTGCATTGCTACGCGATTCGCATGGCGTACATATCCTGGGTTCAGTGGCAGCACTGATTCGAATCGACTCTGGCTGGGAGGCAGCAGCTGCGGCAGCCCTTGGCTCCTTAGCCGATGCCGTTGTGGTTGAAGACTTGTCATCAGCAGTTAGTGCACTTACAACTCTTCGCAGTCAGAACTTAGGCCAAGCTGACGTACTTATATTTGATCGCTCTTTAGTTGCGGCAGAATCGATTCCATCGGGCTTAACATCCCTTGCCTCACATGTTAAATCTCATGAAATTGGTGAACTCGTTTCATCGCTTCTTTCCTCCTTTGTTGTTGCTGATAATGCCCGAGATGCCGAAGCGATTCTGCGTTCACATCCTGGTCTACAAGTAGTTACTCGTGACGGGGATTTAGTCTCACGAAATCGCGCACGTGGTGGCTCCAAATCCTCCTCCTCACTTATTGAGATCAACGCGCTCATTGCCGATTTAGAGCTCAAGCTTTCTGCTATAACCTCGCGTTGCGATCAACTCAAATTTGAAATCTCATCTGCAAGTAATGATGTCACTATGCGACAAGGTAATTTCGATGTTGCCTTGGGCAAACTTAATGAATCAGATGCACGAATCGGTGCTCTAACCGAACAGTTAGCTGTATCTGGTCAGAATATGAAATCTGCTACGGCAGAGGTGGAAAGACTTAACTCCACAATCAATGAGGCAGCAACAGCTAAATCACGTGATGAGGGCGAGCTCGTTATTGCGCAAAATCAACTACATCAGCAGGGTGCAGTCACCGAACCTGACCATACATTTACTGAGAAACTTCGCAATGCCGTCTCGGTTGCGCGCACCGCAGAAGTTGAAGCACGACTTGCAGTGCGCACTATTGAAGAGCGTGTCACATCGGTTGCAGATCGCGCCAAGGCGCTAGAGGCTTCAGCTCATGCAGAGCGTGAAGCCTCAGAGAGAGCGATTCATCGCAGAGGCGCACGTGCCAGAGCATCGGTTATTTCACAAGCTATCGCCGAAGCTTCCTATGAAGCCTTAATTCATATTGAACGCTCGATTTCTAAGGCGGCGATAGAGCGCGCTCGTTTAGAGGAATCACGTGGGGCTCGAGAAGGAGAAACTCTCACGGTGAGAACCCGTGGACGTGAACTTGCTACCGAGCTTGAAGCTCTCACTTCTAGTGTTCACCGCGATGAGATCGCACGCGCAGAACAGAGAATGCGTATCGAGTCGCTAGAAAACAAAACTAGCGAAGAGTTCGGAATCGATACTCACACACTAGTCGCTGAATATGGCCCAGAAAACGATGTTCCAACTTTCTTTGAAAACGAAGTTGGCGAAATTGTGACGACTGAGTTGATTCCTTATCGCCGTGACCAGCAAGAAAAACGATTAGCATCTGCCGAGCGCTCTTTAAACCTATTGGGCAAAATCAATCCGTTAGCTTTGGAAGAGTATTCATCACTTGAAGAGCGCTTGAAGTTCTTAGCTGATCAGTTAGAGGATTTAAAGAATACAAAGAAAGATTTGCTAGACATTATCAAAGAGGTTGATGACCGAGTTCAGCAGATCTTCATGGAGGCCTTCCTTGAAACTGCAAAGCACTTTGAAGAGATTTTTGAGCGCTTATTTCCGGGTGGCGATGGTCGCTTGATCTTGGTAGATCCTGATAATCCCTTCACAAGTGGAGTCGATGTTGAAGCACGTCCACCAGGAAAGCGCATTAAGCGTCTTTCGCTGCTTTCAGGTGGAGAAAAATCATTAACTGCCGTAGCGATGCTGATCGCAATCTTTAAGGCACGACCTAGCCCGTTCTATGTACTTGATGAAGTTGAGGCGGCCCTAGATGATGTAAACCTTGGCCGTCTATTAGGAGTACTTGAAGAGCTTCGAGCGAGTTCACAGCTCATCATTATCACTCACCAAAAACGCACAATGGAGATTGCCGATGCACTCTATGGCGTCACAATGCGTGGAGATGGAGTAACTGAAGTTATCTCTCAGCGTCTGCGTGAATCCGACGCTAGCTAGCCGGTTATATCATGGGGTTGTTTAGTAAGTTCATCGCAAAAATAAAAGGTACCAACAGTTTTTCACCAGCTGATTGGCTGGATTTGGAGCAAGAGCTTTTAGCATCAGATCTAGGGCCAACGTTGACTTGTACATTAATAGAGCAAGCTAAGAAAGTTAAAAGCGAAAATGCCGAATCAGCGCTCACACAGATATTGACCGAGCAACTAAGTACGCGTTCGAGGGATTCACTTGTGAATGCCTCTGGTTTAACCGTTGTCATGGTGGTGGGCGTCAATGGAACAGGAAAAACTACATCGGTCGCAAAGTTGGCTTCTTCGCTAAAAAGTTCAGGTGCATCAGTCCTTATTGCAGCAGGGGATACCTTTAGAGCCGCCGCCGTTGATCAACTGCAGACCTGGGGAGATCGTATTGACGTACAAGTGGTCTGCGGTAGCGCCAATAGCGATCCTGCCTCAGTTGCATTTGACGCCACTCAAGAGGCAACTCGTTTAGAAGTTGATTTTCTACTCATTGATACTGCTGGGCGGTTGCATAATAAGAAAGATCTGATGGCCGAACTAGAAAAAGTTAAACGTGTTGTCGAAAAAGTATCACCAGTTAATGAAGTGCTCTTAGTGATCGATGCGACGACGGGTCACAATGGTTTATCACAAGCCAAAATATTTACAGAGAGTGTGCATGTCACCGGAATAATTCTCACTAAATTAGATGGCAGCGCAAAGGGTGGGGTTGCACTGGCCATTGAAAAAGAGCTCAACATCCCAATCAAATGGGTTGGTACGGGGGAGTCACACAACGATTTTGCCCGTTTCGAGCCCACGAGTTACATAGCTGGGCTGCTTTCGTAACCTAGATGTAACACGCAGGTGGATTTTGTTATAACTTTGAAACCCTAGTGAACCCTTTTTGTAACCAGTCCACGGCATCTTTGCCCATATCTCAAAGGCGAGATCACTTTGATTTTTCACTGAAAGTAGATTCTCTTATGACGGATGTGGTTCTTAACTCTGGCGATACCGCGTGGATGTTGGCAAGTACTGCGCTAGTACTTCTAATGACACCTGGCTTAGCTTTCTTTTATGGCGGAATGGTTCGTACCAAAAGTGTTCTGAATATGATGATGATGTCATTTGTAACAATTGGAATCGTCAGTATTTTGTGGGTGATCTATGGATTTGAAATTGCCTTTGGTTACAAAGCTGACTCACCGTGGTATGGAAATATCTCATTCTCTGGGCTTGGCGGCATGGTTAATGACCTAACGAACAATGGTGGAATTTACCCAATTCCAGTTTTGGTCTTTGCTGCATTTCAATTAATGTTTGCAATCATCACTCCGGCCTTAATCTCAGGAGCCATTGCAGATCGAACAAAGTTTGTCTCATGGGGAATATTCGTAGCAATATGGTCAACTATCGTTTACTTCCCAGTTGCACATTGGGTATTTGCTTTTGGTAATAAAGTTGGAGACACGGTAACTGGAACTGGCTTTCTTGCTGGTAAAGGCTTAGAGGATTTTGCCGGAGGAACCGCAGTGCACATCAATGCAGGTGCTGCCGGTCTTGCCTTAGCGATAGTTCTTGGAAAGCGAGTGGGATGGCGCAAAGAATCAATGCGTCCGCACTCACTTCCTTTGGTTTTGCTTGGATCGGGACTGTTGTGGTTTGGTTGGTTTGGTTTCAATGCTGGATCAGCACTGGCAGCAAATGGAACTGCTGGCCTTGCATTTATTAATACCCAAGTTGCTGCTGCCGGAGCACTAATTGGTTGGTTGCTTGTTGAAAAGATTCGCAATGGTCATGCAACATCATTAGGTGCAGCATCTGGTGCGGTCGCTGGTTTAGTCGCCATTACACCTGCGTGTGCCTTTGTTGCTCCGTGGGCAGCGGTAGTGATCGGCCTCTTTGCAGGTATTTTCTGCGCTCTTGCAGTTGGCCTCAAGTATAAATTTGGTTTAGATGATTCACTCGACGTGGTGGGCGTCCACCTTGTAGGTGGAATTTGGGGTTCACTTGCCATTGGTCTATTTGGAACTCATGTTGTCAATGGTCTTGGTTTAGATGGCCTCTTCTATGGTGGCGGAGCTGCTTTATTAGGTAAGCAAGCCCTTGGGGTTGGAATGGTCGCCCTCTACTCATTCATCGTTACATTAATTCTTGGTTTTGCAATCGAAAAAACAATTGGTTTTAGAGTCAAGGTTGATAAAGAAGTTGAGGGAATAGATCTCAATGAACATGCAGAAAGTGCCTATGAACTATCGAGCTCATCACGTGGAGGTTCTTTCTAATGAAACTAATTACTGCAATTCTCAAGCCATTTAAGTTAGATGATGTCAAAAATGCGCTTCAAGCTCATGGCGTCACAGGCATGACAGTCTCTGAAGCAAGTGGATTTGGTCGCCAAAAGGGACACACTGAGGTTTATCGTGGTGCCGAATACACGGTTGATTTAGTTCCAAAGGTGCGATTAGAGGTGCTTGCAGATGATGCTGATGCAGATTCAGTGGTAGCCGTAATAGTTCAAGCCGCATCCACTGGTTCTATCGGAGATGGAAAAGTTTGGACAACCCCAGTTGATCAGGTAGTACGTGTCCGCACAGGAGAGCGCGGGCCGGATGCAATCTAAGATATAGCCCATGGGTATTGAGGAAAGAAGAGCGCGATCGCAAGAAAGTGATCGCACTCTTCTTTCACTTTTTTCTATGGCAACGTATGAACATTTAGTAGTTGTGGATACCAAAGGTATAGCTGTTGCCGCAGTTGGTGGATATGGTCGAGGCGAACTTTCACCGGGCTCTGATTTAGATATCGTGATAATTCACCAAGGCCAGTTCTCAGATGAAAAACTCGGTAAGTTCGTCAATGCTTTGCTCTATCCATTGTGGGATGCGAATAAAGTGGATCATTCAGTCAGAACTCGCGATCAAACTCAAGAAGCCGCACGCGCAGATCTCAAAGTAGCGCTGGGTCTCTTAGATATTCGCCTCATAGCTGGTGATGAGAATCTAGTTGAAAACGTTGCTCACGATGCACGGCGGGCGTGGCGAGATAAGTCGGGTTCAAGGTTGCCTGAACTAAAAACCTCTATGGGACAAAGGCACGATCGTGCCGGAGAGCTTGCCTATCTTTTGGAGCCCGATGTAAAAGAGGCACGAGGTGGTTTGCGTGATATCAATGCACTTCATGCTATTGCAGCATCAGGTGCAGTGCCAGTGCCGCTAGATCGCATTAGTAAAGCTCAGTTAACTCTAGATAATGTGCGTGAAGCTTTACACATCGTAAGTGGACGAAATAAGGACCGCCTACTTTTCCAAGAGCAGGACAAGGTTGCCGCACTTCTTGACTATAGCGATGCAGATGCAATGATGAGTGATGTTGCACAAGCTGCACGCTCGGTAGATTATTTACTTGGATACACGTGGCACTTAATTGATCATAAAGATAGCTCTCGGAGAATTGTGCGTCGCATAAAAGCGCAATCAGTTGCCCACAATATTAGCGTCATCAACAATGAGATAGTCATTGATGAAGGCACAGACTTACATGCTGATCCAGTTATCTCTATGCGCACGGCAGCGACGGCTGCACAACTGGGATTACCGATGTCTTTAGAAACCTGCGCTCTGATTACAGCCTCACTTTCTGCTGGTCAATCCATGCTTCCTACTCCATGGCCACGGGAGGCGCGCGAGTTATTAGTCTCTCTCATCGGTGCAGGTGAGTCCATGGTGCCGATTTTTGAAACCTTAGACCAGGAAGAGATTATCTTTAGCTGGATACCTGAATGGAGGAGTGTTCGGTCACTTCCACAACGCAATGCACTTCATCGTCATACCGTGGATAGACATATGGTGGAGACGGCAGTTCATGCGGCAAGCTTGACGCGCAAGGTGCATCGCCCTGATTTACTCTTGATTGCCTCCCTTTTTCACGATATTGGAAAAGGTGTTGCTGAAGATCACTCTGAGCGGGGAGAGCGATTAATTCTGCCAATTGCACAACGAATCGGCTTTTCCCTAGAAGATATTCAAACTCTCCAAATCCTTGTACGGCATCACTTATTGCTATCGTCCACGGCAACTCGACGAGATCTAGATGACCCTGCAACTATTTTATCAATTACTTCAGTGATTCCAGATTTGAATACTTTAGAGCTTCTGCATGCACTCAGTGTTGCCGATGGCGAAGCTACAGGAAGTGCTGGCTGGAGTGATTGGAAGGCAGCTCTTGTTTCAGATTTGGTATCTCGCGTTCGTAAGGCAATGTCTGGCTCGCAGATTGCTGCGCAGCCATCGTTGAATCAAGCCCAGTTAGATTTAGCCGCGAGCGCACAGTTAACGATTGAGCTGATTAATCATCCCAGTGGATACTCAATTGAAATCGTCTCGCCAGACATGCCGGGTTTACTTTCATTAATAGCAGGTGTTATCAATATCTCTAGATTAGATGTTAAATCTGCGAGAACTAAAACTCATGGAAAGTCGGCGGTAATGAGTTGGATTGTGAGTCCCCAGCCACACGCACCTACGCCAACTGCAGCAGCGCTTCGTCAAGAGATTGAAAAAGCATTCCACGATTCGCAAAGTGTAGAAGAGCAGTTATTAGCGCGCGCAAAGATTTATGCCACGATTCCAACGATTCCGGTTCCAGCCCCCGACGTTGTCTATTTCAATGATGCAGCAACTGATGCCACAGTTATTGAAGTAAGAAGCCATGATCGACCCGGCTTACTCTTTAGAATCGGCGCTGCTATAACGCAATCAAAGGTCGATATTCGTTCTGCAATCGTGACAACGTTAGGTGCCGAAGCTATTGATACCTTGTATGTAACGGAAATCTCAGGTGGCCCGCTAACCAATGAAAGAGCCGACGAAGTCACTTCGCGTCTTCGAGCTGCTCTGGCGTAGTCTTAGCCCACTATGTTTGAATCCCTGTCCTCTCGCTTTACATCTGCCTTTGGTGCATTGCGCTCTCGTGGACGAGTATCAAACTCCGATATCGAAGCAACATGTGTGCAAATTCGTCAGGCCCTTCTTGAATCTGATGTTGCACTGGCAGTTGTGGATGGTTTTGTAGCCAACATCAGTGAAAAATCACTTGCCGCGCTGCCTACATTGCAGTCGGGTACTAATCAAGGCCAAGCGATATTTGAAATCGTTAATACAGAGCTTATTGAAATCTTAGGTGGCCAAGCGCGCCGTGTTCGTTTTGCTAAGAAAGCACCAACCGTCATCATGCTGGCAGGCTTGCAAGGAGCAGGTAAGACAACACTGGCCGGAAAACTAGCCAAGTTTTATGCCGATCAAGGAAATACCCCACTATTGGTTGCATCTGATTTGCAACGTCCCAATGCCGTTACTCAACTACAAGTTGTGGGTGACAGTATCGGTGTTCCAGTTTTTGCACCTGAAATTGGAAATGGCGTTGGCGATCCAGTCGTAGTTGCACAAGCTGGTCTCGAGTTCGCACGCGCTAAGCAGTACAACATGGTCATTGTTGATACTGCAGGTCGACTTGGTGTAGATGAAGAGTTAATGAAACAAGCAATTGCGATTAGAGATGCCGTGACTCCTGATGAAATTCTCTTTGTTGTAGATGCAATGATGGGTCAAGATGCGGTTCGCACTTCACAAGCCTTCCTCGACGGTGTTGGTTTTGATGGCGTTGTACTCACTAAGTTAGATGGTGATGCACGAGGCGGAGCAGCGCTTTCAATCGCATCACTTACTAAACGTCCGATTATGTTTGCTTCAACGGGTGAAAAATTAAGTGACTTTGATATTTTCTATCCAGAGCGCATGGCGTCACGAATCTTAGGGCTGGGAGATGTTGCAACGTTGGCTGATCAGGCGAAAAAAGCCTTTGATAGTGATACGTCGGCAAAGTTAGAGGCAAAGTTTGCAAGCGGTGAGGATTTTACTCTTGAGGATTTCTTAGAGCAGCTGCAGGCGATGTCGAAGATGGGCTCTATGTCCAAACTCTTATCGATGCTGCCTGGCTCTGGCGCGATGAAGAAAGCGATTGATAACTTTGATGAGGGTGAGATTGTTCGCACCACTGCGATAGTTCAATCAATGACTCCAACTGAGCGTCGTGATCCAAAAGTTCTCAACGGCTCCAGGCGGGCGAGAATAGCGATGGGCTCTGGACGCGCAGTCTCTGATGTCAATAATCTCGTCGATCGATTCGCAGCGGCACAGAAGATGATGAAGCAGGTGCGAAATGGGGCAATGCCGGCTGGTATGGCGCCAGGGATGCCTGCGATGTCGGCCCCAAAAAAGAGCGTTGTGCAGAAGAAGAAGTCCAAATCAGGCAATCCCGCTAAACGGGCCATTGAAGAGGCCCAGTAGACGATTTCGCGTAAGAGCCCTTGGGATGGCAGAATAAGCAACCTGTTGAAGGGGCCCTCTACCCCCAGCGACATCCACAATCGATAGTTGAATCGTATTCACCGCGCACCCCGCTGCAGTGAGTTGATATGACACACATATACAGGAGACACATTTCTTGGCTACAAAAATTCGCTTAATGCGCATGGGCAAAATCCGTACACCTTTTTACCGTGTAGTTGTAACCGACTCACGTAAGGCACGTAACGGTCTATCAATCGAAGAGATTGGTCGCTATGTTCCAGGACAAGAGCCATCACTTATCGAGATCAACTCAGAGCGTGCTCTGTACTGGCTCGGCGTTGGTGCTCAAGCATCAGAGGCTGTAGAGGCGCTGTTGAAGATCACTGGAGATTGGCAAAAGCACAAGGGACTTCCTGGTACTGAAGGAACTCTTCGCGTCGCAACTCCTCGTGTAGGAAAGATTGTTGCTTACGAAGCAGCGGTGAAGCATGCAATGGATGAGCCTAAAGAGGGTGCAACTACCCTTAAGAAGAAGGCTCAAGATAAGTTAGCTGCAAAGGCTAATCCAGCTGTCTCCGAACCAGAAACAGTTCAAGCTGTGTCCGAGGTGTCCGAGCCAGCAATAGTCGATGCTGTGTCCGAGGTGTCCGAGCCAGCAATAGTTGATGCTGTGTCCGAGGTGTCCGAGCCAGCAATAGTTGATGCTGTGTCCGAGGTTCCAGCGCAAGTTGTGACTGACGAAGCAGTGACTGACGAAGCAGTGACTGAAGAAGCGGCGCCCGAATAATTATGATGGATGAAGCGCTCGAACATTTAGTAAAGGGAATCGTCGATAATCCCGATGATGTTGTGGTGAGCGAGAAAACGCATCGCCGCGGCACAACTCTTGAGGTCCGAGTTAATCCAGAAGATATTGGCAAAGTAATCGGTCGTAATGGCCGTACTGCTAAAGCCCTGCGCACTGTTGTTAGCGCGCTCGCAGGTCGCACAGTTCGTGTCGATCTTGTTGAGACCGACGAACCTAACTAAGTTAGAGATCATGTAGCCATGCGTTTACTCGTAGGGCGAATTGGTCGCGCTCATGGCATCTTAGGTGAGGCCACGATTGAAGTGCGTAGCGATGAACCAGATCGCCGCTTTGGTATCGGCGCAAAGCTGCAGAGTGATGAACATGGTGAACTCACTATTACATCGGGGCGAGTTCATAATGGGATTTTGCTACTCGGCTTTGCCGGATTCACGGATCGAAATCAGATTGAAAAGCTACGCAACGTTCTTCTCTATGCCGAAGTAGACATTAATGAAGAGCGTGAAGATGACAATAATTTTCACGTCTTAGCGTTGATTGGCTGCACAGCGGTTCTTCAGAGCGGTGAGGTTTTTGGTGAAGTAGGTGATGTCATCAATCTTCCAGGCCAGGATTTGTTAGCTATTAAGACATCTACTGGCGAGACGCTCATTCCATTTGTGCGCCAACTTGTGCCGGTCGTAGATATAGCGGGGCGACGTGTTGTTGTTATTCCCCCGGATATGAGCGGGGTGCTTTAATGAAGATAGAGACGGTCACAATATTTCCAGATTACTTTGCACCTTTAACGCTCTCTCTTCTGGGAAAGGCGCAGGAGTCAGGGATTGTGAATTTCGTCATTCATGATCTGAGAGGTTTTTCTACCAATAATCATCATGCTGTAGATGACACACCGTATGGTGGAGGAGCTGGCATGGTGATGTTGCCAGAAGTATGGGGGCGCGCGCTAGACCCAATTATGATTAATGACACAGATTTAATAATTTTGACACCTGCAGGAAAGCGCTTTGATCAAAGCATGGCTGAGAAATTCTCTGCATCGCAACACATAGTTTTTGCATGCGGACGTTATGAAGGTATCGATGATCGTGTACGAGAGCACTACAGTGGTGATCAGTATGCAGTGCGAGATATTAGAGTCCATGAAGTATCGATCGGCGATTACGTCTTAGGCGGGGGAGAAGTAGCTGCCCTTGTCATGATTGAGGCAATTACACGCTTGCTTCCAGGTGTTTTAGGTAATCCAGAATCACTTGCCGAAGAGTCGCACAATGAGGATGGTTATGTGGAGTATCCAAACTTTACTAAACCTGCAACGTGGCGAGATATTGCAGTGCCTGAGATTTTATTAAGTGGAAATCATGGTGAAATCGCTAAATGGCGGGCGGCCGCTGCTAAAGAACGCGCCGAAAAGAATATCTAACTCGCGAGTAAGGCGCTGTTTACCGTAGCGTACGGCCTATGACAAGTGATGCTGCATCCATTCAAGCTCATTTAATCCGCGATCTTGAACCCGTTGTCGCCGTTGAACTTGAGCGCCATCTAGGTGTGCAGAAGAACTGGTATCCGCACGAGTATGTGCCATGGTCTGAAGGTCGTAACTTTGCCGGCCCGCTCAATGGTGATGCCTGGGAGGCAAAGGATTCGCGTCTTACACCCGTAGCTCAAGATTCCTTAGTTCTCAACCTCTTAACTGAAGATAACTTACCGAGCTATCACACTGAAATTGCAATCTCCATGGGCCGAGATGGGGCATGGGGAAATTGGATTGAACGCTGGACCGCCGAAGAGGCGCGACATGGTATCGCTATCCGCGATTATTTAATGGCTACCCGTGGTGTTGATCCATATGAACTTGAAGATCTGCGCATGGCACATATGTCACTGGGGTATCAGACTCCATATGAAAACGATATGTTGCACACAATTGCATACGTTTCTTTTCAAGAGTTAGCAACACGTATTTCACACCGCAATACTGGCAAGATTTCAGATGATCCCATCGCCGAAAATATGATGCAGCGTATTGCACTAGATGAAAATCTCCACATGCTTTTCTACCGCAATACTCTGGGTGCAGCACTTGACATGGAACCAAATGCAACGATGCGAGCGATTACCGATGTTGTCACAAACTTTGATATGCCTGGAGCAAACATGCCAGGTTTTAGTCGCAAGGCCGTACAGATTGCTCTGGCTGGCATATATGACATGCAGCTGCACTTGGATGAGGTCATTGCACCTATCTTGCGAGCATGGAAAGTATTTGAGCGAAGCGACTTATCGGGCGATGGTCTTAAAGCTCGCGATGAGCTATCTGCCTTCCTAAGAAAGACTGGCGAAGAGGCATCACGATTTAATGAAAAGCGCGAAGTGTATTTTGAGCGTCTTGTCGCGCGCGGACAAGAGCCATTGCGCATTATCAAGTAGGGTACGGGTCATGAGTAAGCGCGTTATCTTTATCGAGCACGACCATGCCAGTCCAGGTGGACCTATCTGGGTGCAGTTTGAGCGACGCGGCTATGAAATCACGAGATTTATTATCGTTGATAAAGACAATATCGATACACCCAATGTGACACCCATCTGGCCAGATTTATTGAGCTTCGATGTTGTAGTTGTGATGGGCGCACAGTATGCCGTCTATGACGAAGAGCGCATAGGCAACTGGTTATTGCCACAGTTAGAGAAGATGCGCGAAGTACATAACGCTGGTATTCCAGTAATGGGAATCTGCTTTGGTGGCCAACTCATGTCTAGAGTTTTAGGTGGAAGTGTCTCTCGGTCTCCACGTGCAGAGCTAGGGTGGTTTGAAATCGAATCTGTCGATGAGTCTCTTATTCCGAGGGGACCATGGTTTCAATACCACTGGGATCGTTTCACTGTTCCGCCGGGTGCGACACCAATTGCTAGCAATGATCTATGTCCGCAAGCCTTTGTCTACGGACGCACGTTAGGAACGCAGTTTCATCCTGAAGTCGATGCCGAAGTATTGGATATGTGGTTAGCAATGGAGGGCGGTTGCGCAGAGGTCGAATCTGAGGGAGTTGTGGTTGAAGAGTTACGTGCCCAGACTAAGAGGATTGAGAAGGAGAGTAATCAACGCGGCTACGACTTAGTCGATCAATTTCTAGACCGAATCGCAACCGCGCCGATTATAAAAATTTAGTCGTTAGAGATAAATACGTTTTTCACTTCAGTAAATGAATCCAAAGCATCTGGTCCTAGCTCGCGACCAAGACCTGATTGCTTAAAACCACCAAAGGGGGTCCAGAAGCGCACCGATGAATTTGAGTTCACTGATAGCGCACCAGTGTCAACTCCACGAGAAACTCGCAGCGCACGGCCAATATCACGCGTCCAAATCGATCCCGACAAGCCATACTCGCTGTCATTAGCCATCAAAATCGCATCTGCTTCATCGTCAAAGGTCATCACAGATACAACTGGTCCAAAAATCTCTTCACGCCATGAGCGAGCAGAAGTATTTTTTGGTAGCAACACAGTTGGCGCCATCCAATAGCCAGGACCGGTTGGTGCGCTTCCCTTAAATGCAATCGGTTCATCCAAGAAAGATTCAACTGCATCAAACTGTTTCTTAGAAATCAGTGGCCCCATATCGGCGGTTGCAAGATTAGGATCTTCACAACGAAACTTCTTGACCGCAACTTCAAAGTGCTCCATGAAAGTGTCGAAGGCCGATTTCTGTACCAAAATACGTGAACGTGCACAGCAATCCTGACCAGCGTTATCAAAGACTGCACCAGGTGCAGCAGCTGCAGCTTTAGCGATATCTGCATCGGCAAAGATGATGTTAGAGCTCTTGCCACCAAGTTCAAGGGTTAAACGCTTCACTTGATCGGCGCAGCCGACCATAATCTGCTTACCGACTGCAGTTGAACCAGTAAAAACAACTTTGCGGACTAGGGGATGAGTGACAAATCGATTTCCAACGACGCTTCCCTTACCAGGCAATACATTGAAAACACCTTCTGGGATTCCAGCAAGTAAGGCCAACTCACCCAAACGAATCGCAGTCAAAGGTGTGTATTCAGCGGGCTTTAATACAACGGTATTTCCTGCAGCTAAGGCTGGCGCAAAACCCCAGGCTGCAATTGGCATGGGAAAGTTCCAGGGAACGATAATTCCAATCACACCTAGCGGTTCTTTGAAAGTTATATCAACGCCACCCGGAACTGGAATTTGGCGACCAAATAGGCGTTCAGGAGCGGCTGCGTAGTACATCAACGTATTAGCTACGTTATCGGCCTCCCATAGGGCATTGCCCCGTGTATGACCAGAGTTAGTTATTTCAAGTTGTGCAAGCTCTTCACGGTGTTCAGTAACAATGTGTGAAAAACTGCGCAATAGCCGTGCACGCTCACCAGGTGCAATCGTACGCCAGGTGTGAAAAGCCTTATCTGCGCGTGCAATCGCATCATCTGTAGCGGCAAGATCTAAATGCGCAACATTTTTGACGATCTCTTCGGTGGCAGGGTTGATGACATCATATGAAGTTGGCACGTTGAATTAAAACCTCTCGAAGTTTCTAAATAGTTCCCAGTCGGTGACAGCTTTGCCGAATGCGGCGATTTCTATTTTTGCCATATTTGCATAATGTGCTTGTACTTCTGCACCAAAAACATCCTTCACCCACGCACTGTTTTCCCATAGCTCTAACGCCTCTGGCATCGATGATGGAATACGTGCAGAGTCTGAAGCGTATGCATTGCCTTCAAAAGCTGGCTCCAATACCATTTTATTTTTAATTCCATCGAGGCCTGCTGCAATAATTCCAGATACTGCAAGGTATGGATTGACGTCGCCGCCTGCCACACGGTTTTCGAGTCGCAGTGATGGACCATGTCCAACAAGGCGCAAAGCGCATGTGCGATTATCGCGGCCCCAACGAATAGCGGTAGGTGCAAATGAACCAGGTACATAGCGCTTATACGAGTTGATATTTGGAGCAAAGAGAAGTGCAAGCTCGTGCAAGTGCGCAATCTGCCCAGCTATAAATTGGCGACCTAGGTCGCTCATTCCATGCTCTTTATCTTTCTCATCGGTCATGACCATGGAGCCATCTAGGCCACGGAAAGATAAGTGAATGTGAGATGAGTTTCCCTCTTTTTCATTTGGCTTAGCCATAAAGGTCAACGCATAGCCATCTTGCGATGCGATCTCTTTGGCACCATTTTTATAAATAACGTGATTATCACAGTTTGAGAGCGCATCGGAGTATTTAAAGGCAATCTCATGTTGACCAAAGTTACATTCACCTTTAACCGATTCAACGGTCATGCCAGCCTTTGCCATCGATAAGCGAATACGTCGCAGAAGTGGCTCGATCCGTGAACCTCCCATAATTGAATAATCCACGTTGTATTGATTGACCGGGATTAAATTCTTGTAGCCCTTATCCCACGCCTCTTCATATGTATCTTTATAGACGACGAACTCAAGTTCGGTTCCGCACATCGCCTCCATGCCGGCATCATTGAGGGCTTTAACCTGTTTTCTCAGAATTTGACGGGGAGAGGCAACGACATCGGTGTGATCTAGCCACTGGACGTCGGCTAGAACTAAGACAGCCCCTGGCTGCCAATCGATTAAGCGCAACGTGCTCATATCTGGCACCAAGGCAAAGTCGCTATAACCACGCTCCCACGATGACATCTCATATCCATCAACTGTGTTCATATCAACATCGACAGCTAGTAGATAGTTGCAGCCCTCAGTGCCGTGCTTGAGCACCTCATCTATAAAGAACTGACCGTGAATACGTTTACCAGTGAGTCGACCCTGCATATCGGTCATTGCAACGACAACGGTGTCTATTGAACCGTCTGCCACACCCACTTTTAACGCTTCAATCGACATTGATTTCATAAGGCGATGGTATCGAGTTGGGCTTAGAAAATCTACAAAGAGTAACCCCCGCCACTTACATGACGGGGGTTACGAGTGTTACTTCTCTTTTATGAGTTTATGTTGCTTCGTGGTCCTGTAAACCACTTCTTTGCTGACATTTGCCACCAGACCCAAAGAATAACTAATGCACCACCAGTGATGATCGGTGCGTAGTTAACTGCAGTCCAGGTAAAGCCTTCATTACCTGGTGTTCCAGCTGGTGAGAATGGCAAGATAAAGTAGATAGAGATGACTGCAATCTCAGCAACTGCTACTCGACACATCCACTTATAACGTGCACCAAGTGTCCACGCTCCAGCCTTAAATGAATCTCCAGCCTTCAGACGTAGATAAATTGGAATCAAGAATGCGAGATACAAAGAAATTACACAGACCGATACAACTGCATAGAAGGCAGTAGGTGCACCTGTTGGACTCTTCCATAAAGCTGGCAGAGTGAGCACGATTCCAGCTAATGATGAGGCTAGAACTGCGTTCAGTGGAACCTGGTGCTTATTAACTTTCTTCCAAAGTTTTCCTCCGGGAACAGCGCCGTCGCGTGAGAATGCATACATCATGCGAGAACATGATGTTAAGCAGGCAGTCACACAGAAGATCTGACCTGCAGTTGTAATAATCATCACAACTTTAAATGCAACTCCTCCGCCAAGTGCGCTGTAGAGAACAGCAATAACAGATCCTCCACCAAATGGATTCACGGCGGGGTCAAATGAGCTAATCATGTCTACCTTTGTTGCCGCAAAGAGGAATGCCATCAAGAGGATGTATCCACCGATTGCTGAGTAGAAAATCGACTTCCAGATTCCCTTTGCTGCGTTGATATGAGCATTGTGAGTTTCTTCTGACAAGTGAGCAGATGCATCAAAGCCAGTAATTGTGTACTGCGTTAGCAAGAAACCTAGAGGCAGAACATATAGCCAGTATGAGTTATCGCTAAAGCCAGAGCTATTGATCTTAGTTGTAAACATCCAAGAAAGACTCTGATGCTCTGAAGGTACAAATAGAAGGATTCCGATAACAATAAGTGCACCAAATACATGCCACCACACAGAGATATTGTTAAACAGGGACAGTAATTGTCCGCTGTAGATATTTATGAGTGTCACGAAGGCAATAATCATTAGGAACAGGACGAACTGTTGCTTAATGTAATCTCCACCCATGAAGCTAGTGGCATAACTTGGCCACTGAGCGCCAAGAATTACATTCAGGAAGCTTGCTGCGCCATAACCAACCGAGGCCGTTACTGATACAAGGCCAATTAAATTAAGCCAACCAGTAAAGAAACCGGCTTTTGGCCCACCTAACTTTGCAGCCCACCAATAAATTCCACCTGATGTGGGATAGGCAGATGCCAGCTCTGACATACAAAAACCGATAATAAGGATAAATAACGAGATGACCGGCCAGCCGATCGAGATGGCTACAGGGCCACCGTTGTTCCATGCCTGGGCGAAGGTAGTGAAACAGCCCGCCAGAATTGAGATGATTGAAAATGAGATTGCGAAGTTTGAGAAACCAGACCAACTGCGGTTTAGCTCTTGTTTATAGCCAAGCTCTGCTAAACGTTTTTCGTCGTCATTTGTGATTGCCAAGATGTACTCCTCCTTGAGACTCTGGGGTAACCTTTCTACCACATAGTGTGACTTAAGCGACAGGGGTTTGACTCAGAATGTGCCGATTAATGGGCTACGTGTCGCCGTCTAAAACCTCATTTCCAGCGCTCGTGGGGGATGAATTTTCTGAATTTGTCGCTTTATCCTCGGTGCATTGCGACGGCTGGGGCTTATCGACAATCGATAAATCAGGGGCACATACAGTTCTTGAGCGAAAAGTTGAGGCAGCGGCAAGTAGTGCCAGCTTTGATTCAACAGTGGCTAGCAATACAGCTGATGGAGCGCTTCTGCACTTACGGTGGGCAACTAAAGGTTTATCAATTAATGAGAACAACACGCACCCATTTATGTGTGGGGATTATTCATTTATTCATAATGGGTCGATTTTTCCGCCCGATGCAATTGCTCCCTATATAGATCCAAAGTTTTCCAAACTCATCGTGGGTGACGGTGATAGCGAACAATATTTCTATTTAGTATTAACAGAGATTGAAAAGCATGGATTGATACCTGGAATTAAGTCAGCGCTGTCTATCATTAAAACTCATGGGGAGACGACAAGTCTTAACTGTATGATTATGAACCGTGAATTTTTCGTAACCGTCAGCGAGCACAACACACTAAGAAAGCCAGACTGGGCACCCGATGATTACTATGAGATTAAATACTTACCTACTCCTGAAGGCGTCCTGTTCGCCTCAAGTGGCTGGAATCAACCTGGTTGGTCGACGTTGGATAATCACCACGCCGCCATTGTGAACCGTTCAACCTTTGAGATAGAAGTTATTGCTCTCTAAATAAGGCCCTACGATTAGCCCATGACGCGCACTTACACAGTCCAGACCTATGGCTGTCAGATGAATGTGCACGACTCTGAACGAATCGCAGGCTTGTTAGATGAAGCTGGTTACATTCCAGCACCTGAAGGCGTTCAAGCCGATATTGTCGTTTTTAATACGTGTGCGGTGCGAGAAAATGCCGATAACAAGCTGTATGGAAATTTGAGTTTCCTAGCACCGATCAAGAAGGCAAATCCACTCATGCAAATTGCCGTTGGCGGATGCCTAGCCCAAAAAGATCAGGCCATAATTCTGAAAAAAGCTCCATACGTCGATGTTGTCTTTGGAACTCACAATGTTGGTTCACTTCCAGTTTTATTAGAACGGGCACGAATAGAGGAAGAGTCACAGATCGAAATTCTCGAATCTCTCGAACATTTTCCATCGACTTTGCCAGCACGTCGACTATCAGCCTTTTCTTCCTGGGTTTCAGTTTCAGTTGGATGTAATAACACCTGCACATTTTGCATCGTGCCAACGCTTCGGGGAATTGAAAAGGATCGACCAGCTGCAGACATCCTTGCAGAAGTGCGGGCCCTTGTAGATCAAGGTGTTATCGAAATTACTCTCCTTGGCCAGAACGTTAACGCCTATGGTGTTGACTTCAATGATCGAAGCGCATTTGCTAATTTGCTGCGCGAATGTGGAAAAGTAGATGGATTAGAGCGTGTTCGCTTTATGTCGCCTCACCCGCGTGATTTCACGGACGACGTTATTGATGCAATGGCGCAAACTCCAAATGTTATGCCGCATTTACATATGCCATTGCAGTCGGGCTCAAACGCCATTTTGCAAACCATGCGCCGTTCATATAGAACAGATAGATACTTAGGAATTCTTGATCGCGTTCGAAAAGCTATGCCACATGCATCTATAACCACCGACATCATCGTGGGTTTTCCGGGTGAGACTGAGGCGGATTTTCAAGCGACGTTAGATCTGTGTTCGCAAGCCCGTTTTGCTGCGGCATACACCTACCAGTACTCGATTCGCCCAGGTACCCCTGCTGCAACAATGCCTAATCAAGTACCTGCAGAGATCGTGGGGGAGCGTTATACCCGCCTGCACAATCACCAACAGGAGATCTCATTATCAGTTAATAAAGAAGCTATTGGTAAGCAATTTAAAGTGCTGGTGGGCGACTATGAAGGCCGTCGCGATGAAGCGCAAGCAAGACTTACTGGACGCAGCGAAGATTTTCGTCTTGTGCACTTTGACAATGCCGCATTGGCTCGCCCAGGTGATGAGGTAGAGGTAACTATCACCGATGCATCAGCACATTATTTAATCGGTACGCCGGGCACCGTTCGGGCAACGCGCGGAGGAGACTCACATGAGGCGCGAACTAAAGAGTCTGAGGCTAAGTTAACAATGCTTGGAATCCCGACAGTTAAGCGATGAGCATTTTAGTTATATGTGGAGCTACAGCTACCGGTAAGAGTGATTTAGCAATATCACTTGCCCAGCACTTTGATGGAGAGATTATTAATGCCGACTCAATGCAGATCTATCGTGGAATGGATATTGGTACAGCCAAATTAACTGTGGAAGAGCGCCAAGGAGTTCGGCATCATTTGTTAGATGTTTTAGATGTTACTCAAGACTCAACCGTGGCTTGGTACCAAGAAAGTGCTCGCCAAGTGATCGATGAGATTGAATCTCGTGGAAAACGCCCAATAATTGTCGGTGGTACTGGACTCTATATTAAATCGATTCTTGACGAACTCAACTTCCCAGATACTGATCCTCATACCCGCAAATCGCTAGAGCTAGAATTAGAAAAAATTGGCCTTGATGCCATGTATGAACGACTACAAAAATTAGATCCGGCTGCCGGAATAGCTATTGATAGAGCTAATGCTCGCCGAGTTATTCGCGCCCTTGAGGTAATTGCAATAACTGGTAAACCATTCACCGCAAATTTACCGCGCGAAGAAAGCACCCGGTATCCCGATGCCCGCCAATTTGGATTAGTGATGGACCGGGAGAGTTTAGATATGCGTATAAGTGCACGGGTTGATCTGATGTGGGAACAAGGCTTTGTTTCTGAAGTTCAGTCGCTATTAAACGCTGGAATCACAGAGGCTCGAACGGCGCAATTAGCGTTGGGTTACTCACAGATTATTGCTTTTCTTGATGGACGCATGACGCAAGATGAGGCACGCGAAGACACTAAGCGCGCAACAGGGCAGTATGCGCGCCGACAAGAGACGTGGTTCTCACGTGATGCGCGCATCACATGGATTTCTCCGGTACAACCTCGATTTGAGACGGTACTAAAACATCTAGAGAAGATAAACTGAAGACAATGATTGCAACGTATGGACACGGCACTGAAAATGACTTCGTGCTTGTCTTTGACCCAGAGGATATGCACTCGATTACTACTGCCCAGACTGCGGCTATTTGCGATCGAGCTAAGGGTGTCGGCGCCGATGGCTTGATTCGAATAGTAAAACGCGATGGTAAATGGTTTATGGATTATCGCAATGCCGATGGTTCTCTCGCCGAAATGTGCGGTAATGGAATCCGCGTTATGGCACGCTACTTAGTAGAGCGTGGGCATCAACCTGAAGGTATTTTTGCGATAAATACGCGAGATGGTATGAAGCATCTGCGTGTGCCCATGTCTGGAGATATCTCAGTAAACATGGGACAAGTCAGCGATGAGGGCGAAGCAATCACTGCTGCAACAAATGGACATATTTGGAATGGCTATAACATCAGTGTTGGAAATCCTCATGCCGTTGTTTTTGTCGATGACATGAGTGAAGTCGGCCCCATGAATGAACCACCCGTCGTTCGTCCTCGCGATTTATATCCTGAAGGCGTCAATGTTGAGTTTGCACAAGTAACTGGCGATCGCGAGATATCAATGCGGGTTTATGAGCGCGGCAGTGGCGAAACGCGCTCGTGCGGAACCGGCACCTGCGCTGTAGCACTCGCTGCAGTTTTACATTTCAAAGAACGCCTACCTTCAACATGGATTATCAATCCACCAGGCGGACGACTTGAAGTATCAATCGATGGGCATTCAAATGCAACGCTTATCGGTCCTGCCGTTCTTATCAAAGATGTAGATATCACGGAGTTTTTAGTTGCCTAACAATTTACCGGGAGATGAATTCGAAGCTTTAATGCGCGAGAGCGCACGGGTGGCTGCTGAATATGATTCGGGCGAGATTGATGAGTTAGTTGATCCAACACTGGAGTTATCAGAGCGCCATGCACTGCGCCGTGTTAGAGGATTTTCTACCGAACTTCAAGATATCTCAGAGGCTGAGTATCGACAGTTACAACTCGAGCGCGTGGTGTTAGTTGGCGTGTGGACTGAAGGAACATCGTTGATGGCTGAAAACTCTTTAGCTGAACTTAAAGCCTTGGCAGAGACTGCAGGGTCGGAAGTCTTAGAGGGGTTAATTCAGCGACGCGATAAACCAGATCCAGCTACCTATATTGGCTCTGGAAAAGTTGCAGAGCTTCGACAAGTAGTTATTGCAACTGGCGCCGATACTGTTATTTGCGATGGTGAACTTTCACCTTCGCAACTTCGCCAGTTAGAAGAAAAAGTAAAAGTAAAGGTTGTAGATAGAACTGCTTTGATTCTCGACATATTTGCGCAGCATGCCAAGAGTAAAGAGGGCAAGGCTCAAGTTGAGTTAGCGCAAATTGCATATCTACTCCCACGTTTGCGCGGTTGGGGTGATTCCTTATCTCGTCAGGTCGGAGGACGAGCTGCAGGTGGCGCTGGTATTGGTGGTCGTGGTCCGGGTGAAACTAAGATTGAAACCGATAGGCGCCGTATTCGCGACAAGATGGCAAAACTACGTCGTGAAATCGCTGAGATGAAAGTGTCGCGAGATACTAAACGCCAAGAGCGCAAACGATTTAATATTCCATCAGTTGCAATCGCGGGGTATACCAATGCGGGCAAGTCATCACTTCTTAATCGCCTGACAGATGCCGGAGTTTTAGTTGAAAACGCACTCTTTGCAACACTCGATCCAACGGTTCGCAAATCATCAACAAGTGATGGACGTGTGTACACGCTCACTGACACCGTTGGATTTGTTCGCCACTTACCGCATCAATTAATCGACGCCTTTAAATCAACCTTGGAGGAAGTAGCTGGCGCAGATGTCATAGTCCACGTCGTCGATGGATCACACTCAGATCCCTTTGAACAAATTCGTGCAGTACGCGAAGTCATCACTGACATTGGTGGTGGAGACATCCCTGAAATAATCGCCATTAATAAGGTTGATATTGCCGATCCCCAGACGGTGATGGAGATATTGCGTAGAGAGCCCAATAGCTTTGCCTTTTCAGTGCGCACAGGCTTTGGAGTAGCAGCCCTTGTTCAGGCAATTGAAAGTTCGCTGCCACGTCCCAGCGTTGAAATTAAAACCATCATCGCCTACAACCGTGGAGATCTAGTTCACGCTATCCATGAGCATGGTGAGATCTTCTCAGAGGAGTATGTGGCAGAGGGCACAGCGATACATGCCCGAGTTGACGGGGCGTTAGCTCAAGCGATAGAAATCGCCCAGGTGAGGGGGGAATAACCCCGACACGCCGCAGGTTATAACACCTAGTGCGCCTGCAATAGGCCATGATGCGCCCGCAGGGCAAGAAATAGCTCGGCACATAGATATAAGAGACTAGTTAAAAGAGAAGAGGTGAGAGCAGTGGCAACAGATTACGACACCCCCAGAAAAACTGATGAAGAACTCCACGAAGAGTCGCTAGAAGAGTTAAAGGCCAAACGTGTCGATGCTCAATCCGGTCAGATAGATGTTGACGAAGCAGAGGCAGCGGAAACTTTAGAGCTACCGGGCGCCGATTTATCTGGTGAAGAGCTTGCGGTTCGTGTTGTTCCAAAACAAGTTGATGAGTTCACATGCTCGCGCTGTTTCTTGGTTCATCACATCACTCAACTTGCAAAAGGTGAAGGCGCTAAAGCTGTTTGTAAAGAGTGCAACTAAACTTTCAAAGAGTTTAAGAGCTTTGATAACTCTTGGCTTTTCTTAGTTGTAATCAGCCAGTAAGGTGTTGAATCTCGATGGTCATTGAGTTCAAGCTTAACGCCATGAGCATTCCAAAAGCGTATCGCTAGATACGCTGCCGGATCAGCATCGCGCGTGCGAATAGTTTTCATCTCTTGTGGAGTTAGTACATGAGTCGAATCGATGTACTGAAGTTCAATATGTGCACTACCAACACGTACCTCTAGTTCATCGACTTCTATTACTAGTGCTGTTTTCACTCTCAGAAGAATCATGAGGGCCGTGACTATAACCAAAGCCACAAGTGCGGCGTTATTTCCAAGGGAAACCCATAGCGAAAGAACTACGGATAGTAAGAAGAAATAGATCAAGGCCATCAGCCACAGTGGCATTCGGATTACTTCTCGGTATCGCATAGGCGTTACGGTATCGGATAGGCTTCATGCATGAGTCGCATTGCAAGTACAACGCCACCCCCTGGTGCGCTGATTCCCCAACGTCACCCACAAGCACCTGCCGTAGGAACAAAGATTCCATCACACTTTGGACATTGCTTTGGATGCGGCGAGCTTCACCCCACGGGTCTGCATTTAGTGGCCTACGTTCAAGACGGTCTCACAATTAGCGCTCAATTCACTGTCACAGAAGATCATCAAGGAGCTCCGGGATTAGCTCACGGCGGTTTACTCTCGCTGGCTTTTGATGAAGCGTTAGGCAAATTGATGTGGTTACTTCGTGCTCCAGCGGTGACTGCACGACTAGAGACTGATTTTCTAAAGCCAGTGCCTCTTGGTTCGACTCTGTATATAACTGCAAAGATTACTGGTCAAGTAGATCGAAAAGTTTATGGAAGCGCAGAGGGGCGTTTGAATGCACCTGATGGCCAGCTAGCTCTGAGAGCTGCTGCACTCTATGTGATCGTGCCTATGGAACACTTTTTAAATAATGCTCCTAAAGAATATTTAGAGCATATTGCGAAAACTCCAGAAATTCTCGCCTTCGTCGATCCAGATTTTGAGATTAACCCTTAACCATGAAGCCACTACAAGTGCTAATTACACGCAATGATCCAACGACTCCTTTACCGCATTATGCAAAGCCCGGAGATGCTGGCGCCGATCTAACTACCACTATTGATTTTACTTTAGAGCCTGGGGAGCGAATGTTAGTTCCAACAGGAATCAGCATCGCTTTACCTGTTGGATACGTTGCACTTGTTCATCCACGTTCAGGTCTTGCAATTAAGCATGGAGTGAGCCTGCTCAACTCTCCTGGAACAATTGATGCCGGATACAGGGGAGAGATTTCTTGTATTTTAATAAATACTGATCGCACACAAGCGATCTCCTTTAAGAAAGGCGATCGCATCGCTCAGCTACTTATCCAGAGTGTTGAGAAGGTTGAATTCTTAGAGGTCTCATCCCTTCCCGGATCAAGCCGTGCAGAGGGTGGATTTGGATCGACGGGGAGCTCATGAGCGAACACAATCAAGATCGTGACAAGGTGATGAACGCTTTAGGTGGCAAGAAAGGTCTCATCGACTCAGGCCTTCCAGCAGTAGTTTTTCTCATAGCATTTAATCTCAAAGATGATCTCAAGAACGCTTTGGCCTATGCCGTGATTCTTTCAGCGCTTTTAGCATTTATTCGGCTTGTTCGTAGAGACACTATTCAGCATGCGGTTTCAGGTTTGTTAGGAGTCTTACTGTGCGCTTATTTTGCTAATAAGAGCGGTAATGCATCTGATTTTTATATTCCAAAACTGCTGACAAACCTTGCATACGGCAGCGTATATTTGATCGGCAACCTTGTTGGCTGGCCACTGCTGGGAGTTGTATTAGGGCCACTGTTGGGTGAAAACTTTTTATGGCGACATGATCCTGCGCGTAAAGCTGTCTACATAAAAGCTAGTTGGATTTGGGTTGCAATGTTCTTTGCTCGAATAGCTGTTCAATATCCAATTTACAGAAGTGGAAATGTGAACTTATTAGGAAGCGTCAATTTGGCCATGGGTTATCCATTATTTTTTGCCGCGGCCTACTTATCATGGCTTGTAATAAAGACGGCGCCGCCAGTTCATAAATCTGAGGATTAAGCGATAAAGCAGGCTTTGATCTGAACTTCGGCAGCTGAAGATGCAATGAAGAGAAGTTCATCGCCTGCAGCAAAAACGTCATGAGCCTTGGTGGTAATTACTCGACCGTCACGGACGATAGCTGCTAGGGCTGCATCCTCTGGCAAGGCAATCTCTTCTACGGTTTTACCAATGCAGGCAGAACCATCTGGCAGAGTGAGTTCAACAAGGTTGGCTTGCCCCTTTTTAAAAGAAAATAGTCGTACTACATCTCCAACACTGACTGCCTCCTCAACAAGTGCCGAGATGATTCGTGGAGTCGATACTGCAACATCTACACCCCATGACGAGTCAAAGAGCCACTCATTCTTAGGGTGATTAATGCGAGCGACAACACGAGGAACCCCATACTCAGTCTTGCCCAATAGAGATGTCACTAAATTAGCTTTGTCATCACCAGTTGCCGCCACAAGTACCTGACAGTTATTTAAGTGAGCGTTATCTAGTGATGTAATTTCACATGCATCGGCCATCAGCCACTCTGCATCGGGCACGCTCTCTAACTTGAGGGCTTTTGGATCTTTATCAATAAGTAAAACCTGATGACCATTATCAAGAAGTTCACGCGCGATGGCACGCCCTACGTTTCCAGCTCCTGCAATGGCTATTCTCATGGACGATCGCCTTCCGGTGATGCTGCAAGAATGGACTCGACACGTGAAAGATCATCATCGGCGACCATGACATGAATCAGATCTCCTTCTTGCAAAACCGTATGCTCGTCGGGAATCATTCCGACGCCAAGGCGTGTAACAAATGCAACTCGTGCAGAAGTTAATAGATCTATCAAAAGAATTGACCGACCATACCAATCATTATGAGGATGTATCTCGCAGAGTTGAATTGTTCCACTGGCATCACGCCACTCAGAGCGCGAGCCCTCGGGTAAAAGTCTGCGAAGAATTTGATCGGTAGCCCACAACACTGTTGCTACGGTCGGAATTCCAAGACGCTGGTAAATCTCAGCACGACCTGGATCGTAAATTCGTGCAACAACATTGTGTACCCCGTAAGTTTCGCGAGCTACGCGGGCAGCCAAAATATTGGAGTTATCGCCATTACTTACTGCGGCAAAGGCGTCGGCATCTTGAATTCCCGCCTCAAGTAGAGTGTCGCGATCAAAGCCAACTCCAGTAACTGTACGGCCCTTAAAATCTGGCCCAAGACGCCTAAAGGCTTCACGCGCTTGATCGATTACTGAAACGGTATGACCAGCGGCCTCAAGTTCGGTAGCTAAAGAAGACCCGACTCGACCGCAACCCATGATGACTACGTGCACAGGAGAGAACTTACACCCATAGGCTTACTTCCATGACATCATCTAAGAAAACACGCGTGGTAGTAGGGGATGTCTTAGAAGTTGAGATTGAAAAGATTGCCCATGGGGGCCACTGTATTGCGCGCCATGATGGAGCGGTTATTTTTATTCGCCACGCAATTCCGGGCGAAAGATGTCGAATTGAGATTACCTCTGTCGGACGTTCGTTTAATCGAGCAGAAGTGTTAGAAGTTCTCGAGAATTCGCCAGATCGAACCGTACCGCCATGTTCCTTTTCTCACCGCTCAGGCTGTGGAGGGTGCGATTTTCAACATATCTCCATAGCGCGGCAGCGTCAATTGAAGGCAGAAGTCATTACCGAGCAGTTCGCACGTATTGCCACAATGGAGGTCATCGTAGAAGTAGAAGAGATTGACCAGCCATTACGTTGGCGCACAAGAGCTATTGCGACAACTGATCATAATGGAAAACTAGGTTTTTACGGCTCGCGAAGTCATAGTGTTATTCCTATCTCGGATTGCTTAACTATCGTTGAGGAAATGGGGCTAAAAGAGTTAACGACAAAAACATGGAAGAGTGATGTTCGTGTAGAGATCGCCATATCTAACACAGGCGAACGCAATATTTCTCTTGCGCCTACTCGCGGAGCTGAGAAGGCCCGCTTAACTGAAGGCCCACAAATTTTGCATCAGGTAGTGGGTGAGAGAACTCTTGAGGTTAGCAACGAATCTTTTTGGCAAAGTCACAAACGTGCGCCAGAGGTGCTTACTCGTGTGGTTCTAGATTTTGCCGAGGTTAAAGAAGGTGATCATGTCTTAGATCTCTATGGTGGGGTTGGCTTATTCACTTTAGCTTTAATTCCACATGTTGGCCCAAGTGGATCAATTGAACTCTTTGAGGGATCAAAAAGTGCAACAAGAGATGCTATTCGTAACTTCTCTGAAGATATTAATGTGAAAGTCATCACTGGTGACGTTGCACAATTACTCCCACGAGTAAGAACTGCAGATGTTATTGTTTTAGATCCACCACGAGATGGTGCAGGAAAAAATGTCTTAATAGAAATTGCACGCATTAAACCTCGCGCAGTTGTTTATGTGGCCTGCGACCCAGCCGCTCTGGCACGTGATTCTGCTTACTTTTTAGAACTTGGCTATTCGTTAGTTAAAATAAGGGCTTTTGATCTCTTTCCGATGACACATCACATCGAGTGTGTTGCGTTGTACCTACCGGCTAAGGTATCTTGACACTTAAATCCTTATCTCGGAAGGTGCATAATGAGTAAAAACTCTTTTAACGCAAAAAAGAATCTAGAGGTTGCGGGTAAGAGTTATGAGATTTTCGATATCTCTGCCATTGAAGGAGCATCAACTCTTCCATTTTCATTAAAGGTTTTATTAGAGAATCTGCTTCGCACTGAAGATGGCGCCAATATAACTTCTGAGCACATTAAAGCGCTGGCTAACTGGGATCCAACCATTGAGCCGGATACTGAGATCCAATTTACGCCGGCCCGTGTTCTCATGCAGGATTTCACTGGGGTTCCATGTGTTGTTGATCTGGCCACTATGCGTGAGGCGATAGTTGAACTTGGTGGGGATCCTTCCAAAGTTAATCCACTTGCACCCGCAGAACTGGTCATTGATCACTCAGTAATTGCAGATTCTTTCGGCACAAAGGATTCTTTTGAGAAGAACACTGATATCGAATATGAGAGAAATCAAGAGCGCTATCGTTTTTTACGCTGGGGACAAAGCGCCTTTGATGAGTTTAAAGTTGTTCCACCTGGAACCGGAATCGTTCATCAAGTTAATATTGAGTATTTAGCTCGCGTTGTTATGACACGTGAGGTATCTGGTGTTCTGCGTGCCTATCCAGATACAGTCGTAGGAACAGATTCCCACACAACTATGGTCAATGGTTTAGCGGTTTTAGGCTGGGGAGTTGGCGGAATAGAGGCCGAGGCTGCACTTCTTGGTCAGCCAGTTTCCATGTTGATCCCTCGCGTTGTTGGATTCAAATTAACTGGTCAACTTCCACTTGGTACTACAGCTACTGATATGGCGCTGACCATCACAGAGATTCTGCGAAAAGTTGGAGTTGTTGGAAAGTTTGTGGAGTTCTTTGGTCCAGGCGTTGTCTCAGTTCCTATGGCTAATCGAACAACTATTGGAAATATGAGCCCTGAATACGGCTCTACCTGCGCTATTTTCCCCATTGATGATGAGACGTTACGTTACTTACGCTTAACTGGTCGCAATGAAGATCAGGTTGCGCTGGTCGAAAAATATGCGAAGTCACAGGGCTTGTGGCATGACCCATCAAATGCGCCTCGCTTCTCTCAAATAGTTGAGTTAGATCTCTCCACGGTCGTTCCTTCTATCTCTGGACCTAAGCGCCCGCAAGATCGCATCTCACTCAGTGACTCTAAAGAGGCCTTTGCAAAAATTCTTCCAACCTATTTTTCTGATAAGACTGCAAAGGGTGAAGTAGCAGCGGGTGCTACCCGTGTGAAAAATGGTGATGTTGTGATTGCTTCAATCACCTCATGTACCAATACATCTAATCCTTCAGTGATGATTGGCGCGGCCCTACTTGCCAAGAAAGCGGTAGAAAAAGGTCTGACATCTAAGCCATGGGTAAAAACGACCCTAGCCCCAGGATCAAAAGTTGTTACCGACTACTACGACCGAGCTGATTTAACTCAATATATGCAAGCGCTCGGCTTTCACTTAGTTGGGTATGGATGTGTGACGTGCATCGGTAACTCAGGACCTTTGCCAATTGATATTGGCAAGGCGATCCATGAAAGTGATTTAGCTGTGACTGCAGTGCTTTCGGGTAACCGTAACTTTGAAGGTCGTATTAGTCCAGATGTAAAGATGAACTATTTAGCATCGCCTCCCTTGGTTGTTGCATATGCACTTGCAGGAACAATGGATCACGACTTTGAAAAAGACTCATTCGGCAATGACCACGATGGAAACCCTGTGTACCTAAAAGACATCTGGCCATCACCGCAAGAGATTCAAAGGGTTATCGATGCTTCAATCTCATCAGAGATGTTCACCAAGGATTATGCATCTGTATTTGAGGGCGATCACCGTTGGAAGGCGCTTGCAACACCTACGGGCAAAACCTTTGAATGGGACGCTCAATCAACATATGTGCGAAAGCCACCTTATTTTGACAACATGCCAAAAACTCCAGCGCCCGTAAGAGATATTTCGGGTGCGCGCGTCTTGGCAGTTCTTGGAGATTCAGTAACGACGGACCACATTTCTCCTGCTGGAAATATTAAAGCCGATTCACCTGCAGGTAAGTATCTAGCTGAGCATGGCATCGATCGTAAAGATTTCAACTCCTACGGTTCACGTCGTGGAAATCACGAAGTTATGATTCGCGGAACTTTTGCAAATATTCGACTTAAGAATATGTTGCTCGATGGCATCGAAGGTGGCTTCACTCGTAACTTCCTCAACAATGGCGAGCAGGCAACGATTTATGATGCATCAGCTGCATATCAAGAGAGCGGTATTCCATTAGTAATTATTGCCGGTAAAGAGTATGGCTCTGGCTCTTCTCGTGACTGGGCCGCTAAGGGCACTGCCCTTCTTGGTGTACGTGCTGTACTTGCTGAAAGTTTTGAACGTATTCATCGTTCAAATTTGATCGGTATGGGAGTGTTGCCACTTCAATTTAAAGATGGAGATAGTGCTGCAAGCTTGGGCCTAGATGGCACTGAGGTTTTTGCAATCGCTGGAATTACTGCGCTCAATACTGGGGGAGTCCCCAAGGAGTTAGTAGTGAGCGCTGGCGATAAGAAGTTCAGTGCGAGAGTGCGCATAGATACGCCCGGTGAGGCTGATTATTATCGCCACGGTGGCATCATGCAGTACGTTTTGCGTTCGCTCTTAGGATAGTTCTCCCATAAACTTCAGGCTATGTTAAGCCAGATTAAGTCGCCGAGAGATTTGGCCAGCCTTTCCCTTGCTCAACTCAACGACTTAAGCCATGAGATTCGTACATTCCTCATTGAGAAAGTCTCTAAAACTGGTGGCCATCTGGGTCCAAACCTAGGTGTCGTCGAGCTCACAATTGCAATACACCGAGTATTTGATTCACCTAAAGATGTTGTGCTCTTTGATACAGGTCACCAATCTTACGTTCATAAGATTCTTACTGGACGTGCCGATAGTTTTGATCAACTGCGTCAGCGCGGTGGAATCTCTGGTTATCCTAACCGACGTGAAAGCGCCGATGATGTTATTGAAAACTCCCACGCATCAACCGCGCTTTCTTGGGGAGATGGAATATCGCGTGGTTTCCAACTTCAAGGCCACATTGATCGCTCTGTAGTAGTTGTTGTCGGAGACGGAGCCTTAACTGGTGGAATGTCATGGGAGGCACTCAATAACATTGCACCGGCTGAGAAGCGAAATTTAATTATTGTCGTTAATGATAATGAGCGTTCGTATTCGCCAACTATTGGCGGAGTTGCAACCTATCTTTCAACGCTACGTGTGACGAGTGGATATGAAAAGTTCCTCGACTGGGGGAAGGAAGTGCTTCACAAGACTCCAGTTGTGGGCGGTCCAATTTTTGACACGCTGCATGGAATGAAAAAAGGAATTAAGGACATAGTTGCACCACAAGGAATGTTTGAAGATCTTGGACTTAAATATATGGGCCCAATTGATGGACATGACATAGCTGCCATGGAGCGCGCGCTTGCACAAGCTAAAGCCTATGGAGCACCCATTTTGGTCCATGCGATTACTGAGAAAGGTCGCGGACACAAACCCGCAGTTGCCGATGAGGCAGAGAAGTTTCATGCAGTAGGAGTTGTTGATCCAGAAACTGGTGAGCCACTATCTAAGAGTGCAACAACGTGGACCAAGGTCTTTTCCGCAGCGTTAGTTGAGGTTGGTGCTCAACGCACAGATGTAGTTGCAATTACGGCAGCGATGCTTGGTCCTACTGGATTAGATGAGTTTCAGAAGCGCTTTCCAGAACGAACTATTGATGTTGGTATTGCCGAGCAACATGCTGTGACAAGTGCTGCTGGAATGGCTTTCACTGGCCTGCATCCAGTGGTCGCTGTGTATTCAACATTTTTGAATAGAGCATTTGATCAAATGCTCCTAGATGTTGCTCTACATAAGGCGGGAGTTACTTTTGTTCTCGATCGTTCAGGTATCACTGGTGATGATGGGCCTTCTCACCATGGAATTTGGGATTTAGCGTTGACTGGAATTGTTCCGACCATGCATGTGGCTGCACCCCGAGATGGCGCGCGGCTACGAGAACTTCTTAATGAAGCTATTGAGATTAGTGATGCACCCTCGATGATTCGTTTTCCAAAAGGGGCAGTGACAAGTGATATTCCAGCATTTGAACGTCGTGATGGCATAGATGTTCTCTATCGAGGCGAGAGCGCTGATGTCTTAATGATTAGCGTTGGAGCAATGGCATCGGTGGCAGTAGAAGCGGCATCGCAGGCATATCGCGAGGGTGTTGGAGTGACGGTTATAGATTTACGGTGGGTTAAACCCTTACCGCAATCTCTATTGACCATGGTCTCGCGCTATTCAACTCTCGTTGTCGTTGAAGATGGAATTCGACATGCAGGTATTGGCAGTTCAATCTCTGAGATGCTACGAGATGCTGGCATAGAAATTCCGCTGCACTCAATTGGAGTACCACTTGAGTTTATTGAACACTCTAAGCGCAGTGAGATATTGAGCGATTTAGGAATTACTGCTCAAAATATTGCCCGAAGTGTTGTTGAGTGGAGCAGTACCTTTAAAGAAGAGATGCAACCCCAGCAGGATGAAAACGCTTCCCGCAAACAGAGTCGCTAATTCCTTCTCGATCTAGATACGGCAAAATTCCACCCAGATGCATGGGCCAACCAGCGCCCATTAACATGCAGAGATCAATCTCAGCTGGCGAGCTGACAACGCCTTCATCAAGCATCATCCGAGCCTCAACTGCAAGTGCAGTCAGTGCTCGCATACGAACCTGCTCAGGGGTTGATGGTGCATCGGCTTGAGAAATTAACTCCAGCGCAGCGGGATTTACCGACACTGAACCATCGGCGGCTTTTACGTAAAAAGTGCGAACACCTTTGTCGACCATGGCTTGCATCGTTGGTGAAATCCGATAGCGATCGCCTAAGTTGGCGTGCAATGTTTTAGAGACATGAAGACCAACTCCTGGACCAACTAAGTCAAGAAGCTCGAAGGGCGACATTGGAAAACCAATCGAACTCATGGCGCTATCTGCGACTGCGTAAGGAGTACCTTCATCTACCGCATCGGTGATCTCACCCATGAAGCGAGTGAGTAGGCGGTTGACCACAAAGCCAGGGGCATCTTTACAGATAATCATGGTCTTCTTGAGCTCTTTACCAACGGCAATTGCTGTCGCTGTTGTTGCATCATCGGTAGAGCTTGTACGAGCTACTTCAAGAAGCGGCATCACGGCAACTGGGTTGAAGAAGTGAAAACCTACAACGCGCTCTGGGTTTTTCAATCCTTCGCTCATTTTCTCAACCGACAAGGAGGAAGTATTTGTCGCTAAAACACATTCAGGAGAGATAATTGTCTCCAATTTCTTGAAAAGCTCTTGCTTAAGACTGAGCTCTTCAAAAATCGCTTCAATAATAAAGTCACAACCCGCAAAAACACTCTGGTCGGCTGAGCCTGAGATTAGCAACGATAGTCGGGCAGCAGCCTCAGGATTCATTCGCTTCTTTTCAACGGCCTTTGCAAGTTCATTCTTAACCCATGCAACGCCTTTATCGGCGCGCTCCTGGTCAATATCGGTCATGACAACAGGGCACTTCAGATTACGAAGGAGTAAAAGCGCTAACTGGGATGCCATTAAACCAGCACCCACAACTCCAACCTTGCTTACTTTGCGCGCTAAGGCAGGCTTAGGTGCACCTTCGACCTTCTTGCGCTTCTTTTGAATCAAATTGAAAGCATACAAAGAGGCGCGCAAGGAATCGTTCATAGTCAGATCAGCTAGTGCTTGATCCTCAGCGTCAAAGCCAGCTCCGCGAGTGTTGGTTTGTGCCGCAGCAATAAGCTCTAGAGCTTTCATAGGTGATGTCATTACCGCACCACCATATTTTTTTAGAGCTGCAGCTTTTCCTGTAGCTAAAGCGCTTTCCCAGGCCGGATCTCTGCTGTAGTCCTTACGCTCAATCGAATGTGAACCATTAAGAACGCTGACTGCAAATCCTATAGAACGTTCGATGAAATCAGCTGGATCAAAAACCGCATCGACAACGCCAAGATTGAGCGCATCCTTAGCCTTCATCATCGTATTATTATTTAAAGCATTGAGCATAATTACTTGAACTGCACGCTCTGGCCCGATCAACTTCGGCAAAATAGTAGCCCCACCCCAACCTGGAACTAAACCTAGAAATACTTCTGGCTGGGCGGTAAAAGCCGTGCTTGCCAATGTGCGGTAATTACAGTGGAGACCAACTTCTAATCCACCACCGAGGGCTAGGCCATTAATGAATGCAAAAGTTGGAATACCGCATTCATCTAAGCGGCGAAAAACGTCGTGGCCGAGTTTACCGATAGCTACAGATTGATCGCGATTTTCAATAAATGAAAGCGCTGAGAGGTCCGCACCAGCTGCAAAAATAAATGGCTTTCCAGTGACTGCGATTGCAGTGGGGTTGCGAGAAATTGCATCTGTAATTGAATCATTGAGTGCGGCAAGTGATGATGGCCCAAATGTATTTGGACGATTATGGTCAAGACCATTATCTAGAGTTATAAGAGCAAGGCTGCCAGTGCCGCCAAATGCGACAAGATCTATCTCACGAACAAAGGCTTGAGTAATAACTTCTTCAGGAGCGCCTTCAGGTAATGTAATCTCAGTCATCATTTACTTGCTCCTTTAAAGTATGGGTTTTCCCAAATGACGGTTCCACCCATTCCAAGTCCTATACACATAGTTGTTAAGCCATAACGCACCTCTGGGTGAGTCTTAAAACTTGTCGCTAAATTTAGAATGAGCCGAACGCCAGAAGAGGCGAGTGGATGCCCAACAGCTATTGCACCCCCAAATGGATTGACGCGCGAGTCATCGTCTGCGATTCCAAAATGTTCTAAGAAGGCTAAAACTTGAACCGCAAATGCCTCATTAATTTCAAAGAGACCTATGTCATCGATAGTTAAACCAGCTTGCTTGAGTGCTTTGATTGTTGCAGGCACTGGTCCGTAACCCATGATTTCAGGTGCTACTCCGGCAAATGCATAAGTTACCAGGCGCGCCTTAATTGATAGACCAAGCTCTAAAGCCTTATCTTCGCTAGCAAGAAGCGCAGCGGTGGCACCGTCATTTAATCCCGATGAGTTTCCAGCGCTCACGCGACCAGCGGGGCGAAATGGAGTTTTCAACGTTGCGAGTCCCTCTAAAGTTGTCGCCGGCCGGGGAGGCTCATCAACTGTTGCAACCGTCCAGCCAAGTTGCGCGCTACGTGCAGCTGTTGGAATTAAATCGGCTTGAATAATTCCGCTTGCATATGCAGCGGCTGTTTTTATCTGCGAGTTATAGGCATAGGTATCGGCACGTAACTTTGTGATAGTTGGGAATCGATCATGTAAACGTTCGGCAGTTGCACCCATTGCAAGTGCATCTTGCTCGACAATTCTTTCAGCAAGAAAACGTGGATTAGGATCTAAACCTTCACCAATGGGATGATTTCCCATATGTTCAACGCCGCCAGCGATTGCAATCTCATTAGTTCCCATTGCAATCGCCCCGGAAATAGTTGTTACGGCCGTTAGCGCACCTGCACACCAACGATCAATGGAGTAGCCCGGTACGGTGCTTGGTAAACCGGCCAAAAGCGCTGCGCTTCGACCAATATTCATTCCTTGATCACCGGTCTGTGTTGCAGCAGCAATTGCTACATCCTCGATACTCGCAAGATCTACTAATGGATTTCTTTCGAGTAATCCTCGAATCGCACGGACCATCAAATCATCAGCACGTGTTGAGGCGTACATGCCGCCTGCTTTCCCAAATGGTGTGCGAACTGCATCGACTAAGACAACTCTGCGCGACATAGAAAACATCCTTTACTTCACGGTGTAGGCATTATGTTACTCGCCAGTAAAGGTTTGCGACACCACTAAAAGTTAGGCGTGTGCTGGTGCCTTAGTCGAGGCCTTGACCAGATAGAGCCTTAAGACAGTGACTATGTAGAGCGCATAAACGCCCAGCTGCAGCCATGACGTACTGGCGTCAAAGCCAACCGTTCCAGCCAGAATAGCTCCTATAAGTGTCTCTTTGCCTAGTAAAGCGCTCACATCAAATACGTAGGACTCACCACCTGGCAGATATCCGAGCTCTTGGAACTCATGTACTCCATATGCCAGAACTCCGGCGGCAACGACGATCAAAGCAATACCTGTGTAGGTGAAGAATGTGGAGAGGTCAATTCTTATCGCCGCTTTGAAAATCAAATAACCGACGGCTATGGCAGTTGCAAAGCCAATGACTAATCCAATTGCTGAAGCTAGCGGATCTGCAACACTCATAAAATTAGAGTAGACGAAGAGTGAGGTTTCAAGGCCTTCGCGAATAACGGCTAAAAATGCAACTCCAGCAAGGGCTAGAGGCCCAGCAAGAAATGCATCTTCAACTTTACTGTTTAACTCTCTGCGTAAATGTCGTGCTGTCCGCTTCATCCAAAAAACCATATAGGTAACTAGAACCACGGCCAGGAGAGAAGTAACTCCAGCAAAAAGCTCTGTATCCCTATCTGAAAGTGTGCGAGAGGTGAGGTTGAGCATCGCCCCTAGTCCAATGCTGATGGCCACAGCCGCGGCCACACCTAGCCAGACATAGGCCGTAAGGGATTGGCGCTTACTTTTTTGAACATAGGCGATAACGATGCCGACTATGAGCGCGGCTTCTAGGCCTTCTCGCAGAGCGATGATGAATGAACTGAGCATGGCTCATAATGTAGAGGGTGTGGCTGAATTACGCAACTCTTCCGTTGCGTAATTCATTACTCCTGAACCGGCGATTCGACCTCTGGCTCTTCGATGACCAATGGCTCACGTTCAAGTAAGGCATGGGCCACGGTGGGTGCAACTAATTCGATCTGCCAGGGACGTGCTCCCAAGGCCGCCATAGCAGCTCTAACAGAGGCCTCGTCGTATTCCTGGGTTGAAGCAGCTGGGGGCTGCCAGCACACGCGACGGATGATTTCAGGGGAGATGAGATTTTCAACGGGAATCTGATGCGCGGTCGCGATGATGTCGATGCCCGCTCTAGCGTGAGAGAGCGGCGCAAATTTCTCTGGGAAGCGATCGCGCCAGAGTTTTATTGGCGGCAAGGTATCGGCGTTAGTACGAAGTGGTGGCCATTCACTTTCAGGCAGTGCAACTGCCAGGGCAATGGCATCTAACCATGTTGCAAGATTTTCTAACCACCGTGCGCGCAAACCCAGTGGTCGCAGTGCTTTTTCAAACTCTTTTTTCGATGCTGGAGCGGCAAGTGCGAGCTCAACAATTGCAGAGTCATTGAGGAGTTTGCCGCCGGCGATATCGTGCGCTGATGCAATTTTATCTCGTGCAAGCCACAGGTTGCGAATGATCGCTAAGTGATCTCTGCGCTTTATCTTATGCATTCCAGATGTACGTCGCCAAGGATCAACACGCGGTGGCGGAGGAGGAGCTTTGAGAATCGCTGCGAACTCTTGTTCTGCCCATTCCAATTTTCCCGCTGTTGAAAGTATTGCATGCATGGCTGCACGAAGCTCAACGAGTAACTCAACATCAAGTGCTGCATACGTCAACCATTCGTGAGGTAGAGGGCGAGTCGACCAATCGGCGGCGCTGTGTTCTTTAGCAAGTGAGACTCCCATAAGGGATTCCAACAATGGACCGAGTCCCACACGTGGTAAACCAGCTATACGGCCAGCTAATTCAGTATCAAAGAGTCGCTCTGGATTAATTCCTATTTCGCGCAAACACGGCAAATCTTGAGTGCTCGCATGCAAAATAACTTCATCGGTATTCAGTAACTCATTGAGTGAAGCAATGAGTGGATGAGCCAGGCCAAATGGAATCGGATCAATTAAATGCAGCCCACCACCATTGCGCTTAATCTGTATCAAATATGCTCGCGCGCTGTAACGAAAGCCAGATGCGCGTTCAGCGTCAACTGCAAATGGGCCGTTACCTTTGCGCAGTTCAGTGATTGCATCGATAAGTGCAGCATCAGTGGCTATAACTTCTGGGGTTCCTGCAGCAGGAGAAAGTAGAGGCAGAGCTTGAAAAACTTCTTCCATGTAAATTCCTAACGGCGTCTTTGAGCATTAAGCGCAGATACACCAAGTGGTACTGGTTGCAGACCGGCGACTTCAGAGATCAAAGTGCACCACCCCGATATATGTTTGATGAGCTCTTCTGGATCCGTAACAAGCGGGGTCCAGGATGCACGAATTTCAATCTCAGATTCATCATGACGGGGTGATAATTTTCCAAATGAGGCACTAGAGACTCGAGTGACAGTTCCGCTAGGAGCTGCAATGTCGCATTCGTTATCGGCCAGTGACTGCAAAAACCAACTCCAACCAACCTCTGCCAGTAAAGGGTCTGCTTGCATAACAACATCGACATCTGCACGCACAAAGGTCACGCAACGAAATTCGCCCTCCCATGTCTCTTGACCGCCGGGTTCATGCAATAAAACAAAGCGTCCAGAGGCGATTTCATCTTCATCATCGCCTACACCGCCGTTGCTCACATCTGCTGAAAAAGCGAAGGCATATGTTGCTAGTTTTTGAGGTGCAGGAACCTCTTCAAGAATTACCTCTGTTCTGGGGGTGAACTCTCGCAGCTGATCGGTTAATCTTTCGAAAGCGGCCACGTCCATCTTCTAAGAGTAAAGAATTAGAAAGGGATATTCAGGGAGGCAGGGCTGTAACCTTGTATGCATGGCATCACTTTTAGCGCTCATATCCAGCGTTTTATGGGGAAGCGCCGATTTCGAAGGTGGGCGCCTGAGTAAAAAGCATGCACCACTTGCAGTTTTGGGGGTCTCGCAAGTTTTAGGTTTAGCTTTTGGTCTTGTAGTTGTTGTCATTTCATATAGTTCTAACCCAACTATTTTTTCAGATCTAAGTTTTATTCTTCCTGGAATATGCGCTGGCTTTCTTGGCTACTGTGGCTTGGCCTGTTTATATGCTGGCTTAGCAACTGGGAGCATGGGCGTTGTTTCACCTATAAGTGCACTCAGTGCAGTTATTCCTTTGACGTATGCCGTAATGCATGGAGAAAAACTCTCACTTCTGACCTCCATCGGAATTATCTTTGCATTGGCAGGTGCGTTTTGTGCTAGCGGTCCAGAGTTAAGCGCAGGTCTGCCAATACGTCCACTTCTATTAGCTGTTGGTGCAGCGTGTGGTTTTGGTACGGCTTTAACTTTCATTGCGATTGGCTCACAAACAAGTGCGTTAATGACAATGGTGACTATGCGTCTTGCAACATTTATTGTCACTATTGGGTTAGCGATCAAGTTTAAAACTCTTGGCGGCTTTGCGGCAGCTGAGTTTCCAGGTCTTATCTTTATGGGGATAGCCGATTTTCTTGCTAACTTGTTATTGGGAGTTGCGTGCAATAATGGCTCAGTCTCAGTTGCGATGGTACTTGGATCCTTTTATCCGATTGCTACAGCTCTACTTGCTTTCCGTTTTCTTAAAGAGCGCCTACATGTCATTCAATATATTGGAGTAGTTTTAGCAGTGACTGGTGTGGCTTTAATTTCCGCTTTCTAACTTACTAGCGTGGTAGAACTTAGTTCCATCGATCTCACGCATGGCGCAGAATTCAAAACCCTCTAGGGCAGATTTCCAGTCAAAGATATTTGAACCACCAACTGCAGGTGTCATTGTGAGATAAAAATCATCGATGGCATTGGTACTCAGCAACTCATTGAGAATTGATACGCCAGCCTCAATGTGAATCGACTCGCCAAAGCCTTTCCTGGCAGCTGTTATGGCATCTGTAATCGATAGATTCCATAGATGTGCATGTGGATTCTCTGGAACGGGGTGAGAACTCTGACGCGAAATAATCACGAGCGGAACCGGCGTCTTTGAGTATGGCTCAGAGCGAGCGGTAGTGCCGCCGATAATGATGCAGTCAAAGCCTTGTCGCCTTGCCAAGAAATCGGCGCGGTCATGAGCGCTGCTCACTCCAGCCGAGCCTTTGGCATGGGTCGTAGAGCCGTCTGCGCCCACAACGAGTGAGGCTGAGATACCCATAAGGCCCATCATTGCATTTTCGCCCCCATCTTCTGCGGATTAAAGCCCCCAAGAAGTTGAGCCCAGGGTTATAGGTAGTTAGCCTGTGAGGTATGTCAGCCCTCCCTAGAAGCGCACTCATTGCTTTACTGGGCGCAACTCTCATGCTGGGTCTAACCACACCCATGGCGCAGGCGGCTCAGAGCTTGGCCGAGGTTCAAGCCAAAGTTCAACGATTAGAAGAAGATGCAACGAGTGCAGCAGAGGGTGCACAGGAGGCAAAAGTTAGATTAGGCGAGTTAACAAAGACTTTGAATGGGATTAAGGCCAAAGCAGCTGCTCAAGGCCAGACGCTGAACACACTTGCACAATCTCTTGGATCTATCGCCATTGAGCAGTACAAGGCAGGAGGGTTGAGTTCGAGTTTAGAACTTCTCTTCTCCTCTGATCCAACACTCTATCTTTCATCGGCTGGCTCTCTAGATGCAATCACACGTAGAAAATCGGCGGAGCTAAGAAAATATGAAGCGGCCCAACAACGCTTGAATGCTACAACCCTTACCGTTAATGACAAATTAGCGTTAGTAACTGCAGCGCAAAGGAAGTTTAAAGCCCAATCAGCCCTTGCTCTCTCAAAGTTACAAGAGGCCGAAGCTCTTTTATCGAAGCTGAAGAAGGCTGATCGAGAACGCTTAGCAAAGTTGGCTGCAGCGCAAGAGGATGCAGATCAAGCCTCTTCCACAATAGCGGCACGATCGGCCAGTGGTGTTTCAGGTCGAGCAGGAACTGCTTTGAAATATGCTTTGAAACAAATTGGAGATCGCTATGTTTTTGGTGCAGCAGGATTAGTTACCTGGGATTGTTCGGGTCTGACTATGCGCGCATACCAAGCAGCAGGTGTGTCACTTCCGCACTCGTCGGCAGCGCAGTCTCGAATAGGCAAGAAAGTCTCACTCAAAGCGCTCAAGCCCGGTGATCTATTGTTCTACGGCCGACCAGTCTCACACGTTGGAATGTATTTAGGTGGCGGCACCATGGTGCATGCACCTCGTTCTGGCTCTCGAGTAAAGGTTACGACAAGCGGGTCATTAGGACGCAAGCCACTGGTGGGAGCGCGTCGTTATTAAGTCAATCATTTTTGTGACTAATGATTTTGGTCCACGAGCCGGAGGCATAGAGAGCTTCATTATTGGATTAATTGAGCGTCTGCCCTTTGGTTCGGTTACCGTTTTCACGTCTAATCAAGGCGATACTCGTGACTACGACAGTGAATGGCATCAGAAATTTGGCGTAAAAGTTCTTCGAGATAGAGCAAAGATTCTGCTCCCTACGCCCCGAGTGACTAGAAAAGTCGCACAGATAATTAAAGGCGATCAGATCCAGATCGTGGCATTCGGTGCAGCTGCACCTTTAGCTTTAATGGCTTCTTCGCTACGTCGTGCAGGGGCTTTGCGAATAGTTTCACTTACCCACGGCCATGAAGTGTGGTGGTCAAAGCTTTTCCCATTTAATCTAGCGATGAGACGCATTGGCAACACAACCGATGCTTTAACATATTTAGGAGAATTCACTAGGAGAGCAATTGCCAGCTCGCTGAGTGCACGAGCTGCCAGTACCATGGTAAAGATTGCACCTGGAATAGATATCGATCACTTCAAACCAGTAGATGCACATGATCTTAAAGTCGAGTTAGGTCTTGAAAAAAAGAAAATTCTAATCTCTGTTGGACGGCTGGTGCATCGAAAGGGCCAAGATAAATTAATCGAAGCCATGCCGGCCATCATCGCCCAGATCCCGCAAGCCCATCTTGTTTTAATAGGTGAGGGTCCCTACAGAAAGCATCTTTCTCAACTGGTGAGCTCTCTGAATGTGAGTTCACACGTAAGTTTTATTGGGCGAATTCAATATGCACAACTACCGCGATATATATGTATTGGCGATGTCTTTGCGATGCCTTCTCGCTCGCGATTCTTTGGCCTTGAAGTGGAGGGTTTAGGAATTGTTTACTTAGAGGCAAGTGCGTGTGGCCTTCCCGTTATTGCTGGCGCATCTGGTGGCGCACCGGATGCAGTGCTTGAGGGTGTAACTGGGGAGATAGTAAATGGTTTAGATCCTGCTGCTATTGCTCAGTGTGCAATTAATCTTCTGCGCGATGAAGATGCAAGCAAGCGCATGGGAGCTGCAGGACGTCATTGGATTGAAAGTACATGGAGCTGGCAGATATGGGCGAAAGAGTTCTCGGATCTTCTACACAACTAATTTGTGAATTCTGGCTTTATGCACGGCAGCTGTTCGATTCGTTACTTCTAATTTTCTAAAAATCGATGCTAAATGAGTTTTAATCGTCGATTGGCTTACAAACAAGGTGTGAGCGATCATCGCAGTGGTATTGCCAGTCGGTAGTAAGGCTAAGACATCAAACTCCCTGGCCGTTAAGTGAAAGCTGTCCTTACCGTTCATGATTGCTCGAGTCAGATTCTTGGCCGAAAAACTTAAGGGAGACTTTGTTGAAAACTCTATCGCAGACAAGAGTTCAACCATAGGCGCACTTTTACCAACAAATGCACTTGCTCCGGCGGTCATCGCGGCAATAATGTGGGCATCATCCTGACTGAGTGTTAAAACCACGATGCCGATAGTTTTTGAGAGTTTTCTGGCCCATGAAATAATATCGAAGCCACTTCCGTCGGGAAGATTGAGATCGACAATTAGTACATCTGGATTGGCATGTGCAATGACTGCGCGAGCTTGGGCTAAAGATGCTGCCTCGGATGCAATGTCGTAGCCTGCGCCAATCAGCGCTCGTTTTAGCCCCTCACGGACAATCGTGTGATCATCGATAATGACTACGCGGATCATGAGTGAGCCCAAGGAACTGTGATCATAATTCGTGTACCAGTCTGGGTGGAGTCAATGGAGAGTTTTCCGCCTAGCCCACGTATGCGTTCATTAGCGCCTTGGATTCCATTGCGCCCATCTTTGCTCTGTGCGCCACCGATACCATCATCTGAAATAGTTACCGTAACTGTATCGGCCTGTGCATGTTCTTCGATATTTCGAATCAACTCATTGAAAACACGAGATAGTTCATATTTCTTATCGTTACTATGCAAGAAATCCTCACTCAGTTGTCCTGATCGTAGTTCGAAAATCTCATGGCGAACACGTTCTATGACAGCGGTTACGGAAAACCTCAGAGAGCGAAGCTCTGCGCGGAGCTCATGAGGCGTGTTCTCTTTTGCCACTAATGAATCGATGAAATAACTCAACCCCACGAGATCTTGGGCTATGCCATCGTGTAACTCTTGTGCGAGTCTTACCCGCGCTGTTGTGCTCACATATGTTGTTTAGCTTTTAGTAAAGAGTTGTTCAATCTCCTTGGCGAACTCCTTAGCAACTACATGTCGCTTAAGAGAGAGCTTGGCAGTCAAATGGCCACCAGCGATCGTGAAGTCAGTTGGCAAGATGACAAACTTTCGAATTGACTCAGCTTTGCTGACCGCCTTATTTGCATCATCTACTGCAGTTTGAACAACTGAAATCAGATCAGGATCACGTGCCAAATCCTGCATAGAGGCGCCGTCTTTCTTATTGTTGGTAACCCAACTCTTCAAAGCATCTTGGTCAATTGTTACAAGTGCAGCAATGAATGGCTGGTTATCGCCAACCACCATGCACTGGCTAACAAGAGGGTGCGCACGTAAGCGATCTTCAAGTACAGCTGGTGCTACGTTCTTTCCTCCAGCGGTAACAATTAACTCCTTCTTTCTTCCAACTATATAGAGGAAGCCTTCATCATCGAGTTTTCCAAGATCTCCAGATTGAAACCAATGATCGCTGTTAAAGACTTCACTATCGGCGGCTGCGTTATTCCAGTAGCCACGCATGACAATGGGACCACGAATTAATACTTCACCGTCGTCTGCAATTTTTATAGAGGTGCTAGGCAGAGGGCGTCCAACTGATCCAACGCGATGAGCTGATGTTAAATTAAGTGTTGCTCCAGCAGTCGTTTCAGTTAGGCCATAGCCTTCTAAGATAGTAACTCCAGCTCCACGGTAAAAGTGACCAAGGCGCACGCCAAGAGGCGCGCCACCTGAAATAGCCGCCTCTACACGCCCGCCCATACCTGCACGTATCTTTGAGTAGACCAGCTTGTCAAAGAGCTTGTGCTGAAGTGAGAGCAGTGGAGAGATAGATTTTTTATCCATCTTTTCTGAGTATGCAATCGCAACGGCGGCAGCCTTGGCAAAGATTTTCCCCTTTCCAGCGGCAACTGCGCGAGATTCTGCACCGTTGTATATCTTTTCAAAAATTCGGGGAACCGCTAAAACAAATGTTGGTTTAAATGAGGCTAGATCCATTGGCAATCGGCCAACTGGATCACTGCAATGGGCTAAATGTAATCCTGATGCGATTGCACCGACCTCAACCATTCGACCAAATACGTGGGCAATTGGCAAAAAGAGAAGTGTTGAGCCATTTGGTTTGAGGAACAAGTCTGATGCTCCTTGAACTACATTGCCGCACTCGGATAAGAAATTACTATGTGTGAGTACTACACCCTTGGGTTTTCCAGTTGTTCCGGAGGTATAGATAAGAGTGGCAATTGTGTCAGGCATGAGCGCATTTCGACGTCGATCTATTTCATCATCACCAATATGCGCACCGGTGGTTTTCAATATTGATAGGACATCTTCTGTAATGGTCCATACGTGCTTGGTATGAGACGGCAAAACCGTTGAAACTAATTCGCGCAGGGCAGGGGTTTCCACGATGATTCCAACAGAGCCCGAGTCGTTGAGGATCCAGTCAATCTGTTCAGCTGAAGATGTGTCATAGACCGGAACAACAATTCCTCCAGCAAACCAAATAGCAAAATCTAAAATCGTCCATTCATAGCGTGTGCGAGACATGATGGCTACGCGATCACCAATTTGAACTCCCGCTGCTATTAAACCTTTAGCAGTAGCTCGAATCTCCTGCTCGACCTCGCGAGCGCTCATGCTCTGCCAAGCATCTCCTAGCGGACGAGACATAATGATGCGCTCTGGTTCAAACCATGCGCGTTCAGCGATCAGATTAGTCAGATTGCCGGCGGTTGCTGTTGGGACAAGGGCTGGGATAGTGATTTCATTCATAGGCCTAACGCTAGCGTGAGCTTTGATAAATTGGGAAGAGGGGTAACCTTGCGCCATGAGCAATTTAAGTACAGCAACCATCTCTATTGACGCCCCACTTGCCGCCGTTTCAGAGCTGCTTTTTGCGCTGGATAAGTACCCAGAATGGTCCAGCTCCATTAAGACCGTTGATGTCATCGGCCGCGATGATCAGGGTCGCATCACGAAGGCGAAAATGACAATCGATGCCGGCATGATGAAGGATCGAGTGATCTTGGATTATGACTGGAGTGGGGCACCAGCGGTTTTAAGTTTTTCTCTCGATGATGCTGATCTGCTCACCGCCATGGATGGCTCTTATGAAATAAAGAGCATCGATGCCGATACTACGAGTGTTACTTATTCACTCACTGTAGATTTATCGATGCCGATTCCAGCGATGATGCGCCAGAAAGCTGAGAAAACCACTATTGATCAAGCCCTTGCACAGCTCAAGAGTGCACTCGAGGCTTAAGCTCTTATGGTTTATTCGATTGGTATTGATGTCGGCGGCACCAAAGTATTAGGTGGTGTTGTTGATGACCATGGAAAAGTTGTTGCAACTGCAAGAAAAGATACTCCACGACAAGGTGGCAATTCCTTAACTATCGCGATAGCAGATATTGCTAAAGAGCTCTTAGATCAATTCAGTGTGGAAACGGTTGGAGTTTCTGCCGCTGGATTTGTTTCATCTGATCGAAAGACGATGCTTGCTACTCCTAATATTGCCGATTGGAATGGCGTTAACTTAGATGCCGAACTCTCTGAATTAATCGGCCTTCGAGTTGTCATTGAAAATGATGCTAACGCCGCGGCCTGGGGTGAAGCAAAGTTTGGTGCTGGAAGAAATCAAGATCACATGATGATGTTGACAGTTGGTACAGGAATTGGTGGCGGAATCGTTGTTAATGGTTCACTCTACCGAGGTGCATTTGGAATCGCTGCAGAGTTTGGTCACCTTCGCGTTGTGCCAGAAGGACATTTGTGTGGGTGCGGTGCACGCGGCTGTTTTGAACAGTATGCATCAGGCAACGCACTTTTACGTCATGCCCGTGAAGCGATCAATGCAAGCCCAGAAATTGCAAGAAACCTTTTATCCAGGGGAGATGGAACCGTTGCCGGACTTACCGGTCAAGCGATTACGGAGGCTGCCCGTGCAGGGGATCCAGTTGCCCTTGCCGCCTTCAATACAACAGGTCAATGGTTAGGCGCAGGCATTGCTTCACTGTCGGTTCTACTCGATCCATCATGCGTAGTGATTGGCGGCGGCGTTATCGATGCTGGCGACATACTGCTGGCGCCAACGCGTGAATCACTTCAACGAAATATGCCATTTGCTGGCAAACATCCTTATCCGCAGATTATTGCCGCTGAGTTAGGTAACGAAGCCGGGCTCGTTGGCGTGGCAGATTTAGCGCGCCTTTAATTTTCAGATGGATATGTAAGACCTATCTGCCTGCGTATCTCATCCAATGATTGCATGACGGCCAGGGTCTCACTCCATGGCATTAATGGCGATTCAACTGCACCTGAGCGTACAACTCGCGCCATTTCAATTGCTTGTTCACGCAGTCCATGGCCTTGATACGTGTGTGGGTACTGAGTAATGGTGCCATCGATGAGAATTACGCGCATCGATGTCGGAGCATAGAAAACGCTATCGATTTCTAATCGACCTAATAAACCAGAGACAACTGCACGACATGGCGTTTGCGCAATCATATTTGTCGAGATGACTGCTTGGGCGCCATCTGCATAATCAAAAATTGCACTGGTTTGTGCATCCACGCCGCGCTCAGTCATTACACCTGTTGATGTGATTCGATTAGGGGTACCTAAAACTAAATGCGCAAATGAAATTGGATAAATACCTAAATCAAGTAGAGCTCCACCTGCTAGATCAGGTTCAACTAAACGTGGAATATTTCTATCCGCCAAGCGTTGTCCATGATCTGCCTGAACGTTATAGATTTTTCCAAGAACTCCGCTTGCAATAATCCCGCGTAGTTGTGCGATATGTGGCAGATAACGTGTCCACATCGCTTCAAGCAAGGCGACATTATTTGCAACTGCAGCATCAATCATCTCTTGGGTTTCTCTTACAGATAATGCAAAGGGTTTTTCACATAAAACTGGTTTAAGGGCATTAAGAGCAAGGATCGTGTGTTCTTTATGAAACGGGTGAGGTGTTGCAACGTAAATTGCATCTACATTTGTATCGCGAACTAATTCTTCATAACTTCCATAGGCGATTGCCCCAGGAATTGTGCTTGCTAACTCTTGCGCCCTGACTAAAGTTCTGGATCCAACTGCAACCACTGATTGATTCTCTGCCATGGCTAAATCTCTTATAAATGCACGTGCTATTCCGCCCGTACCTAAAACTCCCCAACGGAAATTGCTCATATGTGCGCTCCATCATCATCGTGATCGCCGCGATTAAACCATCGCGTGATTGCATTCTTGGCAGAAAAAAATGTTGAGCGCAGATTTTGTCGTGGCAGCATTGGTGCAATAAAACCTTCAGCATCATCGCTGCGCTCTAGATCCTCTAGAAAAGTTGATGGGGAGGACTCATCCAGAGAAAGCCCCTCCACAATTGAAGCAAATTCGCTGCGCATCAGCTCAACTTCATCGGAGGCGTCATCCTCAGGGTTTTGTGGGGTTTTACTCACCCCCAGATAGTGTCATACCGAGCAATAGCGGCTAAATTAGGCACGTGTTCAACAACCTGCCGTATGGAATCCTGCGCGCATTTTTGACCCCATTCCTTATGAGCGCCTTTCGCCCTAAGGTCAAAGGCTTACGAAACGTCCCGGCAAAGGGGCCCGTAATTATCGCTTCCAATCATCTATCTTTTAGCGACTCGATATTTATGCCCTTGGTTGTGCCGCGCAAGGTCACTTTTCTGGCTAAGAGCGAGTACTTCACATCTCCAGGGCCAAAGGGCTTGCTCAAGAAAGTTACCTTCATAGCCTTGGGCCAAGTGCCAGTCGATCGCTCCGGCGGTCGTCGTTCTGAAGCTGCCTTGATTACTGGACTTCAAGTTTTGGCAGAAGGCAAGTGTTTAGGAATCTATCCTGAAGGAACACGATCTCCTGATGGTCGACTCTATAAAGGTCGAACTGGAATTGCCCGCCTTGCCATTGAGTCAGGAGCTCCGGTAATTCCTGTAGCAATGTCTAATACCGACAAGATTCAACCAACTGGAAAAGTGATTCCCAATCTTCACCGAGTAGGAATGGTCTTCGGAGAGCCCATGTACTTTGATGGCGACTCCACCGATCTTCAGTACCTGCGCACGGTAACTGATCAGATTGTTGCAAAGATTGCCGAGATGTCAGGTCAAGAGTATGTAGATATTTATGCGCCGAAGAAAAGTAAGCCCGATGACATCAACGTTGCAGGCGAGGAAGATTAGAGCTCTAAAGCGCTTCTGGAAACTAGATACGTACAGGTGGGGCATTCCACACCTGGATCTGGGATCTCACCTTCAAGTACGTTAATGAAGCCATCGATAGTGGCTAAGAAGTTAGGAACATCTCGCTCGACCGCTAAGTATTTTTGTGTTACTGAAAATCCATACGAGTGCTTATCCTCACCGATGGCAGAGACTGGATTCCAGACAAGCAGACCTATCGATGCAACACTGGCTGGCTTTCCAGCAGCTGGGTTCTCAAGTGCATATGCGTAGGCCTCAAGTTGCGGTGAATAAAAAGCACCGTTATCGCGTGCGCTATCAGAGACTTTGCAATCGATAAGACCGATAGTTCCATCGACATTTGTAGAGACAAGATCATATTTTCCTAATATGCGCCAGCGGGTATCGGCGCCATTGATCTGCAGTGGCTTACTCTTTACCCACTCGCCCCACTTTGTGATTGTGCCGGGACGCAGAGATGAATCGATAGTGGGCATATCGGCGCGATGGAAATGCTCCTCTTGCATACTGGCAAAGGTGCCCACCAATGGAAACTGGCCAGGCATAATCACTTTATACCAGTATTTAATCCACAAGCAGCGCTTACATGTAGATAGGCCGAAAGTTAAATCGGAAGGGGAGATGTTTTCGCGCGCTGGCTTACTCGGTTTTTTCATATGCTTATTCTGCCCTTAGCCACTGACAATTGCTGAGATCAATACCGCAACTCCTAGAATTATCATGATGGTTCCACCAGTAGCGCGCAGTTTTTCAAGCCGCTGCGGATCAGTTGCTAACCACTGACGTGCGGTGCCCGCCAATAAACCCCATGAACCATCGGATACAAATGCCAGTATTGAAAAGATCGCCCCTAGGAGAATTAACTGTGCAGTAACGCTGCCGCGCTCACGATCGATGAACTGGGGTAAAACTGCAGCATAGAAAACTATCGCCTTTGGATTCAAGGCACCGACCCAAAAGCCATCGCGAATAGATCGAGTAACACGTGGAGCGACATCGCCTTGATTGGTCATGTCAGCGGCATGTACGCGCCGATGCCTAATCGCATCGATACCTAAATACATCAAGTAGAGTCCGCCACCCCATTGCACTGCACTGTAGGCAAGATCTGAACGTTGCAGAATTGGGCCAAGACCAAGGGCTACGAAGACTGAGAGAACAAATGAGCCGGTTACATTTCCTGCAACTGTGAATACGGCCGTCTTGCGCCCCCATGCAATAGCACGTGCGATCACAAATAAGACGCTGGGGCCTGGAGCGATAATGATTACCATCGCGGCCGCGATGTATTCAGCAAGCCGCGATGGAATCACCATATATCTAGATTAGTTGTTACCTCGAGATGTTGCAATTGAGTGAAGCACTCTGTAGCCAACAATGGCAACTAATGTTGCATTGATGATTCCGCTGAATGTGTAATCTCCACGAGTCCATGACATATCTGAAATACCGATAATTAACGCTGAAGCTGCAATTATCAAGTTAGTTGAGTTAGCAAAATCAACTTTGCCCTCAATCCAGATACGTGCACCAAGCACGCCGATCATTCCAAAGAGTGCTACGCCAACGCCACCAAGGGCGCCAACTGGAGTAGAACTAAGGACTGCACCAAACTTTGGAGACAGTGATAAACCAATCGCTCCAACGCCAGCGATCCAATATGCAGCAGTGGAGTACACGCGAGTCGCAGCCATAACGCCGATATTCTCGGCATATGTTGTTGTACCTGAACCGCCACCCATACCTGCAAGCGTTGTTGCTAGTCCATCGGCCATCAGCGCTGTTCCCATTTGATCATCGAGATTCTTGCCAGTCATTGCAGCAACGGCCTTAACATGGCCAACGTTCTCTGCAATCAAGACAAGTACAACTGGTAGGAACAAGACAATAGCTTTGGCATCAAATGTTGGATTAGTAAATGTAGGCATTGCAAACCACTTAGCGGCAGTAATTCCATCTGTAGATACATCGCCCATTGCGTAAGCAACAACGTAGCCAACTACAAGGCCCGCAAAAATACTGATACGGCTAAGGAAGCCGCGCGAGAAAGCGGCGATTAATGCAATAGAGGCCAATGTGATCACGCCAATTGTTGGACCTGCGACAAAGTTATTTTTTGCAGCGCCAGCAAGATTTAAACCAATAACCATAACTATCGTTCCAGTTACAACTGGAGGCAAAAGCCAATTAATCCAACCGATCCCAGATTGGCGAACGATCAGGCCAACTGCGGCCAAGATCAGACCAGTGACAACTACGCCACCGAGTGCAACGGCCATTCCACCGTTTGCCTTTGCAGCAGCGATTGGTGCCAAGAAGGCAAAGGATGAACCTAGATAGCTAGGAACTTTGTTCTGGGTGAGAGCTAAAAAGAGAAGGGTTCCAACGCCAGAGAAAAAGAGGGTGGTCGTTGGTGGGAAGCCAGTGATGATTGGGACGAGGAAGGTTGCACCGAACATCGCAGCGATGTGTTGTAAGCCCACACCCATCGTACGTGGCCAGGTCAGGCGTTCATCGGTCGATACGACCTCGCCCTGGGATATTGATTTGCCATCTCCATGCAGTTTCCATGTAAGTAGAGACATTAGACGTCCTATTCCTAAGGGCCTATCGGCTTTGATAGGCGCTACCTCTGAGGGTACGCGGGCTCCTTGACGTACTGAGGCGTACGCCACACCTTTTGGCGGCCGAGTTGCAGCGGATTAAGTATCGAGTTAGATTACGGTTCGATATATCGAATAGATATATAGGCCGATGGGAAGGGAGTAGGAATGCGCTCACGCAGCGATTCACTTGAGTTCGCTCTCCTGGGCCTGCTCTCCCAGAACCCTCTGCACGGCTATGAGCTGCGCAAGCGTATGGGAGCCATCTTTGGCCCATTCAGAGCACTCTCATTCTCGGTCCTATATCCACAGCTTCGTCGTATGGTTGAAGGCGGCGTCATCGAGGAGGTTCTCGTTGAGAGTACATCTCGGCGCTCGCGAATCGTCTATGCGATTACAGAAAAAGGTCTCTCTCGCTTTTCCCATTTAACCGAGACGGTCAGCCCAGATACATGGGAAGACGAAGGCTTTGAAATCCGTTTTGCATTCTTTTCCCCAACATCTGCAAATAACAGAGTAAGAATTCTTGAGGGGCGCCATCGCCGTCTCAAGGAGAAGGCAGAGATTCTGCGCGGTGAACTCGAGAAGTCACCAATTGGAATCGATAAGTATCTAGATGAGTGGCGACGTCACTCTTTGGAATCAGCTGATCGAGAGATTGCTTGGCTGGAAGACATGATCAAAACCGAGAGGAAATGAAAGTGAATATAACGACCGGTAAAGGCGACATCCGTGTTGCAATAATTGGCGTAGGAAACTGCGCCAACTCTTTAGTTCAGGGAGTGACCTATTACAAGGACGCCGCCATTGATCAGGAGATTCCAGGATTGATGCACGCTGTTGTTGGGGGATATCACATCTCTAGCATCAAGTTTGTTGCAGCATTCGACGTAGACGCTAAGAAAGTTGGTCTTGATTTAGCTGATGCAATCTGGGCAAGCGAGAACAACACAATTAAATTTAGTGATGTGGCAACAACTGGTGTTCCAGTTTTGCGCGGCGTCACAAATGATGGACTTGGAAAGTATTACATGGAGACCATCACAGAGTCTGATGCTCCAGCAGTAGATGTAGTTCAGGTATTAAAGGATGAAGCAGTAGATGTTTTAATCTGCTACCTACCTGTTGGCTCTGAAGTAGCTGCTAAGTACTATGCACAATGTGCAATCGATGCCGGATGTGCCTTTGTTAACGCCCTTCCAGTCTTTATCGCATCGGATCCAGTTTGGGAAAAGAAATTTGCCGATGCTGGGCTACCAATTGTGGGCGATGATATCAAGAGCCAAGTTGGAGCAACAATCACTCACCGTATCATGGCCAAGTTATTCCAGGATCGCGGAGTGTTTTTAGAACGCACCTACCAATTAAACGTTGGTGGAAATATGGACTTTAAGAACATGCTCGAGCGTGATCGATTAGAGTCAAAAAAGATTTCAAAGACAAACTCGGTTACATCACAGTTGGACCATGACATGGGCGCAAAGAATGTTCATATCGGACCTTCGGATTACATTCCATGGCTAGATGATCGCAAATGGGCCTACGTTCGCCTCGAAGGCCGCGCATTTGGTGATGTTCCACTTAATCTTGAATACAAGTTGGAAGTATGGGATTCACCTAACTCTGCTGGTGTAATCATCGATGCGCTTCGTTGTGCAAAGATCGGTTTAGATCGCAAAATCGGTGGAGCCCTTCTATCTCCTTCTAGTTACTTTATGAAGACTCCACCGGAGCAGTACACCGATGAAGCCGCACATAACAAGACAGAGGACTTCATCTCTGGAAAGCTAGAACGCTAAATATAAAAATAGTTACATAAAAAAGCCCCCTGGAAATTACCCAGGGGGCTTTTTCTAACCCCTCACGGAGAGTTGAGGGTTAAATCGTCGCATCCTTTGGAGAGCGACGAATATGTCGAAGTCCGGCAAAGACAAAGAGGAACATAACAATTGCTCCTACAAAAGTTACCTTTGCAGCAATTGCCGCGATGATTCCAAGAGTTCCAAATGCGTAAGCGTTGAGAAGCATTCCTCGTAGAGAGGCACCCTTAAATACAGTATCGACGGTGTCGTTGGCTTTTTTGAGTGCAGTTTGTAATTCAACGTTTGCTGGGTCAGATGCTGCAGCACCTGCAGCTGCCCGTGCCGCACCAGAAGCCGCAGCATATGTAGGCATTTTAGCTAAGTGGAAGCCGATGTAGTGATCGGCATACATCTGCGCTTGCTTTCCAGTGCTCATTACTAAATTACCGTTGTCTTTAAAGAATGCAACTGTGGCTGCATCGGCTTGTGGGTCACCATTACTGTCAGGAATTATTATCTGTTGTGCTTCTAGCTGCGACGCAACAGTTCCACTTGCAAATGTTGCACCCCAGTTTAGCAAGCCAGCGGCGATCAATAGGAAAACTCCCAGACCAAATCCTACAAAAGTTACAATCTTGTCAAAAGTAGTACGTTTCATTTTATCTCTCCCTCTAGACATCTCTTATAGATGCATTACATAGTTAACTCTTGCGAGCGTTAATGACTATGCGAAAAGGCGAGGGGTAGCCCTCGGCATTGTGTGAGAAAAGAGACAGAGGGGTAGCCCTCAGTAAGAGAGAAAAACCCACCCCAATTTAATCGACGTGACGATCACAGATTGCGCGACCATCTGGACCTACAACCATATGTGAACATGGCATATTGAGTTGATCAAATGCTTTATCACCAAAGTGCGTACGGAAAGCTAGCGCTAATAAAACGCGTAAGTTTGTATCTCCATCGGATTTAATTCCAAAAACTTGAGCACTTCTGCTGACAGTATTTTCGATTACTTTTTCGCTGTGTGATGTTTGATGCGCAATTGCAGAGTTGGATTTTCCTTCGCACACCAGTTGTAAAACTAACTGCTCAAAAGGTGATAGCTCGCGGCTCGATATCGTTATATCTCTTGCCATCTGTGTGCGCCTCTCCGTGGTGTCACCATTGTCTACCAAGAAATATCCCAAAACCACCTCTAAGATACGCAAATGAGTGAAATCTTAGACACACAGATAGGGGCAGTTCGCTACCTATCCTTTAATCGCCCGGCGAAAATGAACGCTCTGACGAGAGATATGTACGCAGAGTTAGCCCGTGGTCTTAATGAGGCGGCCGGCGATTTTGGAGTCAGAGCTGTAGTTATCACAAGTGAGGGGGAGCACTTTACTGCCGGTAACGACATTCTGGATTTTATGGAGCATCCACCATCGTCTGACTCCAGCGAGGTTGGAACGTTTTTGGCCGCGTTGTTGAATTTTCCTAAGCCCTTAATCGCTGCAGTACATGGAAATGCAGTTGGTGTTGGTACAACAATGTTGCTGCATTGTGATGTTGTTGTTGCCGCACCTACAGCAAATTTTTCAATGCCATTTACTTCTCTCGGCTTAGTTCCTGAAGCTGGTTCGACTTTTCTCTTTCCTGCTCTGGTTGGTTATCAAAGAGCGGCACGTATCTTCATGACCGGCGAATCATTCGGTCCTGAGGCCGCGTTAGAGATGGGCATCATCTCTGAAATTAGTGGTGATGCTTTAACGGCTGCTTCAAAGATTGCAGTACGCATTGCCGAGCAACCTCCGCAGGCAATCATTAATACAAAAGCATTACTGAAGGCGCGACATCATGATTCAGTTGCAGCGGTGATGCGTGCAGAGTTTGAGATTTTTGCAATGGCACTGCAATCCGATGAAGCCATGGAGGCATTCATGAAGTTCATGGCTAAGAAAGGATCATCATGACACTAGCTGGAAAGAGAATCTTTATCACTGGAGGATCACGCGGAATTGGTTTAGCCATTGCATTGCGTGCAGCTGCCGATGGTGCCTGCATTGCAATCGCTGCTAAGTCATCAGAACCTAATCCAAAACTACCTGGCACGATCCACACAGCAGCAGCAGAGATTGAAGCTGCAGGTGGAAAAGCCCTTGCCATTCAATGTGATCTGCGCGATGAGCTCCAGATTGAGGCTGCAGTAAATCAAGCAGCAGAGGCTTTCGGTGGCATCGATATTTTGATTAACAATGCCAGTGCGATTAACTTAACCCGCACAGATGCAACACCAGCAAAGAGATTTGACCTGATGTTTGATGTGAACGTGCGCGGCACATTCTTAACTTCACAGGCTGCACTGCCACATTTGCGCAAATCTGGCGCTGAAGGTCGTAATCCACATATTTTGAACCTTTCTCCACCACTTTCAATGAAGCCAATCTGGTTTAAGAACCACGTTGCATACACAATGGCAAAATACGGCATGAGTATGTGTGTTTTGGGAATGGCTGAAGAGTTCAAGCGCGATGGAATTGGCGTGAACGCGTTGTGGCCACGAACGGTTATTGATACTGCCGCTCTGCAGATGATTCCAGGAATTGATGCTACTGCCGGTCGCACGCCGCAAATCTTGGCAGATGCTGCATACGTTATCTTTAATCGTCCAGCCATTGAGTGCACAGGAAACTTCTTTGTCGATGATGAATTACTAGCTTCAGAGGGAATTACTGATCTAGAGAAATACTCAGTGACTCCTGGAACTAAAGACTTCCTTCTCGATTTTTTCCTAGACTAAAGACTCTATAGTGCGCACAAAAACTCTAGCTCTGGGCTTCATTGGCTTCTTATTATTACTGTCCCCGAGTGTTGCATTTGCTGATGGTCGCGTAGTAACTACTTCACCAGTTCAAGATTCCACGCTGATATCTGTTCCCACTGAAGTTTCACTTGTTTTTGACGGAAATCTTCAAACTCTTGGTGCGGCAGTAATTAACTCAATTACTTTCACCACCGATGCTGGAGCTGTAATCAGTGATGCCGTGACGAGAGTTTCTGGAAACTCAATCTCTTCAACAGTTGCACAAGCAGAAGAGAGCGCCAAGGCCAGACCTAAGGGCCTAGTTGTTGCAGCACTTGTTCTCTTGGCCGGCATTCTGGCCATAGTCCAAAAAAAGAGGAAGAGGTAGCAGATCGTGGGGATATTTGAACTAGAGCTCAATGGTCCAAATCTGATTCAAGAATCTGAACGAGGTGGCTCTGCGAAGTCACTCTTTTGGCCCTGGGCTGGAGCCAATGTTTCATTACTCGCGCTCTCATATGGAGCCTTCTTTCTAGGTTTTGGTATTTCATTTAAGCAGGCCACATGGGCGGCAATCATTGGAACAACACTCTCCTTTTTATTAGTGGGATTTAGCTCTTTAGCTGGAAAGAAATCAAATGCTCCAACGATGATTTTGTCGCGCGCTGTTTTTGGAGTAAAAGGAAATATCCTTCCAGGAACATTGTCCTATCTCATTTTTGTTGGGTGGGAAACTGTTCTGGTCTCACTTGCAACTCTGGCAACGGGAACGGTATTTACTCGCATCGGTAATATCGATAATAACCTCGCACTTGTCCTTGGTTTTGTCTTAGCGGTTTCATTAACCATCTTTGGTGGGGTTCTCGGATTTTCTACAATTATGAAGATCCAAAAATGGTTAACACTGACGACCATCATGATGACTGCTCTCTATATTGGGCTAACAATTTCTAACGTCAACTGGTCGAGCATCATGGCAATCAAAGATGGATCAAACCAGGCCTTTATCGGTGCGTTGATCTTTGGAATCACCGGCATTGGACTGGGATGGGTAAATGCCGCGGCAGATTATTCGAGGTATTTACCACGTTCAGTTTCAAGCAAAGCCGTTGTTGGTTGGACTGTATTGGGTGCTTCAATAGTTCCGATAATTCTTGTTATTTACGGTTCAGCGTTGGCTGGCAGCAGCAAAGAGTTAAGCGATGCAATTGCGATGGATCCCATTGGAGCCCTTACTGCGCTTCTGCCAACGTGGTTCTTAATTCCATTTGCAATGATTGCAGTTTTAGGACTGGTTGGTGGGGCGATATTAGACTTGTACTCCTCTGGTTTAACCCTTGTTTCTATCGGTCTACCGGTAAAGCGTCATGTCGCAGCTGCCATTGATGCCTGCATTATGTTGGCTGGAACTATCTATATCGTGTGGTTTGCCGATAATTTCTTCTTTCCCTTTCAAGGATTTTTAATTACTTTAGGCGTTCCCGTTGCAACCTGGTCGGCAATCTTTGTTGCCGACGTTGTGATGCGTAAGAAGCCTTATTCCGAAAGTGATCTCTTTGACAATCGGGGGATTTATGGCAGCGTGAACAAAAAATCCATCGCACTGATGATGATTGGAACCATAATCGGGTGGGGTTTTGTCACTAACACTTTTGCTTCTTGGCTTTCGTGGCAAGGTTATTTCCTGGGGATGATAGGTGGAAAAAGTGGAGCTTGGGCATACTCAAACATCGGTGTAATTTTTGCTCTGCTAATTGGATTTTTTGGACACGTACTGTTAGCAAGAAAAACTATTGCGCAGCAGGAGTCCGTCTGAGCCATATGTAGCCCGAAATACCCGAGAGCAGTGCTGAGATAAACAGACCTAATCTGACTTGATTAAGTTCAACGGTGGTCGCTGCAGCTATATCTGCAATCACAAGCGCAACTGTCATTCCCATTCCAGCAAGTGTTGCTACACCAAAAATCTCTTTACTAGTAATATTGGTCTTTCCTCCTAGTTTCACGCAGAGTGCAGCAAATACCGTGATTCCAATAATCTTTCCGATAGATCGTGCAACCACTATTGATACCGTTGTTGAAGAACTAAAGCTTGAGAAATCAATATGTATTGGGATATTCACGGCGATAATCACCGGAACGATGAAATAGGTAGAAACTGGCGTGAGAATCTTTATAACTTTGTTTAACTGGTGTTTACGCAATGGGACAATAAAACCAATAGTTGCAGCAACGAGTGTAGATAGAGCTTTAACTGGCTCTAAATCATCGCCGTAGAAGAGCCCCATCACAATAAGGGAAAAAAGATCATCGGCTATAGCCAAAGTCAGTAGGAAAATTCTTACCTGTGGATCCACGCGCTTCCCAAGTAGAGTCAAAACACCTAGTGCTAGAGCGATGTCGGTCGGCATGGCGCTTGCCCACACATGGGAACCAGGATTAAGGGATATATACAACAGTGCAGGTGCGATCATTCCGCCTAAAGCTGCGACGACTGGAACCACGATCGTACGAACATCTTTAAGACTCGCCTTAATCTCTAAACCGACTAAGAAAAAGAAGATTGCCACCAAGAGATCCAGGAACATAGGTTAAATATAATGGTTTAGAAAGCACAAAGCCCGCCATTTCTGACGGGCTTTGTTGAATGCAGTTTTTAGATATCGAAATACAGCTCGAACTCAGCTGGATGTGGACGCAAGCGAACATAATCAACCTCTTGCTTGCGCTTGAAATCAATCCATGTCTCAATTAAATCCTTAGTAAAGACGCCACCCTTGAGCAAGAACTCATGGTCGCGCTCTAGGTTGTTGAGAACCTCATCAAGTGAACCCGGAACCTGTGCGATAGCCGCGGCCTCATCGCCAGTTAGTTCGTAGAGATCTTTATCAACTGGGGCAGGTGGTTCAATCTTATTGATGATTCCATCTAGGCCTGCCATCAACATCGCCGCGAAGGCTAGATATGGATTCGATGATGGATCTGGGCAACGGAACTCAATGCGCTTGGCCTTTGGATTAGATCCGGTAATTGGGATACGGATACAGGCCGAACGGTTACGAGCTGAGTAAACAAGGTTTACTGGTGCTTCATAACCAGGAACTAAGCGACGGTATGAGTTAACAGTTGGGTTAGTAAATGCGAGTAGAGATGGTGCATGCTTGAGAAGTCCACCGATGTAGTGGCGGGCCATCTCTGACAGGTCGCCATATCCATCACCGAAGAACAATGGCTCGCCATTTTTCCAGAGTGATTGGTGCACGTGCATACCTGAGCCATTATCTCCAAAGAGTGGCTTTGGCATAAATGTTGCCGTCTTGCCACCCTGCCAAGCAGTGTTTCGAACAACATACTTGAACTTCATGATGTCATCACCTGCATGCAAAATATCGGTGAAGCGATAGTTGATCTCCATTTGACCTGCAGTTCCAACTTCGTGGTGTGAGCGTTCAACAAGTAAACCGACCTTGCCTAACTGCATAACCATTTCATCGCGAAGATCGGCGAATTGATCAGTTGGTGATACTGGGAAATATCCGCCCTTTACACGTGTGCGGTAACCGCGGTTTGGAGTTCCATCGGCATCTTCTTTAATTCCTGTATTCCAAGCACCCTCGTATGAATCAATCTCATGATAAGCAGTGTTGATATCGGTCTTAAAGCGAACGCGATCAAAGACATAGAACTCAGCCTCTGGTGCAAAGAATGCAGTATCAGCGATTCCCTGTGCGCGCATGAAGTCAACGGCCTTAGCAACAACCCCTCGTGGATCGCGGCTATATGGCGAGTTATCACTTGGGTTATGCACTGAGAAGAGAATGATGAGTGTTTTTTCTTTGCGATATGGATCAAGGTATGACGACTCTGGAACTGGCAGTAGCTTCATATCTGATTCGTGAATTGACTGGAACCCACGGATAGATGAGCCATCAAACATTAAGCCATCAGTAAATACGGCTTCATCGAATGATTCGACTGGAACATTAAAGTGGTGCTGAATGCCTGGAAGATCAGTAAATCGAACATCGACTAACTTGATGTCTTCCTTTTTAATGTAGGCAAAGATTTCTGCTGAATTCTTAAACATGCTTCTCCCAATTCACATGTGATACAAAGATCGTGTATCAGTGCAGATGTCTCATCATTGAGAGCCCCTGCTTGGTCGTAAGAATAAGGTTTAGTGGCCTAAATGGCATAACCGCCCTGTTACATCCATGTTAATAATTCAAAGGCGTTAGGCTACGGGTATGAGCGAACGGGTGAGTTTAGGGCGACGTTTGGCGGCAATAACCCTAGATTGGTTAGCCAGCTACGCCGTTATTGCCGCCTTATCAGGTGGAATTGGTCAGATGAGTCCTGATCGCTCGCCCAGCATCTTGGCTCTGTTCTACGTCGAGGTTCTCGTGCTCACGATGCTACAAGGCGCCTCATTGGGTCAAAAAGTTTTTGGAATGAAAGTAATCCGATTTAATGATGGGGGAGCGCTGAGTCCGCTGCAGGTTCTCATTCGAACCAGCTTGCTGGTCTTAGTCGTGACAGCTGTTACATATGATGATGATGGCCGAGGAATCCACGAACGCGCTAGTGGTTCGATTTTGAAACGGGCTTAGCGAACCTTTGGTGCACGTGTTGGCATAGGGCCCTTAGGAATCGGCATCGATAATCCACCCACTGCTTTTAATCGAACACGCACTTCACGCATTTGATGCGCAGTTAACTTCTTAGGCATCTTCTGTAAGTGCTTTTGAAGTTTACGAAGTGGAACTTGGCCTTTTTCATCGCCAACAATCACTACGGCGATGGGTACACCGGGAGTAAAACGTTCGGTTTTCTTACGCTCATCGATGAGCAATTGATTTACTCCGTTAGAGCCTTCGCCGGTAAGAACAATACCTGCACGACCAACACTGCGATGGACCATATCCTGATTACGAGTAACGGCAACGGCTGGTGTAGTTGTCCACCCTTTACGAATAGCCATCAGCACACTTGCACCTGCACCTATTTGACCTTCAATAGATGAATACGCAGCAGTTCCGGCTTGGCGAGTAAAGAAAAACAGTGTCGTTAAGACAGAGACCGGTAGGAAGATAAAGCCAAAGTAATAAGGGTGATCTACTCTTGCGCCAATAACTATACCGATTATCCATGTGGCGAGAAAAATGCCGATTAAGGCAAAGGGGATCCACGGTTTAGCGGTTTTCGTAACACTATAAGCATCTCGAAAGGTTTGAAAGCGTGGGCTCTTGATTTTTTTTTCTTTAGCTTTTCTTTTGAACATGGGCTCAGTTTAGTGGGGCAGGTGCAGTTCCACCAAGACGGGTAGGAGCCCAACGTTGGCCAACGTGGCTATGGGGGTATTTATCTTGAACCTCATGAAGCATGGCGAGCAAAACCTCACGCAAGTGGCTTTCAGCCAGTTCAACATCATCGCCACGCTGGTAGTTAATCGGTTGGCCAAAGCTAACACTGACAGGAAAATTTTTGCGCTTGAGATTTCTTTTGACACCTTTAGTCCAAACTCGCTGGCTTCCCCAAATTACTGTTGGGACAATAGGAACGCCAGCACCCATAGCGAGTCGAACTGCGCCTGATTTAAGCTCCTTTATTTCAAAACTTGTTGAGATTGTTCCTTCTGGAAATATTCCGATGATCTCTCCAGATTTTAATGCGCGCAGCGCTGCAACAAATGAGGCCGATCCATTGCTGCGATCGACATTAATATGATGCATTCCCCGCATAAGTGGGCCTGCAATTTTGTTGTCAAAAATCTCTTTCTTAGCCATGAATCGTACATAGCGACCTGCTGGAAGTGCGGCCGTACCAGTGATTGCAAAATCAAAATAACTCACATGATTGATTGCAAGTATTGCGCCACCTTTTCGTGGAATGTTTTCTTCACCTTGAAAATTAAAACGTAACCCTAAGTATTTCCATAAACTCTTGACCGTGAAAATAACCGGGGGATATACAAGATCAGCCATGATTTGCTCTAGCCGCCATCGCCTGCTTATAGAGGCGACCTGCTCGATAACTTGAGCGAACTAGAGGACCACTCATTACACCTAAGAAGCCGGCCTCTGTTGCTTCAGCCGCTAATTCAACGAACTCTTCAGGTTTGACCCAACGCACAACTGGATGATGTCGATTAGTTGGACGTAAATACTGCGTGATTGTAATGAGATCGCATCCTGCGCTGTGTAAATCGATTAGGGCTTGTGAGACTTCTTCTCGGGTTTCACCAAGCCCAAGAATCAAATTTGATTTAGTAATCAGACCAAAGTCGCGGGCCATTGAAATAACACGTAGAGATTTTTCATAAGTAAACGCTGGACGGATCTCTTTAAATATGCGAGGGACGGTCTCAAGATTATGTGCAAAAACCTCAGGCTTAGTCTCAAATATTTGATTGAGAAGCTCCGATTTTGCATGGAAATCAGGGGCTAACATTTCCACGCCACAACCAGGGTTTAACTCATGAACTTGTCGGATCGTCTCTGCATATAACCAGGCGCCCTCATCGAGTAGATCATCACGAGTAACGCCGGTGATGGTTGCATAGGCCAAGCCCATAGTCTTTACTGATTGGGCGACCTTGAGTGGCTCTGTACGATCTAGGGGATCTGGCTTGCCCGTATCAATATTGCAAAAATCGCAGCGTCTGGTGCATTTGTCTCCGCCAATAAGAAATGTTGCCTCTTTATCTTCCCAACACTCAAAGATATTTGGACAGGCAGCTTCTTGGCAGACGGTGTGTAAGCCTTCGCTACTTACTAATGATCGAAGCCGTGTGTACTCGGGGCCCATGTTTGCACGAGTCTTAATCCATTCGGGTTTTCGCTCAATGGGTGTTAGCGCATTGCGAGCTTCGATGCGAATCATTTTGCGACCTTCTGGCTCGATACTCATGCGCTCACCTTCTTTAATGATTCAAAGATGTGTCTTTCAATGATTGGAGCAACTTCATTGACGGTAATATCTCGTCCCAACTCTTGCTGCATTGATGTGACATCGGCATCGGAGATTCCGCAGGGAATAATCTCTTTGAAAGCAGCTAAGTCCGGGCATACATTGAGGGCGAATCCATGCATTGTTACACCTTGTGCAACTCTGATGCCTATAGCAGCGATTTTTCGTTCACCTTTGTCATCGCGAATCCACACCCCAGAACGTCCAGAGATACACAACGCTGATAATCCAAAATCTGCACATACGTGTATAAGACCTGCCTCTAGCTCGCGGACAAAGCCAACCAATTCATGTGGCTTTGCAAGGCGAACAATGGGGTAGCCGACAATCTGCCCTGGCCCATGCCATGTAATTTTTCCGCCGCGGTCAACATCGATAACAGGGGTTCCATCTTTAGGCTTTTCTTCTGGCTGCGTACGTCGGCCAGCGGTATAAACCGATGGGTGTTCTAAAAGTAGGAGAGTGTTCGGCCGAATATTTTGGGCTACTTCACTATGAATTTTGCGTTGAATATCCCACGCCTTGGCATAATCGATAAGGCCGTGACGTGACAGCGCAATAGCCGACGCATAAGGGGCATCTATAACGGGCACCCCACTAGCCTAAAGGTAGGATTGCCACCTTACCAATCGAGCGAAAGAACTTGGTCCATGGCTAAGAGTTGTGATGTTGTTGTTATTGGTGGGGGGCTAGCTGGCCTAAGTGCAACTTTGCATTTACAGAGCCAAGGTGTCGATGTAGTTCTGATTGAGGCGAGCGACCGAACCGGCGGTCGAGTTGCTAGCGATCACATCGATGGCTTTATATGCGATCGGGGTTTTCAACTTATCAACTCAAAGTATCCATCACTAGTTGAACTTGATGTACTAGATGAGCTTGATTTTATCGCTGCACCTAAGGTGATTGAAGTCTCATTAGGAACTCTGCGCCGCGTAATTGGAGATCCACGTAAAGCGCCATTGTCGGCTTTAGATAAAGCGACAGGAACGATTCCAGAGAAGCTGGCACTACTTCGATTTCTTCTTTTTGCTAAGCCACGGACCTCCTCCATCGGAGAGTCATTGCGCGCTTTTGGAACAACTTCTGATCGAGTGTTAAGGCCTTTCTTGACGGGAGTCTTTCTAAGTGATCCAGATTTAGTGGACTTTGATTATGGAGTTTCGATTCTTAAATCATTTATCAGTGGTACACCTGGAGTTCCTCGCTTTGGTGTTGGCCAATTACCCGAAGCTCTTTCCAAACGTGTAAATAATTTGAATCTACACACACGGGTTGAAAGAATCATTGGACAACAAATAGAGACGACATTAGGTGTTATCAATGCTAAAAAAATAATTGTCGCAACGGATCCAACGACTGCTGCGCAGCTTCTTGATTTTACTGAAGTTGTTACCATGGCTGGCTGCATTACGTGGTACCACGCAAGTAGAGATAATCCATCTGGAACCGGTCGACTATTGATTGATGGACAAAATCGTGGTCCTGTAATGAATAGTGTTGTCATGTCCGATATTTCTATGGACTATTCTCAATCAGAGATGAGTTTAATCTCAACAACTACTGGGTTATCTGTCACCGAATCTGATGCAAGACGACATCTATCATTGCTGTGGGGTTGCGATACGCGCGACTGGGAGCTAGTCGCTAAGTATGAGATTGCCTCAGCGTTACCGATCCACTCACCAGGAAAAAACCTAACGCAGCCTATGAAGATCAGTGAGAATGTTTATATCGCTGGCGACCACCGAAGTGTGCCATCACAGCAAGGCGCACTATTTTCAGGAAAGCTTGCAGCTCAACTACTCTTGAACTAATGCAACGAGGGCTTCAGTAATATGAGGGTAGTCGAAAGTAAATCCAGCCTCCTGAAGGTTCTGCGGAAGAACTCGTTTTGAACCTAAAACTTCAGAGGAGAAGCCACCTAATGCAATCTTTAGCGCAAGTGCTGGAGCTGGAAAAACCGCTGGGCGGTGCATAGCGCGAGCCAATGCTGCTGTGAACTCTTGATTGGTAACGGGGTTAGGCGAAGTGAGATTGACTGGACCTGAGATTTTTTCTACAAGTGCAAAATCTATGGCACGAACAACATCATGAAGAGTGATCCATGACCACCATTGCTTACCGTTTCCAAGCTTTCCACCAAAACCTAAACGAAATAAAGGCAACATTTTCCCAAGGGCTCCACCAGTTGGATCAAGTACTAATCCGGTCCGCAGCTTTATGGTTCGAACATCGCCAGCTAAATCGGCTGCGGCCTCCCATTCGCGGCAGATTGTGGCCAAGAAATCATCACCCACACGGTCACTTTCAATGACTGCACGGTTTCCACTGTCTCCGTACCAGCCAATAGCACTTGCGGATATAAAAACATCAGGTTTTACTGCGGCCACAGCATGAGCGATTGCAGTGGTTCCCAATAACCGTGAGTTGAGAATCTCGCTTTTGTACTTCTTGGTCCATCGCTTATCTCCGACACCAGCACCGGCTAAATGAATAACCGCATCAACGCCTTCGAGTGCAGATAGATCAACGAAACCAGTTTGTGGATCCCATGTAACTTCATCGGCAGCGATTGGTGCACGCCGTACTAGTCTTTGAACAGTATGGCCTTCACTCTTTAAATGACCTACAAGAGCCGAGCCGATAAGCCCTGAAGAGCCAGTGATAGCAATTCGCTGAGGAACTCTCATCGCGGCTTAGAGACCTAAGTCCGATTCAAATGCTCCACCTTCTAAACGCTCTTTGAGAGTCACAAGGAAGCGAGCAGCATCTGCGCCATCGACTACGCGGTGATCATAAGAAAGAGCGAGATAGACCATTGATCTAATTGCGATTGTTTCTCCACCATCTTCGCCACGCACGACCATGGGACGCTTAACAACTGCGCCAAGTCCCAAAATCGCTACTTGTGGCTGATTAATAATGGGGGTGTCAAATAACGCGCCGCGGCTTCCTGTATTTGTTAAAGTGAAAGTACCGCCACCGAGCTCATCGGGGGTAACTTTGTTATCTCGTGTACGTGCGGCCAAATCAGAGATCTTTCGTGCAATGCCGCCCATATTCAAATCACCAGCGTTAGAAATCACCGGAACTAGTAGACCTCGTTCAGTATCGACAGCGATGCCTAAATGTTCAGTGCCATGATATGTAATTTGATCGCCCTCCACCGATGAATTCAATACGGGATGCTGCTTTAATGCCTCGCATATAGAGACTGCAAAGAAAGGCAGGAATGAAAGCTTGACCCCTTCGCGCTCTTCAAATGTTGCCTTAGCGCGATCGCGTAAACGAGCAATCTTAGTTACATCTACTTCTACAACAGTAGTGAGTTGTGCACTCACATGAAGTGACTCAACCATGCGCGCTGCTATAACTTTGCGCAAGCGCGACATTGTGAGAGTTGTTCCGCGCAGGGGTGAGACTGCAATAGGGGCTACAGTTCGTTGAGCAGCGACAGGAGTCGAAGTTGCAACTGATGCAACTGATGCAACTGGCTTAGACATCGCTTCGACATCTTCACGGCGAATTCGCCCACCAATACCTGTTCCATTTACGGACGCTAGATTCACACCTAAATCATTTGCTAATTTTCTAACCAGGGGAGTCACATAAACATCAGTGGGTTGCAGAATTGGTGCAGCAACGGCTGGTGCAGGTGCTGTCGTAACGTGAGCTGCAACCTCGGAGACAGCAACCTTAGTTACTGGCTGGGGCACAACTGGAGCTGCTACTACTGGAGCTGCTCCAGTAGCACCTATCAGTGCAAGGCGAGCACCAACTGCAACTGTTGTATCAATTGCAACATCGATTGCTAGAAGAACTCCAGCTACTGGAGATGGAATTTCAGTATCGACTTTATCGGTAGATACTTCAAGGAGAGCTTCATCAACTGCAACGGAATCACCAATATTTTTAAGCCAACGTGTAACGGTTCCCTCGCTAACGCTTTCACCTAAAGCAGGCATGGTGATTACTGTGCCAACAGCGCTTGCGGCCACAACGGGAGCGGCCACAACGGGAGCGGCCACAACAGAGTCCACTCCATCGGCGATAATGGCAAGTTCTGCACCTACTGGAACTGTTTGATCAATCTGAACAAGGATCTTTGTCAGCGTTCCGGCTACGGGAGATGGAATCTCGGTATCAACTTTGTCGGTAGAGACTTCAAGGAGAGCTTCATCAACATTGACATGGTCGCCTTCGGCCTTTAACCAACGCGTAACAGTTCCTTCACTGACGCTCTCTCCGAGCGCTGGCATCTTTACTGAAAATGTCATCTACGTTTTCTCCTTGGTTATCCGTGTGCGTGTAGCGGTTTGCCTGCAAGTGCCATATGAGCCTCACCCATCGCCTCTGAAAGCGTTGGATGTGCGTGGATTAGAGATGCAACGTCATCAGCACGCGCCTCCCAATTGAATATTAATTCAGCCTCAGCTAGTAGTTCACCGACGCGTGCGCCAACCATATGTACGCCAAGAATAGGGCCATTCTTTTCTGCGATTAATTTGATTGATCCAGCCGTATTGAGAATCTGTGCTTTTCCATTTCCAGCTAAGTCATAGCTGAGTTCGATTACATCATGTCCGCGTTTCTTGGCTTCGGCACTGGTTAATCCGACCGATGCAACTTCTGGGTCAGAGTAAGTAACTCTAGGAATTCCATCATAGTTAATGGCGCGAGGGTTTAGACCAGCAATCTCTTCGGCAACTAACATGCCTTCGGCAAAGCCAACGTGTGCAAGTTGTAGTGTTGGAATCAAATCTCCAACGGCCCAAATACCAGGAACGTTAGTACGGCACTTATTATCTACTGATACATAGCCGCGATCCATAGTAATTCCGGCAGCTTCATAACCAAGATTTGCAGATACTGGTCCGCGACCTACCGACACCATAAGAAGATCGGCAGTGAACTCTTTACCATCCTCTAACGTGACAGTGACGCCCTTCTTATTCTTAGTAAGAGATTTGAAAAATACACCGAGTTCGAACTTAATTCCGCGTTTTCTAAATGCTCGCTCGAGCTGCTTACTAGATGATTCATCTTCAAGGGCAATGAGGTGAGGAAGGCCTTCAATAATGGTTACATCTGAACCAAATGATTTCCAGACTGAGGCGAATTCACATCCGATGACTCCGCCACCCAGAACGATGACGCTCTTTGGCACGTAATCTAATTTTGTTCCATGATCTGATGTAATTACCTGAACACCGTCAATCTCTAATCCTGGAAGGGTCTTTGCATATGAGCCTGTTGCAAGAACGATATTTTTTCCAGTGTATGTCTGACCATTGACTTCGATAGAGTCTTTAGATATTAACTTTCCATGGCCTTCTACGTAGGTAATTGATCGAGAGTTAACCAAACCTTGTAGACCTTTGTGCAGACGAGAGACGACACCATCCTTATAGGAATTCACACCAGCCATGTCGATTCCGTCAAAGCTCGACTTGACTCCAAAGCGTGCGCCATCGCGTGCGCCATCGGCAATCTCTGCACTATGCAGCAGAGCCTTTGTCGGGATACATCCACGGTGCAGACAGGTTCCGCCGACTTTGTCAGCCTCGATTAAAACAACCGAGAGTCCAAGTTGGGCGCTTCGTAGGGCGCAGGCATATCCGCCACTACCGCCGCCTAAAATGACAAGATCGAACTCTGGCACGTATGAACCCTCCCTTAGTACAGGGCTCTATCTTGCCGTACTGAGTGCAAAACTACCCAATGCGCAGTCTTATCCCTTTTCGGCCAAAGTAACGAGGGATCTCAGGGCAATTCCTGTGCCACCTACAGGCGTATAGCCATGGGCAGCTGCAGTATTAAACGCTGGGCCAGCGATATCTAGGTGCAACCATGGCAGATCTGGTTGCACGAACTCTTGTAGGAATAGCCCAGCAACCAACATGCCACCACTCTTATCTCCGATATTAGCCATATCGGCAACAGGGGAGTCAAGTGATGCACGAAGTTCTTGAGGAAGCGGCATGGGCCAGAACTGTTCGCCACTGGCTGCTGCAGACTCTAAAAATTCGGCTGAGAATTCGTCATTGTTTGTCATCACGGCACTTGTTCGTGTACCAAGAGCTATGACTTGAGCACCGGTTAAAGTTGCAACATCGATAATGCCATCAAGTTTATTTTTACTGTTTTGCGCTTTTACCAATCCATCGGCTAAAACTAGACGCCCTTCAGCATCTGGATTGAGAACCTCAATAGTTTTTCCACCAAAAATTGTAATGATGTCACTCGGACGAGTTGCTTTATCACTTGGCATGTTTTCTGCAAGTGGTGCCCACGTCTCAATAGCGATTGGTAGTTTCAAAGCGGCGATCGCTAACGTTGCTGCACACACTGCGGCTGCGCCACTCATATCTGATTTCATCGCTTCCATGCCAAGGCCAGGTTTTAGATTGAGACCTCCGGTATCAAAGGTTATTCCTTTACCGACGAAAGCAAAGCGTTTTTTAGCAGTCTTAGGCGAGTATGAGATGTGTAAAAGTCGTGGGGGATTAGCTGAGCCCTGTCCGACGCCGATAATGCCACCGAAGCCCTGTGATTTAAGCGCTTTCTCATCTAATACGCTCACCGTTAACCCAGCTTTAGCTCCACCTGCCGCCTTCACTGCAGCTACAAGTTTTTTAGAAAAAGTATCAGGAGTCAGGTGACTCGGTGGTGTATTAATCAGGTCTCGAACTAAAAATGTATAGTCGGCAATAATTTTAGCTCGAGTGATTGCTGATTTTGCTTCACTGGTTGAAGCTAACTTGCTGTAAACAGTAATACTTTTTATTACCGCCTTATGATCAGATTTAGAAGAGCTTCTAAACTCACTAAAAGCATAAGCGCCTAGCGCAGCACCTTCAGCAACAGCAGCCACGCTTTGTAAAGAATCTGAAGGTAATGCAAAAGTTGCACCCGTTGAACCTGCAAGTGCGCGAGAAGCTGCTCCCGCAGCGCGCCGTAATACTTCATGAGAATATGCGCCAGTTTTTTTACCTAGTCCTGTAAAAACCATCATCCGAACCGTAGTTCCAGGAACTTTAATAATCTCATCGGCATTACCCGTTGCGCCCATTTCAATCAACGAAGCAAGAATCGATTGAGTATCAATAGTTAGGTCGCCAGATTCGATCACAAGCCCTGCTTTTGAGTTGGCCGCAGCCAAACCAAGAACAAGAACTTCATCTTTAATAACGCCATCGGAGATTTTGAGTGTGGTCATGGGTGTCAGCGTAATAGATGTATTGGTAGGTTTGCACTATGAAGACTTCACCTTTAAATGACAAGCATCTGAGCCTTCAAGCAAAGATGGCCGATTTTGGTGGATGGTTGATGCCCATTGAGTACGCCGGGGCCGGAGTTCTTGCTGAGCATGCAGCAGTGCGCAATGCCGTTGGAATCTTTGATGTTTCTCATTTGGGCAAGGCAAGCGTCATCGGAGAAGGTGCCCTTGAATTTCTGAACTCTATGTTTACCAATGATTTGACTCGAATTAACAATGGCTCGGCTCAGTACACGCTTTTGTGTAACGAGTCTGGTGGCGTTGTAGACGATTTGATCACATATAAAAATAGCGATAATGATTTTTTCTTAGTCCCAAATGCTTCGAATACTAGTGACGTTGTCGCCCTACTACAGGCTCATGTTCCTCCGACAATTACTGTCACCAACCTCCACAATGAGTTTGCCGTCATAGCAGTTCAAGGTCCTCTAGCTCCGCAAGTGATGCAATCACTTGGAGTTAATACTGATATTGATTACATGGCCTTTACTACAGTGAACATAGACGGCGCAGAAGTAATTCTCTGTCGTACTGGGTACACAGGAGAACTTGGCTATGAACTTTTGCCACGAGTAGTAGATGCTCCAGGCGTGTGGGATGCATTAGTGGATGCAATTGGCCCACACGGCGGATTAGTGTGCGGATTAGGTGCGCGCGACACATTGCGGACAGAGATGGGATATCCATTGCACGGTCATGAACTTTCCTTGGAGATTACTCCTGTGCAAGCAAGTGCGTCATGGGCAGTTGCTTGGGACAAAGGTGATTTCTTGGGCAGCTCAGTTTTGCGAACTCAACGAGCAGATGGTCCTGGTAAGAGAAGCGTCGCAGTTAAATCTCTCGATCGCGGAATTCCACGAGCAGATATGGTTGTAAAAAATAGTGGGGGTAAAGTGGTAGGCCTTGTTACTAGCGGAACTTTTTCACCAACATTAAAGGTAGGAATCGGGATCGCTTTGCTAGATACATCAGTGATCGTTGGCGATCAACTCACTATCGATGTACGTGGGCGCGATTCAATTGTTGAGGTCGTTAAGCTCCCCTTTGTTGCATCCCACGTTCGCTAAACTCAATCGGCGTTAAGAAGGCTGCACGCACATAAGTGCGGCGCAGTGCGCTCAACACCGGGCGCCCTACCAGTGCGATTAATGTGGCGGTAAAGATGGCTCGTGGCACATCCCATGCCATAGCAGTCAGAAAATGAAATGTGAAAAAACGAGAGATGTTTTCGGCTAAAGCGCCTGCGGGCAGGTAGGAAAGCTGGGTTTGCGAACCAAGTGCCCATGGCCAAAACTGTAGATCCATCAAAATTCCAAATAGCTCACAGACTAAGACGGCGAAAACAATCAGCATGGCTATCTCTCTTCCTCCACGCAGAGATTTACGGCCTGGAAGTAGTCCAGCAAGTAAACCAATCCAGGCTGCGGCAAAAATTTGATAGCCAAGCCATGGTCCTAGTCCTCCTGTAAGAAGGGCTGATACAAAAACCGATATGAGTCCAAGTAAAAAGCCAAATGATGGACCAAAGACTCGTGCGCTCAATATTAAAAGAAACCACATGGGTTCGATACCCACAGCTCCAGCTCCCAGTGGCCGCAGGGCGGCAATGAGTGCCGATAAAACCCCTAAAAGTGCCACTGATTTTGCATCAAGGCGTGAGTTAGAAATCTCAAATATTACTAATAAAAGAGCGATAGAGATTGCAATCCAAAAAAATATTTGAGTGCGAGGAAGGTTTTCCTCAGAATAGAAAAAGGGCCACACGAAACCAACTGCGCTGGCCAGAGATGCGCACGCAAGAACTAAGGTATTTCGTCGTGAAAATCTGACTACATCAGCAGTTGCGGTAATCATAGCTTTTCACCGAGTGCAGCCATAACATCGCGAACCGTTAACCATGGAACCGGTGACATCACTTTAGATACCTGTGGTGCAAAGGCTGGGGAGGATAAAAGAACATCGATAGTTGGGCCATCGGCGACTATGTCACCATCGGCCAGAAAAATCACACGCGTAGCAAGTTCGGCTACTAGTTCAACATCGTGTGTGGCTATTACTACTGCGCGATGAAAAACTTGTGCAAAGCTAATCAAAATTTTCGTTAGCATTTTCTTGGCTTCGTAATCTAATCCACGGGTTGGTTCATCCAGAATTAGAACTTTTGGATTAGAAGAGAGCACAATACTTAAAGCAAGTCCCAGTCTCTGACCCTCTGACAAATCACGGGGATGTGTATGCAACGAGATGCCGGGTACGAGCTGGTTGAGCAGAACGAAAGTAGTGCCGGCCTCAATCTCATTATCTTTATCGGCCTGCTCGCACTCTTTGGCTACTGATTGAGCGTACAGAAGATCGCTAGGCTCTTGAGGAATGTAGCCGATTGTTTCTCGTCGCGATTTGCCCGTGAGCTTCCTTGAATCCAAAGAATGAATACGAACGCAAGCCACGTCAGAGGTGCCAACACCTGCGATAGATGTGAGAAGGGAGCTTTTACCAGCGCCATTTCGCCCCATTACCGCAACGATTTCATTGTCAAAGATAGTTGCAGTAATCGAATTCAATGCTGGCTTAGAGCCGTAAGTAACAGTTAGTTGATTGATCTCGATCACTGGGATTGTGCTTGTAGCTATCTGACTTGCAGGAGTAATAGAAATTGACTCGCGAAGGTTGTGAGTGCTCCGTCGCATGTCACGAACTGATAGGCCAGCATCATCTAAACCCAATGCTCGCGCTAAGTGCACGATAGGAGGTGCGATAGGGGAGGTTTTCATGATCTCGGTGGCCGTGCCAACCTCAGTTCTACCATCGCCATTTATGTAGATAATTCGATCTGCAAAGCCAATTACTCGCTCTAATTTATGTTCGGCGATAACAACTGTAATACTCAAATCATGAACTAAGCGTTGCAAGATTGATAGAACTTCTTCGGCTGCAATAGGATCTAAAGCACTCGTTGGCTCATCTAAAACCAGAACTTTCGGATGCATTACAAGTGCACTGGCGATCGCAACGCGTTGTTGTTCCCCGCCGCTTAATGTCAAAATTGCACGTGATCGAAGCGTGGCCAGTGACATAAAATCTAACGCCTCTTCAACGCGCTTTCGCATAGTTTCATTAGGTAGATTCAATGCCTCCATCGCAAAGGCCAGCTCTTCTTCAACGGTATCTGCGACAAAGCCATTCATTGGATTTTGACCTACGATTCCAATCAGGTGTGCCAGGCCTCCAGGTTTGACTTCACGGGTAGTGAGGCCATTGACGCTCACATCCCCAGCCAGGATGCCTCCTGTGTGGTGGGGGACTAGACCATTAATTAAACGTAGGAGCGATGATTTACCCGACCCTGTTGGGCCTATGACTAAGACTAATTCGCCCTCTGCTATCTCTAGATTGAGATTTTCCAGCACAGTAGTTGTTGAATTGGGATAGATCAGGGATACGTTGGAAAACTTAATCATGTGAGCACCAAAACTAATACGCCGCTAAACAAGATGAAAGTATCTCTTGATGCCCAATGAATTGGTCGGTACCTACTTCGTTTTCGACTAAATGCGTAGCCTCGAGAATCCATCGCAGCAGCAAGATCTAAGGAGCGTGCAAGTGATTCTTCAAGCAATGGAATCGCAACACGCTTGTAGGAAGAAAAACCCTTAGCTTTTTGTCCGCGCAGTCGTTGGGCTTGGCGAATACGAGCGACACTGCTTACTAGTTGAGGCAGAACCGAGGTAGCAATAACTACAGCTACTCCGAACTCATATATATAGATAGGCAAGACACGAAGTAACCGATGTGGACTAGTCAGCGATGCGGCCGCACCAAATATTACGAGTATCGCACAGATGATTACTCCCTCTGAAAGAGCCGACGATAATCGTTCAACTGTTACAGCGCCTCCAATTCGAATTCCTGGCATCCAATAAGGAAGCGGAATGATCGGTAGCGAAAAGATTGTTGTTCCAGGAATTGGAACTCCAATGAGTATGCCTATCAATGTTCGGATGAGCAATATCCATGCAGCAACTTTTAATGTCCAGGAAAAACTCTTCCCCCATGGTGCATCTTCGCGCTGGCTGTACACAATTACCGCCGTCACACCCACTGATGCAATGGCAAAGATTGGCGAATTAAGACGTACAATCGAGATTGCAATCAAAAATGACCAAATCCACCATGTCAGCGGGTGCAACGACAGAGTTTTCATTATTAGATTATTTCTTAGCCTTCAGTCCAGTTGGAGTCTTGATCTCAACACCACACTCTTTAGCTGGAAACCCATTAATTCCACAGATAAGTCCGGATGAAGCAGCTCGTATTTTTGCCACTTGTCCAAGAACATCTACTCCTAAGGATCCCTTAGCTACTCGCACGCAGGTAACGATTGTTTTCTTTATTTTTTCACCAGTTGGCGCATACAAAGAAGATCCGTAGTCAATCACCAAGCCCACTCGCTTTGTATCGTTGTCAGCCTTTGTTTTCCCGCAGATTGCTTTAAAGTTTGGCTTTGCAGATGGCGCCATTGATGGAATGTCATCACTGCTAAATACGAATGACCAACCCTCTACTGAACCATCGGCAACATCTACGCTTGGTCCAGTCATTGCCGCAGTCCATGCGGTTTTTCCAGGAGCTGCTTGAAAGTAGCCCCAATAACGCCAGCCTTTACTCGCAGCACTTGCAGATGGAAGCACTAAGGTGGAAGCAAGAAGAAGTATTAAAGAAAGAAGTAAAGCTTTGAATTTCATTGATGTGAAGCCTCTCATTAGAAAAGAGTCTCACAGGGGTAGAACCGCATAAGAGTGATGAAGTCTCACTCTTATCTAGGACCACACCCCGCAAACCTCGGCGGGTGTTTGTCTATGTTGATTTACGCCATTAGGTAATCCGACTTCACTCATCTAGGTGAGTTATACGGTTGCGGGTCAGCGTCGGATTTTCACCGAACTTCCCCTAATGAGAAACCTATTAAGTTGTGGGTGAACCAAACCACACCTACTACGGGTTGGCAACTGGACGCGCTAGGACTTAGGGTTGCTCCATGGAATATAGGCGCCTTGGTAGCACTGGGATGTATGTATCTGAAATCGCATATGGAAATTGGATTACACATGGATCCCAAGTAGAAGCTGATGCTGCGATGAAGTGCGTGAAGGCTGCGCTCAATGAGGGAATCACCACCTTCGATACTGCCGACGTGTATGCCGGAACCCGCGCTGAAGTTGTGCTAGGAAAAGCACTAAAAGGTGTTCGTCGTGAATCTTATGAACTCTTTACAAAGGTGTACTGGCCAACAGGTCCAGGAAAAAATGATCGCGGGCTTTCGCGAAAGCACATCATCGAGTCCTGTAACGCCTCGCTCAAGCGTTTACAAACCGATCACATTGATCTATATCAGATGCATCGATTTGATTATGAAACCCCACTTGAAGAGAGCTTGAGTGCAATCGATGATTTAGTTCGTTCAGGCAAGGTTCACTATGTTGGATTTTCTGAATGGACGGCGCCGCAAATTTCTGCAGCCCTCGCAATCCAAGATGCAAAGGGCTACAACCGTTTCGTTTCTAGCCAACCTCAGTACTCAGCACTATGGCGCGTTATTGAAGCAGAAGTTGTGCCATTGTCAGTCAAAGAGGGGATAGGCCAGATTGTTTGGTCGCCTTTGGCCCAGGGTGTTTTAACTGGAAAGTATCTACCAGGTAAAAAAGTTCCGGCCGGTTCACGAGCAACTGATAAGAAGAGTGGCGCTGGAATGATTTCCAAGTGGCTTGCAGATGAGGTTTTAACTGCCGTACAAAAACTCAAGCCCATTGCACAGGAAGCTGGCCTGACAATGTCTCAGTTATCTATCGCCTGGGTGTTACAAAATCCAAATGTCTCAGCGGCGATTATGGGTGCGACTAAACCTTCACAAGTAAAAGAGAATGTGAAAGCGGCGGGGATTAAACTCGATGCTTCCACGATGCGTGCAATCGACACCGCACTTGGATTATTGCCAGAAAAAGATCCAGCTAAGAATATAAGTCCTAATCCTCGAGCTTAATCAGTTAAATCGCCTATACGATTCTGAGGTTTTGGCGCACGTAGTCGACGCATCTGAGTGGAACGCAGCCACGCATACATTCCTAAACCCTTAGTTGTGGCACTGGGAAATTTTCCGCCCACAAGTGAACGTATCTTGCGACTTAAGAAAATGCCATCGATAACAGCTGCAAGTAAGACTAGATACATAATTGCTATAGCTGAGAACTGCACTGCTGCAACAGGAATCATTGTGAGCACGAGTACAACAAAGATAATTGGCAGAAAGTACTCGCCAATAGAGCGACGTGAATCTACATAATTACGCACAAACCTACGTTCGACGCCACGATCTCTGGCAGGCAACGCATTCTCATCTCCTCGTAGGTAGGCAGTGCGCGATGCCACACGATCGGCACGTGCTACAACTTTGGCGGCGCGTTTTTGGTCTTTTGTCACCACAGGTGCAAGAGATGAGACGATTCGCTTGGACTCTGAGTCCTTGCGCTTCGGGGTAGGGCGGCCTTTACCGGCTGTAGAAGAAGTCATGGGTCGTACTATATATAGTTTCACGGCCCCGTTGCGGTCGCGAACCATGCATGGAAGCGGGTAGGCTTGGCATATCTAGTCGAAGGAGAGCGATCATGACAACAGAGACACCTACGGATTCATTAACTGCATCGATTCGTTTAACCGATGTCGCTGCAACAAAGGTAGCTGCACTCTTGGCCCAAGAAGGCCGCGACGATTTGATGTTGCGCGTAGCTGTTCAGCCAGGCGGATGCTCTGGGCTGCGTTACCAGCTCTACTTTGATGATCGCAATCAAGATGGCGATGTGGTTCATGAGTTTGGAAGCGTTAAGGTGATCATCGACAAGATGAGCGACCCATATTTGATGGGTGCATCGATTGATTTTGTTGACACAATTGAGAAGCAGGGCTTCACAATTGATAATCCAAATGCTGGTGGTTCATGCGCTTGCGGCGATTCATTTAACTAACTTTGACCTCCTTAAACTTTCATTACGCTGCATGAAAATAGGTGTAGCTGGCTCAGTCGGTTTAGATCATTTGATGACCTTTTCTGGAAAGTTCACTGACTCACTTGTGGCAGGTTCACTCGAAAAACTCTCGCTCTCATTTTTAGTTGACAGTCTTGATGTGCGCCGTGGTGGATGCGCCGCCAACATTGCTTTTGGAATGGGAGTCTTAGGGTTAAAGCCAATATTAATTGCAGCTGTTGGAAAAGATTGGCCAGATTATGAAGCCTGGCTCACTCGCCACGGCGTTGATACGTCCCATGCCTTAGTCTCAGAGACTCTCTATACAGCGCACTTCATGGTTACTACTGATGACGACCTCAATCAAATCGCCTCATTTTTCCCGGGCGCGATGAGTGAGGCTAGAAATATTGAACTTGGTCCGATCATGGAAAAAACTGGACGATTAGATCTACTGGTTATTTCACCAGATGATCCAGAAGCGATGCTGCGTCATTCAGAGACATGCCGCCAGCAAGGTATTGCATTTGCCGCCGACCCATCTCAGCAAATGGCCAGAATGAGCGGGGAAGAGATCAAACTGTTGATCGATGGCGCAGCCTATTTATTTATGAATGAGTATGAATTAGCCCTAGCAATGCAAAAAACCGGCTGGAGTGATGCCGAGATTTTAACGAGAGTTGCAGTTCGCGTGATCACCCTTGGCTCAAAGGGCGCAAAGGTGGAAACGTCACGTGGCGATTTCGTACAAGTAAATGTTCCTCAAGAGCGCTCTAAGACTGATCCGACCGGCGTCGGTGATTCATTCAGGTCTGGCTTCATCGCCGGACTTGCATGGGGCCTTAACCATGAACGGTGTGCACAGTTGGGCGCATTGATCGCTACATATGTAATCGAAACAAAGGGCACCCAGGAGTATCGATTTACGTCGGAGCAGTTTGTTGCGCGATTTGCCGAAGCCTATGGCCACGAAGCTGCTGAAGAAGTCGCAGTTCACCTCCGCTAAATTTGTGCGCTGTACCACTTCGCGTAGTCGTTATCTGATACCAACAATGCTGCGATTGCCCTATATCCTTAGCCTTATGTCGCGACAGAAAACGCTAGGCCTTGGTGGCTTAGCTCTACTCACCTCCTCACTTTTGCTCACGGGCTGTTCGAAGGTCTCTGGCCTTGGATTCGAAGAGGGAGTAAGCAGCGTCAATGATGAGTCGCTAACACTATGGCAAGGCGCATGGATCGCTGCCGGAGTTGTCGGTGTCTTTACATTGATTCTCATTATGTGGCCTGCTTTTTTTCATCGCCTCAAAAAAGATAGCCCGGAGTTTCCAAAGCAAACTCAGTACAGCATTCCGATCGAAATTGTTTACACGGTGATCCCCTTTATTATCGTGGCAGTTCTATTTTTCTATACAGCAAAAAAGGAAACCGCCATCATGGCTAAGAGTTCCTCTGTGATGCACCAGATTTCTGTTGTAGGCATTCAATGGTCGTGGCAGTTCGCTTATCCTGAGGCCGGTGAAAAAGCCGTTGTAACAGGAACTCCAGCGCAACCACCCACTTTGGTTGTTCCACTTGGAGAGCGCGTTCGCTACACACTGACAGCAAACGATGTAATTCACGGTTTCTGGATTCCAGCTTTTATGATTCAAATGCAGAACTTGCCAGGAGTAACTAACCATCTGGAATTTACCGCAAACAAGTTAGGTGAGTTCCCCGGTCGCTGCAACATATTATGCGGTCGTGCACATTCGCAGATGCTCTTTACTGTAAAAGTGGTGACACCGGCTGAGTATCAGGCCTATCTTGAAACTTTAAAGGGGAGCACAGTATGACCACCTATGCGCAAAGCCCAACTACGTCAACCCTTCCACCTTTGCCACCTGCTAAAGGTAAGAACTTTGTTAAATGGATAACCTCTACAGATCATAAGACAATCGGCTATCTCTATCTAATGACCTCTTTTGCATGGTTTTTGATTGGCGGCGTTTTAGCCTTGGCTCTGCGCAGTGAATTAGCGCGGCCTGGTATGCAGTTTTTGAGCTATGAGCAGTACAACCAAATCTTCACCATGCATGGAACGATTATGCTTTTGATGTTTGCAACCCCACTTTTTGTCGGCTTTGCTAACGTGATAATGCCCCTGCAGATTGGTGCAGCAGATGTTGCCTTTCCTCGATTAAATATGCTCTCTTACTGGCTGTACCTATTCGGTGGAACCATGGCATTTGCCGGATTCTTAAGTCCAGGCGGAGCGGCCTCATTTGGATGGACGGTCTATGTTCCGCTCTCAAATGCAACCTATTCCCCTGGAATCGGCGCCGATTTATGGTTAATCGGTTTAGCGATCAGTGGCGTTGGAACTATTTTGGGTGGCGTTAACTTCATTACAACTATTTTCACAATGCGCGCACCAGGTATGACCATGTTTCGCATGTCGATCTTTTCGTGGAATGTCTTACTGACGTCGATCCTTGTTTTATTAGCTTTCCCACCTCTTGCGGCAGCTCTATTGGGTCTTGAATCAGATCGAATCTATGGAACACATCTATTTGATCCGGCAAATGGTGGAGCGATGCTCTTTCAGCATCTCTTCTGGTTCTTTGGCCACCCTGAGGTTTATATCTTGGCGCTTCCATTCTTTGGAATCGCTACAGAGATTTTGCCCGTCTTTAGTCGCAAGCCAATTTTTGGATACAAAGGTTTAATCGCAGCTACGATTGCAATTTCCGCACTGTCAGTTTCAGTATGGGCTCACCATATGTTTGCAACAGGCCAAGTGTTACTGCCCTTCTTCTCATTTATGACTTTCCTTATCGGCGTACCAACCGGTGTTAAGTTCTTCAACTGGATCGGAACAATGTGGCGTGGTCATGTCACATTTGAAACGCCTATGCTGTGGGTAATGGGATTCCTCGTTACATTCCTATTTGGCGGACTTACAGGGATTATTTTGGCGTCGCCTCCATTGGACTTTGCCGTTTCAGCTAGCTACTTTGTCGTGGCTCACTTTCACTATGTTTTATTTGGAACAGTTGTCTTTGCCATGTTCGCTGGCTTCTATTTCTGGTGGCCAAAGATGACAGGCAAGATGCTCAATGAGCGTTTAGGTAAAATCCACTTCTGGACAACTTTTTTTGGATTTCACTTAACATTCCTTATCCAGCACTGGTTAGGTATTAAGGGCTTTCCACGCCGCTACGCCGATTACCTAGCAACGGATGGCTTCACTTTTATGAATACCGTTTCAACTATCGGCTCATTCCTATTAGCCTTCTCAATGATTCCATTCATGATTAACATCTGGATAACACGTAAGGCTCCACTTGTTGGCGTAGATGATCCTTGGGGCTACGGTTCTTCGTTGGAGTGGGCTACCTCGTGCCCACCACCACGCCACAACTTCTTAACAATGCCGCGAATTTCCAGCGAACGTCCCGCCTTTGATTTGCACCATCCTCACATAAAGACAGAGGGGCACTAACATGAAGGTTAATTGGCAACTCTTTGGCGGGTTATCCGTATTTTATGTCTTAGTGACAGTCATTTATTGGCAGGTTGGCGGGGAGCCCGTTGGGGTTGGCGGCATGTTGTTGGCTGCATGTCTTGCCGGAATGGTCGGCTTCTATGTGTGGTTTACACAAAAGCGCATCGGCGTTATTTTGCCTGAAGATAATGTAACTGCCTACATTGAAGATGGAGCAGGAGAGCTAGGTTTTTATAGTCCGCACTCATGGTGGCCTCTGCCGGTAGCGCTGAGTGCATGTGCCATGGGTCTTGGTCTGGCAATCGGTTGGTGGCTAACACTTATTGGACTAGGTGCATTGATTATTAGCGTTATCGGAATGGTTACTGAGTACGAGAAGCCACTTAATTCAGTTTCACACTAAACACGCAGCATGGTCAAGCTTACCCGCTTTGCTCCTTTAGTTTTTGTTCTTTTATGGAGTACAGGTTTTGTCGGAGCAAAGTATGCCTTGCCATATGCCGATCCCTTTATTTTTCTCTCAGTACGAGTATTAATTGCGGCAGCCCTTCTCTTTGCTGTTGCCGCTTTAATGAAATCACCAATCTTGATTGGTGGCAGTGCAATAAGAAAATCAGCCGTTATTGGCGTTTTCTTGCATGCTGCATATTTAGGTGGAGTATTTTTTGCGATTTCACAGGGAGTCCCCGCAGGTGTAGCTGCCGTAATTACTAGCATGCAACCTGTTTTTGTCTCCCTACTCGCAATTAAATTCTTGGGGGAAGGGCTTCGAGCGAGTCAAGTAGTTGGCCTGTTTTTAGGTTTAGCCGGGGTTGTATTAGTGCTTGGGCCCAGCTTTGAAAATCAGATCCCTACGATTGGAATTGTCTCTATATTTATTGCACTGGCTGGAAGCACCATAGCAACCCTGATGCAAAAAAAGTTTGGCGCAGGTATTCCGCTTTTGAGCGGTACTGCATACCAGTATCTTGCAAGTGGGCTGGTATTAGCTGTATTGGCAGGTGCAACAGGGGGAGTGCATATCGAGTGGAGTTCACGATTTATCGTTGCATTTCTTTGGTTACTGTTTGGCCTTTCATTTGGTGCAATTCTCTTGCTTTTATGGCTACTCAATACTGGAACAGCTGCCTCAGTTTCTTCTTTAATGTATTTAGTTCCGCCAGTAACTGCCATTGAGGCCTATGCGATATTTGGAGAAAAAGTAAACACCCAGGGCTTCCTTGGAATAGGAGTCTGTGCCCTAGGTGTCTGGCTTGTTATGCGCTCAACTAATTAATGATGTTCGATCTCTTTTAACTCATCGGCTGTAACCTTTGGAAGGCTAACTGCATGAGCTTTGCTCAAGCGCCTACGAATCATATTTTTGATAGCACCGGGGCGCTTCACTCCTCGCGAATCGGTGACTGAAAGTTCAAGGGGTGCAGCCTGTTCGTGGGAGGTTAAAATAAATCGCTTTTGGTCGCTGATAGGTTCGTGAACCTCAACAAACTCACCACTTGGCATACGAACAAGGCGTCCAGTTTCAACTCCATGTAGCACGAGATCACGATCTGCCCGCTGCAAGGAGAGGCACAAGCGTTTGGTGATGATGAATGCGAGTGGTGGTAGTACAAAGATTCCAATACGCGAGAACCACATAATTTGATTGATAGACATGTGGAAGTTGGTAGCCAAAATATCATTGCCGCCGTTGATAAGAGCTACCATTACGAAAGTTATCGACATCACTCCGAGTGCAGTTCTATTAGGCACATTGCGTGGACGGTCAAGAAGATGATGTTCGCGCTTATCTCCTGTTATCCAGCTTTCGATAAAGGGGTATAGCGCCATTCCAGTAAATAAAATTCCAGGAACTATGAGCGCAGGAATTAAAATATTCCATGAGACCGTATGTCCAAAGGCGTGTGTCTCTAACGGCGGTGCCATTCGCACTAAGCCATCGAGCCAACCCATGTACCAATCGGGCTGAGATCCTGCAGAGATTTGACCCGGGGTATATGGACCGTACAACCAGATGGGATTAATCGATGCTACTGCCGATAAGAATGCGATGATTCCGAAGACTACGAAGAAGAAGCCGCCTGCTTTAGCCATATAGACCGGCAGAATCGGATGACCTACAACGTTCTTCTCAGTTCTTCCAGGACCAGGGAATTGCGTGTGCTTCTGGTACCAGACCAACATCACGTGAACAGTAATGAGAGCTAAAAATGCCCCAGGAATCAACAAGATGTGCAGAGTAAATATTCGCGGCAAGAAACCAACCCCTGGGAACTCTCCGCCAAAGAGGAAGAAGGAGACGTAGGTTCCTACTAATGGAACAGCTTGAATGATCGCTGACGTAATGCGCAATCCAGTTCCCGATAGAAGGTCATCGGGAAGGGAGTAGCCAAATAGTCCTTCTACGAAACCCAAAGTAAGTAAGAGGATTCCAAGAATCCAGTTAAATTCGCGTGGCTTTCTAAAAGCTCCAGTGAAAAATACACGCAAAAGGTGCGCGACAATCGCCGCCATAAATATATTGGCAGCCCAGTGATGAATTTGTCGCATCAATAATCCACCACGGACTTCAAAAGAAATATCTAAAGTTGAGGCATAAGCTGCCGACATCTTTAAACCTTTCAGTGGCTCATAAACACCGTCGTAAATTACTTCGCGTTGTGATGGATCAAACCACAGTGTTAAAAATGTTCCTGATAAAAGTAAAACAACGAATGAATACATACACACTTCGCCCAACATAAATGACCAGTGGTCGGGGAAGACCTTATTGAGTGACTTCTTTACCCAACCTGCAGCACCAATACGCTCATCGACGAAGTTAGCGGCGTTACCAAGTCTCTTCTCAGCAGTTGTCATTGTGAATTACGCTCCCAATAGCTCGGACCTACAGATTCATTAAATGGTGCACGTGCAATTAAATAACCTTCGTCATCGACGGTTATATCTAACTGTGGCAGCGGGCGCGCCGCTGGTCCAAAGATAACCTTGGCCCCACGAGTTACATCGAAAGTCGATTGATGGCATGGACATAAAAGATGTTTTGTTTGTTGCTCATACAAAGCAACCGCACAGCCCATGTGTGAACAAATCTTTGAAAATGCGATGATCCCGTCATGAGTCATAGCAAATTTTTCAGGGCTTAATTGAAAATCCTCAGGCCGAATTCGAATGAGTAGAACCGGGTCCTTGGCGATATCACTGAGAAGTCGCTCATCAGGGTGGGGCACTTCTGGGAGGGTTTGAACAACCGCGCCGACTTCAAGATCTGAGGCCAAGATTGGTCGGTTGCCTGGATCGGTCACTAGACGAGTTCCAGCTTTCCAACTAGTTGTTTCGAGTAGTTTTTTCGGCAGTGGACCTAAATCGCGAAGTAGTAAAACAGGTGGAAGCGCAAATAGACCAAGTGAGAAACCAAGGGAGCGCTTGATTAAACTTCTGCGCCCTAGTTTTACTTCGGCGGCAGCATGTTTTACGGTTTTTACTAGCTCATCACGGTCTTCATCGGAGGATCGAAACTCATGACGGTGATTAATCACTTCAGTTTCAGGCATAAGTTTTTTCGCCCAATGTATTGCTCCCATTCCGAGGAACAAAAGCGAAAACGCCATTCCAAGACCAAGTCCCAGCTGGTGTGCATTTTGATCACCCATAACTGGAATAAAAATAAATACATCAGTTGGCAGAAAAACATAAGAGTAAATAAGTAATAGTGATGAGAGGCCAGATAGAGTAAAGAGAGTTGCAACTTGCTGTTCTGCACGTTTTTCAGCCTTTGGATCGATATCTGCGTTGCGCATTACATGCGGCGCAGGACCAGGATCTTGCATAGGTTCAATCTCAGTTGACACGTTAATCATCTCGCTTTCGTTGTTAACCAGACAGCAATAGCAATGAGCAGGCCTAATCCGAGAATCCAGGCAACGAGACCTTCTGTAACAGGTCCAATGCGACCCATAGTTGCTCCACCAAGATTTGGTTCTTTCTCAGCGGCCTTAATCCATTTGATGAGGGATAGCTTTTCAGCGGGAGTAATTGTTTTATCGCTAAAAACCGGCATCGATTGTGGTCCAGTGATGAGTGATTCATAAATATATTTCGGTTCCACACCCATCAAGGTAGGCGCATATTTTCCCTGTGTTAGTGCACCACCTTGACCCGCAAAGTTGTGACACATGGCGCAGTTGTTTCGAAATAACTCGCCACCCTCGGCAGTGCTTCCATCTCGCTCATAATTTAACATGGCATCGGTTGGAATAGCAGGTCCGGGCGCAAGAGAGGCAACGTACTCTGCAAGAGCGGCAGTCTCTTCGGCGTTGTATACAGGCGCTTTACGCATTGCCTGAGTACTCATATCTGCCATTGGCATACGGCCTGTACCTACTTGGAAATCAACAGAAGCGGCACCAACACCGATCAGAGATGGAGCGATAGCTCCTCCTTCAGCGTTTAAGCCATGGCAAGAAGAGCAGCCTTTCAGGAAGATCTCTTTACCTTCTTCAATAGCAACTGTTCGGGCCATGGGAGTAATGGACTCCTTCACTGTCGCGCTAGCAACATTGAAGGTGGTGCCGATGGCAAGTAGTGCTGCAATTAAAAGGAACGGACCAGCGGCCCTGTGACGGCGATAGCGAGAAAGACGCTTCACTGAGTGATATACCCCTTACTTAATCAGGTAGATCGCAGAGAAGAGCGCGATCCACACAACATCGACGAAGTGCCAATAATAAGAAACAACAATTGCAGTGGTTGCTTGACCATGAGTAAATCGACGGGCTTTAGCAATGCGAACAATCACAATAAGAAATGCGATTAAGCCACCGGTAACGTGAAGACCGTGAAAGCCTGTTGCAATATAAAAGACCGAACCGTATGCCGTTGATGAAAGCGTGAGACCTTCATGCACAAGTGATGCGTACTCATAAATTTGACCCGCTACGAAAAGTGCACCCATGAGAAACGTGAGCGAGAACCATTCGCGCATTCCCCACTTATTTATTTCGTACATCTTGCCGGTTTTACGATTCTGAAAACGCTCTGCCGCAAAAACACCAAACTGACATGTGACCGAAGACAGCACAAGCACAGTTGTGTTCGCAGCTGCAAAGGGAATATTCAAAAGATCATTTGATTCCAGCCAAATAGCTGGACCTTGAACGCCACGGATTGTGAAGTAGATGGCAAAGAGGGCGGCAAAGAACATGAGTTCGCTGGAGAGCCACACAATTGTCCCAACGGCCACTGCATTGGGACGTGTGATTTTGTGGTGGGCGCTTACGGCTGTGCTGGACATAGACGTGATTATTCCCTAAAACAGGCGCTATGTCCTGCAGCAATCATGATTGGAAGCACTTATGGAGCTGTAAAAAGCATGAGACAGGTCACTCTAAAAACACCTGCTAAGCGGCTTGGGAGTTTGCCCATTAAAGCTTTAGAATTGAACACATGAGCCAGTCCAATGAGAAAAAGCAGATTCTGGTCTACTCCAACGACTCTTCGGTACGAGCAACTATTATTGCTGCATTAGGTCGCAGAGTTGCATCCGATATTGCTGAGCATGTGATCCATGAATTTGCTACTGGGGCCGCCCTTCGTTCATATGTGGATTCCCATACGGATATTGATTTATTTATTTTGGATGGCGAAGCTACTCCTGAAGGCGGAATGGGAGTCGCTCGACAGCTCAAAGATGAGGTATTTAACTGTCCGCCAGTGCTCGTGATTACAGGTCGCGTGCAGGATTCGTGGCTAGCGGCATGGTCAATGGCCGAAGCATCGGTCACGCACCCAATCGACCCATTCACATTGGCTCATAGTGCTGCGCAACTGCTGCGCGGGTCGCATCTGGCAACTGCTTAACCTGTCTGTATGTCAGAGCCGGTGTGGACGCTTCACTTATCAAGATTAAATAGTGGCTTGGATCTTGCACCGAGCGATGTTCAGTGGTGCATGCGTGAAATTCTTGAAGGCCGTGCCGAGAATGAGCGGATTAAGGAGTTTCTCCTATCGCTGAAAGCTAAGGGTGAGACCTCAGATGAAGTCGGTGCTTTGATTGCACAGATGTATGAACACTGTGCACCGATAACCATCAGTGAACGCGCCGTGGATACAGTAGGCACGGGTGGCGATGGCGCACACACAATTAATATCTCCACTACCTCAGCAATAATTGCAGCTGCCGCTGGCGCCAAAGTAATTAAACATGGTAACCGCGCAGCATCCTCTCAATCTGGAGCTGCAGATTTACTTGAGGCGTTAGGTGTTTGCATCACTCTTGATGGCAAAGGAGTAGAAAAGACTTTCAGTGCTCTTGGCATTGGTTTTTGCTTTGCGCCAGTTTTTCATCCCGCCATGCGCTTTGCTGGGCCGGCGCGCAAAGAGTTAGGCCTACCAACGGTATTTAATATTTTAGGTCCGCTATCAAATCCAGCTCAACCAAAGGCAGCGGCGATAGGTGTTGCAAACGAGCGAATGCATGTAGTGATGGCGCAAGTTTTAGGAGATCGAGGCGTTGATGGCTTTGTTTTCCGTGGTGATGACGGACTTGATGAAATCACATTAGCGACGACAACTTCTGTACTAACGATTGGCCAAGGCGAAATAAGTAGGGATTTGCTTGATCCTTTGGATTTCTCGATAGCACGTGCGCCAATTTCTGCATTAGCGGGGGGAGATGCGATCGAAAATGCAAGAATCACTACAGCGATTTTTGCCGGTGAGCGGGGGGCGCCAAGAGATGCCGTTGTATTGAATGCAGCAGCAGCAATCGCTGCATACGAAGGTCGATTCGACCTAGGCCTACATGATCGAATTGCTGAAGGGGCTAAAAGAGCGGCAGAGGCAATCGACTCAGGGGCTGCCGCTGCATTGTTATCACGATGGGCAGAACTTTCTCAATCTTTGTCGTAACCTTTCACCATGGCAGTAGAAACAGCACCCCCAGGTTGGATGCAAGATTGGTCGGCATCTGGCAGCGGTAAGAATGCTCGAATCGGAATTCTCTTAGTTCATGGCTTCACAGGGGCACCACCATCGATGCGTCCGTGGGGAGAATTTTTCTTGTCCAAGGGCTACACCGTTCGTGTTCCGTTATTACCGGGTCATGGAACAAAGCCTGAAGACCTCAATAAAGTTAAATGGCAAGAGTGGCCCGCTAAAGTCCAAAGCGAATTAGAAGAGTTATTTAAGAGCTGCGATCAAGTCTTTATCTGTGGCCTATCTATGGGCGGAGGCACAACGCTCTACATCGCTGAAAATAACAATGACCGTTTGAGCGGAATCATTTTAGTTAATCCCATGATCCACGTACCTTTTATTTCACCCCCGGTCGGATATCTTTTATCGCGCTTTCAGAAACTGCGCACATCTGTCGGTAACGATATTAAGCGTCCCGGCATTACCGAACATGGTTATGACGCTTTGCCTACTCGTGGAATCCACCAACTGCTAATTATGTTAAAAATTACACGCAAAAATCTGGATAAAGTTACTATTCCAGTTCAACTCTTTCACAGCGTTGAAGACCATACGCTGCCAGTTTCTAATACCGAGATCATTATGGCCGGCTTAGGTTCAGCAAATAAATCACGCATTGAACTCGTCAATTCTTATCATGTTGCAACTCTGGATTACGACCAGGAGTTAATTTTTCAAAACTCTCTGACCTTTATCGAAACCCTCACAAAGAGATAAGGCATTTGCCAAGCAACCTTTACCGGCGACTAGGTAACTATGAAAATCCAACTCCATTAGATCAAGAGGAGCTGTAAATGCTCAATCAAGAGAAGTTGCTGCTACACATGGCGTGGGCAAATCAACACGTATTAGAAAAACTTGGTCAGTTAAATGACGAGGATTTGAAGCTGCGGTTAACCAAAGATGATTGGACTGTACAAGAACTCGCCAATCACATCGTTCTTGCTGCTGGGGGATACGCACATCGAGTAAGTGGGATTGCAGTCTCAACCGGGTTAGATCAAAAGATGGCGATTCCACTTTCAGATCTACAGAGATACTGCGCTGAAGCCGATGAGATTTTGAGAGTTGAATCCCACAAACTCGATGAGATCAATACATATGTGCGCGATGGCAAGAATATTGAGCGATCGCGTTCAACGATTATTTCTCAATCGATTCACCATGCAACTGAGCACAGAGCCCAGATTTCCGACACCTTAAAGGTTCACGGAATTCGAGTGTTGGATTTAGATGACATTGACCTGTGGGCTTACTCTGATTTAGCTGGCGAGATTAATTCACCTGAGTGATTCTTAAGTGGACCGTACTGGGATCGAACCAGTGACCCCCACAATGTCAATGTGGTGCTCTACCGCTGAGCCAACGATCCTTGCTGTTGGGGAATCATACCCCACGATATTTGTAAATTAGCGGCCGAAGTCATCCTCGATACGCTCGATGTCATCTTCACCAAAGTAGCTACCAGTCTGCACTTCAACGAAAACGACGTCTTCGGTGCCAATGTTTTCTATGCGATGAAGTTCACCAATTGCAATATCAACTGTTGCACCAGCTTGTAGATCACTGACTTCACCATTGATTGTTACGCGCGGAGTACCGGAGACGATAAACCAGTGCTCTGCGCGCTTTTGATGGCGTTGATATGACAAACGTTTGCCAGGTAGAACCCAGATGCATTTAACTTTATGGGATTCACTCTCTTGCAGAATTTCATAGCGTCCCCAAGGTCGTGTTGACTCGCTCATGGGTTGTGCCTCTCTCGTGCGTTGTTGTAAATAATGGAGGTCGGGACGGGATTTGAACCCGTGTAGAGGGATTTGCAGTCCCTTGCCTGGCCTCTCGGCCACCCGACCAATGTCATGTCAACTTCTCAGAGCGGACGACCGGGTTCGAACCGGCGACCTGAACCTTGGCAAGGTTCCGCGCTACCAACTGCGCTACGTCCGCGAGGAGGCAAAATCTATCGTAGGTAGGGCATAAGCGCCAAAGTGGGTAGTAAATGGATAGCGTTCTGCTGTGAACAGCGGTGAAGCCAACTTCTGGATGAATGGGCGTTTGGCCACCGATGTGATTGAGATTTCCGATGACCCGGCTTGTTTAGATGATGGGGGATTCTGGGCAGTCTCGACAACGTTTGAAGGAGCATTTACTGCCGCCAAGTTTGCCACTGTTGTGGAGTCAGAGTTTAAGGCGCAACCATGGACAGCGTTAATGGGGAAATGGAACTCTTCAAAAAATGAAGAACAATATGTTGCTTATGTTGAAAATATTCAAGAGCAGATTGCGCAGGGCTGGGTGTATCAAGTCAATGCCTGCCGAGAGCTTTCGCATGCGTTAGATGGCGATGTTAATTTGCGTGGTTTATTTTCGGCAATTCTAAGAAATAATCCTGCTCCGTGGGCATCATATTTAGAGATACCTGGAGTCAATATCGCATCGGCATCACCGGAGCTTTTTCTCGCACGCAAAGGCGATCGCGTACGGACTTCACCGATTAAAGGAACACAGTTGCCGGGGCAAACGCATTTTGGTGCAAAGGATATTGCGGAAAATGTAATGATCGTAGATCTCATGCGAAATGACTTAGGTGCAATCTGTACAAGTGGATCCGTGACGGTTCCTCGGCTATTAGCCTCAGAATCACATCCAGGTTTGGTGCATCTGGTTTCAGATATAGAAGGCGAACTACACAGCAATATTAGTTGGAGCGAAATTATTTCAATGCTGCATCCTCCTGGATCCATAAGCGGAGCACCTAAATCTTCTGCGCTTTCGATGATCAAAAATAATGAAGCTCCACGCGGTCCTTACTGCGGTGTCTTAGGTTGGGTACAAGGCGATGCATGCGAATTATCTGTCGCAATACGAATCTTCTATAAGGATGACGAACTGCGATTTGGCACTGGTGCCGGAATAACATGGTCGAGTGATCCACATAGCGAATGGGAAGAAACCCAGTTGAAAGCACGGCGTTTGATTTCAATTGCTGGGGGAGAGCTCGGATGAAGATTATTTTTAACGGTGAGCTAGTTGATATTGAACAGGCGCCGTGCACCCAGACAGGTTGGTTATTAGGTACAGGAGTTTTTGAAACCATTCGAACTGTTGCTGGGCAAACGTATGCGCTCGGCCTTCATCTGCAGCGGGCCTACAACAGTTCTGCTGCTCTTTCGATTCACATGCCCGATATAGAAGTAGTGAAAGAGTCCATAACAACCTTACTTGCAGTCCAAGCTCACGAAGATGGATTGTTGAGAATCTCATTTGATAAGAGTGGACAATGGGCGGCAGTACATTTGCCATATCGTCCGGTGACTACCGCGGCCAATGTTGGTATACATCCAGATGCCCTTGTATCAGAGGGTGAAACTCTTAAGAGGTATCCATATGAACATCGCTTAGCGATTTTGGAAGAAGCTCGTTTGTTGGGATTTGATGAAACTATCGTCAGTAATACTGCGGGAAATATCTGTGAGGGTGCAGTCTCTAACATCATGATGTGCATCGATGGCCTTTGGATAACGCCACCAACCATTGATGGCGCTCTGCCTGGAATTATGCGCGAGCTCGTAATCGCACACTGTGATGTACGGGTTCAATCGATTCCCCTATCTAGAATCGATGAGATCTCATCGGCAATCCTGCTCAGCAGTCTGCGAATCGCACACGAAGTTCACGCTATTGCAGGCCGTCCATTGCAGCCATCACATGCCTTCGTTGATGAAATAAAGGCGATGGTGCAACTTCATTCGGTAGGCTAGGCACATGTCCACGATCACTATCACGGTAGATGGCAAGGCCGTGTCGGTTGAAAGCGATGTACGCCCCACCCAAATCTTTGCCGAACAGAAAGATATCGTCGTCACGCGTATCAATGGCACCCTAAGAGATCTTTGGACAGAGCTTGCTGAGGGAGATGTCGTAGAAGGCGTATCGATTTCATCTCCCGATGGCTTAGCTGTTCTGCGTCACTCGACTGCGCACGTGATGGCCCAAGCAGTGCAAGAGGTCTATGCGAATACTCGACTTGGCATAGGTCCACCGATTAAAGATGGCTTTTATTACGACTTCGATCCGACGAATACTTTTAATCCCGATGATCTTGTAAAGATCGAAAGTGCGATGCGCAAGATTGTTAAAGAAGGTCAACGTTTTCGCCGTCGAGTGATAACTGAGGCCGATGCGCTAAAAGAACTTGCCCACGAACCATATAAATGTGAGCTTATTGGAATCAAAGGTCCTGCGGGTGAAGAGGCGAGCGTTGAAGTCGGAGGCGCAGAGTTAACTATTTATGACAACTTAGGCCGTGATGGAAATCCTGTATGGAGTGATCTCTGCCGTGGTCCGCATCTTCCTTCAACTAAACATATTCCAGCCTTTAAGTTAATGCGTACCGCAGCGGCGTATTGGCGTGGCTCTGAAAAGAATCCCATGCTCCAACGAATTTATGGAACTGCATGGCCTTCACAAGATGAACTCAATGGTTATCTTGAGCTGTTGGCCGAAGCTGAAAAGCGCGATCACCGGCGTTTAGGAACTGAGTTAGATCTTTTTTCATTCCCTGAAGAAATCGGCTCTGGTCTTGCAGTCTTTCATCCCAAGGGCGGAATTGTTCGTCGAGCTATGGAGGATTACTCACGCAAGCGCCATGAAGATGAGGGTTATGAGTTTGTTTACTCACCGCATCTGACTAAGGCCGCGCTCTTTGAAACCTCAGGCCACTTGCAGTGGTATGCCGAAGGTATGTATCCACCAATGATTTTGGATGAAGAGCTGCATGCCGATGGAACTATTAAACGTGCAGGGCAGCAGTACTACATGAAACCGATGAACTGCCCATTCCATAATCTGATTTATCGCTCACGTGGACGCTCCTATCGCGAGCTCCCATTGCGTTTATTTGAATTCGGAACGGTTTATCGTTATGAAAAATCTGGTGTGCTACACGGTATTACGCGTGCTCGCGGATTCACTCAAGATGATGCGCATATTTACTGCACTAAGGAGCAGATGGTTGGAGAACTCGATTCACTGCTCACGTTCGTTCTCAATCTGCTGCGAGATTATGGTCTTAACGATTTTTATTTGGAGCTCTCTACGCGAAACCCTGAAAAATCAGTAGGTGAAGATAGTGACTGGGCTGAAGCAACTGAAGCCTTACGCAAGGCGGCAACTGCGCAAAACCTCGAATTGGTTTTAGATGAGGGTGGCGCTGCTTTTTACGGACCAAAAATCTCAGTACAAGCTAAAGATGCAATCGGTCGAACCTGGCAAATGTCTACTATTCAAGTTGATTTCCAACTTCCACAACGCTTCGAACTTGAATTCGCTGCAGCAGATGGATCTCGTCAACAGCCTGTAATGATTCACCGCGCACTCTTTGGCTCTATCGAGCGCTTCTTTGGCGTGCTCACCGAACACTACGCTGGTGCATTTCCACCATGGTTAGCGCCGGTTCAAGCTATTGGTATTCCAGTCGCCGATGCTTTTGCTGATTACTTGGCCGATGTTATTAAGCAGATGCGTAGCGCTGGCATACGTGCTGAGCTTGATAGCTCTGATGATCGCATGCAAAAGAAGGTGCGTAACGCCCAATTGCAGAAGATCCCATTTATGGTCATTGCCGGTGAAGAAGATCAATCCGCTGGCGCAGTCTCTTTCCGCTACCGTAATGGTGAGCAGAAGAATGGAATTCCAATCGCCGATGCAATTGCTGAAATTAAAAAGATAGTTTCTCAGCGCACGCAGGTTTGATATATGACTATTGATGGCCTTGGAATGCCCGATACCTGGCAACGATTATGGGCTCCTCATCGTCTTGATTACTTACGTGGAGAGAACCGACCACTAGAAGGTAATGACAGTGAGTGCCCCTTCTGTCGGATTCCTACCCTTAGCGATGAAGATGGCTTAATTGTTTTTCGCGGCACATATTCATTTGTAGTGATGAACCTATATCCATACAACCCTGGTCATCTTTTGATATGTGCTTACCGTCATGTTGCCGATCTAACAGAGCTAAGCGTTAATGAACGCAGCGAAATCACCGAGCTAGCGGCGCATGCCATGCTCACAATTCGAAAAGTTTCAGCACCGCAAGGTTTCAATTTAGGAATGAATCAAGGCGCAGTATCTGGTGCGGGGGTGGCAGAACACATTCACCAACATGTTGTGCCTCGCTGGGCTGGGGATGCAAATTTCATGCCGATCATTGGTAAAACGAAAGTGCTTCCGCAGTTGTTGACGATAACTCGAGATGAGATCGCTAAGGCCTGGTAAATTTATTGTAGTTTTTCTAAATACCCTCGAACGATATCTGTGCCAATTCCTTTTGCAATCCACAGGGGAATTGCAGGAAATTGAAGACCTGCTTCAAATGCACCTAACCCTGCAGACTCATTGAGCTCTAGATATTCATCTCTAAACTCTTGAACTAAAGTCTCATGTTCAGGCTCACATGGAAGATCGGTTGGCGGATTACTGCTGTAATCGATGATGCGCATTGTTTGTAAAGATATGAGCGCGCAGGGTAAGCCAGCTTCATCATGCAAAACTAAATATGGAGTAGTCATGTGGTCGAAGACTCGATTAGCCAGCATGACGGCATCATCAAAATCGGCGGTGGAATCTGCCAGTTGCGTCACCACCACGAGCCGCGGAGTTTGATACTCATCCAAACTTTGCCACGTATCTATCGTCGCCTGGTCGATTCCCATAGCGGGATTAATAGCAAAGATTGCACAGTCAGCATCTGCATCTGCAACCAGGCCGAGTCGGGCTCCGAATTCTTCAGCGACGTCGGCAGGGTGAGCGCTCTCATGCCCAAATACGACAATGTCAGGCTGGGATGCATTGGTTTTCACGTGCTCAGCCTACGATGGGACCTGATGATTAGTCGTACTCTCAAGCCAGCGGTGACCAGGTTAATAACCCCCGTCGCCAGCTTCGCCCTGCGTATAGGTGTAACTGCCAATGCCGTTACCTGGATAGGGGCCGTTGGTGTCGTTATATCGGCGTTGTTCTTCTATCCGCGTGGAGAGTTCTTTCTCGGCACGGCGATAATCTTTGTTTTTGCCCTCAGCGACCTCTTTGATGGAACTATGGCTCGTATATCTAAGGTGGGCGCTAGTAAGTGGGGAAGCTTCCTTGATTCAACAATCGATCGAGTTACTGATTCATCGATTCTGATCGGTATAGCCATCTATCTGATTAGTAACAATGATTCACTGAGCACGGTTGTCATCATTGCTTTAGTGAGTGGACTGCTGGTTCCTTACATAAGGGCTAAGGCTGAGATGTATCAGATTGAGTGCACTGGTGGAATTGCAGAACGCACGGAGCGGTTAATGATCTCTATGTCAGCAATTGCACTCGACGGTTTGGGCCTTCCATACGTATTAGCTGGTGGAGTGTGGTTGCTGGCCATTCTTGGATGTGTCACCGTTGTACAGAGAATGATTATTGTAAAGCGAGCTCTTGCTTAAATGATGCAGACTGTAACGGCGTGGGGATATTTTGCTGCCTGGCGCATACTCCGTTGGCTTCCAGAAGGTTTTGTCTATTCAACTGCTGATCGTTTAGCTGATCGTCTAACGAAGCGAAATGGCAAAAGCGTTTCGCAGCTGCGCTCTAACTTGGCTAGGACGCAACCCCAGATCACTTCATTAGATTTAGAGATTTTGTTATACAAAGCGATGAGATCCGCACTTCGCTATTGGTGTGACACATTTAGATTTCCAGACTGGTCTACGTCTCGCATCATGGAGACTGTAACTACTACCAAGGAATATCTGCTCTTAGATGCCATAGCTGCAGGGAAAGGGGCGATTGTAACGTTGCCCCATGTTGGAAACTATGACCATGCAGCAGCGTATTTTTGTGGTCAAGGCGCCAGAATTGTCACTGTCGCTGAGCATTTAAAACCTGAAGCGTTATTTAAAAAGTTTATGGATTATCGCGCTGCATTTGGTATGGAGGCTCTACCACTTGATGGTCGTGTTATTCCAACGTTGGCACAACGTCTTCGTGCAGGTTGCGTCGTTGCACTGGCTGCAGATCGTGATTTATCGAGAACAGGTATTGATGTTACATTTTTCGGTGGCCCAGCTCGCATGCCCGCAGGCCCTGCAATACTTGCACTAAAGACCGATGCACCATTAATTTGTGCGATGATTTCTTACACGGATATCGGCATCCATATTGAATTTGAGTTAGTGCCAATTCCGACGCAGGGAACGGACAGTGAACGTGTTGCGCAGATTGTTCAAAATAGCGCTGATCTATTTGCTAAGGGCATTGCGCGATATCCGCACGATTGGCACATGATGCAGCGAATTTGGATCGATGGCGATTTCAAGGAGCGCACTTAATGCTCACCGCCAAACTTAAAATCGGTATCGTCTGTCCGTATGGGTGGGATACGCCGGGTGGAGTGCAAAACCACATCCGTGACTTAGCTGAGTTCTTGATCGCGGCTGGTCACACAGTTTCCGTATTGGCTCCAGCTATCGATGACAGCTCACTACCTCACTATGTTGTTAGTGCGGGTAAGCCAATCTCAATTCCATATAACGGAGCAGTAGCTCGCGTTCTATTTGGTCCTATTGCATTTAACAGAGTGAAGCACTGGATAGCTCAAGGAGAGTTTGATCTATTGCATCTTCATGAACCTGCGATTCCATCGATATCACTTCTTGCGTGTTGGGCGGCAGAGGGCCCGATGGTTGGAACATTCCATGCCGCGGCAAAGCATCAAAAAGTAATTTATGCCATTGGCCCGATTCTGGAGCCCGCTATCGAGAAACTATCTGCGCGTATAGCTGTCTCTGAAGCAGCTCGTTTGACGCTTACAAACCATTTAGAAACGGATGCTGTTGTGATTCCAAATGGTATTTACGCTTCGAGGTATGCACATGGAACACAGCAGGAAAAATGGAGTGGGAACACGATTGGCTTTATTGGACGCTTTGAAGAGCCAAGAAAAGGCTTACAAGTCTTAGTCGATGCGCTGCCGATTATTGCCAGGTTCGCACCAGATGTAAAAGTCTTCGTTGCCGGACCTGGCGATCCAGAAGATGTTATTAAGGGTATTGATCCACAACTACGAACGCGTTTTGAATTCCTAGGCCGTATTAGCGAAGAAGATAAAGCCGACTTTATGGCTTCGGTTGCAATCTATGTAGCGCCCAATACAGGAGGGGAGTCGTTTGGCATTATTTTGGCCGAGGCCCTTGCTGGTGGAGCCTGTGTGGTGGCCAGTGATATTCCAGCTTTTGACTCCCTGCTTGGAGGTGGAGAGTTTGGTGCTCTCTTTGAATCTGAGAACTCCATCGAACTGGCCACAGTAATTATCGATCTATTGCGTGATGATAATAAGCGAGGTGAATTAGCTGCGGGTGGAAAAGAACATGCACAGATATTTGATTGGGAAGTAGTGGCTCAGCAGATTTTTTCAATTTATGAGATGGCTTTAGTTGGGGGAGAAGGAGTTACATTGGTCTCAGAGAATAGATCTTGGAATCGCTTGCTCTCGCGCGATGAGGACAAGAAATGAAGACATCTTTCTTATCCATTTTCATTATTCTCATCTGTCTCTGGTATTTAAGCTTTTTAGCAACACGTCTTGATCGCCTGCATCACCGGGTTGAAACAAGTTGGGCCAACTTAGATGGACTATTGCAGCGAAGAGCGGCCATCGCCTTAGAGATTGCCCGCAGTGATTTTGCAGATCCAGCTTCGACTTTGTTGCTTACATCTGCGGCTTACCAGGCACGGGAGGCAACAGTGCAGGAGCGTTCAGCGGCTGAATCGGCTCTATCAGGTGCGCTTTCCCTATTACTCGTCGATGGACAGAGCCATGCAACTCCAGCTGAGAGAGCTTTATTTGATGAACTCGCAGTACTGACGACAAAGATTCGAATTGCGATCGCGATTCACACCGATTCAGTCTCATCTACACAGGCAGTTCGCAGGAGAGTTGCAATTCGACTCTTTCGCTTAGCTGGAACTGCGCCTCTACCAGTGACGTATGAATTTGAATTCGATGCGCTTTAAACACTTAGTAATTATCGCCATCACAATAGCTAGCCTTGCTTTGACAAGTTGTGCAGCTATTTCACGCACAATCGAGCAAGCAAAACCCGAGCCGGTTGAAACAAATGTTCTCAGTGGGCGTGAAGGAGTCAATGGTCCAGTACTAGTTGTAAAAATAGACGACACCAATTTGGCACATCCTCAAATTGGTTTAGAGGATGCAGATGTCGTCTATATCGAACAGGTAGAGGGTGGGCTTACAAGGTTGGCCGCAGTCTTTTCATCGAAAGTTCCAATAGAAGTTGGGCCAGTACGAAGTGCGCGGATTTCAGATATTGAAATTTTAAGTCAATTTGGTCGAGTAGCTTTCGCATACAGTGGAGCTCAAAAGAAATTGTTACCAGTTATTGCAGCGGCGAATCTGCAAAACTTAGGAGCACAAGCACAGCCACCAACGATTTATACGCGTGATCCAACCCGTATAAATCCTTACTCTATGGTCTTGCGTGGTGATTTACTCATGACGAAGGTTATTGAGAAGGGTTATCTTGTTGATACCGCGAAATCAGTCGGTTGGAGTTTTGGTCAAGCACCTGCAGCAGGGGTAGTAGTCACGTCGGCAACGATCCACTGGCCAGCCGCGCGTTATGGTGCAGAGTGGTCATCGCGCGATAAGTGTTGGCTACTTCTTCATAACTCAAAGCCAGATTACGTTCGCACTGGTAAGCAACTCTGTCCAACGACATTGGTTATCCAACGTGTTTTAATCACAGCTTCTGAGTATTACGACAAAGTTGGCGGAGTCACTCCACTCTCACATACCGTAGGAACGGGTTCAGGATTCATTCTTCGAGATGGCAAGGCATACGCAGGTACATGGGTTCGAACATCCCCAGATCTAGGAACTACGTGGACTAGTGCAGATGGCAGTGAGATTGCATTTGCTCCTGGTCAGGTGTGGGTCGCTTTAACCGATACCGCCCCTGATTTCACGTATCCGATTCCGCAAGCGAGCGCCTCAGCAACAAAGTAGGATATGTCCTCTCATAGAGCGAAGAAAATCGGAGAACGGCAATGGCTGAAGTAACTGGTACTGGACGAGTAAAGCGCGGGATGGCAGAGATGCTCAAAGGCGGAGTCATCATGGATGTCGTCAACGCTGAGCAGGCAAAGATTGCCGAAGATGCTGGCGCTGTTGCGGTCATGGCCCTTGAACGCGTTCCTGCAGATATTCGTGCTCAAGGTGGGGTTGCGCGTATGTCTGATCCAGACATGATTGAGAAGATCCAAGCGGCGGTGTCAATTCCCGTTATGGCTAAAGCGCGCATCGGCCACTTTGTCGAGGCACAAGTTTTGCAGTCACTAGGTGTGGACTACATCGATGAATCTGAAGTTCTCACTCCAGCTGATTACAAGAATCACATTGATAAGTGGAGTTTCACTGTTCCCTTTGTATGTGGTGCAACAAATCTTGGAGAAGCACTGCGACGTATTAATGAAGGCGCAGCGATGATTCGCTCTAAAGGAGAAGCTGGTACCGGCGATGTTTCCAATGCTATGCAGCACATGCGTGAAATCAATGGAGAGATACGTCGTCTTTCATCTCTACGTGAAGACGAGCTCTATGTTGCAGCTAAAGAGTTACAAGCTCCTTATGAATTAGTAAAAGAAGTTGCTGAAAAAGGAAAACTTCCAGTTGTGCTCTTTACTGCAGGTGGAATCGCCACTCCAGCAGATGCAGCGTTAATGATGAGTATGGGTGCAGACGGTGTCTTTATCGGTTCTGGCATATTTAAATCAGGTAATCCAGCGCAGCGCGCCGCTGCATGTGTTCGCGCAACAACATTTTGGGATGATCCTAAAGTAATTGCAGATGCATCGCGCGGTTTGGGTGAAGCTATGGTTGGCATCAATGTTGCCGATCTTCCAGCGCCACACCGCCTTGCTGAGCGCGGTTGGTAATCGTAGAAGTAAATGAAAGTAGGCGTACTCGCATTACAAGGTGATGTTCGCGAACATACAAGCGCACTCATCGCATGTGGTGTTACCCCAACAACTGTTCGCAGAGCCAGTGAGCTTGCCGCAGTTGATGCACTAGTTTTACCGGGCGGTGAATCAACCACAATCGCTCAGTTAGCGGAAATATTTGAATTATTTGAAGCGCTAAAGTTACGAATTGCCGCAGGAATGCCGGTTTATGGTTCGTGTGCAGGAATGATTTTATTGGCCGATGAAATTTTAGATGCCAAAGAAGATCAAAAGACATTTGGTGGTTTAGATATAACGGTAAGGCGCAACGCTTTTGGTCGCCAGGTAGATTCATTTGAGTCCGACATTGCCTTCAATGATGGATCCAAGGATTTGATTCGCGCGGTATTCATTAGAGCGCCGTGGGTAGAGCGAGTGGGCAAGGATGTAGAAGTGTTATCGCGGGTAGATTCGCATCCAGTAGCAGTCCGATCAAGACATCTACTCGCTACCTCATTCCATCCAGAGTTAACAGCCGATCACCGTATTCATCGCTATTTTATTGATGAAGTAGCAAAGCCTGCGTTGCAGAAGGTAAAGTAGCGCGAGTCAAGGAAAAAGGAGTTCACCATGTCAGGCCATTCCAAGTGGGCGACTACCAAACACAAGAAAGCGATTATCGATAGTCGTCGTGCCAAAGTTTTCGCTAAGCAAATTCGCGCGATTGAAGTTGCAGCGCGCAATGGTGGAGCAGATTTAGAAGGCAATCCAACTCTCTTTGATGCGATTACCAAAGCTAAGAAATCCTCTATGCCTGCCGACAATATCGAACGTGCTGTTAAACGGGGCGCAGGTCTTGAACTTGGTGCCGCTGACTACCAAACTATTATGTATGAGGGCTATGGCCCCAATGGCGTCGCCATCATGATTGAGTGTCTCACTGATAATCGAAATCGTTCATCATCTGAAGTTCGTGTAGCCGTAACAAGAAATGGTGGATCAATGGCCGATCCGGGATCAGTGGCTTATTTATTTAACCGCAAAGGTGTGATTATCGTTAAAAAGATCGATGGCCTCACCGAAGATGTGGTTTTAGAGACTGTATTAGATGCTGGTGCTGAAGAAGTGAACGATTTGGGCGAGGCCTTTGAAGTAGTGAGTGAATCCAGTGATTTGGTTATTGTGCGAACTGCGCTACAAAACGCTGGTATTGACTATGAATCGGCTGATTCATCATTTTTACCCTCTATGCACATTGAGTTAGATGCCGATGGAGCCAAGAAGGTATTTGAACTCATCGATGCAATCGAAGAGCTAGATGACGTACAAAATGTCTTTAGCAACTTCGATGTTTCCGATGAGGTTATGGCGAGCCTGGACTAACTCTTTAGCCAAGAACCTTAGGCTAGAACTCTTGAACTTTTAGTTAGAAATTGGGTGGAACAATGCGAGTACTGGGAATTGATCCAGGCTTAACCCGATGTGGTATCGGCATTGTTGAGGGAGCAGTTGGATCACCACTGACGATGGTTGGAGTTGGAGTGATCCTTACTCCGTCAGAGCTAGCCCTTGAGTTGCGGCTATTAGAGTTAGATCGACAGATTAATGAATGGGTCTCACTCTGGAGCCCTGATGTCATTGCGGTAGAGCGTGTCTTTGCTCAACATAATGTGCGAACCGTAATGGGAACTGGTCAGGCAGCCGGTGTCGCTTTGCTCATTGCAGCTAAATGTGGAATTCCCGTCATGATGCATACGCCGAGTGAAGTTAAGGCAGCAGTTACTGGTTCAGGGCGCGCCAATAAAGTACAGGTCGCTCAGATGGTACAAAAACTTCTTAACCTTGAAAGTATTCCAAAACCGGTCGATGCTACCGATGCCTTAGCACTTGCAATTTGTAACATCTGGCGCGGTGCAGCTAATGCAAAGATTGCCGATGCGCTGGCGGCTGAGAAGAATCGCCTCAAAGGCTTGCGTGCCTAAATGATCTCCATCGTTACCGGGACCGTTCGCTCACTACAGAGTGATCGACTCATTGTTGAAGTCGGTGGGATAGGTTTAAGCGTATTAGTAAATCCTGCAACTAGTAGCGCAGTATCACTTGGTTCATCGGTACAGCTTTTTACCTCTCTTGTTGTGCGCGAGGATTCTTTAACGCTCTTTGGCTTTCTCAGCGAGCAAGCAAGGAGCTTTTTTGAGCTAGTTCAGACCGTCTCTGGTGTTGGACCAAAAGTGGCTCTCTCAATTTTGAGCGCATTAACACCTGAGGATTTAGCCAGGGCAATTGCTCAAGAAGACGTTGCTACCATTGAACGTGTTCCAGGTATTGGACGCAAAGGCGCACAACGAATGATTTTAGAGCTCAAAGGAAAGCTATCTGATCTTTCAGACTCAGATACGTATCGAGGCCATCAACCTGCTTGGCGCGAACAGCTAACAAGTGCGTTGGTTTCACTTGGTTTTTCACCTAAGGATTCAGATCAAGCAATTAGCGCTTTAGTCAACCGATTGCAATCAAATGGTATCGATGCATCAACTGTTGCGATGAGTCATTTACTCAAGGACGCTCTCGCAAATGGAAAGAGTTCTCGTGGCTGATGATCGTTTAGTTGAGCCAACACAAAAAGGGGAAGAATCTGCGCTCGAGCATGCCTTGCGCCCACATAATCTAAAGGAGTTTATTGGTCAACATAGAGTCCGTGAACAGATAGATGTTCTACTTACTGCGGCACGACATAGAAAATCACCCGCCGACCACATTTTATTATCTGGTCCTCCCGGACTTGGTAAAACTACATTAGCCTTAATTTTAGCTAGTGAGATGTCGGCACCAATTCGAATCACGAGTGGTCCAGCAATTACACATGCGGGGGATTTAGCTGCGATTCTCTCTTCACTCGTTGAAGGGGAAATTCTTTTTCTGGATGAGATTCATAGACTTCCGAGACCGGCCGAGGAGCTGTTGTACTTAGCGATGGAGGATTTTCGTGTCGATGTCGTAGTTGGAAAAGGTCCAGGCGCAACTGCAATTCCGTTGCAACTTCCTCACTTCACACTTGTTGGAGCTACAACTCGCAGCGGTCTCCTCACAAGTCCACTGCGAGATCGATTTGGATTTACAGCTCACTTGGATTTTTATTCAGATCCTGAGTTAGCGCAGGTCATTACGCGCAGTGCCGCCCTGTTAAAGATTGTTATAGAAGATGATGCCGTTACCGAGATCTCTAGGCGCTCCCGAGGAACTCCACGCATTGCAAACCGTCTTTTACGACGTGTTCGTGATTATGGCCAAGTTCAAGAAACCCCTCTCATTGATCTTCACACAGCTCGAAAAGCGTTAGAGATCTATGAAGTCGATGAAATGGGATTGGATCGACTCGATCGTTCGGTTCTGACCGCACTTGTGGAGCGCTTCGATGGTGGGCCTGTGGGTCTATCTACACTAGCGATAGCCGTGGGCGAAGAGGTAGAGACCGTGGAGTCTGTCGCTGAGCCATTTCTTGTTCGCAATGGATTTATGGCCAGAACGCCTCGAGGCCGGGTCGCGACAGCCCTTGGCTACTCCCACATAGGACGAACACCACCAGCTCGCATAGCCTCGCTTTTCGACACACCGGCAATTGATGCCTAGACTCTGCCTCTATGTCTACAACTAATAAACCAGTAAAGACCACTGCACGCCCAGCTCGTTCACTTGCCATCCTTGGATTGGTGCTTATTGCCATGACCGGACTTGTATTTGTTCAAGGTGCCACAGCAGTACGTCTAGGTCTCGATCTTCGCGGTGGAACTTCAGTCACTCTTCAACCTCGTATTGCACCAGGTGAGAATGGAAAAGTTTCCAATGAAGCTATCGACCAAGCAGTCTCCATTATCCGTCAGCGCGTTAACTCACTCGGTGTTGCCGAGTCTGAAGTAGCTGCGCAGGGAAGTGGTACCAATCGTCAGATTGTTATCTCTGTTCCCGGAGACACTGGACGGCGAGTAGTTGAGTTAGTTGGACAGACCGCCGAACTTAGATTCCGCCAAGTATTGGCTAGTGCGGTTTCAAATGGTGTGCCAGATGCCGCCGCAACTCCAACAGCGGGTGTGAGCGCAGAAGTTAATGCAAAGTTTGCCTCCCTTGATTGCACCAAGTTAGAAAACTTACAAGGAACAGGAACCGATGCACCAACCGATGCGATTGCCGTGTGTGATCGCGCAGGAACAACAAAGTACATTCTGGCACCAGCTGCAGTTTTGGGCCGCCAGATTTCAAAGGCTTCAGCAGGGCTGGACACACAAAGCGGAAGCGCTTGGTATGTGAGTCTGACATTTAATGGTGAGGGCACCAAGGCATTTGGTTCACTTACAACTAGCGTAACAACACTGCCAGAGCCTTTAAATCAAGTTGCAATTGTTCTCGATGGCTTGGTTGTCTCTTCTCCAAGAATTACAGAGCCAATTCCATCGGGTAATGCTCAAATCACTGGAAGTTTTACGCAACTTGAAGCACAGGATTTAGCTAATGTTTTGAAGTACGGTGCACTTCCTCTTGCATTTGATCGTGGTGAAGTTCAACAGGTCTCTCCAACTCTAGGTGCAGATCAACTTAACGCCGGTCTTCTAGCTGGCGGTTTGGGACTCGGTCTGGTTCTTTTGTACTCCCTTCTCTATTACCGTGGTTTAGGACTTGTAACTGTCGGTTCTCTGATAGCTGCTGGCTCACTTGTTTATCTTCTCTTCCTACTTCTAGGTGAGTGGATTGGCTTCACTCTGACATTAGCGGGAATAGCCGGAGCAATCGTGGCAATCGGTGTTACTGCCGACTCATTTATTATCTACTTTGAGCGTATTCGTGATGAAATTCGAGAGGGTCGAACTTTACGCATGGCCGTTGAAACTGGCTGGCAACGTGCACGTCATACGATTTTAGTGGCCGACTTTGTCTCGATCATTGCCGCAGCGTTACTGTATTTCTTTGCAGTAGGAGGCGTACGTGGCTTCGCGTTTACACTTGGTCTAACGACACTAGTTGACTTAGTTGTTGTCTTCGTCTTTACCAAGCCTTTAGTAACAATTCTTTCCCGAATGAATTTCTACTCATCCGGCCATCGCTACTCTGGTCTATCGGCTAAGAGCACCGGAACACTGCCAGTAGTTAAGGAGGCATAAGTAATGTCAAAGTTTTCAGGTTTAGGTGGACGCCTCTATCGCGGGGAAACATCCGTAGATTTCATTGGTCAACGCCGACGTTGGTATTCGATATCTGCACTCTTTATCTTGGCATCAATTGGAGCACTCAGTCTTCAGGGTTTGCACCTAGGAATTGAATTCAAGGGAGGTTCATCATTTACTGTTAATAAGGTGAACGCTTCAATAGAGGATGCACGTGCCGCGGTGGAGTCAACAGGAATTGCCGGTGAATTAATCGTCCAAAACATCGGCACCGACAAAGTGCGCGTACAAACTGGTTCTCTTGATAATGCTCAAAATAATGCCGTTCAAGATGCACTGGCGGCTAAGTTTTCTGTCACGACTGAGTCAATCGATTCACAAATTGTTGGACCATCGTGGGGTAAAGAGATTACCCGTAAAGCTTTGTATGGTCTCATCGGTTTCTTAATCTGCGTGATGCTCTATTTGACAATGGCGTTTGAACCTAAAATGGCAGTGGCAGCGATTGTGGCTGTTGTGCACGACGTCTTTATCACCGTTGGGGTTTACGCCCTAGTTGGTTTTGATGTAACGCCCGCAACTGTTATCGGATTTCTCACTATTCTGGGTTACTCGCTCTATGACACAGTTGTGGTTTTTGATAAGATTCGTGAAAACACGCGCACGATTACAGCCACGTCGAAGCAGACATATTCACAAGCTACGAATCTAGCTGTCAACCAGACTCTTGTTCGCTCCTTTAATACCTCTCTGATTGCACTATTGCCGGTAGGTTCAATTCTCTTTGTTGGTGCTGGACTTCTAGGGGCAGGAACGCTCAAGGATCTCTCTCTTGCACTCTTCATTGGCTTAGCAATTGGCACGTACTCTTCGGTCTTTATCGCACCTCCAGTCTTGGCGCAGTTGCGCGAGAAGGAGCCAGCGATGGTGGCCTTAGCTAAGCGAGTCAATGCGCGTGGCATCACACCTGGCGCAATAACTTCAGCACCAGTTGATCTCATCGATCGACCACGAGGTCCACGTAATCAGCCAAAGCGTAAAGGTCGCAAGTAAGGGATTTTCTTGTGGATACCTTGATTGCACCAGTAGTTAGTGCGCTCAAGGAGAACCATGCCTCAAGCAATGGCGCAGATGTTGAACGCGCCTTTCTTATCGCCGAAAAAGCCCATGAAGGACAGTTTCGTAAATCCGGCGAGAGGTATATAACTCATCCAGTTGCGGTAGCGCAGATTTTGGCTGAGTTAGGCCTTAACTCTGAAACCATCATCGCAGCTCTCTTACATGACACAGTTGAAGATACTGCTTATTCTTTAAAAGAGCTCGGTCATGATTTTGGTGAAGAGATTGCGAACTTGGTTGACGGAGTAACAAAACTTGACCGTCTTACATACGGCCCAACTGCCGAGGCTGAAACTGTACGCAAGATGGTAGTTGCAATGTCTCGCGATATTCGGGTGCTAGTAATTAAGTTGGCTGACAGACTGCACAATGCAAGAACGTGGGGCTTTGTGAGCCATGAGAGTGCGCAAAGAAAGGCACGGGAAACTCTAGACATCTACGCACCATTGGCGCACCGCCTTGGAATGAACGCTATTAAATGGGAGTTAGAGGATCTATCTTTTGAAGTTCTCGAGCCTAAGAAGTTCGAAGAGATCTCACGTCTTGTTGCGGAGAGATCTCCTTCACGTGATTTGCTCACTACTCAAGTAATCGGAATCGTCAATGAAGACTTAGTTGCAGATGCCATTCACGCAACCGTTACGGGAAGACAGAAACACTTCTTTTCGGTCTATCAGAAAATGGTGGTACGAGGCCGTGAATTCAATGACATCTATGATTTAGTTGGAATCCGCGTTTTAGTCGATGATGTCCGCGATTGTTATGCAGTGTTGGGATCTATTCACGCCAGATGGTCGCCGGTCCCTGGTCGCTTCAAAGACTATATCGCGATGCCAAAATTCAACTTATATCAATCACTGCACACCACCGTGATTGGGCCTACGGGAAAAGCGATTGAAATTCAGATTCGCACTTATGACATGCATGCTCGAGCTGAATACGGTATTGCAGCACATTGGAAGTACAAGCAAGGCCATGAAAATAATGAAACGTCGCCTGAGATGTTATGGCTTCGTCAACTTCATGAATGGCAGAAGGAGACTGAGGATCCATCTGAATTTTTAGAGTCATTACGCTTTGATTTAGGTTCACCGGAGGTTTTCGTATTCACGCCAAAGGGAAGTGTTGTAGCCCTTCCTGGCGGTTCGACGCCTGTGGATTTTGCTTTCTCTGTTCATACCGATGTAGGAATCAGATGCGCTGGCGCGAAGGTGAATGGGCGCTTGGTGCCACTTGAATCACGACTCAATAATGGAGACGTTGTTGAGATCCTTATTAATAAGGGCGAACATGCAGGACCAAGTCGAGATTGGCTTAACTTTGTACAAAGCCCTCGTGCTCGCTCAAAAATTAAGGCGTGGTTTAGCAAAGAGCGTCGGGAAGAGGCGATTGATGCAGGACGCGAATCAATTGCGCGCCAGATGAGAAAAGCTGGCTTACCACTTCAGAAGATCTTTGCAGGTCATTCACTCTTAGAGCTTGCACATGAGCTTCGTTATAGCGACATAGATGGTTTGTACTCTGCAGTTGGAGATGGGCATGTCTCTGCTGCATCAATCATCGATAAGTTAGTTATTGCACTTGGGGGAGAAGACTCGCATCCAGAGCCAACCATGGATGTTCTGCCAACACGTGCACCGGCGGCTCGTCGTTCAAGTAATGCTGTTGATGTTGAGGGTACCGATGATGTATTGGTTAAATTAGCGCGCTGCTGTACCCCCGTTCCAGGTGATGACATCATGGGATTTATTACAAAGGGAAGTGGCGTTTCAATCCACCGAGCTGACTGCGTCAATGCAGGCGATTTACGTGAGACACAGGTGGATCGCGTTGTAAAGGTAAGTTGGCGTGCAGGGGCGGGTTCGATTTTCTTAGTAAATATTCAAGTTGAGGCACTGGATAGAGCATCACTGCTGGCCGATGTTACACGCACCCTCTCTGACCAGCACGTAAACATTTTGAGTGCATCGGTAAGCACGTCAAAAGATAGAACCGCATTTTCCAGATTTACTTTTGAAATGGCAGATGCAACCCATCTTGATGCAGTACTGGGTGCAGTTCGCAGTATCGAAGGCGTCTATGACGTCTATCGAACTACTAACAACTAGTTAGTTGAACTCTGAGAGGGCTTTTTCGGCTTCTGCTAACCACACACGACGTGCGGCAGCAGACTCTGAAGCTTCGCTGGCCTTCTTGGAATTTCCTGCAGCAGAAGATTTAGCAGCGATCTTCTCGTAGTTCTCAATCGAATCAGAGAGTTGCTTAACAACTTCACCAGCTCGTGCCTTTGCAGCTGGATCAGTCTTGCGCCAATTTTCAGCCTCGGCCTCTTTGATAATACTCTCAACGGCGTGAACGCGTGCATCGAGTGTTGAACGCTTATCACGATGAGTCATACCGATTTTGCTCCATGAGTTCATATGCTCACGTAAGGCCTTTTTAGCTTCATCTATATTAGTAATTGGCACTAGCGCCTCGATAAGTACGACTAACTCTTCGCGCTTGATCAAGTTTGTCGCCATCGTTGCATCACGCTTTTCCAGATCAGCATTCTTAGCGGTGAAGAATTGGTCTTGAGCGGCTTTAAAGCGTGCCCACATCTTGGCATCATCACTTGGCTTACCCCGACCTGAAGCTTTCCATGCATCCATGAGCGTCTTAAACTTCTTAGCCGTTGGCACCCACTCAGTTGAGGTTGCGAGGGACTCAGCCTCAGTGATGATCGCCTTCTTAGCATCGGAGACAACGCTCTGTGTTGCCTCAAGGGCTGCAAAGTGAGTGCGGCGACGCTTATCAAATTTATTGCGCGATGATGAGAATCGCTTCCACAGATCTGCATCACTCTTCTTATCCAAACGTGGCGCAGATTTCCATTCATCTAACAAAACCTTTAGTCGATCTCCTGTGACTTTCCAACTTTCAGACAGGGCGAGAGATTCAGCTTCGGCAACAATCTTTTCCTTTTCAATCAGAATCTGCTCTAACCGCGCCTTCTTGGCAGCGGTCTCGGCAGCTTTTTTTGTCTCATATGCTTCGCGATGGCCTTCAATGAGCGGTTCAATCTGCTCAACCGATGCTGACAAAGCCTCTAGGTCACCAACACCGTTGAGCTCCTTGACCTGCTCACGCAGTTTCTTCACAGCAGCATATGCATCTGATGGAACGAGAGCACCGCTCTTGATACGCGCGGCAAGAAGTGCAACTTCAGCGGCTAGCATCTCAAATTTACGAACGAAATATGTAAGGGCTTCGTCGGGCGTCTTACCAGGGTATGAACCAACGGCCTTTTCACCACTTGGGGTTCTGACATAGACAGTTCCATCGTCGCCGACGCAACCAAAGGCTGCAGGATCTCCAATCATCGCACTTGCTGCTGATGCTTGAATCATTGGATTGAAATCGGTCATGGTGGTGATCCTTTCAGCGCGTTGTTCGAAGTGAACGTCGCTATGTATTCGTTTGGCCTTACGAGTTAGAACTCATAGGGCGTGAATTGAGCATTTCAATAGGGTAAAAGGTACCCTGTCCATGCCGTTAGGCGTCAATCGGCAGAGCGGGAGGAAGAAGTGCTCATTGAGTCTTTTGCCGCCCCTATGTTTGCCACCAACTGCTGGGTTTTGGCCAGCGCTAAAGGCTCTGAATGCATAGTCATAGACCCTGGGATGCCCGATGTTAGCCACCAGGTAGCCTCAATCCTTGAAGAGTTCTCGCTCAAACCTGTCGCTGTTTTAGCGACACATGGCCATGTAGACCATACTTTTTCGATTACGCCAATAGCCGATGGCTATGAGATACCTGCCTATATTCATAGCCAAGATCGGGGCAGTCTTGTCCATCCGCAGCGTTGGGTAAGCCCAGAATTTGCTACGACATTACAGGCGATGGAGTTTGTTGAACCACGTGATGTAAGAGAATTACGCAATGGCGAGATCATTGAGATTGTGGGACTCACGATTAAAGCGATTCACGCACCCGGCCACACATCGGGCTCAGTAATGTTTGAAGTAAACAATGAAGTAGTCGTCAGCGGCGATGTTCTATTTGCTGGTTCAATCGGTCGAACAGATCAACCCACCGGCTCATCAAAAGATATGGAAGAGACGCTGAGAAAGAAAGTGCTGCCATTATCTGATCACCTAAAAGTTCTTCCAGGTCACGGGCGGGCAACCACGATGGCCGATGAGAGAAAGAATAATCCTTTTTTAAAGGCGATTAAGGGGCGTCACTAATGCCGGGTCAAAGGATTCAAGCGCCTAAAGGTGTCAGTGAATACATGCCGCCGCGTTCAGATATTTTTGAGTTTGTTCGCGAAGCTTTGATCACTCCGGCACGTCGTGCTGGATATTCATTAATGGAGCTTGCAGTCTTTGAAGATACCGAACTCTTTACACGCGGTGTTGGAGCGTCCACAGATGTTGTGAGCAAAGAGATGTACACATTTACTGATCGCGGAGATCGATCTATCACGCTTCGACCTGAAGGTACTGCCGGGGTCATGCGTGCAGTAATTGAACATGGTTTAGATCGAGGCACATTGCCGGTAAAGGTTTGGTATTCAGGCGCTTTTTTCCGCGCCGAGCGTCCGCAAGCTGGTCGTTATCGTCAGTTTTACCAAGTCGGCATCGAAGCTATTGGTCTTGATGACCCAGCCATTGATGCTGAAGTAATCGCCATCGCCGACGCGGGCTTTAGAGCAATTGGACTTACAAAATTTAGATTAGATCTGACTTCACTTGGCGATGCCCAATCACGTGCTGCACATCGCATCGATCTTTTAAAATTCATCGCTTCTATAGATGTAGATGAGGCCACAGCAACACGGGCCGCGATAAATCCTTTGAGATTATTTGATGATAAACGTGAAGAGATGATAAGTGCCATGGCTACGGCACCGTTATTGATGGATTACTTAAGCGATGCTTCTCGTGATCACTTTGCTCAAGTCAGAAAATACTTAGATCTATTGGGAGTTTCTTATGCCCTTAATCCACGGATGGTCCGTGGGCTTGACTACTACACAGGTACAACTTTTGAGTTTGTGCATGAACTTTTAGGTGCCCAATCTGGAATAGGTGGAGGCGGTCGGTACGACGGCTTAATGCAGGAGCTCGGTGGTCAAGAACTCTCAGGCATTGGTTTTGGGCTCGGCATTGATCGTGCAGTATTGGCAGCCGAGGCCGAAGGCGTTATTTCTCATGAGTTATTTGTATCTGACCTGCTGATCATTCCTCTGGGTGAGTTAGCCAAAGAGAGTGCGCTAGTAATCGCAGCGAAGTTACGTTCTGCGGGTAAAACAGTAGAGGTCGCCTTTGGCGATCGTTCTTTAAAAGGCGCGATGAAGGCTGCAGACAAGAGCGGTGCACGTTTCGTGGTTGTTCTCGGTGATTCTGAAATCTCCAGCGCACATGTTGAGTTGAAACACATGAACACCGGCGCTACTTCATCGGTTAGGATTGACTCCTTACTCGAAGCGATTTAGATATAGGAACCGTACCCACATATGTTAAGAAGTCATGAAGCCGGAACGCTGCGCACGTCACACATTGGTCAGATCGTTACATTGGCTGGTTGGGTATCACGCCGTCGCGATCATGGTGGTGTGGCCTTTATCGATCTGCGCGATGCATCGGGTACGGTTCAAGTCGTTATTCGTGATGAAAAGTTAGCTGGCTCGCTGCGTGCTGAGTGGTGCTTACTTATTACTGGTGAAGTTCTAGCCCGCCCAGATGGAAATCAAAACTCTGGAACTCCAACTGGGGATATCGAGATTATGGGGGACACGATCGTTGTTCTCAGCGAATCTGCAGCGCTACCTTTTCCCATTGATAGTGGAAACGACTCCGATATCAGCGAAGAGGTTCGTCTGAAATATCGCTATTTAGATCTGAGACGTGAAAAACCATCTGCCAATCTTCGTTTGCGCTCTAAAGTAACCTCAACTATTCGTCGCGTAATGGAACAAGAGGATTTTCTGGAGATTGAAACTCCATATTTAACGCGCTCAACTCCTGAAGGTGCACGTGACTTCTTGGTTCCTGTTCGACTTCAGCCGGGGAGTTGGTACGCGCTTCCTCAATCGCCCCAACTATTTAAGCAGTTATTGATGGTGGCAGGAATGGAAAAGTATTATCAAATCGCGCGGTGTTTCCGTGATGAAGATTTCAGAGCCGATCGTCAGCCTGAGTTCACCCAACTCGATATTGAGATGTCTTTTGTCGATCAGGAAGATATTCTGGCCGTTGCTGAAAAGATCGTCGCTAAAATTTGGCAGGAGGCAGTTGGTTACACGATTCCACTACCTTTACAACGCATGACATATGCCGATGCGATGTCACGTTTTGGATCAGATAAACCAGATCTACGTTTTGGAAATGAATTATCTGAACAGACTCAATACTTTGCAGCGACGAGTTTTAGAGTCTTTCAAGCAGCTTATGTGGGTGCAGTGGTCATGCCTAAGGGGGCATCCTCACCTCGTCGAGAGCTCGATGCTTGGCAGGATTGGGCTAAAGCACGCGGAGCAAAAGGTCTTGCATATATTTTAATAAATGAAGATGGAACTTTGGGCGGACCTGTTGCAAAAAATCTCTCTGAGCAAGAGTGCGCTGGAATTGCTGCCGCTACTGGCGCACAAGTTGGAGATGCAATCTTTTTTGCAGCGGGAGAGCGAGTTGCATCTCAAAATCTATTAGGTGCCGTTCGTTTAGAAGTTGGTAAGCGTTGTGGATTAATTGCCACCAATAAGTGGGAGTTCTTATGGGTTGTGGATGCGCCTATGTTTGAGCCAACCGATAACGGTGGGTGGACTGCAGTGCATCATCCCTTTACTGGTCCTAAGCCGCAGTTTGCAGCGACATTTGCAAGTGATCCTGCCAGTGCTTTGGCCTATGCCTATGACATTGTCTTGAATGGAACTGAGCTGGGTGGTGGTTCGATAAGAATTCACGATAGAAATATGCAAAAAGATGTATTCAGCGTCATTGGATTAAGTGATGAAGAGGCCTCAAGTAAGTTCGGATTTTTGTTAGAGGCTTTTAATTATGGTCCTCCACCTCACGGTGGAATCGCTTTAGGTCTTGACCGCGTATGCGCACTACTAACGGGTTCAGACTCTATTCGCGAAGTTATAGCTTTTCCTAAGACTGCCAGCGGAGGCGATCCTTTAACGGGTGCTCCAACACCGATTACTTCGGCGCAACGTAAAGAGAGCGGCATTGATGGCGCTCCTAAGAGTGAGCCTCAGGTAGGCTAGCGACATGGGACCAGGTGGAGTTGCAACGATTATCGCTAGTTGTGGACTGCTCATTATTGCCGTCGCAATTGCGTACGTTGTCGTACGCATGGGTCGTTTCATCGATGAAGCTAAGCTCTCATTAAAATCTCTTACTGCAGAAACTGCACCTTTAATCGAGGAAGTTCACACAACAGTTTCACTTGTTAATGGACCCCTCAAGAGCTTCAACCGCATTACTAAAAATGCTGAAGATTTATCGGACAAGGTCAATGAGTCTGCACAATCCTTTTTAAGTAAAAATGGCTCAGCGGTTAAGGTTGCCGGAGCGCTTTTGTCGGCCGCCTCAGCTAAAAAAGCCCGTGCAAAGAAGAAGGCTGAGTGATCTCTCACTGTGGAATCCGCCGAAATCCGTGCGCGCTGGCTGCGTTTTTTTGAATCTGAGAATCGTCAGGGCTTAACACATACTGTTGTACCTTCTGCCTCCCTCATAGCAGATGATCCAAATTTACTCCTCGTTAACGCTGGAATGGTGCCCTTTAAGCCCTACTTCTTAGGTGAAGTAACTCCGCCTTATGCACGTGCAACCTCGGTACAAAAATGTGTTCGAACCTTGGATATTGATGAAGTAGGAAAGACAACTCGTCATGCTTCGTTTTTTCAGATGTGTGGAAATTTCTCCTTTGGAGATTATTTCAAAGAGGGAGCTATCTCTTTAGCCTGGGAGCTTTTGACGCGAGCTACACATGATGGCGGATATGGATTTGAACCTGAAAAACTATGGATTACAGTTTTTCTAGATGATGATGAAGCTGCCGATATTTGGCATAAGAAAATCGGAGTACCTAAAGAGCGAATCCAGCGAATGGGTATGGGCGATAATTTTTGGTCGATGGGAGTTCCGGGACCTTGCGGACCTTGCTCAGAGATTTACTACGACCGCGGTCCGCAATATGGCGCTGAGGGCGGACCTATCGCCGATGAAAACCGTTACATGGAAGTATGGAACTTGGTTTTCATGCAGAATGAACGTGGTGCAGGCAGTGGAAAAGATGATTTCCCAATTCTTGGCGAGCTACCGGCAAAGAGTATCGACACTGGCCTTGGCTTAGAGCGAATGGCAGCCCTGCTTCAAGGTGTTGAGAATATTTATGAGATTGATACAACGATGCAGATTTTGAAAAAGGCTTCGGAGTTAACTGGAGTCAGATTTGCAGTTTCAGAAAAATCCGATATTTCACTTCGAGTTATCGCAGACCATGCGCGAACATCGGCGATGCTTATTGGTGATGGGGTTACTCCAGGCAATGAAGGTCGTGGTTACGTCTTGCGACGCATGATGCGTCGAACAATTAGAAATATGCGCCTTCTTGGCTCTATGGATCCCATTATGTCTGAACTAACTGTTGCAGCTATTGGTGCGATGGGTCCTCAATATCCAGAGCTCATCAGTGATAAAGCGCGGATCTTAGCGGTTAGTGTTTCTGAAGAGGAGAGTTTCCTGCAAACTCTCAAGAGCGGTACGACTATCTTTGACGTAGCAAGTGCTGGCCTTAAAAAAGGCAAGAGTACGGTTTTACCGGGCGCAGATGCCTTTAAACTTCACGATACATATGGCTTTCCATTTGATTTAACCCTTGAAATGGCGCGCGAAGAAGGTCTTGAAGTCGATGAAGAGGGCTTTAGAAGGCTGATGAAAGAACAGAAAGATCGCGCTAAAGCCGATTCACGTGCAAAAAAGAGCGGCCACACCGATGTCAGCGTTTATCGAGGCGTTGCCGACAAGAGCGGCAAGAGTGAGTTCATTGGCTATTCCCACACGACCAGTGAATCAAAGGTCTATGCAATCCTCGTTGATGGCCGCTTAGTATCCAGTGCAGCCCATGGTGAAGAGGTCGAGATTATTTTGGATCGCACTCCCTTTTATTCCGAAGGAGGAGGCCAGCTTGCAGATGGTGGAGTTATCTCTCTTGGCAATGGAAGCAACATCGAGATAGATGATGTTCAAACTCCAGTGCCTGGAGTGTTTGTTCATCATGGGCGCATCGTGCAAGGTGGCCTTGAAGTTGGGAATCAAGTCGTTGCAACTATCGATAGCGAGCGACGAAATGCAATTTCTCGCGCGCATACTGCTACGCATATGGTGCACAAAGCTTTTCGCGAGATTCTGGGCGAAACCGCTACACAGGCGGGCTCTGAAAACTCGCCAGGACGTTTTCGTTTTGATTTTCCATCAACTGGCGCAGTACCTAGTAGCGTCATCAACGATGTCGAGGCTCGCGTCAACGCATTACTATTAGATGATCTACCGGTTCGAGCTGAAGTTATGACCCAAGCGCAAGCTAAAGAGATCGGTGCCATGGCACTGTTTGGCGAGAAGTATGGCGATCAGGTACGCGTTGTAAGTGTGGGAGATTGGGCACGGGAGCTATGCGGAGGAACCCACGTTACCGGGTCGGCTCAACTGGGAGTGGTAAAACTACTCAGTGAATCTTCAATCGGCGCAGGTGTTCGTCGAGTAGAGGCTCTAGTAGGAGCAGATGCCTACAAATTCCTAGCACGCGAACATATTTTACTGAACTCGCTCACTGAAATTATCAAGGGGGCCCGCACCGAAGAGTTGCCTGAGCGAATCTCAGATTTGCTCACCAAGATAAAAGATATTGAGAAAGAGTTAGCTGCGCTGCGTTCAACTCAAGCATTTGCACAAATTGGAGAGATTGCTAAGAGCGCTATCCATATCAATGGTGTTGATGTCATATTAGCTCTATTAAGTGATGGCATCTCTGGCGATGATCTAAGGAGAATTGCTTTAGAGCTTCGCAGTAAATCCGCCACGTCGGTGGTCGCTCTGATCAGTATTAATGATGGAAAGCCCGTCCTTGTCGCCGCCGTCAGTGATGCAGCACGCGCTCTAGGTATAAAAGCTGGAGCATTAGTTAAGACTGGCTCGACCGTACTAGGCGGTGGAGGTGGCGGTAAAGATGATTTTGCTCAAGGTGGCGGAAGCAACCCTGACAAGGCGCAGGAAGCTCTAGCCGCAATTTCTCAATTAATAAAGGGATAATCCTTCTTATGCAGCGTGGTCGCCGAATGGCTTTCGATTTCGGTGATGTGCGAATCGGCGTTGCAGTTTCAGATCCCGATGGAATTCTTGCATCTCCAGTAATCACATTGAAGGCAAGTGATAGAGATCTTGCCCTTCAGCTTCAACGTTTATGTGATGAATACGAGCCGATTGCGATTTATATCGGTAAACCCTCGAATATGGATGGCAGCGATGGAAGCGCAGTAGATAAAGCTGAAAATTTTAGACAGCTGATGGCGACAATTACGCGCACGCCAATCTCCTTTGTCGATGAACGTATGTCAACGGTGAGTGCGTCAAGGAGTATGCGTGACTCCGGCATCTCTGCCAAAGATGCTAGATCTAGAATAGATCAGGCTGCAGCGGTCGCAATTTTGGAGTTTGCTCTCTCAATTGAGAAAAATATTAAATGAAGAGGCGTCGAATAGCGTTGGCTCTGACTTTTATTGCCGTTCTTACTTATAGCCTCTACGCCTCTCGAATCGGTAACGAGAATGCACCAAACTACGCAGATCGTCAGATAGTGAGTAGTGATCCCGAGACCACCGTTGAAATTCCTTCAGGCGCTTCTGGTAGCGCGATAGCACGAATTCTCTTTCAAGCAGGAGTTACGAAATCATCTTTGGCGTATTTTAGAGTGGCGGTATCAGATCCACGATCACAAAAGGTTGCAGCTGGAGGACATAGATTGACGCTCAAGATTTCAGCTGCGCAAGCTCTAGAGCAGCTACTTGATGCATCGCGAATTCCTAACTTAATTAAGGTCTTTGAAGGCGAATGGAAGAGCGAGATTGAAGATTCATTATGGGATTTTGGATTCACTAGAGCCCAGATTTCTCAAGCTTTTCGCGATTTAGTTTTACCTCAAGGATTCACAAGTGCCGAAGGACTGCTCTTTCCTGCGCTCTATAGTTTTCCTTCCGGAGTAGAAGCAGGTCAAATCCTTGCAGCGATGATCGAACGCTTTCAGCGCGAAAGTGTGGGGCGTGAGCTTCTTACTGCAAATGGTAAATACTCTTCAGTCCAATTACTGACAATCGCTTCAATAGTTCAGGCTGAAGGAGATATTAAGGATTTTGGTAAGGTCTCGCGCGTGATTCGTAATCGCTTGGATATTGGTATGCCACTACAGATGGATTCAACCGTACATTTCATTAAGAGGGTTCGTGGGCAGATATTCCTGAGTACGTCATCAACGCTCATCACATCTGCATACAATACGTATAAGAGATATGGTCTACCTCCAACTCCAATAGGAAATCCTGGAGCGCTAGCAATTGCTGCAGCCCTTCATCCGCAAGAGGGTGACTGGCTCTATTTCATTACCGTTGCACCAGGGGATACACGATTCACCAGATCTAACGATCAATTCCTAGCGTGGAAATCGCTGTATGCAAAAAATAGAAAGGCAGGTGCGTTTAAATGATTAAAGCGGCGGTTCTGGGTTCACCAATTGCTCACTCGCTGAGTCCTTTGTTACATCAGTGCGCCTATCAAGAGCTTGGAATAGCAGGGGAGTACAGCAAAATTGAACTTCGTTCGGGTGAGCTCGCAACTTTCCTAGCATCACTAGACACCACATGGACAGCATTCTCTTTGACTATGCCATTAAAGGTTGAAGTATTAGAAATTGCCTCATCTGTCAGCGCCGTCAGCTCTAGAATTAAGAGCGCTAATACATTGATCAAGTGCGATGGAGTTTGGCACGCTTCAACAACTGATGTAGATGGTTTCACTCATGCTCTACAGAGCAACGGCGTCGATTATTCTGGAAGAGTTCTCATCATTGGTGCGGGTGCAACTGCGCGAGCGGCCGCGCAGGCGTGCGATGGCATAGCATCGCATATCAGCGTGATGGCAAGATCTGCAAGAGGGGCTTCAGAGATGTCTGACTGTGTGCAGACATCTGAATTGGATTTCGTATTGTGGGCAGATGCTGAAGCCTTAAACTTTGCCGATGTAATTATTAGTACCACACCCGAAGCCGCTTCCGATTCACTAGCAGAGCTCTTCCCACAACACCCGCATGGAGTTTTTTTTGATGTGTTATATAAACCGTGGCCTACCGTTGCGCTATCGTCATGGACATCAGCGGGGGGTCGGGTGATTGATGGATTAGAACTTCTCATTCATCAAGGGATCTCGCAAGTGGAGCTGTTTACGCAACTAACTATCGATCGACCTTCAATTTCGAAGTTAATGCGGATGGCTGCGTTGAATGAGATTGCTTCATCCACATAGCTATAACGCAGTCTCATATTTAGACATACTGTTTCCATGTGATCGCGCTACTCATTCTTGCAACTCCATTATGTATCGCCGATATCACTTACCACCGTATTCCAAATATCTATTTAGTTACCGGCCTTTATGCGATCGCTGCAGAGCGAATTTTTTTCGGTGTCGCCTCGATAGAGATTGTTGCTGCAGCAGTTGTGGTGATGCTCGCACTTCATGTAGTTATCAAGATTGGCATGGGCGATGTAAAACTTATTGTGCTTATAACCCTAGGGTGCAACTGTGAGGTGCTGGCTGACTTCCTGCGATTACTAGCCGCCATAAGCCTGTTCGCTAGCGCGGCGGGGATTATGCAGATACTACGAAAAGGTGATCGTAAGGGCAGTATTGCCCTTGCCCCTTCAATATTTCTTGGAACCAGTCTCTATTTGTGCTCGAGGAGCTCCTCCTTTCTGCAAGAATACGCAGATGCGTTGGTTAACAGCTGGTGAGTCTCATGGTCAAGCCCTCAGTGCAATTCTCGAGGGCATACCGGCGAGCGTAGAGATTACAACTGCAGATATCGATTACCACCTACGACGTCGCCGGCTAGGAGCAGGTCGTGGTGCGCGGCAGAGTTTTGAGGCCGATGCAGTAACAATTCTTGGTGGAGTTCGTCACGGACTTACTCAAGGTGGACCAATTGCCGTACAAATCAATAACTCAGAGTGGCCTAAGTGGGAAAAGATTATGTCGGCCGACCCTGTTGAACTAGATGAAATCAAAAACCTTGCACGCAATGCTCCACTTACGCGACCACGCCCAGGGCATGCCGATTTAGTGGGAATGCAAAAATATAATTTAGATGATGCTCGCCCAATTCTTGAACGTGCTAGCGCACGCGAAACAGCGGCACGTGTTGCACTAGGCGCTGTCGCACGACATTTTTTACAGCAAAGTGTTGGTATCTCCATTCTGAGCCATGTTCTCTCTATCGGTTCGGTTCGAACACCGGATGATGCACCTCTTCCCTGCTTTGCAGATATGGAACGCATCGATAATGATCCTGTTCGATGTGCTGATCAGAGCACAAGTGAAAAAATGCTTGCCGAAATTGCAAGCGCTCACTCAGATGCAGACACACTGGGCGGGGTAGTAGAAGTTCTAGCATTTAACATGCCACCCGGACTAGGTTCGCACGCACATTGGGATCGTCGCCTCGATGCTCGCTTAGCTGGGGCTTTGATGGGTATTCAAGCCATCAAAGGCGTAGAGCTTGGCGATGGTTTTCAGACTTCAGCTCGCCGAGGATCGCGCGCCCATGATGAAATCGAAAAATCCTCCGATGGACGAATAGTCAGACGCACAGATAGAGCTGGTGGAACCGAGGGTGGAATGTCTAACGGAGAAGTCCTGCGTGTACGTGCTGCCATGAAACCTATATCCACTGTTCCTAAAGCGTTAGACACTATAGATGTTGCAACAGGAGAGGCGGCCAAAGCCATAAATCAACGTTCAGATGTCTGTGCAGTTCCAGCAGCTGGCGTAGTAGCAGAGGCTATGGTTGCACTTGTTTTAGCCGAGGCCGTGCTTGAGAAATTTGGTGGCGATTCTGTAGGTGAAACTAAGCGTAACTTTGAAAGCTACATGCTGAATCTTAATTTTAAGTAGGTCACTTCTTATGCCCACACATATTTTGATTGGCCCGCCAGGTGCTGGAAAAAGCACTGTGGGTAAGGCACTAGCCAGGCACATAGGGGTTGCCTTTGTAGATTCAGATAATTTAGTTGAAGAGAAATGCGATATGAAGATCTCAGATATTTTTATAACTAAAGGTGAAGCATTTTTTCGTGACCTTGAGTTTGAGGTACTACAGGAGTGTTTAGTGATGTCTGATTGTGTCCTTTCACTAGGTGGAGGAGCTCCTATATCTGAACGTGCACAAAAACTAATGGCGAAGACGGGTGCCCCTATAGTTTTCCTCGATGTCTCCCTTGCTATCGCTGCTGCACGGGTAGGTTTCAATCGCGATCGCCCGCTTTTATTAGGTAACCCGCGCGCACAATGGCAGGAACTGAACCAGCTGAGGCGTCCTATTTATGAAAAATTGGCAACGGCTAGAGTTACAGTTGATGGTGCAAGCGTCAAAGAGCTCGTAGCCCGCATTGTGGAGGCCTCATCATGAAAAGTATTGCAGTTCAAGCTGAAAGAACCTATGAGGTATCTATAGATTGCAGTTGGAAAAGTGAGCTTTTACAGATCGCGCAAGGCCGTTCGAGAGTAGCGATTATTTATTCGAGCCAGATGCGCGAATCTATCCGCTTCGAAGCCGACGCCGATGCGGAGTTCCATTTTTTTGAAGTAAGCGATGGAGAGTCTGCGAAGAGTGTCTCAACGCTTTCTTCTTTATGGAATTGGTTAGGAGCAGCTGGCTTTACGCGATCTGACTTGATTGTCGGTGTAGGAGGAGGAGCTATCACCGATTTAACGGGATTCGCTGCAGCGACCTGGTTACGGGGTATTGATTGGGTTGCAGTGCCTACGAGCATTGCTGGAATGGTTGATGCATCAGTCGGGGGCAAGACTGGAATCAATAGCGATTTCGGTAAGAATTTAATTGGCGCTTTTCATTCGCCTCAGTCAGTACTGATTGATTTTAGTTGGTTGGAAACTTTATCCCAACGTGATTTCGCCGCCGGTTTTGCTGAAGTTATTAAGTGCGGATTTATAGTGGATCCCCAGATTCTTACTTTATTATCAGGGCACACATCGCAGTCACTGCATTCGAATGCACGTCTTGTCAGCGAGTTGGTTGCACGTTCGATACAAGTCAAAGCCGATGTGGTTGGTGCAGACTTTAGAGAGAGCTTTGCACGTGAAGTTCTCAACTACGGTCACACACTTGGTCATGCAATTGAGAGTCATTCGAAGTATTCATTACGTCATGGAGAAGCCATATCGATCGGCTTGGTCTATGCAGCAGAACTTGCACATGCGCGGGGATTAATCACGACAGAGATCCTTGATCAGCATCGTGAGCTTTTGCATGCGCAAGGTTTACCTACGTCTTATCCCTCTTCGGCCTGGCCAGCCTTGTGGCCTCTCTTAGCGCTAGATAAAAAAGCACGGGGTAGGCAGCTGCGCTTTGTCGTACTCAATGGACTCGGTTCGACCACACGGTTAGAAGATCTTAACGAGAGTGAATTGAGTAGCGCTTATGAGAGAATTAGCACATGAAGATTTTGGTTATCAATGGTCCCAACCTTGCACGGCTGGATATAAGAGATTCATCGATGTATGGCGATCTCAACTACGGCGAATTAAAAGCCGAGATTGAAAGTGCAGCTATGAAGCATGGCCTAGAAGCCGATGTGCGACAAAGCGATGATGAAGCGACGATTATTGGGTGGCTTCATAACGCAGCAGATGCACAGACTCCAGTCATTATCAATCCTGCGGCTTTCACTCATTATTCTTATGCAATTCGTGATGCTGCCGAACTATTGAAGGCTCCACTCATTGAGGTGCATTTATCAAATCCCATGGCTCGTGAAGAGTTCCGTCACACATCGGTTATCTCTGGTGTTGCGCATGGAACTATTGCTGGATTCGGAGCTAACTCGTATGTATTGGCAATTATTGCTATGAAAAACCTGCTCAGCGGGGCGAACTGAGCATCTACCTTTAACGGGTATCCTTTCTACCTTGCCATCACAACCGGTGGCCGAATAACTATTAATTCGACTGGAGTTCTACCGTGGCAACAACAGCTGATCTTAAGAATGGCATCACCCTAGATATCGAAGGACAACTATGGAATGTTGTTGATTTTCAACACGTGAAGCCAGGCAAGGGTCCTGCTTTTGTTCGTACTAAGTTGAAATCTGTCCTGACGGGCAAAGTGATCGACCGTACCTTTAACTCAGGTGTGAAAATTGAGATTGAGATTTTGGAAAAGCGCGATATGCAGTTCCTTTATAAAGAGGGTGAAGACTTTGTTTTCATGGATGCTAAGACTTTCGACCAGATGACGATTTCAGAGGCCACTGTTGGAGACATGGCTAACTACATGCTAGAAAACACCGATGCAGTTGTGGCAGTGCATGAAGGTAATCCTCTCTATATCGAACTAGCCGCCTCAGTTCCGCTAAAAATCACTTACACGGAGCCAGGTATTCAGGGCGATCGATCTTCTGGTGGAACCAAACCCGCCACGGTTGAAACGGGAATCGAGATTCAAGTTCCTCTCTTTATCAAACAAGATGAGGTTGTCATGGTTGATACTCGCGATGGGTCTTACCAAGGTCGCGCTAACTAGTGTCGGCCAGAAGTAAAGCTCGAAAGGCCGCGTTAGATTTGCTGTACGAGGCCGATATTCGCGGAACCAACGCGCTTGAAACACTTACTCTTCGCGATGTGGTTGAAGAGGGCCCTGATGCACGCCCTACTCGTGAATACACACGCGAGTTAGTCACGGGAATTAGTGGGCATTATCGAAAGATTGATGAATTAATATCTACATATGCCCAGGGCTGGGATATGGACCGGCTACCTGCCGTTGATAGAAATATTCTGCGCCTTGGAATTTATGAAATTCTTTGGGGTGAAGAGATTCCAGATGCAGTTGCCATCGATGAGGCGTTAGATTTAGCTCGCGAACTCTCCACCGATGATTCCGCTGGATTTATTCACGGTGTTTTAGGTCGAATCGCTTCGATAAAAGATAGTTTATCTATCTAGCTGTATAAGCATTTTGTTTCTCCGCAGTATCTCTATAAGAGATTTGCGTGTACCGCCCAGTGCAGTGGCTAGAAACTCCACATCATCAGCGCGCACTGTAAGAACCTCTCCATTCCAATCATTACGCTTGTTTATGATGCCGGCGATATACGTTGTTACGGTGCGTACGTGGATACCTTCATCGCTGATTGAGCTTTGATCACCTGCCAAGAGTCGCAGTCTTCGTAGATCGATCACAATGCTTTCGCCATACTCTTTGATGCTCGCAGGCTCTGATAGTAGATATGTCAGGGGAAGTCCATAGAATTCGGCGATTTGAATCGCCCTACCAACACTTAGTGCTCGATCTGCGCGTTCATAGGATCCAAGAACGACAGCTGGAATCTTCCCCGCACTGGCTATCTGGACGTCACGAAGTGATAAGCCTTTAGCGGTACGGATCTCACGCAGGCGTTGTGCTATTGAGTTCATTGTTGGGTTGCTCATGAGTGCAAGGCTAGAGGTGGGGTTAGAGCTGATAGACAGATATCCACAGTTTGGCTGTCTCGATGCTATAATCGCGCTTGCATCCTTTAACGACCCATCCTGTGAGATGGGGAAGGAGATTTACTATGAGTATTGCCCTGTCGGCTGCCGATATTTCGCGCGCGTTGACTCGTATTTCTCATGAGATCCTCGAAAAAAACCATGGTGCAGACTCCATCACTGTATTGGGCATACCCACTCGAGGCGCTCATTTGGCACAGCGAATCGCTACGACGATCTCCACAATTGAGAGTCGTGATGTGCAGGCAGGAATGTTGGATATCACGATGCACCGCGATGATTTACGAATACGTCCACTTCGAGCAATCATGTCTACATCGATTCCTAGTATTGGAATTGAAGGACGTGATGTGATTCTCATTGATGACGTTTTATTCTCTGGGCGCACAATTAGAGCGGCCTTAGATGCATTAGGTGAAATTGGACGTCCGCGATCTGTGCAGCTAGCAGTGTTAGTTGATCGTGGCCATAGAGAGTTACCTATTCGAGCAGATTTCGTAGGCAAGAATCTGCCAACATCTCCAACGCAATCGGTTCGCGTTCACCTGTCCGAGATAGATGGATTAGATGAAGTTCTTATAGAGGGAGAGGCCTAACGTATGAAGCACTTACTCTCTATTGCAGATCTTAATAGAACGCAAGCTATCTCGATTCTGGATACGGCGACCGAGTTGGCACGTGTGAGTGATGGCCAGGTGAAGAAGCTCCCGACGCTTCGCGGACGAACAATTGTTAATCTCTTTGCTGAGGATTCAACGCGCACGCGAATCTCTTTTGAAGCCGCAGCTAAACGACTATCTGCCGATGTTATAAATTTTTCATCTAAGGGCTCCAGTATTAGTAAAGGCGAATCGCTAAAAGATACAGCCATGACCTTGCAAGCAATGGGGGCCGATGCCGTTGTGATTCGGCACAGCGCCTCTGGTGCTCCACAACGTCTGGCCGATTCGCAGTGGATGACTGGAAGTGTCATTAATGCTGGAGACGGGACTCACGAGCATCCGAGTCAAGCACTTTTGGATGCATTTACAATTCGCAAACACTTAGGTAAGGGAGGCCCAGATTTAGCGGGTCTGAGCGTTGCTATCGTTGGTGATGTTTTGCACTCGCGAGTTGCGCGGTCAAATGTCCTTTTGCTAAATCTTTTAGGAGCGCATGTGACATTAGTTGCCCCTCCTACTTTATTACCAGTTGGAGTGCAGAGTTGGCCAGCTAATGTTTCATATGATTTTGATGAAGTGATCTCGCAGGCCGATGCTGTAATGATGTTACGTGTGCAGCAGGAGCGAATGAGCGATTTATTTTTTCCAAACGCTCGTGAGTACTCACGCTATTTCGGCCTGAATGCGCAGCGATTAGCGATGATGCAGCCGCATGCAATTATCATGCATCCCGGCCCGATGAATCGTGGCTTAGAAATCGCAGCTGAGGTGGCTGACAGTGCGCGCTCTGTAATTGTGGAACAGGTCGCAAATGGTGTGAGTGTTCGAATGGCGATCCTCTATGTCTTATTAGCTGGAGCACCACTGGAATCGGGGTCTTGATGATGACAACAACTAAGTACCTACTCAAAGCTGGCACACTAACTGATGGGTCAGTACAAGATATTTTGATTGATGGGGAGTTGATAAGTAAAATTGCTCCATCGATCTTAGATCCACAAGCTATGGTGATAGATGTTAAGGGCGCGATTATTCTGCCAGGGCTGGTAGATCTACATACGCATCTTCGTCAACCAGGCCGTGAAGATGCCGAAACGGTTCATTCAGCATCACGTGCTGGAGCCAAAGGTGGATTCACGGCGCTCTCTGCGATGGCTAACACATCTCCTGTTGCCGACAACGCAGGCGTCGTAGAGCAGGTATACAGATTAGGTCAAGAGGCTGGTCTGCTTGATGTTTTTCCCATCGGTGCTGTTACGCAGGGTCTTAAAGGCGAGTCATTATCTGAAATTGGTGCAATGGCAGATTCAATCGCTCGAGTGAGAGTATTTAGTGATGATGGAATGTGCGTTTTCGATCCACTCGTAATGCGCCGAGCACTTGAATACATAAAGAAGTTCAATGGAGTTATTGCTCAGCATGCACAAGAGCCACGCTTGACAATTGGCTCGCAGATGAATGAGGGGGAGGTGTCTGCTCGACTTGGCTTGCGTGGGTGGCCGGCTATCGCCGAGGAGGCGATTATTGCGCGCGATGTTCTACTAACGGATCACGTTCAATCGAGACTACATATATGTCATGTAACAACCGCTGGGGGAGTAGAGATTATTCGTTGGGCTAAGGCCCGCGGCATTAATGTGAGTGCAGAGGTAACACCTCATCATCTTTTATTAACCGATGATTTAGCGAGTTCATATGACCCTGTTTTCAAGGTGAATCCACCATTGCGTACCGAGAAGGATATTCACGCGTTGAGAGAAGCACTTGCAGATGGCACAATCGATATCGTTGCGACAGATCATGCCCCGCACACAATGGAGTCAAAGGAGTGCGAATGGCAAGAAGCATCCTTTGGCATGTTAGGTCTAGAAACTGCGCTTTCCATAATACAAAAGACCATGGTTGAGACTGGGCTGTTAACCTGGAACGGTGTAGCAGATCGAATGTCTAAGGCTCCCGCTGTGATTGGTGGATATGAACATCAAGGCCACGATATAGCTAGCGGATCTCTGGCGAACGTGTGCGTTATCAATCCACAAAAGAGTTGGATAGTTGACCGTGACTTGGTTCAATCGCGAAGCAGAAATACCCCTTTCCATGGATACGAACTTCCGGGCGTAGTGAGCCATACTTTTTACAGAGGTAAAATGACCCTATCCGACGAGGTGGTTGCGTAAGTGAGTGCGGCATTCTTAGTTCTAGATGATGGCAGAGTCTTTGAGGGGCAATCCTGGGGTGCTTTGGGTACGACATTTGGTGAGGCGGTTTTCCAGACTGGAATGACTGGATATCAAGAGACGTTAACTGATCCTTCGTATCACAAACAAGTTGTTGTGATGACTGCTCCACACATAGGAAATACTGGCTTTAATAGTGAGGACAATGAGTCTGAAAAAATTTGGGTCGCTGGATTTGTGGTTAGAAATCCATCGTCAGTTGTCTCTAACTGGCGAAGCGAAAAAGATTTAGAGAGTGAATTGATTGAACAAAATATTGTTGGATTACAGGGAGTTGATACAAGAGCTCTGACGCGTCATTTACGGGATAAAGGTGCGATGCGTGTAGGCATCTTTTCTGGCCTTCAGCTATCTCGTGAAGAGATGGTTCTTGAAGTTCGTAAAAGCGCACACATGTCTGGCTCATTTCTCGTTGCCGATGTTTCGACAAAAAAGCCTTACATTGTGGCGGCTCAAGGTGAGAAGAAGTTTGTTGTAGCTGCTTTGGATCTAGGAATTAAATCTGCAACACCTAGGGCTTTATCTCAACGTGGAGTTGAAGTACATGTGCTTCCATTTAATACAAGCGCAGCAGAAATCGTTGAGCTTGCTCCAGATGGCCTGTTTATTTCTAACGGGCCTGGTGACCCTTCTACTATGGTCGATGTAATAGAGGTTGTTCGCCAGATTCTCACCAAGGAGATTCCTATATTTGGAATTTGCTTTGGTCACCAAATTCTCGGTAGAGCATTAGGCTTTGAAACGTACAAGTTGGCCTTTGGTCACCGGGGCATCAATCAACCTGTAATCGATAAAATCACCGGTAAAGTTGAGATTACATCTCATAATCATGGTTTTGCCCTATCGGCACCAACGCAGACCGAGTTCACAACAGTATTCGGTCGTGGAGAAGTAACCCACGTGTGTCTCAATGATGGTGTCGTTGAAGGCCTACGTCTTATCGATCGCTCAGCTTTTTCGGTGCAGTATCACCCAGAGGCTGCAGCCGGACCCCATGATGCTGCATATTTATTTGACCGCTTCGTGGAAATGATGTCTACGAAGGTGGGCGCATAATGCCACGCGATACCTCTATTAAGAGTGTTCTTGTCATTGGAAGTGGCCCCATAGTTATTGGCCAGGCCTGCGAATTTGATTACTCGGGAACCCAGGCCTGTCGCGTATTGCGTGAAGAAGGAATTCGCGTGATTTTGGTGAACTCCAATCCTGCAACGATAATGACTGATCCTGAATTCGCTGACGCTACATATATTCAACCCATTACTCCAGAGGTTATTGAAAAAATAATCGCACATGAAAAACCAGATGCAGTACTTGCTACCTTGGGCGGTCAAACTGCCTTAAATGCGGCAATCGGATTATTTGAACGCGGAACTTTGACTAAGTATGGTGTCAAACTAATCGGTGCTGACGTTGGTGCAATTCAACGTGGAGAAAATCGGGAGCTATTTAGAGCGATTGTCGAAAAAGTTGGTGGTGAGTCTGCGCTCTCAAAAATCTGCCATACGATGGAAGAGATTATCGTTGCTGTGCAAGCCTTGAACTATCCGGTCGTTGTTCGCCCATCCTTTACTATGGGTGGTTTGGGTTCAGGAATTGCATTCAATGAAGATGAGTTACGACAAATAGCAGGTGCGGGTTTGCGACATAGTCCAACTTCTGAAGTTCTACTTGAAGAGTCGATCATTGGATGGAAAGAGTATGAACTAGAGGTCATGCGTGATCGCAAGGACAACGTAGTTATTGTCTGCAGTATTGAAAATGTTGACCCAATGGGAGTGCACACCGGCGATTCAATTACAGTCGCACCAGCCATGACCTTGACCGATGTTGAGTATCAAACTCTTCGTGATCTTTCTTTGCGCATCATCCGAGAAGTGGGCGTGGATACGGGTGGATGTAATATTCAATTTGCGGTGAATCCCATTGATGGCCGAATCATCGTGATTGAGATGAACCCACGAGTATCTCGCTCGAGCGCGTTAGCTTCAAAAGCTACGGGATTTCCAATTGCTAAGATCGCTACAAAATTAGCGATTGGATACACATTAGATGAGATTCAGAATGACATTACGAAGGTAACTCCGGCATCTTTCGAACCAACTTTAGATTACGTCGTTGTCAAGATGCCACGTTTTGCCTTTGAAAAGTTTGCAGATGCAGATCCACGTTTGACAACAACGATGAAAAGCGTCGGTGAAGCTATGGCAATCGGTCGCTCTTTTTCTGAGGCCCTCATGAAGGCCTTGCGATCCCTGGAGCGCAAAGAGGCGATTTTTACTTGGCCTGAAGTTTTGGCAGGGGAGAAGGAACAACTTCTCTCCCAGATTTCGACTCCTACCGAGTACCGACTCCAACAGGTTCAGCGCGCTTTGTGGGCTGGAGCAACTAGCGATGAAGTTTTCAAGGCCTGCAAAATCGATCCCTGGTATATACGCCAGGTAGAGATGATAAATCAACAGGCAGTTGCAATTTGCGTGCCAGGTGAGCTTACATCTGAGATTTTACGAACAGCTAAGTCCAATGGTTTTTCGGACGCTCAGATAGCGAGTATTCGCGGTGTAAGTGAAGATGACGTGCGTCGTACTCGTCACCACTTATCTATCAGACCTGTATATAAGACGGTAGATACGTGTGCCGCTGAGTTCGAAGCCTTCACCCCTTATCACTATTCATCCTATGAAGAAGAGACTGAAGTCCGACCTAGAAGCGTTCCTGCAGTAATTATTCTTGGCAGCGGGCCTAATCGAATAGGTCAAGGAATTGAGTTTGATTATTCATGCGTCCATGCCTCATTTGCACTTCGAGCAGCTGGTTATGAAACAATTATGATCAACTGTAATCCTGAGACTGTCTCTACAGATTACGACACAAGTAATCGATTGTATTTTGAACCTTTGACGCTAGAAGATGTGCTTGAAGTGATTCACGCAGAGACGCAAGCAGGGCCTTTGCTAGGCGTGATAACGCAGTTAGGTGGACAGACGCCACTTGGTCTAGCAGCTGGACTCAAATCTAATGGTGTAACAATTCTAGGAACTAGCCCAGAAGCTATCAACTCTGCTGAAGAACGTGGGGCATTCGGAAATATCTTATTTGAGCAAGAGTTAACTGCGCCAGAGTTTGGCATGGCCGCTTCACAATTAGAAGCCATCTCTATCGCAACGCGAATCGGCTATCCAGTGCTTGTGCGCCCATCCTTTGTTCTCGGAGGTCGTGGAATGGAGATTGTCTACGATGATCAATCCTTAGCTGGTTTTATTTCACGGGCAACAGATATCACGCCGGATCATCCAGTGTTAGTGGATCGATTCTTAGATAGTGCAATCGAAATTGACGTGGATGCACTTTTTGATGGCGAGGAGTTATTTCTTGGCGCAGTGATGGAACACATTGAAGAGGCGGGCATTCACAGTGGAGATAGCGCCTGCGTCCTGCCTTCGATGACCGTTTCACCGCAGTCATTGGTAGAGATTAAGGAGGCCACACTTAAAATAGCTCGAGGCGTTGGTGTTCGCGGTCTTATTAATATTCAATTTGCAATCGCAGGCGCTCAACTCTACGTTTTAGAAGCGAACCCTCGCGCTTCTCGCACAGTGCCATTCGTGAGTAAAGCAACGGGAGTTCCATTAGCAAAAGCTGCAGCTAGAATCTCTCTAGGTAGCTCTATTGCCGATCTGCGAAGTGAGGGGTTATTGCCAGCCATGGGTGATGGAATCGCGCGTGGGGTCTCAGTCAAAGAGGCGGTGCTGCCATGGAATCGTTTTCGTCGAACCGATGGCCGCGGCGTTGATGCGGTGCTTGGTCCAGAGATGCGCTCTACGGGAGAAGTAATGGGTATCTCGCCAACGTTTGGTGAGAGCTACGCTAAGTCTCAGATACAGGCGTTCGGACCACTTCCTAAAACAGGCACGGTTTTCATCTCACTGGCCGATAAAAATAAGTCTCACGGTGTTGATGCAGCCGCTGGTCTTCTGGCTCTAGGCTTTAGAGTTTTAGCGACAGCTGGAACAGCGCAGTTTTTAGCATCACATGGAGTACCGTCAATCACTGTTCGAAAGAACTCTGAAGGTAAAGGTCCCATGGGAGAGCCCACGATTGTAGACATGATTAACTCTGGCGATATAGATCTGGTGATAAATACCCCAGTTGGACGCGGTACGCGCCATGATGGTTGGGCCATACGTACCGCAGCGGTTCAGCGCTCGATTCCAATTATTACTACAACTGCCGGATTTAACGCGGCGGTAGAGGGCATTCGCTTCTTGCAATCAAATGAGTTGTCAATTAAATCTCTGCAGGAATGGTTGGCTTAGTATGGGTGAAATCAATCGCAATGCGCGTCAGATAATGGCCCAGGTTGTTAGTAATAAACGCGTAGGTCAATACCATCAATTGATTATCAATATTGGCGATGTCGCTCAACACTGTAAACCAGGAAATTTTGTGGCAATTAATGTAGGTGGAGATACATCGCGCATGATTTTACGTCGCGCATTTGCGATTTCACGCGTTTCAGTTAGCTCAGTATCTGGTGGGACTATGGAGTTAATTGTCGCTCCACACGGTCAAGGGAGTATGTGGCTGTGTTCACAGCACGAGGGTTCCGTCTTAGATGTAGTGGTTCCATTGGGAACCGCTTTCGGTATACCAACCGAGCCGGTGCAAGTTCTTTTAGTTGGCGGCGGTTATGGATCAGCACCGTTATTTGGATTAGCTGAGGTATTAAAGGCACGCGGATGCCGCGTTGATATGCTGTTAGGAGCTAGCACTGCATCTAAAATTTATGCACCAATGGAGGGCAAGCGTGCAGTGAATTCGCTGCGTATTTATACCGAGGATGCAACGATGGGTCAGATGGGTCGAGTTACCGATCCTATACAAGCTCTCATACAAGATTTAGATATTGCAGTGATTTATTCATGTGGACCTATGCCCATGCTTGCGGCCATAGATGCGATTACACGAGGCTCAGATGTTATCCATCAATGTGCAGTTGAAGAGTCGATGGCCTGCGGAATTGGAGTATGCATGACGTGTGTACTCCCAACAATCGATGGCGAAGGCAATATTGCGATGCTTCGCTCTTGTATTGATGGACCTGTAATGGATGGCGAGAAAGTTATGTGGGACAAAGTTGGTAAAGGGCTATGACAGCTTTAGATTTCTCTACAACACTGGGAAATTCTTGGTTTCCTGCACCGATATTCACGGCTAGCGGATGCGCCAGTTCAGGGCGAGAGTTAGCGCAGTTTTTTCCGCTTCATTCAATCGGAGGCGTAGTAACAAAATCTGTTATGTCCAAGCCACGACACGGACGTCCAACTCCGCGAATGGCTGAAACACCTAGTGGAATGTTGAACTCTATCGGCCTACAAGGTCCTGGAATCGATGCCTTCATTGCCAAAGATATTCCGTATCTTCTGGAACAGAAAGCGCGAATTATTGTTTCGATCGCAGGAGAGACAGTTGAAGAGTATTCAACGCTGACACGCAAACTGCGCGGGATATCGGGAATAAGTGCGATTGAGGTCAACATATCCTGCCCTAACGTTGAAAATAGAGGATTGGTATTTGCTTGTGATCCCGAGGCATCACGACGGGTTATAGATGGAGTACGTCGCACCATTGGCGGTGAACTTCCTATCATCGCCAAACTCTCACCTGACGTAACAGATGTGGTGCATATTGCACGTGGAGTAGTTGACGCTGGCGCCGATGCCGTTGCTCTCATTAATACAGTTTTAGGTATGGTCATTAATATTGAAACGTTAAGACCGCATCTTGGAGGAAAGACAGGTGGTCTATCAGGTCCTGCTATTAGACCGATTGCAGTTCGGGCTATTTATCAAGTACATGCTGCATTACCTCAACTTCCTATCTTGGGTATGGGTGGAGTAGCAAGTGGGCGTGATGCCCTCGAGATGATTGCAGCTGGAGCAAGCGCGGTATCTGTAGGTACTGCAAGCTTCGGTAACCCCACAGCGCTACCGATGATTCAAAGTGAGTTAAAAGAACTTCTAATCGCCAAGGGCTTTGCATCGCTGCGTGAAGCAGTTGGATTTGCTCATAGACCAGAGGACTCTGATGAACAATAAGGCTCCAATAGTTTTAGCGATTGACACATCTGATCTGAACACTGCCATTAGCTGGGTTAAGGCTACAGAAGACGTCGTATCGGTTTATAAGTTGGGCTTAGAGTTTTTTCTAACATTTGGTGGCGAAGGTGTACGAGCGATAACACAGAACACCGAGGCAGATATTTTTCTCGATCTTAAACTTCATGACATTGAACACACGGTCGCTGGTGCTGCACGAGCAGTAAGTAGTCTAAAACCGAAGTTTCTTACTGTTCATGCCTCTGGGGGAGCGGCAATGATGAGAGCCGCTGCCGATGCTCTACCCACCACTTTTGTAACGGGAGTAACAGTCTTAACTTCGTTATCTGAAATCGATGTGCAGAGCATCGGATTTAGAGATAACTCCTTAGAGAGTGCGGTTCGCTTGGCCAGCTTAGCGACCGCCGCAGGTGCTCGGGCAATTGTCTGCTCGCCTTTAGAAATCCAGGCGATTCGCCTCGCTGTTGGTGATGCAGTAACAATTATTACCCCTGGTGTACGACCGGCCGATGTCGCACACAATGATGATCAAGTACGAACAATGACACCACGAGAGGCTATAGACCGTGGTGCAAATTTTGTCGTCATAGGTAGACCGATAACTATGTATTGGCAGCAAGGCGCTTCTGCTATGCGCGATCGTGCTCTTGAAATAGCTCATCAGATTAACTCTGTGCACTAGATTTATCCCATGGGCGCACCTCCACACTTAACTGCCGAACAACGTGCGATGGCCCTCGCAAAGGCGGCACAATCACGCAAGCGTCGAGCAGAAGTAAAAAATAAGGTTAAAAGTGGAGAGTTTTCAATTGATACTGTCTTAGAGATAGCGGCTAATGAAGACAGTGTTGGAAAGATGCGAGTAAGAGAGCTTTTGGAGGCGCTATCTGGAGTTGGAAAAGTTAGGGCAACCACTCTCATGGAGCGTTTGAATATCTCACCCACTCGCAGGATTCAGGGTTTAGGTCGTCATCAGTTAAAGCAGTTGCGTCATGAGTTTATGAAATCCACTCACGCAGTTGCCCCTGGCAAACTTTTAGTTTTGTCGGGTCCGGGTGGAGTTGGTAAGAGCACCGTTGCAAGCACCCTGCGTACATCTGGCGACTTCTGGGTCAGTATCTCTGCTACTACTCGTGCTCCACGAAGTAATGAACATGATGGAGTAGATTATTTTTTCATCACTGATGAAGAGTTCTCTCGTCGTATCAAGGATGATGAGTTTCTTGAATGGGCGGCCTTTGCTGGTAGCCGTTATGGAACACCGCGATCTGCAGTTGAAGAGGCGCTGCTCAAAGGTAGGAACGTTCTTTTGGAGATTGAGATAGCCGGAGCCAAGCAGGTGAAGGCGCATCTAGCGCAGTCACTTTTAGTATTTCTAGAACCTCCCACGTGGGAGGAGCTGGTTTCTAGATTAGAGGGGCGTGGCACAGATGGGCCCGAGCGCAGAGCCGAACGCTTGGCCTTAGCGCAGGAAGAGTTGGCCGCCGCCTCCTTCTTTGACATCGTTATCGTTAATGACCAGGTCGAGCGGGTCGTTGAACAACTGATAGGATTGATATCTTGACCAAAACAGCTTATGAGCGGGGATAACTATGGATGGCATCACAAATCCACCAATTGACGAACTTCTAGAGAAGAGTGGCTCTAAGTACAGCCTTGTTCTTTACGCTGCAAAGCGCGCTCGTCAGATCAACGCCTACTACTCACAGCTCGGTGAAGGTCTCCTTGAATATGTCGGACCTCTGGTTGAGACACATGTGCATGAAAAGCCGCTCTCGATCGCCCTTCGCGAAATAAATGAAGGTCTTCTCACAATCGAAAATCTCGAACCAACGGCTTAAAGTCTCTGTGTACCAATGTCCGCCAATCGCCGTGAGGTAATACTCGGCGTTGGGGCTGGAATAGCGGCCTATAAATCAGCCGATCTTCTTCGTCGTCTTCACGATCGTGGATATTACGTCACGGTCGTGCCAACTCCATCATCACTCAATTTTGTAGGCGCCGCAACGTGGGAAGCGCTGTCAGGACGTCCGGCGTTAACGCAGGTGTGGGAGAGCGTCCATCAAGTAGCGCATATCTCCCTAGCTAAAAACGCAGGATTTTTTATTATCGCTCCCGCAACTGCCGATTTAATCGCTCGAATAGCAGTCGGGCGAGCCGATGATTTATTAACTAATCTTGTTCTATCAAGTGATGTAGCGAAAATGATTGTTCCAGCGATGCATCCTAATATGTGGAATAACGCCGCCACAAAGGCGAACGTTGAGACACTACGTGCACGGGGATTTATTATTATGGAGCCAGATACGGGGCGACTGACTGGATCAGATTCCGGGCAAGGACGTTTCCCTGAAGTCTCTCGAATAGTCGAAGAGTTTGATTCGATGACAGGCAACACACAAGATTTTACTGGTCGAAAGATTCTAATTGCCGCAGGGGGAACGCGAGAAGCCATTGACCCTGTGCGCTTTATCGGAAATAGATCCTCTGGAAAACAGGGCATCTCATTAGCGCGAGCTGCGCAGTTACGTGGCGCCGATGTGTATTTGGTGGCCGCAAATATGGATACATCAACACTCGATGGTATTTCTATAACTCACGTAGAGAGTGCACGTGAAATGCAGCAGGCTTTGCAGAGAGATTTTCCTTCCAGTGACGTTCTTATTATGTGTGCAGCAGTTGCAGATGCACGACCAGTTCAAACTCTGGCAGATAAGATCAAGAAGGCCTTATTTACATCTATCGAACTTGAGCCGAACCCCGATTTATTGGCCGAGCTAGCATCTACTAAGGTGCAGCAAGTACTGATTGGCTTCGCCGCTGAAACCAAAGATCATCTTGAGTCTGCACGCGCGAAATTGAAGGCCAAAGCTCTCGATATTATCTATGTCAATGACGTTAGCAATGGTGCAATATTTGGAAAAGATGTCACGCACGGTACTATTCTTCTCAGAAACGGTGAGGAAATAGCGCTCAAGGAAGTCTCCAAAGACGCTCTCGCAGATTTACTCCTTGATCACGCCAAACGGCAGTTAGGTTAGAACTTATGTCGAAACGTCTCTTCACCTCGGAATCAGTTACAGAAGGACATCCAGACAAGATCGCCGATGCAATTTCAGATGCCGTTTTGGACTCATTACTCTCTCAAGATAAAAAAAGTCGAGTTGCCGTTGAGACGCTTATTACGACAGGGCAAGTCCATGTTGCTGGTGAAGTTACAACTGATGGTTATGCCGACGTCAACACAATTGTCAGAGATACCGTTTTAGAGATCGGTTATGACTCATCTGATAAAGGTTTCGATGGAAATAGTTGCGGAGTTTCTATCTCTATTGGCCAACAGTCGCAAGATATTGCGCAAGGCGTTGATGATGCCTACGAACACCGTGTCTCATCTGGAGTTGATCCTCTAGATCTTCAAGGCGCGGGGGATCAGGGTTTAATGTTTGGCTATGCCTGTGATGACACAAAGGAGTTAATGCCCCTGCCTATTTGGTTAGCACATGCTTTAGCGGCTCAACTAGCAAAAGTTCGTAAATCTGGCCAACTTGCATATCTACGTCCAGATGGAAAAACTCAAGTTACGATTGAATACGATGGAGATCGTGCGGTTGCCCTAGATACTGTAGTTATCTCTAGTCAGCACAGTGAAGATGTAGATGTTGTTAAGATGTTAACTCCAGAGATAATTGAGTGTGTTATTGAGCCTATTTTGGCCTCAATCGATCTTCCAAAGAATGAGTTGAAGATTCTGATCAATCCAACTGGCCGTTTCGTTATCGGTGGCCCAATGGGAGACGCTGGATTGACTGGGCGCAAAATTATTGTTGATACATATGGTGGTATGGCAAGACATGGTGGGGGAGCCTTTAGCGGTAAAGATCCTTCCAAGGTAGATCGCTCGGCTGCTTATGCCATGCGCTGGGTAGCCAAGAATGTGGTCGCTGCGGGCTTGGCCCGCAGATGTGAAGTACAGGTTGCTTATGCAATTGGAAAGGCCCAGCCCGTCGGATTATTTGTTGAAACATTTGGAACTCAAACTGTTTCAGTGCAAAGTATTCAAGATGCTGTTTTAACAACCTTTGATCTCAGGCCTGCAGCAATCATCAGAGATCTTCAGCTTTTGCGTCCTATTTATTCGCTCACAAGTGCATATGGTCACTTTGGTCGCGAGCTTCCTGAGTTTGCTTGGGAGCGTACCGATCGAGTGGAAGCTTTGCTCAAGGCTATTAAGTAGAACGTGGCGACGCCGCGTTTATTTCGCCTGAAGGCCGAAGTTGTTGCACGGCCGCAAGAAAAACCGGCTACGAACTTTCCCATAGCTCGAGTCTGGGTTGATACTGGAGTCTTTCATTTAGATACACCCTTTGATTATTCGGTTCCCGAGAATTTATCTGAACACATATCCACTGGGGTTAGAGTGCAGGTTCCATTTGGAGGCCGTGAAGTTGAGGGCATTGTCATAGAGCGATGCCAGGAATCACTGACCTCGGGTCGTATACGAGCGATATCTAAATTATTATCTGCTCATCCAGTTGCAACCAAAGGCTCATTAGAGTTGATAGAGGCCGTTGCTCAACGATGGGCTACACATGCCTTCGATGTTATTCGACTCGCAATTCCACCCAGGGTTGCGGCGATAGATAAGACATTTATCCCACAAGCGGTAACCAAGATACCGAATCGTATTCCCACTTCTGAACAAAGCTTCTATGCCTTTGATCCATTTGAAAATCCAGCACAACAGATTCTCACTCTCATAGAAAAGGCATCGAAAAAGGGATCAGTACTGGTAGTTGCACCAGATGAAAAGGACCTCAATGAGATAGAGAGTCTGTTAGAGGTCAATCATCTTACCTATCTGAGATTAGATAGTTCGTGCTCAAGAGCAAAGCGTTATGAAAACTACCTTAAAGCTATTAACTCGAAGAATTGCATCGTGTTAGGCGCTCGAAGTGCAATTTTGACGCCGGTTGCTAACTTGCAAACAATAATTGTTTACAAGGAGAGTTCTCATGAGCATTTTGAGCCTCGCTCTCCAGGATTTAATGTTCGCGATATCGCCTTCATTCGCAGATCGATGGAAGCTGTAGATGTCATATTCGCTGGCTTCGTTCCATCTATGGAGCTTTCGCTCATGATAGATACAAAGCAATTACGGTTTATCAACCATGCATTTAAACTTAACGTTAAAGCATTCTCATCTGAGGATGGAACTCTTTTGCCAGGACGCATTTTTACCGATATTCGAAAAGCGCTCAACCGCGGACCAGTACTTTTTGTTCTTCCTCGCAAGGGATATGGAAACGCACTTCTATGTGGGCACTGTAAAAATCTCGCACAATGTAGCTGTGGAGGGCGCTTATCTATAGGAGCCAGAAATGCACCTCCTATATGTACCGTATGTGCAACGGTTTTTTCGGAGTGGTCATGCACGTGGTGTAATCGAAGCAAGCCATACATCGCTGGAAGAGGTATCGAGCGTGCGGCTGAAGAGATATCACGAGCATTTACTGGTTTCCCATTGATTCTTTCATTTGGCGATGTTATTAAAGCCTCGGTAGAGGCTTCTCCAGCATTAGTCTTAGCTACCCCAGGTGCAGCACCACGTTGCGCACGAGGCTACAGCGCAGTCGTGATATTAGAAGGAATTAAGTTTTTTTCACACCCAGATATTCGAGCACAGGAGCGAGCTCGTGAACTTTTTTTTGAAAGCGCGGCGATGATCGATACAAAGGGAAGCGTGCTCCTGTCGATTCCTGATGCGCATCCAGTTACCGCAGCGATATCTAAGTGGAATCCTGGGGCGATGATTCGTAGAGAGCTTGTGGAGAGAGAAGAAGTCTCGTTACCCCCATTCGTTCAGAGCATACTTATTACATGTCCTGCGGCTGAGACCAGTCAATTAGTGAGCGGTATACACAAGGCGATTGTAGATTCACGGTTACCTTCTAGCGTCAAAGTATTGGGACCCACTCCTTCATCAAAAGGCCTATCGAAGATTGTTCTATATTCACCCGATAGTCAGAGCGCGCATGTAAGGCGATTCATACATGAATTACAACGAAGACGTAGTATCGCTAAGAAAGAACTACTCACCGTACGAGTGGATCCATATTCTCTCTAGCCTTTTGGTAGTATGGGGCAGTGCCAATACAAGAGATTCGCTTCTTCGGAGATCCAGTACTCGTGACTCCAGCTGCCCTTGTTGTCGATTTTGATAAAGAGTTAAGAACCCTTGTCGCAGATCTGACCGAGACGATGTTAGAGGCACCAGGGGCGGGTTTAGCTGCACCCCAAATCGGCGTTCCGCTTCGCGTCTTTACGTGGAACGTTGATGATGTCCTGGGTCATTTAGTTAATCCTGTTCTCGTCCTAGGGGAGGAGATTCAGGAGGAAGATGAGGGCTGTCTTTCCTTTCCAGAGATGAGTTATCCAACTCCACGTTCCATCGTGGCGGTTGCCAAAGGATTCAATATGTTTGGTGAACCAATAACAATCGATGGCACAGATTTTTTAGCTAGAGCTCTGCAGCATGAAACTGATCATTTGGATGGAATTCTTTTTATAGATCGCATGCTCCCAGATGCTCGCAAGTTAGCGATGAAAGAGATTCGAGAATCCGATTGGTTCAATGAGGCTGCTCACATTGGTCAAAAGATATCTATTAAAGAGTCACCGCACAGTATTTTTGGACGGAATACGTAATGCGCATTGGAGTGGCAGCTACTCCGCATGTTGCGATTCCAACGCTCGATTGGTTGCTAACGACCTCTCATGAGTTAGCGCTCATCATCACGCAACCTGATAGACCGGCTGGTCGAGGTAGAGAGCTAGCTCAATCCCCAGTGAGCGAGTGGGCCAAGATTCATGAGATTGCGTGTATCAAACCGCTTTCTTCCGCTGATTTAAAGGGAGTTGTTGATGACCTTGATTTGGTCTTAACGGTTGGTTACGGAGTACTCCTACCAGTAGAGATTTTGACTCTTCCACGCTTTGGTTTTATCAATCTGCATTTTTCACTTTTACCTGCATATCGTGGCGCAGCACCTGTTCAACGTGCACTTGAAAACGGTGATCGCCTTACCGGAGTAACGGTCTTTCAACTAGATAAAGGTATGGATACCGGTCCGGTTTTCTCGCAACTTTCAGCACATATCGAATCTTCATGGCGCAGTTTGGAATTGCTTGATCATCTAGCACATATGGGCCCAGAGGCTTTAGAACAAAGTTTGGATAAAATCGCACAAGGAATAGAGCCTGAACCACAAGTAGGCGCAGCATCTACCGCGCCAAAAATATCGAAAGATCAAGCAAAGATTGATTGGATGAATTCTGCTCAGGTAGTTGTCAATAAGATCCGAGCGTTTTATCCCGCTCCTTGTGCGTGGAGCTTATGTAAGGGCAGTCCTGTCAAGATTACTCAGGCAATCACAGCTGATATCGATCTGAAGCTAACCCCTGGGCAGATTTATTTTCATGACAATAAGCTTTTTGTAGGAGCTGGACAAAGCGCAGTTATAGAATTAAAGAGCATCATCCCTTCGGGTAAAAATGAGATGTCGGCTGCAGATTGGGCTCGTGGAGCACATCTTGGCGGTGGTGAAAACTTTGGTTGAAGCGCGCAGAAATACTTTTAAATCTCCAAAACCTGATGCATCTAGGCTCCTGGCATTTGATATTTTGACTGAGGTCAACAGAAATGATGGCTACTCCAATCTACTTTTACCTGCAGCTTTATCGGCCAGCTCCCTTGAGGAGCGCGATCGTAATTTAGTGACTGAATTGCTCTATGGAACGCTTCGGATGCAAGGCAAACACGATTGGGTCCTTTCCCAACTCAGTGACCGCCCATGGGGTGAAGTCGACCCCGGAATTGTTGATTTGTGTCGCCTAGGTGTTCATCAAATACATGAGATGCGAATTCCAGATCATGCAGCTGTCGCAGCGACGGTTGAAGTTGCCCGCAAGAGAGTGGGCGAGTCAAAAGCTAGTTTTGTAAATGCATTACTGAGGGGTGTTACCAGAAGAAGTGTGGATGAGTGGTTCGCGCCATTGAAAGAGATTAAAGATCCAATTACGCGAATGTCGATTCAGTACTCGCATCCTGAATGGATTATCTCAGCATACTTTGATCTGCTTAAGGATTGGGAAGAAGTTGAAGCTGCGCTATTGATCAATAACATACCGGCCACACCAACTTTAGTTTCTTGGCCAGGATTCTCAACAAGAGAAGAGTTAGTAGCCCTTGGCGGCCTACCTACCGAATTCTCACCGTTCGGTGCTAATTTTAAAGGCAATCCAGGATCTCTTGAACTTATTCGACATCGTAAAGCTGGAGTACAAGATGAGGGCTCACAACTAGTTGCAACTGTATTTGCAAGTATCGCGCAAGGTAAACATTGGTTAGATATATGCGCTGGACCTGGCGGTAAAGCCGCTCTGTTATCGAGCATCGCTGCAACACGAGATATTGAGTTTTATGCCAATGAAGTCTCACCTGCGCGCGCTGAATTAGTAAAGCGGGTTGTTCACGGTGCTCATGTGTGGTGTGGCGATGGTCGCGATATCGCATCTCATGCTCAAAGCTTTGACGCAGTTCTTCTCGATGCGCCCTGTACAGGATTAGGGGCTCTACGCAGACGACCTGAGGTTCGTTGGAGACGCACTCTCAAAGATCTACGTGCACTTACCGAGCTACAGTGCGAGCTCATAGAGGCATCGATTCAGGTGCTAAATGTTGGGGGAGTTCTGGCTTATGCAACATGTTCACCACACTTAGCCGAAACAACGGTTCAAGTCAGAGATATCTTGAAAAATCATCCAGAGTGCGAGCTAATAGATATAGAGCCTTATCTACCAGAGAACTTATTAGAGGCTACTCGTGACGGTGCGATGTCATTGTGGACTCACCGACATGGAACCGATGCAATGTTTCTAGCCGTCTTAGTGAAGAAAAGTTAATATAGTGTCATGAAACGAGAGATTCGTATTACACCGAGCATATTAAACGCTGATTTTTCGCAACTAGATGAAGAGATCAAGCGAATCGCAAGTGCTTCGGATTTATTGCATTTAGATGTGATGGATAATGTTTTTGTACCTAATTTTACCTTTGACTTTGCAAGAAGTGCAGAGATAATCGCTGCCTGTCCAATCGGGGTAGATGCTCACCTGATGGTTGCTGATGCCGATCTAATTGCACCGGCTTATGCTGAAGCGGGTTGTGCGAGCGTGACAATTCACGTGGAGGCTACAAATAATATTAGCGCAACTGCTAAAGCCATACGACGTGCGGGTGCGCGATGTGGCCTAGGTATTAAGCCAGGAACTTCTGTAGAAGACTATGCAGATTACGTCGATAGCATCGACATGTTTTTAATTATGACGGTAGAGCCAGGTTTTGGTGGACAAAAGTTTATGTATGACATGATGGAGAAGGTGCGTAAAACCCGCATTATTATTGGTGATCGTCCAATCTGGTTACAGGTCGATGGTGGAGTTTCACTCCAGACTATTAGTGCAGCTGCCGAGGCTGGTGCCGACACCTTTGTTGCTGGAAGTGCAGTCTTTAACGCCGATGATCCAGCCGGCATGATCGAATCACTGCGTGCCTTAGCTCACTCGGTTGCGCAGTAATAATGAATATCATTACATGGCTACCGGTACTTTGTATGCGATTTACCTGCCATTTGTAGTGTGGGGCTTCCTCTCATGGCTGAAAATCTCCAGGAGCCGTGAAAATAGGTAACGCGGTGGTGAGCTCGACTAGTAAACTAGGCAGATGAAATCTTTCGATAGCCTCTGGATTGAGTTAGCAGAGAAAGTGCTGCTACGACAAGAGGGATCGGGGACTGTGGCCGCCGTTGATGCTGGTGTTCACACTATTGGGAAAAAGATCGTGGAAGAGGCTGGTGAAGTGTGGCTAGCTGCTGAACATGAATCCGATGAAGCATTAGCACAAGAGATTAGTCAATTAATTTATCACCTGCAAACTTTGATGTTGGCTCGCGGTTTAACCCCTGACGATATTTATAAGTACCTATAGGAAGGCATCACACATGTTAAGAATTGCTGTACCTAATAAGGGATCATTAGCTGAGGATTCAATCTCGATTCTCAAAGAAGCTGGATATAAGCAGCGCTCAGATTCGCGAGATTTAATTCTCATTGATGCCGACAATAACGTTGAGTTTTATTATCTACGTCCACGAGATATTGCAATCTACGTTGGCACAGGCGAACTTGAGGCTGGAATCACCGGAAGAGATCTACTCATAGATTCGGCAGCAAAGGCTACTGAGTTGATGGCATTGAACTTTGGGGGCTCTACTTTTCGCTTTGCAGCACCTTCGGATCGAGCGTGGACATTGGCCGATATTGAAGGTAAGCGTGTGGCCACTGCTTATCCAGGCTTAGTTGCCCAACACTTGCAGAGTTGTGGGATTCAAGCCGATGTTGTGCGCCTTGATGGAGCAGTTGAGAGCAGCGTCCGCCTGGGAGTTGCAGATGTGATTGCCGATGTGGTGAGCACGGGTAGCACATTGCGCCAGGCTGGTTTATCCGTCTTTGGTGAAGCAATCTTGACCAGTGAAGCAGTTCTAATTGGCAGAGATCGAGCATCCGTTCCTGCTGAGTTAGAGATTTTGCTTCGCCGATTGCAAGGAGTGGTGACGGCACGTCAGTACGTACTACTCGATTACGATATTCCCACTTCGCAAGTCGACGTGGCATGTGCAATTACTCCAGGCTTAGAGTCCCCAACTATTTCACCGCTGCAACGTAAAGACTGGGTAGCGGTGCGTGCGATGGTATTGCGTAAAGATACAAATAGAGTGATGGATGAACTATGGGCAGTTGGAGCCAGAGGCATTTTAGTTACAGATATTCACGCCTGTCGGCTTTAATTCTCACTATCATCGCGCAGGATTCCTAATAAATACAGCACTGAGTCAAGATTAGGATTACTAAGCGAACTATCGGCAGCGGCCTTCACTGCCGGTTTTGCATTGAAAGCTATTCCTAAGCCTGCAGCAGCGATCATATCGAGATCATTTGCTCCATCACCTATTGCAACTGTTTGTGACATGCTGATCGATTCAAGGGCTGCAAACTCACGCAACGCTTGCGCTTTTGCGGCTCGATCGATGATTGGACCGAGTACTGCGCCAGTTAAGCGACCATTGGAGATTTCGAGCGTGTTAGCTTTAACATGCTTAATTTTTAGTGAGGCGATTAAAGGTTCGATGACATTAATAAAGCCTCCCGAAACCACGGCCACGCTATGTCCTAAAAGGTGCAGCGTAGAAACTAGGGTATGAGCTCCAGGAGTTAAACGTATCTCTTGTTGTACTTCGTGGAGTGCAGATTCAGGAAGGCCTTTAAGAAGTGCGACTCTAGCCCTTAAAGATTGGGCGAAATCCAACTCACCACGCATCGCAGATTCTGTGATCGCTCTTACTTGTTCACCGACACCAGCTTTATCGGCAAGCAGATCAATAACCTCTTGTTGGATCAAAGTGGAGTCGACATCTAGCTGTACTAATCTTCTTGAAAAACGAGATTGCCCCCCGGGCTGCACGCAAACATCGACACTGTGTTCAGCAGCTATAGGTGCTAATGCAGCGGCCAGAGTTTCGTAGGTAGTCCCTGAAATACTCATCTCTATAGCGGTAATTGGCGAGGAAGAAGTTCGCGATATACGCTCTATATTTCCACCGAGCTGTGCGATAGCAGCTGAAATTGAGGCGATAGATTGTGGCAAAAGTTTCGAACTGAGAACGACCACATGGACTAAGCCCTTCTTTACGGCACTACTATCTTTTGACGTAGTGGAGAAGAGGGTTGCAATATCGACTTCTAGCTCAGAGGCACAGGAAAGCAAGTCGTCATCGATAGCCTTTTCATGAGCTGGGTTACATGAGATTAAGACCGTCAAGATCAATCTGTCAGAGATAACAACCTGCTCAACATCTAGGACTGTTATCGAAAAGGGAGCCAGCGTCGAAAATAGGGCCTGCGTTATTCCAGGCTTATCAACGCCGCTGAGCAAGATGAGTCCAGTGAATTCTTCATGAGAGGTCATAAGACTGGGGAGTTTATCGCGAATCACTAGGCATTAAGGGGCAAAATCGCCTTACATGATGCAACTAAGCAGTATCTTCATGGCCTATGACGAGTACATCTGTTCTTAGTATCAACGATGTCACCGTTGTGCGTGCCGGCAAGAGCATTCTAGGTCCACTAAATTTTGAGATTATGCCAGGGGAGCGGTGGGTAGTTCTTGGTCCTAACGGTGCAGGCAAGTCGACCTTATTGCAGGTACTGAGTACAAAACTATTTCCAACTACGGGCCAAGTGAGCGTCTTGGGTCAGCAGATGGGTCGAGTTGATCTCTTTGAACTTCGCACGCGTATTGGAACCTGTGGTGCTTTAACGAATGAAGAGATTCCCTATTATGAGAAAGTTCGAGATGTAGTACTTACTGCAGCATATGCAATCGCTGGCAGGTGGAATGAAGTTTACGATTTATGGGATGAATCGAGAGCGATGGCACTTCTGACAACATTTGGAGTTCGCGAATTGGGTGATCGCCACTATGGAACGTTAAGTGAGGGCGAACGCAAGCGAGTTCAAATTGCTCGTGCCTTGATGACTGATCCAGAACTACTCCTACTAGATGAACCTGCCGGGGGATTAGATGTTGGTGGCCGTGAAGATCTATTACGTCGATTTTCGCAGTTTTCATTTGACCCATTAGCCCCAGCAACAATTTTGGTCACCCACCATATAGAGGAGATACCAGTAGGCACCACCCATGCACTCTTACTCAAAGATGGCTTAGTAGCAGTAAGTGGTCCCGCTTCTTCGGTAATAACATCTGAACATATCTCTGCGGTCTTTGATACATCTATCACCGTGACCTTTGACTCAGGTCGTTTTTTCGCACGCACTACGGTCTAGATGTATGTCGCTGTTTCAACAGATGCATTCAGAGTGGCAGATTGCATTGGAGCATCTTAAGCAGGAGATTGATCTCATAGATGTGCGTATCGATCCTAACAATGTCACACCACACTATTCCAACATTATGCGTGTTTTTAGCCAACCCATAAGCAAGGTTAAGGTCGTCATAGCTGGTCAAGATCCATATCCTGGGGCAGGTCATGCCGAAGGTTTAGCCTTCTCGGTAACTTCAAAGACTCTTCCAGCGTCACTGAGGAATATTTTTCGAGAGCTCAGTGACGACTTGAATACACCGTTGCGCACAAACGGCGATCTCAGCGATTGGGCAGAGCAAGGGGTTTTCTTGCTGAATCGAATCCTGAGCACAACACCTGGAACCTGCCTTGCGCATCACGATTATGGTTGGCAAAAGATTACAAATGGGGCTGTAGAGATTTTAGGTCAAAGGAATACTGTGGGGATTTTTTGGGGTAAAGCTGCCCAAGAGTTGAAGCTCTACTTTAACGATCAAGCAACTATTGAATCTGCGCACCCAAGTCCTTTATCGGCCTATCGAGGGTTTTTTGGCTCCAAGCCATTCTCTCGCACCAACATACTGCTGAAATCACACAGTGAATCACCGATTCTATGGGCATAAGAAAAGCCCTGCACATATGAGCGCAGGGCTTTTCTTAACTTAGATAACTAGCCTACCCAGGCGTTGATTGGCGAAGATAAGAAGTAGATCATAAACAGGCCTGATACAAGAAGAAGCAATGGATGAACATCTTTGCGACGACCTTGGACCAGACGGATTACTACGTGAGAGACAAATCCAGCGCCAATACCTACTGAAATATTGTAAGTAAATGGCATCAGAATAATTGTTAGGAATGAAGGAATTGCGATTCCATAATCTTCCCAATCAATCTTCTTAATCTGAGTCATCATCAGGAAGCCAACGATTACCAGAGCTGGCGTCGCGGCTTCGTAAGGAATAACTGCCACAAGAGGCGATAGGAAAGTTGTTAGTAGGAAGAGAGCTCCTGTAACCACTGATGCAAGACCAGTTCGTGCGCCTTCTCCTACACCCGCCGCTGATTCGATGTAGCTTGTGTTGGAGGAGATGCTTCCAGCACCGCCAGCAACTGCTGCCAATGAGTCGACCAATAGAATGCGATCGTTATTTGGGATGTCACCATTTTTGTCAACAAGCCCAGCTTCATATCCGATAGCCGTTACAGTTCCAACGGTGTCAAAGAAGTCTGAGAGCAACAAAGTAAAGACGAAGAGAATTCCGGCGATTAAAGGAATTCGGTCAAATGATCCAAATAGATTGAACTGACCAAATAGCCCGAAGTCTGGTGTACCAACTATCTCCGTTGGAATAGCGGGAACGTTAAGACCCCATCCCTTTGGATTAACAGCGCCGGTAGCACCGTTGAAGCCAGGACCAATTTTGAATGCTGACTCAACTGCAATTGCAGCAACAGTTGCCGCTGCAATACCGATAAGAAGTGCACCCTTTACTTTCTTTACCATGAGCGCAATCATCAAGAAGAGACCGAAAGCAAAGATGACGATTGGCCAGCCAACGAGAGTTCCGTTATCTCCAAGAGTGACTGGAACTGGACCAGCACCGGTTTTGCGAACAAAGCCAGCGTCGACGAGTCCGATGAGAGCGATGAAGAGACCTATACCAACTGACACTGCAATTTTGAGTTGAGCTGGAACTGCCTTAAAGACTGCAGTTCTAAAACCAGTCAAAACAAGGATCGTGATAATTAAACCTTCCAGCACTACTAAGCCCATGGCATCTGCCCACGACATCTGGGAAGCGATTCCAACGGCCACGAAAGTGTTGAGACCAAGGCCGGTTGCAAGTGCCATTGGATAGTTACCAACGACACCCATAAGAATCGTCAAAACTCCTGCCATCAGCGCTGTCATTGCTGCAACAGCTGCCAAGTTTGGAGCGTCTCCGCCACCGAGGAACTTTCCATCTGCATCCTTGGCAAGGCCAATGATCAGTGGATTAAGCGCAACGATGTATGCCATTGTAAAGAATGTGACGAAGCCGCCACGGACTTCACGAGCTAGCGTTGACCCACGTTCTGAGATTTTAAAATACGTATCGAGCATCATTATTCCTTTCTGTTTTGGTATCGGGGGTGTTTACGACCCCGTGCACTAAAGATCGGCATGTACAAAGCCGAGGGAAGATAAGAAGCAGGCTATCGGCTACTTAGCGGTAAGGCGGGAAACCACACCAAGAGAAATAGCAACAGATTGACCGATACAAGCGGCAAAGATAAGCGTGCCCAGACCAACATTGCCTCCCAAAAGAGCGCCAAAGAGCACTACGGTGCTTTCAATAGCTAGTCGGACCCTTCCAACGCGAACACCTGAGCGGTGATGAATAGCTGTCATCAGGCCATCTCGAGGGCCAGGACCAAGACCACACGTGATGTATAAACTTGAGGCGATCCCTACCGCTGCGACTCCGACAAGTGAGTAAATGATTCCAAGAAAGTAGTTGTGCTGCACGGGAATATAAGTGACACCAATTTGAATGGCGATTGCAATGACTAGGATATTTGAAATCGTACCGAAACCAGGCTTCTCGCGAAGTGGAATCCAAGCCAGTAGCACGAGAGCACTTATTCCAAATGTTGACCATCCCATAGTTATATCTAATCGATGAGAAAGACCTTGAGCAAAGACAGACCAAGGGGCATTTCCAATATTGCCTTGTATGAGTAGCGCATCACCGATGCCGAAAATAAAGAGACCACCCAATAAAATGAATACTCGAAGAGGCGAAAGATCCCATCGACTTGCTGCAGTCCAAGGAGTGTGCGGAACCGTCTTATGGGGGCGAAAAAAATCCATTAGTTTTCTCCTTGTCATCCGGGGAGTCTAACCCACGACTGGTTGTTGCATCGGCATATAAATCTGCGTAGCCTGCAGCAATGTTTCCAGGAATCGGTACCGTCATAAATATTCTCACTATCGTTGGTGGAGCATCTATAGGTGTTTTAGTCGGAAATCGAATGTCAGGTAAGACAAGAGTTTTACTCACTGATGTTTTAGGGCTCGTCACAATGCTCGGAGCGGCCTCTGCTCTCATTGCAATGTGGTCACCTCAATTTATTGCCGCTTTTCCAAAAGGGTGGCCACTCCTAGTTGTTCTTGGCTCATTACTGATCGGTGGTCTCATCGGTTCAGCTCTTCGCCTAGAATATAAATTTGAAACACTCGGTGAGAGATTACGTAAACGTTTTGGGGCATCCAAGGAGAGCCCCTTTGTGGAGGGCTTTGTCTCAGCCTCTCTTCTCTTTGCAATTGGTCCGCTTGCAATTTTAGGCTCCATTAGTGATGGCATGTCCACAGGTATCGATCAGCTTCTATTGAAAAGCACACTCGACTTTTTTGCGGCGATGGCCTTTGCTACATCCCTCGGCTGGGGAGTTGCAGTGTCGGCGATTCCAGTTGGTATTTATCAGGGTCTATGGACGCTTATTGGATTGCTGTTGGGTCAAATTCTTTCGCCATACCAAGTAGATGCAATGACGGTAGTGGGTGGCGTCATGTTGATTACCATTGGCCTAAGACTACTTAATGTGAAGAATGTAGCGATCGGCAATCTTCTTCCAGCTCTTGCAGTTGCACCACTGTTAGCACTCGTCGTGCATCAGTTGAGCTAAAAATCAAATAGTTGAAGCGTCGATAACGAATCGGTATTTAACATCACTTGCTACGGTTCGATCATAGGCTGTATTGACATAGTCTGCGCGGATAATCTCTACATCGCTGACTAAGGATTTTTCTCCACAAGAATCTAGCATCTCTTGTAGCTCGGGGATGCCACCAATCATTGATCCAGCAATTCGACGGCGACCATTCAATAGTGTCCCTACATTTACTGTGTAAGGTTTACCAGGTAATCCAATAACAACCATCGTTGCATCAAGTGTGAGCAGGTCTAAGTAGAGGTTTATATCCAACTCTGCACTGACTGTATTGAGAATAAGGTCAAACTTCTTATTCCAAGGTTTAAGAGATTCGGCTTCGCTAGTACACACAAAGTGAGTTGCACCCTTAGCAAGGGCATCAGCCTTTTTAGATGCTGAGTGTGAAAAAACCGTTACTTCAGCACCCATGGCGTGAGCAAACTTCACACCCATATGGCCGAGCCCTCCAAGACCCATGACGCCAACTTTCATGCCCGACTGTGCGCCCCATTTTTTTAATGGAGAATACAGAGTTATTCCTGCGCATAGGAGAGGAGCTACTCCCGCCATATCTAAATTATCAGGGATGTGGACTGCATAATCTTGATTGATAACAAAGTTATTTGAATAGCCACCGTAGGCGACTGTTTTTCCGTCGCGCTCACGTGTGTTGTAAGTGCCTGTCATGCCTGACTCGCAGTACTGCTGTAATCCTGCGACACAACTCGCACATGTTCGACACGAGTCGATGAAGACTCCTACTCCGATTCGATCTCCAACTTTAAATTTAGTGACATCTGTACCAATTGCACTGACTGTTCCCACTATTTCATGTCCTGGAACCATTGGAAATATTGCGGGTCCCCACTCTTCTCGTACTTGGTGAATATCTGAGTGACAGATACCGGCGAAAGCGATATCCAAGGCAACATCGTGAGCTCCAATAGTGCGACGCTCAATCTCGTGTGGAAGGATTAATGAGCCAGGGGAAAGCGCGGCTAGAGTTCTTGACTTCATGGCATTACTCCTTAAACGGTAGTGGTTGCGAGGAAATATGTCCTGCGCGAGAAGCTCGGGCGGTGACGTGACGCATGTGGTGTCGTCTACACAAAACCTCGTAGGCGATCTCTGCACCGGATGTTACGTCACCGACTACAACTTGCTCGCCTTCTACAACCATTACGCCACCCTGTGTTCGGGCATTATGGGTGGCTCGTGAACCGCACCAACATAGCGCTTCAACTTGAAGAGCATTAACACGATCAGCTAATTCAATCAGACGTGCTGAGCCTGGAAAAAGTAAGGTTTTGAAGTCGGTTAAAATCCCGAAAGCAAAAACATCGATGCCCAGACCGTCAACAATACGTGCAAGTTGCTCAATCTGTTCGCGCTCATAAAACTGTGCTTCATCACAAATGATGTAATCAATTCGATCTCCAGCTGAGAGATGATCGACAACATGTTTGTGCAGGTCTAGCCCGGGGGAAACCTCAATCGCCGGAGATGAGAGACCTAAACGCGATGAAATGATTCCACTTCCAGCACGATCTTTATTAGTAAATATAACTCCAGATCGACCTCTACTGTGGTGGTTGTGGGCGGTCTGCAAGGCCAGTGTGGATTTGCCGCTATCCATCGTTCCGCAGTAGTAGATCAATTCAGCCATGATAGGTATCTTGTCACACCGTTAAGTAAAAAGCCCAGCGCGAATAAGGGCCTGCTCTAACTCTCTGCTTAAGTGGCGTGCCATATCTACCGAGATATGTGATGCATCTCTATATGCCACGATTCCATCGATAATTGCGGGACAAAAGCGTGAACAGAGCCAATCTGTAGGATCAATAATTGAGAAGCCTTGAACTATATTGACGGGGGACTTTTCAGTGGAGTCGCACGTGTCAGAGTTGCGTGAAGCCAGGCAAGATGGGATATCACGAATTGGGTGCGGTGTATCACTGAGATAGATCAGCTTATCGCTAGCACCTTTTAGGTCATGCAAGAGTTTTTGTTGTCCGTCACTCCACCATTTAGCTCTATTTGGATATCCATGTGGGGGCGTGAAATATTGAAAACTACTGACGATGACTGCTGCCGGTTGAATTTCTTGTATACGTGCAATCGAATTCTCTCGCCACTTTTCGCAATGAACATTCTTAAAGGCACCTTGGTCTGGGCGGGGCGAATCTACTGAGGGACATGCTGATTTGGTCAGTGAGATTAGGGTGAAGCCCCGCTCGCTCGCCAATGTCTGAAGAGCAGGGAACCACTGTGCTGCATGGGAGTCGCCGTAGAGCACAATCGTTGTTGGGGAAGCCTTTTTACCGTAGGTACAGTAACCAGATTTAGTTTCACCATAGTTCACATGACAACCATCACCGTAAACGGTGGGTTTTGCCATAACCTTTTCAAGGTCAAAAGTATAGGAAGTTGCACCTTTTGTTGAAATGATAGATGTTGCAGAAGTTGCAATGAGAACTCCCATTATTAATGATACGAGTGTGGTTGCAAGTGCGACCATATATATTTTTTTAGGTGCAATTTTTTTATGTCGAAGCGGTTCTTCAATAAACTTATTGGTAAAGTGCGCCAAAATAACGGTGAGAACAATGCACGCTATTCTTTCACGAATTCTCAATGGGCGCCCGAGTGCACTACTTGGCAAAACTAAAGCTGGCCAATGCCATAAGTAGAGTGGATATGAAATCTTTCCAAGCCACTGACTTATTCGATTATTTGACAGATCATTAAATATTGGCGGCCAGATTGCGATAGTGGCAATGAGTAGCGCTGTCGCAAAGACTGGTAAAACCGCGTTGACGCCTGGGAAAGCGGTCTTCTCATCAAAGTAGAGTGATGAGATAACGATTCCTATGAAACCGATCCAGGGTAAAAACTTATTACCGAAAACTTTGTTTGGAATAAAAAGCAAAAGTGCGCCGATACCCAGCTCCCAGGCGCGAGTAGGAAGTGAATAAAATGCCCAAATAGGAGAGGTCTGTGTTTGGTAAATCGAAAGAAGCAGGGAGAGTCCGGTTATGAGAGTTATTCCAATGAATACAATCTTCTTGCCCGAACGCGCCAGTAGAAGAATAAAGAGTGGCCACACCAGATAGAACTGTTCCTCCACTGCTAAAGACCAGTAGTGAATGAAAGGAGATGGAGTTGCATCTAAATTTTGGTAGTCATTTTGCCACCAGGCAAATAGATAGTTTGAGATGTAAGCAGAGGCTGCAAATAGATCGCGCCCCAAGGAGTCACGAGTGATGACTGGTAGGACAAACCAACCTACTAGGGCGGTAGCAAAGAGAACGAAGACTGAAGTTGGCAGCAACCTTTTGATTCTACGTTGATAAAAAGCGTTGAGATTGAGATGACCGGTGGCATCTATCTCTCGAAGAATTAGGCCAGTTATTAGGTAACCAGAGATAACATAGAAGATATCTACACCGATAAATCCACCCGGTACCAGTCGGGCGTGAAAAAGCGTCACCACTATCGCAGCAAATGCTCGAAGCCCCTGAATTTGAAGAACGCGCACGTTTAAGAAACTACCAGCGTTGAAACTGTTATATCGGGATATTTACCCTCTAAAAATGCGCGTCCTGAAAGTACCCCAATCTCTAATAATGCCAAAACCCCAACAACCTCAGCTCCACATCGGCGAACCAACTCGATCGCCGCTGCGATTGTTCCACCCGTAGCAAGCACGTCGTCAACGATCAGAACTTTGTCACCGGCCGTGACGGCATCGATATGAATCTCAAGAGTGTCGCTTCCGTATTCCAGACCATAGCTTTCACTGAAAGTTACGAAGGGAAGTTTTCCTGCCTTGCGAATAGGAATAAATCCCGATTGAAGTTGATGAGAAAGTGCACTTGCAAGAATAAAACCACGAGCTTCAACTCCTGCAACTAATGTGCCTGGCTCGGCATAGCTAGCAAATCGCATTGTTACTGCATTAAATGCTTGCGGATTGGACAGTAGAGGAGTGATATCTAAGAATCGAATACCTGGCTTTGGATAGTCAGGAATTTCTCGGATGAGCGAGAGCGCGTCATCTATATGCATGTGTCCGAAAGGGGACTTGAACCCCTAAGCCCTTGCGGGCACTAGCACCTCAAGCTAGCGCGTCTGCCAATTCCGCCACCCGGACTGAGTGAAGGGCAAGGATAGCAATTTGGTGAGAGAATGGCGAAATGGATACTTCGCAACTCTCGCGCATTGAACAAGAAGCTATTTCAATCTGCCAAGATCTCATCAGAATCCCCAGTGTGAACTTTGGCGACGGCAAGGGTAATGAAGCTGCAGTGGCTGCATATGTCGTTGCATCACTTGCCGAAGTGGGAGTTGAATCAACGATGTATGAATCAGCACCAGGGCGCTGCAATGTGATGGCGCGCTTGCAAGGTAGTAATTCGAATCGCCCTGGTCTAGTTGTCCATGGGCATATTGATGTTGTGCCAGCCAATGCCGATGACTGGAGTGTGGATCCCTTCTGTGGCGACATCAAAGATGGATTTATCTGGGGCCGCGGTGCAGTTGATATGAAAAATATGGATGCCATGATGTTGGCAACTGTTCGTGAATGGGCTCGTACCGGTTACAAACCACCACGCGATATTGTCTTAGCCTTCTTTGCCGATGAAGAAGCTGGAAGTATCTATGGCTCGCACTGGATGGTTAAGAATCATCCAGAGTTATTCGCTGGATGCACAGAGGCAGTTTCTGAGGTAGGTGGTTTTTCAGTAACCGTTGCAAATGGAAAGCGTTTATACATGATTGAAACTGCGGAAAAGGGAATTCATTGGATGCGCCTCACTGCTAACGGACGCGCTGGCCATGGCTCTGTTATGAATGATGAAAATGCTCTTACTCGACTTACCGAAGCAGTCAGCGCAATTGGAAATTACAGTTGGCCCCAGCGTTACAGCACTACGGTGAAAGCGCTCTTTAAGCGCGTAGCTGAAGTTACTGGCAAAGCCTACGATGAAAAGGATTTACGACCATTGTTATCAGAAGTTGGTTTTGCTGCGCGCATGATTGGTGCAACGCTACAAAATACTGCCAACCCAACGATGTTAGAAGCTGGATATAAAGCAAATGTTATTCCTGGTTCGGCGAGTGCGGTTATTGATGGCCGATTTATTCCTGGCTTTGAAGATGAACTCAACTCGACTATTCAATCACTGATTGGAGCTCACGTAAGTGTTGAAACAATCACACGTGATAAAGCCTTAGAAGTTCCATTCGAAGGCGACTTAGTTGATGCAATGTGTGCCGCCATTGTGAAAGAGGACCCAGAAGGTATTCCAGTTCCGTATTTAATGAGCGGTGGAACCGATAACAAAGCTCTAGCTGAACTTGGAATCATTGGTTATGGTTTTTCACCCTTGAAGCTCGATGCTGAGTTTGATTTCATGGCGATGTTCCATGGAGTCGATGAGCGTGTACCAGTCGATGGTCTCACTTTCGGTGTGCGCACCTTGAAGGATTTTTTAGAAAATAGTTAGAGACTCACGTCATCTAGAGCACTGCGTACAACTTGGGGAAGCGTGATCTCTTCTGACTGGAGAAATCCCCGCAGCTGGGCTCCTGTTCGCGCACCTACAATTGCACTTGTGACACCAGGAGCATCGCGTACCCATGCTAAGGCAACCTCCAAGGGGGAGTAACCCAATCCTTGAGCTGCGATGCTGACGGCCTCAACGATTCGCGAACTACGTGCATCCAAGTATGGCTCGATATGTTTGGCGAAATGCGGAGCTGCACCGCGCGAATCACTTGGAATACCTTTGCGGTACTTACCAGTTAATACACCGCGGGCAAGTGGCGCCCATGCAAGAAAGCCGATCCCACAATCATCTGCAGCCTCTAAAACCTCAACCTCAGCATCTCTATTGAGTAAGGAGTATTCATTTTGGGCAGTTACTAAAGGCGCCTTCATGGAATTAGCCTGTTGCTTGGTCGCCGCTCTTGCTAATTGCCATCCAGAATAATTACTTACTCCAACATAGCGCGCACGCCCCGTTGTATATGCATAGTCGAGGGCGGCAAGGCTCTCATCTAGTGGTGTGAATTGATCCCAGGCATGTATCTGCCATATGTCGACGTAGTCGCTTCCCAAACGTTGCAGAGATTTGTCCAGCTGTGAAATCAGTGTTTTGCGAGACGTATCAACTGATCGAAGACCATCGGAGAAACTTAAGCCCGCCTTTGTCGCAATAACTACTTCATCGCGACTAAAGAGAGTGCCTATTAATCCACCAATCACACGTTCGCTGTCACCATCTCCGTAGGTGTTGGCTGTATCAATGAAATTACCACCAGCGTCTATATATGCCCGGCATTGGTCAGCGGCTTCATGTTCATCTGTATCTCTACCCCACGTCATGCTTCCTAAGCCAAGGCGTGAAAGTGTGAGTCCGCTTGTTCCGGCCCTTCGCATCTGCATGGGGCGACCTTAGCAAGACGTAGCGGTAAAACCTGCGATAGCCTTTGTTTTATGCAGATCGTTTTGATTAGACATGCGCATTCCAAGGCCAATGAACGTGGAGTCCTTTCAGGTCGACTACCAGGTATTGCACTATCGGAGCGGGGAATCGAGCAGTCTGAACGTCTCATAACACGGCTAGGTTCAATAAAAATCAGATCTCTACATGTAAGTCCGCTGCAACGTTGCAATGAGACTATTTCTCCGTGGTGGAATCAGATTGGTTCCATGACCAATCCACGCGTGTCTATGGTTGAAGATAACGGTCTTATTGAAGTTGATTACGGCAATTGGAGCGGTAAGAAACTATCCATGCTCGCGCGTAAACGCCAATGGCATACGGTACAAAACTCACCCAGTTCAATGTATTTTCCAGGTGGGGAAGGCTTAGCTCACGTACAAGCACGGGCCATGAGTTCAATTCACTCTGCCTTGTCTAAGAAGGGCAAGGGTTCAGATGTCTTTGTAAGCCACGGAGATGTGATCAAAGCAATTGTCTCTTCAGTTTTAGCTATGCATTTAGATGACTTTCAACGCATTGTTATCGATCCAGCCTCAATTACGGTACTGGATTTCTCCTCAAATAAACCTCGAGTTCTACTGATGAATGATTCCCGATCCAATGTCCAGGATTTTTTGAACGCACCGTATCGCGCTAAAAATCTGATCGGTGGAGGCTCATGATCTTTGATTCAGTAGAGCGTTTTATTGTTGGGACAGTTGGTCAGCCTGGTGAGCGGGCTTTTTACCTGCAAGTTCGACAATCTGGGCGCCTAGCAACTGTTGCAGTAGAGAAGTCGCAAGTCGGTGCATTAACCCAACGTTTAGAGATATTGATTTCGCAGCTGCGAAAAACTGGTGTTGTAACTCTTTCGGAGCCTTTTCAAAGAGATGATGATCCCCTCGAGCAACCCATCGATCCTGATTTTATAGTAGGGGCCATCTCTATCTCTTGGAATGAAGATGCTGGCCAGATAGAGATTGAACTTTTAGATGTAGATGAAGATTCAACAGTGCCAGGATGGAGTATTACTCTGCCTATAGATATGGCCTACGCCTTTGTAAAACGCTCTCAAGCCGTTATAAGTTCTGGGCGTTTACCATGCCCTTTGTGTGGTCTAGCTATAGATCCGCATGGTCATCTATGTCCAAGATCCAATGGATACAGACGCTAAGCGCAGGCTATTAACGCTCGGAGAAATCTCGGTCACCGGTCGATTAATAGATGCGTCAAATGCCACTTTATTTGCAACTACAACGCTAGATGGTGAATCAATGGCGTGTATATATAAACCCATCGCAGGCGAACGCGCATTATGGGATTTTCCCGATGGCACTTTAGCCCACCGTGAATACGCCTCATATTTGCTGAGTAAGTTTTTGGATTTGAATCTAGTGCCTGTAACGGTTCTAAGAGATGGTCCCTATGGTGAAGGTATGGTTCAAGAGTGGATCGATATAGATGAGAGTATCGATCTCGCTGATTTCTTCTCAACCAAAAATCCGCAGCTACGAGCCATGGCCTTCTTCGATGCGATTATAAACAATACTGATCGCAAGATTGGACATCTTCTGCCTGATAACCAGGGTAAGGTCTTTGGATGCGATCACGGAGTGACTTTCCATGTCGACGACAAGTTACGTACAGTCTTGTGGCAGTGGGCTGGAGAACCTCTTCTTGAGAGCGAGCTAGCGCTACTGGAATTTCTCAAAGAATCATTAGACCAGAACTTCGATCTCACTGAGTTTCTCACCGAACACGAGATTCAAGCGCTCATCATACGTACTTCTAGGTTGATTGATACGGGAACTATGCCTATTCCAAGTCAAGAGTGGCCACCGGTTCCTTGGCCTGCATTTTAAAGAAACACAAACTACTATGAGCAGATGCAATCGTGGCCTTCGATAACGGTGCCGGCGCTAAATCCCAGGCGACCAATTCCACCCTTATCTCTTACAGATACGAAGTCAAATACGCTGCATAGGGTTGCGAAAAAAGATTCATATCGGATGTATGTGTGCGGAATAACTCCTTACGATGCCACTCACCTTGGGCATGCAGCTACGTACTTAACATTTGATTTAATTCAAAGATATTTACGAGCAGCTGGCAGTCACGTCAATTATGTGCAGAACATAACCGACATAGATGATCCGCTTTTGGAGCGAGCAAAGCGCGATGGCGTGAATTGGCAGGATTTAGCAACTTCTCAAATCGAGCTTTTTCGATCTGATATGGTCGCACTCAGAGTAATTCCACCTCTCCATTACATAGGCGCGGTAGAAGCTATTCCATTAGTGGTCAAAGCTATCGAGTTGCTTTCTGCTAAAGGATCTACATATTTAATAGATAAAGATTTATATTTCGAAAACAATTTAGTATCTGATTTTGGTGCACTCTCGCATCTGGATAAGAAAGAAATGGAATCAATATTTTCCCAACGTGGGGGAGACCCTTTACTTATTGGAAAGCGAGATTCACTTGATTGTTTAGTGTGGATGGCCCAGCGACCAGGTGAGCCTGGATGGCAGTCAACATTAGGTGTTGGGCGTCCGGGTTGGCACATTGAATGCACTGCGATTGCATATGAATATCTCTCGCCTAATAGCGATGATGATGAGCTCATAGATATACAAGGAGGGGGAAGTGATCTCATCTTCCCTCATCATGAAATGTGTCGTACTCAAGCTCAAGTCCTGACGGGCAAGGAGTTAGCTAGCGTATATGTGCATGCTGGAATGCTTGGATTAGATGGCGAAAAGATGAGCAAGAGTAAGGGAAATCTAGTTTTTGTCTCTCAGCTAATCGCTGATGGCGTAGATCCGATGGTAATTAAGTATGCGCTCATGATGTCTCACTACAGGCAAGATCGCATGTGGACTCACGAGGTTTTGGAGCAAGCACAGCTCGAGGTCGCCAATCTGAAGTCGGCCTTAGGCGCAAAGTCTCAAGCAGCTACTGATTCAGTCATTTCAGAGATTATTCAAGCGCTGGCAGACGACTTAAATACCCCGCGTGCGCTGAGCGCACTGCAATCGTGGTCTACGCAATGTCGAAATGGCGAAACAGGTGGAGATCTGAGCGCAATGCGCAACTGTTTAGACTCTCTGCTTGGTCTTGATTTCTAACCCTGATTATTACGACGTAGATATCGTTCAAACTCTTTAGCGATCATTTCGCCAGAAACCTCAGGAAGATCTTGTGCATCTTTTGACTCTTCTAAAGATTTTACATAATCAGCGACATCGCTATCTTCAAGGGCTAAAGCATCTATCTCTTTCTCCCACTCATCTGCTTCATTGGCCAGTTCTCCTTGGGGAATGTTTAGTTCAAGGAAGTCTTCTATCGCATGAATAAGAGCAAGGGATGCTTTAGGTGAAGGGGCATTTGATGCATAGTGGGGGATTGCCGCCCACATAGATATGGCGTCGATCCCTCTGCGTGATGAAGCATCATTGATGATTCCCAAAATTCCGGTTGAACCTTCATAGTGTGAAATCTCTAAACCTAAATCTTTAGCAAGTATTGGATTAGATGCATTCAGGCCTACTGAAATCGGCCTGCTATGGGGAACATCGGCCAAGAGAGAGCCAATCGTAATGATGAGTGAGACCTCTATATCATCGGCTAAATCAAGAACTTCATTAACAAATGACTTCCAATGCATAGATGGCTCTATGCCTTTGACGATAACTAGATCTCGTGCGAATCCAGGTACTACAACACCCCATACTTGTGTTGACGGCCATGTGATTATTCGATTCTCAAGCTCATCTATGTTGACCTGGGGTCGATTAACCTGAAAATCAAAATACTCGTCGGAATCAATTTCACCGATAAGCGTTGAAACAACATCGGAAGAGACTTCACTAAGTGCGTCGAGTAGATGCTCGAGCGTGCGGCTCGCCGCTTCAGCTGCATCATTCCATCCCGTGAAAGCGCAGAGCATTACCGGATTACGTAGAGCCGGGATGTGCAGTATCTCCATAGCCGCAAACCTTACGGTACCCTGCACCACGTGGAGACATCAAAATCGCATGAGTTTTTTGATGCAGTTTTCTTTGATATGGATGGTCTCTTAGTAGATTCAGAGCCTTTGTGGTTGGAGTCTGAAACTCAGATCACTGCCGCCTATGGATACACATGGACTCTTGAGGACCAGGTCGCCTGTCTTGGTGGACCCCTGACACGCGTGGGCGCTTATATGCACCAAAAATGCGCTGGGGCGCAGTCGCCAGATTTTTTCACGCAGACTCTCATTCAAACTCAGAGCCACAAGATGCGTCAAGGAACTGCGCTGATGCCAGGGGCGCTGGAGTTGGTCACCTCGCTTCAGAGTCAGGGCGTTACTACGGCCTTGGTATCGGCTAGTCCACGCATCATTGTTGATGCCGTGCTTGAGAATCTGGGCGTCATTAGCTTTGCATTTTCGATTAGTAGCGATGATGTTGTACATACCAAACCGCACCCAGATGCATATCTTTTGGCTGCCGAACGTGCTGGGGTAGATATAAAGAGCAGTTTAATTTTTGAAGACTCATTAACTGGGGTAAGTGCAGCGAAAGCTAGTGGTGCTTGGCTCATTGCCGTGCCGCATTTAGTTGTTGTTGATGAGGGCCCACGCGTTAGATGCATTAAATCTCTTGAGCAAATGAGCTACGTAAAACTTGAGAAACTATTTTATGATTTCACTCTTTCGATTTAGCTTATGTGCGCCGGACAAATCCTTTTGAAATAGCACCAATCGCACAATTTACTTGGCTTAGGTGGCCAATAATCTTTATCAAGAGAGGCCAAAATGTCATCGGCAGTTCTAAGAAGTGACTTCTTAGCCGATTCTAAATCAGCCAATGTTGGATTACTTCTCACTAACTTTCCATCACCTAGATACATTAACTGCAACAATCGAGGAAGCACACCGCTATTTTTCCAATACAGCAGCGCATAGACACGCAGTTGAAAAAGTGCCTTATCTTCCCAGCCAGGCTTTGGAGATTTTCCCGTTTTGTAATCGATTATTCGTACTTCTCCGCTCGGTGCAACATCAAGTCGGTCGACATAGCCATGCAGATAGATATCTTCCCTAAAGTCATTCTCTAAATGCATTTCACGATGCGTCGCCTCGAAAGTAGTTGGTTGTTCCAGTGTGAAATATGTCTGCACCAGTGAGGTCGCTCGGTCAAGCCACTCTTTGTCATTAGTCACCATGCTGGCTAACTCTGGCTTCGCTTCTACCTGCGCACGCCATCTAGTTGGTAGTAGATCAATAGCGTTCTGCGGTGTTCGCTCGTGCGCCGGATGCTCGAATAAATCATGTAACACCGTGTGCACTAACGTGCCTCTTTCAGCATCCAAACTAGGCGGCTGCGGCAGTCGATCGATACTTCGGTACTTATAGAGTTGAGGGCAGTTATTAAACTCATTAACGCTGCTGGGCGAGAGCCGGAGTCTGGGATCACTGTTCACCTGACGCAAGATACTCTCACTGGCTGATTATTTTTCGCCTAAGATACCTACGTGTCTAATTTAGGGTATTTCAGCGATGGGGATCGTATTCAATTGACCGACCCCAAAGGCAAGTTGTACAGCTTCACTATTACAGCGGGCAAGGAGTGGCACACCCACAAAGGGTGGATTACACATGATGAGTTAATAGGAATGCCTGAAGGAAGTGTTGTTAGCACTACGGGAGGACTCAAATTTACCGCTTTCAAGCCTTTGTTAGCCGACTATGTACTTACTATGCCGCGCGGTGCAACGATTGTTTACCCTAAAGATGCAGCCATGATTGTGGGGATGGCCGATATCTATCCTGGCGCACGCGTCTTAGAGGCAGGTGTTGGAAGTGGTGCACTCACGATTTCACTTTTGCGTGCCTGTTCCAATACTGGTTCGGTGCACTCTGTTGAGCGCCGCTCTGACTTTGCCGATAACGCACGGGCAAATGTTGAGAACTACTTTGCAGGCTCACCATCAAATTGGAGTTTGACCGTTGGCGATCTGCAAGATCAAGAGGTGGAATCTTCCTATGACCGGGTGATATTAGACATGCTTGCGCCGTGGGAGTGTGTTGATGTGGCTGCACAAGCACTTCGCCCCGGTGGAGTCTTTATGGCCTACGTTGCAACAACGACACAACTCTCTGCCACTGCAGAAGCGATAAAGAGCGACGGACGCTTTACTGAACCTGAAAGCAGTGAAACATTGGTACGAGGGTGGCACCATGAAGGTTTAGCCGTTCGTCCACAACAACGAATGATTGGCCATACAGGCTTTCTCATACAAAGCCGACGCATGGCCCCTGGAGTAGAAGTCTTAGCACGCCGACGTCGACCAGCCAAAGGTGCCTACGGTGTCTCGGAAGATTGAGCGATTAATCAACCTAACGATCGCCCTTCTTGCAACTAGGAGATATCTGACTAAGAACGAGATTTTTTCGACTATTGAAGGCTATGAGGGTGCGCCCGATGCCAAAGAGCGAATGTTTGAACGCGATAAAGATGATTTAAGAAATCTGGGAATCGACATTGAAGTAGGTGGCTTTGATCCAGCCTTTGATGATGAAGCAGGATATCGAATTAAGAGCGAAAGCTATGTTCTTGATTTAGGGGACATTACGGGAAGTGAAGTGGCTCTGCTTTCTCTTGCTGCTGCGGCCTGGCGAGGCGCAGCACTTGATGAAGCTGCGCACAGTGCACTCATCAAATTGAAATCTATAGGTGTCGAGTCGGACCTAGATTCGATTCCCAATATTGCTCCACAAATACGCACACCTAACGCAAATTTTGAAGTGATTTCACAGGCTATCTCCCAACGTGCAATTCTGCACTTTTCATATGTTGCTAAAGATCTAGGCACACAGCAAAGACGAATAGCGCCCTATGCGATTGCAACCCGCAAGGGCTTTTGGTATTTAGCTGGGCTGGATCTAGATAAGCAATCAGTACGCACATTCAGGCTAGATCGTATCGATGGTGAACTACAGATTGCTAAATCATCTATACCATTTGAGATTCCTAGTGAGTTTAACATTTTGAAAACTTTAGAGACTCTTGGCCAGACCAAAGTGGCGACTATAGATATCCGAAAGGGTAAAGCACATTTACTACGTTCAAACGCGCTGACTACGGTTGATAAGGGTGAATGGGATCAAATTACCTGCGGCTATCAAGAGATAGAACACATCATCGAATTGATTTTATGGCACGGTGACGATGCTTTTGTCATCGCTCCTAGCGAACTTCGCTTAGGCGTTATCGGCGCACTAAAAAAGTTAGTTGCCCATCATGAGTAAAGCGCCACAGACACCCCTTAGTCGTACGTCAAGACTTTTAGATTTAGTTCCGTACATAACCGCTCACCAGGGAATTGATTTGACAACTCTTGCACAGGTTTTTTCTGTGACTCCACAGCAGATGGTCGCCGACTTAACAACTCTATGGATGTGTGGACTACCCGGCTATACACCACTTGAATTGATGGAGCTTTCATTTGACTCTGGCTATGTCACTATTCATAACGCGCAGACTTTGAGCCGACCTAGAAATCTCACCATGGAGGAGTGTGTCGCACTCTTATTGGGCTTGGATCTAATAATGCAGTCTTTGCCCAAAGATCGAGAGGATTTGAAATCTACAGCTAGAACGTTGGTCGCCAAACTCTCTTTACGAGCCAACATTTCATCGCCTTTACACGCCCAATCGCTGGAGAATCAAGAGATTCGAGCGTGTGTTCTGGCGGCGATATCGTCAAAAAGCAAGCTCACTATCAGTTACCACTCTCTCTACTCTGATGAAGTAAGCACACGTGTTATTCAACCGGTAGAGCTAAGAAGTGACCAGATGCATGAGCATGTGTGGGCTTACTGTGAAAAGGCCCTAGCCTTTAGAAGTTTTAGAGTTGATCGACTCCTCACCTGTGAAGTGGCCGATATGCCATCGGTGCAGATACACGCCACTGAAGATCTAGATTCACCATTTATCTACTACTCGCTACACGTTAGCTCACGATTGAGAGATGTTATGGAGCGGTTTAATCTTGAGGTAGCAGATATGAGTTCTACGATTCACTCGCGCGCTTATTCACGACAGTGGCTTTCCCGTTCGGTTGTGGCCTCGGCCGGGGTCGTGGAGCTGACTGAACCCCCAGAGATTCGCGCTGAAATTGCAGGCATTGCCGCCCTCCTCTTGCAGAAATACGGCCAGACGTAACTTCGCCTACCCAATAAGTATAGAACTGGGGTAGCCTTGATACGTACTTACGGTTGCTCTCAAAGGAGTTTGCTCAATGTTTTTAAAGGAACCTAGTCACATTATAATTCTTCTTGTCGTTATTCTTGTTCTCTTTGGAGCAAAGCGCCTACCAGACTCTGCCCGCTCTCTAGGTCGCTCAATGCGCATCTTCAAGAGTGAGATGAAAGAGATGACTACCGAGGAAAAAAAGGACGAGGGCGACTCTAGCCCAGAGAAGTAACATCTGTGGCGTCGACAAAAGGCGCTCGGATGCCTCTGTTGGATCACTTGCGTGAGTTACGTAAACGAACTTTTCGTGCATCTGTAGCGATATTTATTGCCTCGGGTGTTGGTTGGTTTTTTTATAATTCGATAATTACAACGTTGGCTCTACCTGTATGTGATTTGAAACAGGCACAGGAGTCGGGAGCGACTCAATGTGGCGCTCTCTACATCAACGGCGTTCTTGGCCCACTTAATCTTCAGATTAAGGTCGCACTTTTAGCGGGCATCATAATGTCAGCCCCGCTATGGCTTTATCAACTCTGGGCATTTATCGCACCCGGATTGCATAGGAAAGAAAAACGAAACTCAATACTTTTCTTCTTCAGCGCTACGCCATTTTTCGCGCTCGGAGCCACCCTTGGATATCTAGTTTTGCCATTAGCGATCAAGGTCTTATTTGGCTTCACTCCAAACTCTTTATCTAACTTAGTAAAGTTTGATGACTATCTAGATTTCGTGATGCGAATAATCCTACTTTTCGGCTTGGCCTTTGAACTTCCGGTCTTCCTTCTCACCTTTAATTTAATCGGTTTTCTTAGGGGAGAGAGTATTTTGAGACCTTGGCGTATGTGGGTCTTTAGCATTGTGCTCTTCACCGCAGCATTTAGCCCCACAGCCGATCCATTAACCATGATGCTTCTAGCCGTGCCACTGTGTTTGCTGTATTTCTTAGCTGGGGGAATAGCCGTGCTGATAGACCGCCGACGCGATAAACGTTTACTCAATGTAGAAACTAAGGTGAGCGCCATCGAAAGCGCCACCTCGATAGAGGAATAGGGCGATAAGGTCGCCTCATGTGGGCGCTCGTAGTTAATCCGATCTCCGGCTCCGGAAAAGGTGCTGTAGTCGCTTCACACGTTGAAAAGTTCTTGCTTTCTCATCAGATTGAGTTTGAGATAGTTACAGGTGACAGTGCTGAGACATTAATTTCTAAACTCAAGGATTTCCTTGCACGTTCCCCGGAGTGCAGTGGCGTGATCGCTGTCGGAGGAGATGGAGTTTTACATCTTGCCCTGCAGATTCTTATACCCCAACAAATTCCACTAGCAATGATTCCAGCAGGTACTGGCAATGACTTTGTGCGAACGCTGGGATGGCCTCTTGATAACCTAGATGGCTACTTGTTACATATAGTGTCAAATCCACCCAAAACTATGGATGCAGGTTTAGTAGATGCCCGCTGGTTTGGTGCAATTCTCTCCACCGGATTTGATTCAGTAGTGAACGAAAAAGCCAACACTATGCGCTGGCCTAAAGGCCCAAATAAATACAACGCGGCAATCGCGATAGAGTTACCACGTTTTCAGCCCCGTCACTATGAGATAGATTTAGATGATCGGCACATCTCAACGCAGGCGATGTTGATTGCAGTGGCAAATGGACGCTCCTATGGCGGTGGGATGTTGGTTTGCCCCCAAGCAGATATCCACGACGGTCTTTTTGATGTCATGATTTTGCATCCAGTCTCAAAAATTGAGTTTCTTAAAGTTTTTCCTCGAGTCTTTAAGGGAACCCATATAACTCATCCAGCAGTTGAAATTATCCGAAGTAAAAGAGTAACTATCCGCGCCACTGCAGTTGCTTACGCTGATGGTGAGCGTTTAGGAGAGACCCCTTTAACTGCTGAGTGCGTGAATGGAGCTCTGCAGACGTGGATACCGTGAGCACCCCAGCCGAGAAATTCGCAGCTGCCAAGGTTAGAAATGCGCATCCAGTAACTCGTGAGTTTCTCTTAACTTTTGACTTCGAATTTGATCCATTTCAAATCGCAGCCTGCCATGCAGTGGAGGAGGGTAGTGGCGTACTTGTTGCAGCTCCCACAGGTGCAGGAAAAACAGTCGTAGGCGAATTTGCTGCATATTTTGCACTCAGCCTTGGCAAGAAGTGTTTTTACACAACGCCGATTAAGGCGCTTTCCAACCAAAAGTATTTTGAGTTTGTCGCAAAATTTGGAGAGGATAAAGTTGGCCTTCTAACTGGCGATACAAGCATCAATAGCGATGCCGATATCTTGGTTATGACTACTGAAGTTCTACGAAATATGTTGTATGCCGGTTCTAGCACCCTAAAAAACCTGGGTTATGTAGTGATGGATGAAGTTCACTATCTGGCCGATAAATTTCGTGGCGCCGTTTGGGAAGAAGTACTTATTCATCTCATGGAGAGTGTGCAAGTAATCTCACTGTCGGCGACCGTATCTAATGCTGAGGAGTTCGGTGAATGGCTAGGTGAAGTTCGCGGCAATACACAGGTAATAGTCAGCGAGATTCGCCCAATTCCTCTGTACCAACATGTTCTCATTGGTAATCGCATGATGGATTTATTTGAAAAGCCAGGGCAGATAAATCCCGAGATTTTAGCGCGCGAACGTGAGGCAATTCGACGCTCATCTATTAGCAAGCAACGCAGAGGTAGGCATGACGAGTCAAGTGAGCGACTCTCACGCGCCGATATTATTGAGAAGCTACAACGCGAGAGCATGTTGCCAGCAATCACTTTTATTTTTTCAAGAGTTGGGTGCGATGCCGCCGTCAATCAATGTCTTCAAGCTGGCATCAGGCTCACTTCCCCCGAAGAGCGCGTGGAGATAAAGGCGACGGCGCTTAAGTACACAGCAAATATCGCAGTTGAAGATTTGGAAGTTCTCGGCTTTACACAGTGGTTAACTGCTTTAGAACGTGGCATAGCTGCTCACCATGCTGGCTTATTACCTAGCTTCAAAGGCGCTGTAGAAGATCTTTTTCAACGCGGATTAGTAAAAGCAGTCTTTGCCACCGAAACTTTGGCACTTGGAATCAATATGCCTGCGCGAACCGTAGTCTTAGAAAAATTGGTAAAATACAACGGTGAAGCCCACGTTCCTATAACGCCAGGGGAGTACACCCAGTTAACCGGGCGAGCAGGACGTCGAGGGATCGATATCGAAGGTAATGCCGTCATTCAATGGTCGCCTACGGTTGATTCAGCGGCCGCGGCTGGTTTAGCCTCGACACGAACGTACCCGCTGCGCTCCTCATTTGCGCCTTCATACAATATGTCGATTAATTTAATCTCCCGGTTTGGCCGCGAACGTGCACGAGGCTCACTTGAATCTAGCTTTGCGCAGTTTCAAGCCGATCGAGCCGTTGTTGGTCTGGCGCGTCAGATACGCAAAAATGAAGGCGCAATAGAGGAGCTTCTCCAAGAGGCGCAGTGCCATCTAGGGGATTTCATCGACTACGCCAGTATCCGTCGTGAGATCAAAGAGGTTGAAGTTTTATTAAGCAGGCGTGATAATAAAAAGAGTTTTGATAATCGCCAGCGTTCACGTTTAGAGAGCGATTTAAGTGACTTACGAAAATCTCTTCGCAATCACAGCTGTCATAGTTGTAATGAACGTGAAGAACATGCGCGTTTAGCTGAACGCGCTGGACGATTAAATCGTGAGAATGAAGGCCTGCGCACGAGAGTAGATTCGCGGACAAATGTTATAGCAAAGACTTTCGACCAAATATGCCAGGTACTCACACACCTGAATTATATTGAGGGTGAGAAACCAACGGCTCAAGGGAAGATACTCACTAAGATTTATGCTGAGTCCGATTTATTGTTGACCGAGTCGATTCGTGTTGGCCTTTTTGATGAATTAAATGCACCAGAGCTTTTATCAATAGTTTCATGCATGATTTTTGAGTCGCGAACAACTGAAAACGTTGCGCCTAAAATGCCAAATTCCCGTGTCTCTCAAGCGTTGGCTGAAGTGATTTCTGTGTGGGCACAGTTAGAGGCGATAGAGAGTGAGTACGGTGTAAAGACGCAGCGTGAACCAGATCCCGGTTTTTGCTGGATCGCCTACAAATGGGCAAACGGTGGCTCGTTGCAAAGTGTTTTAAAAGGTAGCGACATGTCGGTAGGAGATTTTGTTCGCTCTACAAAACAGTTAGTGGATCTACTCAATCAGATAGGTGGTGCTAGTGAGAAGCTTCGCCCGATATGCAAAGATGCTGTGAAGAGAGTTGATCGTGGCGTAGTCGCCTATTTAATGGGGGATGTATGACCTTAATGCTCTTAGATAGCGCATCGCTGTGGTATCGCGCATATTATGGAATGCCAGATACGTTACTTGCACCTGATGGAACCCCAGTACATGCGATTCGTGGCTATCTAGATATGACAGCGCGACTAGTAGGTATCTATAAACCCGATCGATTAGTCGCATGTCTTGACGGAGATTGGCGGCCATCGTGGCGAGTTGAACTATTTCCCGACTATAAAGCTAACCGCCTAGATGAAGATGGTGATGAAGAGGAAGAGCCCGATACTTTAACTCCGCAGATTCCAATACTTCTAGATCTTCTAGATCTCTTTGGTATTCAAGTAGTTGGAGTTGATGACTACGAAGCCGACGATGTAATGGCAACGTATGCAGAAGTTGAGAAGGGTCCGATGCGAATAGTTACGGGCGATCGTGATCTTTTCCAGATAGTTGATGATGCACGAGACATCAAAGTTGTCTATCTAGCTAAAGGAGTATCGCAACACGACTTGGTAGATGTGAAATACGTTGCGGATAAGTATCAAATCCCGGGGGAGCGCTACGCCCTATTTGCAATGTTTCGTGGCGATCCATCCGATGGTCTTCCTGGTGTTCGCGGTATCGGAGAAAAGGGTGCCGCCCTGATTGCCAATAATTTCGCTACGGTGGAGGAGGCCTTAGCTGGTGCACATGCGGCTCATGAATCTTTGCCGGCCGCTCTTGCTAAGAAAATTATTGCCGGCAGTGATTATTTGGCAATTGCACCTACTGTGGTTCAAGTTGCGCGACATGTTGCCCTGCCTCGCCTTGATCTTTCAATGCCCAAGGCCCCAGCTGATTTATCGCCCATCTATCAATTTAAGGAGCGTTACGGACTAGGTGCCAGCGTCGATCGTTTGATCAGTGCATTAGGGTGGTAAATCTTCTCATCAGTGTTTTAGCCGGTCTTCTTCTCACCGGGGCTTTTGCGCCGCTATCTATCTGGTGGTTAGCACCGCTGTCGATAGCGATGCATATGTACAGCCTCTCCCGCAGTGCACGACCTTTTCTGAACTCATTTATATGTGCTTGTGTCTTTAATGCAGTAGCACTGCATTGGACAAGTATTTACGTTGGTGCCCTTCCATGGATCATTCTTTGCCTAGGACAAAGCCTACTTTTTCTACCTCTTGGATTTGCTACAAAGTATGGAATGCATCTCTATCCACTAATTTTTTTGGTGCTGGAAGAGCTTCGCTCGCGCTTTCCATTCGGCGGTTTTGGATGGTTACGTCTGGCTTTTTCTCAAGCCGATTCACCGTATCGTAAGATTGCTGCATACGGGGGAGTAAGCGCCCTCAGCGCCGCAGTTCTCTGTTCTGCATTGGTTATTTTTATACTCATACGTAGACGAATTAATCTGCTTGCTTTATTACCACTTGTTTTTATCTTTCTCCCATTTGCAACTACCACCGTCGCAAGCGTAAAGGTTTTGATGGTTCAAGGTAATGTTCCACAACTAGGATTAGATTTTAACTCGAGAGCTATGGCCGTATTTTCCAATCATTTGAAAGAGACGCAGCTGGCTTTACAACAAAATAGCGATGTCGACTTTGTGCTATGGCCTGAAAACGCAGTCGATGTTGATCCCTTTACTCATCCCAGCGTTGCTAAGGCTCTTAACTCACTTGAAAAACCATTAATCATTGGCGCAGTTATTCGTTCACAGGGTCAGTTACAGAATGCATCGATTCATTGGACAAAGAGTGCAGCCAATGTCTATCTTAAGCAGCATCTAACGCCCTTTGGAGAGTACATCCCACTTCGAGGAGTCGCCTCGGCAATCTCACCATTAGTTGATTTCGTTGAGGATTTTTCACCTGGTCAAAGCGGGGTGATCTTCACCGAAAAGAAGGCCAAGATTGCACCAGTTATCTGCTTTGAGCTTCTCGATGATCAGATTCTTCATCAGGCGGCTATCGCTTCCAATCTTCTGGTTGTGCAGACAAACAGTGCGACCTTTGGAGTATCTCCACAAAACGCCCAACAGCTGGAGATTTCGCGAATCAGAGCTATCGAACATGGCAGAAATACTCTCTCTGTGTCGACAACTGGAGTCTCAGCAGTGATCGATTACCAAGGCGATCTGCTGGAAAAAACCGCCTTACACACAGCAGCACATATCTTCACGAAGGTTGATCTCTTGGAGCATCAAACACCACGGGATAAGGCGGGTGATTGGGCCTTAGTAGGCACGGCATCATGGCTGCTTGTAGTGGCAATGGCTGGGCGCCGCAGATATACCTAACGCCGATAAGTTACATTATGTAAAGTAAAGCAGAGTAAGGCAGCGCTAGCTCTGTGACGCCTCTCCTATCGATACTCATCTAATGGCGTGCAGGCACAGACGAGATTGCGATCGCCATGAACTCCATCGATACGCGAAACTGGCGGCCAGTACTTCATGCGAGAGCCGATCGACTCCCCAGGAACAAGACCATCTGGCAGAACTGGATACCCGCCCTTCTCCCGGCTGTAGGCCCTCTCCCACTGGGTGGAGACAACCGAGTGCGCTGTGTGCGGGGCATGTCGCAGGGCAGAGGCCTCCACGCTCACCTGTCCATCGAGAATCTCTTGAATCTCTAGGCGAATGGCGAGCATTGCATCGATAAAGCGGTGAATCTCAGTTATATCCTCAGACTCCGTTGGTTCAATCATCAAGGTACCGGCGACAGGAAAAGACATAGTTGGAGCGTGGAAGCCGTAGTCCATCAACCTCTTAGCAATATCATCGACAGTGACCCCCGAATCCTTCGTTAACCCGCGAATATCAAGGATGCACTCATGGGCTACACGGCCGTTGAGGCCGGTGTAGAGAACTGGATACGCATCTGCAAGACGCAGTGCAATGTAATTTGCCGAGAGAATCGCCACTTGAGTCGCATGAGTTACCCCTTCTCCCCCCAGTAAGCGAATGTAGGCCCATGAGATTGGCAAGATGCTAGCTGAACCAAATGGGGCAGCTGAGATTGGACCAGGTCCAGTGGCCGGCCCGGCTAGAGGATCCATTGGATGATTAGGTAGAAATGGCGCCAGGTGTGCCCGTGAAATAACCGGACCTACCCCAGGGCCTCCTCCACCGTGTGGAATTGCAAAGGTCTTATGCAAATTCAAGTGAGAAACATCGGCGCCGAATTTTCCAGGTTGAGCAAGGCCCACCAATGCATTCAAATTGGCACCATCGACGTAGACCTGACCACCAGCATCATGAACCAAGGCACAGATATTCGAGACAGCGGTTTCAAATACTCCATGTGTTGATGGATAAGTGATCATTAAGGCGGCGAGCGTGGCGCCATGTTCGGCTATCTTCTCCTTGATGTCATCTACCGAGACATTTCCATGGTCATCGCACTCAACTACTACAACCTTCATCCCAGCCATGACCGCTGAGGCGGCATTTGTCCCATGGGCACTTGAAGGAATAAGACAGATATTTCGCGCCTGATCTGCGCGTGAGTCATGGTAATTTCTAATCGCAAGTAAGCCAGCGAACTCGCCTTGACTGCCCGCATTAGGCTGCAGAGAGACTGCGTCGTATCCAGTAATCGCTACAAGCCAATCAGATAACTGTTGAATGAGCTTTCGTGAGCCAGCGCTCTGATCAGCGGGTGCAAATGGGTGCAACGATGAAAACTCCGGCCACGTGACCGCTTCCATCTCTGTTACAGCATTGAGTTTCATAGTGCATGAACCTAAAGGAATCATAGTTCTATCTAGTGCTAGATCTTTATCGGCTAAATTACGTAGATAACGCATCATGCCTGTTTCGCTGTGATAGGAGTTAAAAACAGGGTGCGTTAAATACTTACTTGTACGAAGAAATTGTGCAGGGATCTTCCGCCCTTCAGCATCTTTAACACCAAAGATAGAAAGTACATCGGTGAAAGTCGCTTCAGTAGTCTCTTCATCAAAGCAGACTCGCACCTCTGTATCGCTCACCCGTGCAAAGTTAATACCTAGATCGCTCGCCTTTGAGTGAATCAGGTTCGCATCGTTGACGAGAATGTGCACAGTATCGAAAATGACATCGGCACTACCATTTGTTGCAGCATGAAGACGAGATGCAAAGCCATGTACTCTTTCGGCAATATGGCGAAGACCATCAGGACCATGCCACATCGCATAGAAAGAGCTCATGTTGGCCAATAGGACTTGGGCCGTGCAGATGTTGGAGGTCGCCTTGTCGCGACGGATATGTTGTTCACGGGTTTGAAGTGCTAATCGAAATGCCGGCCTTCCCGTAGCATCAATACTCTGCCCCACAAGGCGCCCAGGCATCGAACGCTCTAACCCCTTACGCACTGCTAAGAAGCCAGCATGAGGTCCGCCAAAGCCCATGGGAACTCCAAAGCGTTGTGCAGTTCCAACAGCGATATCGGCCCCCCACTCCCCTGGAGCTTTCAAAAGTGTCAATGCAAGTAGATCGGTTGCCGCAATCACACATGCATCTTTCGTGTGTGCATAATCTGCGAACTGTGAATAATCAATCACAGTTCCTGTTGTATCGGGATATTGAAGCAAGGCACCAAAAAATTCGCCCGCATAACCATCTCGTACAACATGACCAGAATCAATCTCAACTACCGTGATGCCAAGTGGCTTTGCACGTGTGCGCACAACGGCCTTAGTCTGCGGATGTACATGCTCCTCAATCAAGAAAACAGCGTCATCACTGAGCTTTGAAGCACGCCTGGCAAGAGTCATCGCCTCTGCCGCAGCGGTGCTCTCATCAAGCATCGATGCATTTGAAATATCAAGCGCGGTTAATTCACAGATCATTGTTTGAAATGCAAAGAGCGCTTCTAAACGACCTTGAGATATCTCGGGTTGATACGGTGTATAAGCGGTGTACCAGGCTGGATTTTCAAAAACATTTCTCTGAATTACCGCGGGAACAATCGTTCCGTAATATCCAGTTCCAATTAATGACCTGAAAACTTTATTCTCTGCAGCGATTGAACGCAGCTCTGCAATAACTTCGACCTCCGTCTTGGCACCATCGAGAGCGCTCTCCACAACACCATGGACTGCGATATTTGATGGAACAACATCGCTGATAAATGAATCAAGATCTGGATATCCGAGCGCCTGCAACATCGAACTTTCATCTGCTGAGGTTGGTCCTATATGTCGACGTGAAAATCCGTCGTAATCAACCATAACCACAATCTCCAACCCATACGGGTCGAAATTACCCGTAGGAGTTAAGAGTATTGCTTTTATGCGCCTTTACTGTTGCGGCGTAGAGAAAGTTCGTCGTTAGATTCAACACCTTCTACGTGTCCGGTAATTTCACCCTGTAAGAGCGAGAGTGAACCCTCAACCTCATGCCACACCTTGCCCACTGCAATGCCGAAGACACCTTGCCCACCTGCAAGTAAGTCGATAATCTCATCAGGGCTTGCGCACTCATAGATCGAGGCACCATCACTTAACAACGTCATGCTCTCAAGCTCTGCTACTCCCCGACCACGCACATGATCCACCGCGGTGCGAATGTTTTGAAGTGATACACCGGCATCCAGTAAGCGCTTAACAATTTTCAATACAAGAATATCTCGAAAGCCATAGAGTCTTTGAGTTCCTGAGCCACTTGCTGTACGAACGCTTGGCTCAACTAAAGATGTGCGGGCCCAATAATCTAACTGGCGATAAGTAATTCCCGCCGCCGAGCATGCAGTTGCGCCGCGGTAGCCGATCTCAGTCTCTTGGGAAGTCACGTCGAGCTCGATTCTCTTGGGGAGTGCTGATAAATCTAAGGTAGTCGAGCTGTAGTTTCAATGACCGACACGGTCGCAACCTCTACTAGAGATTGAGGGTTTTACCGCTAACTTGCGAAATCGTCAGGGTTAATCTCATCCAAGAAGGCCCTAAAGCGCTCAACCTCTTGATTCTCCTCGCCGCCCTCCATCGGGATCGCTATACCTGCATCCTCTAAGACCTGGGCAGTCGCCAGAATATTGCTGTGGGTGCGCAGAGCTAGAGCGATCGCATCTGATGGCCTTGCTGAAATGCTCACGGCAACTCCGGAGCTGGTGCGTAGATTTAACTCGGCGTAGAAGGTTCCCTCTTCGATCTTGGTAATGTGCACAGAGGTGAGAACTGCATCTAAGGCCTCAATCACATCGGCCATGAGATCATGCGTTAATGGTCGTGGAGGCTCAACACCTTGCTGGGCAAAGGCGATAGCCGTTGCCTCAGCTGCCCCGACCCATATCGGTAGGAAGCGTTGCCCCTGCGACTCCTTAAGCAAGATGATCGGCTGATTTGAAGGCATCTCTACCCTCACGCCAACCACCTCCATGGCGATATTCATCGCAGCTAAGAACGAAGGCGATGGAGACCGCCGCGCACTAAAGCTGCGTGAAGGCGAATGGAGAGAGAGGCGATCTCCTTTTGAACCTCTTCGGCACGCGCCTTGGCTTCAGAGGATTTTTGACGAGTCAGTGGTGTAACTACTTGCTCAATCAAACCTATCTCGCGATCTGCTGCCGACTTAAATGAACGAAGGTGCCTCGCCTCTATACCAAAGCTAGCCATCTCAGTGACGGCCTTGGCAATAGCTAAAGCATCACCATCAAAGTGGCGACCCCTTGCTGCAATCAGACCGTAGCCCTCTAGCTCTACTAACTGTGCCTCTAGCAAACCACTGTGCTTGATTAACTCTTCACGAGATAAGCGCATCTCACTTACTTCACCAAAACTGCTGGGTGCCATCTCTCCATCAACTGTTGCTAGCGACATTGGTGGACGTGGTGTTGAAACCCCAGCGGTCTGAGACGGTGCCAGGCCACGATCCATCGCATCAAGATTATCTTTAATGACCTTCAGAGGAAGATATTGATCGCGTTGGGCTAAGAGGACATATCGTAATCGCTCTAAATCAGTGCTTGTAAATTTGCGGTAGCCAGATGGTGTGCGCTGAGGATCTATGAGCCCTTCAGACTCTAGAAAACGAATCTTTGAGATAGTGATATCTGCAAAATCGCCACGAAGGCGATTGAGAACTTCACCGATGCTTAAGTAAGCGCGTGCTGGTACGGCCATGAGTACTCCCCTAATTTTCTATAGTCGTTAAAACTTACTTTTTATTTCCTACAACAAAGAGCAGATGGAACTTGCCAATTTGGATTTCGTCACCGTGCTTTAGTACAACGTGTGCAGTTTGTAGATTATTTACATACGTACCGTTGAGAGATCCAGTGTCAGTGAGATTAAATCCCGCTGCCTCTTTTTCAATTCTTGCATGAGATCGAGAAACAGTTATGTCATCTAGAAATATCGAACTGCTCGCCGAACGACCGATGCTCGCTATATCGGTGAGTAAGAAACGGGCGCCTTTCTGTATTCCTGTGCTAATCAGTACCATCGCTGAAGCTCCAGCAGTTGCTAAAACCTGTGAGATAACCTCTAGATCATCTGGTGCAAGAGAGGCAAGGTACTCATCGATAAGACCAGATGGGGAGTG
>CAMBDL010000002.1 GCA_945865365.1 Streptomyces griseus
AATTTAAGCGCGCTTTACAAATCAGCCAGGGCGATTGGCATGTTTTGATTGCGGGAGGGTTTCCTAAGATTATTTACAGCATTTTATTGCTTGTGATTATTGCTCCATTGGTGTGGAACTTGAAGAAGAGGTTTGCAGTTAAGAAGTAACTTAAGCGGGGTGGTTGCTTTAGCCGGATTTGTGGCCACTGCCTCAGGGAGTGGGCTGCAGTTGATCCTTTTGTTACCAGTAAACACTTAACAAACACCCAGATTCAGAATAGTTTCTAATCATCCTTCTCCAGTATTAAGAAAAATTAGAGTCGAATTGAGTATTTAAAGTCCCAACGATTGCCTTGGCGAATTGAAATCGATCTTTCAACTTCTTCGCCACGAATGTTATAACCAGTTCTTTGGATACGAATCGCTGCGCTACCGACAGGAATTTTCATAATCTTTGCAATATCCTGATCAACAATAATTGGGGTCAAGTGTTCGTCTGCGCTAAATACTTCTTGCCCATATGTAGATTCAAGAATGTGATAGAGGGATTTAGTTAAATCATGCTCTAGCAAGTTTGGGGCGATGCTTTTATTAATATATGTGATTTCAAACGAAAGTGGTTCTAAATCTCCTAAGCGCAGGCGTTCAATTCGATATGCAGGTTCACTGACGACAATAAAATCGTCAAAGGCATTTTCGTCATCTTCAATGAGCTGCGCGCTAATGAGTTGTGTGGAGGATTTCAGGCCTCTTTGGCTCATCTCTTGTGTGAAAGAATTTAACTTCATTTGCTTAACGACGCGGGGGGGAGCTACAAATGAACCAGCTCCATGAACTGTGTAAATTAATGCATCATCTTGCAGAAGCGCTAATGCTTGTCGGATAGTTACTCGAGATGTTCCAAAACGCTCAGCTAAAGCCCGCTCACCTGGAATAGGATCATGGGTTACCAGCTCAGAGATTTCAGAACGGAGCAGGTCGGCGAGGCGAAATTGCTTTCGAACCTCTTCTTTTGCCATCTACTCACATCCCTGTTCGGCGGGGCCTACCTTGCCCGTGGCGTACAACGTAACCCAAAGCGCTCATGAGCGTGTGGGTCCAAGTGAGGATTATGAGAAATCCCTGCCAAATGATAGACATTTGGCAATAATTGGTCTATACCTGTCTTACTAGATCTTTGGAACCCTCCCAAGATCGTGGAAACTCTATGGAGGCTCGTATGCGAACACTTCGCATGAAATTAATCGCTACCGTAAGTGTTGCAGCCCTTGTTGGCGCTGTCGCATTTACAAGTAGCACCGTTGCACAAGCAGCATCAACTAAATCAATCACAGTGTGGCTCATGCCAGATGCGAAGGATTTTGGAACAGCTCTTGACGACGCAAATGCAGCTTTTTCTGCTGCATACCCAGGTACAAAAGTTGTTGTTGAATTTCAAACTTGGGGAGATCACCTCAAGAAACTCGATGCAGCATTAGTAGCCAGAAAAGGGCCTGATGTCGTCGAGTTTGGAAACACCGAAGTTATGAAATATTCAGCAGCAGGTGCACTTGCTGATCTAACTTCTTATAAGCCACGATTTGAAAATAATGCAACATGGCTAAAAGGCCTTGAAGATGCAGGTAGCTACGATGGTAAGTTGTATGCAGTTCCCTACTATGCAGGTGCGCGTGCAATTATGTACCGCCCATCATTATTTAAAGCACAGGGAATCTCAGTTCCTAAGTCTTATGCAGATTTCTTAACAGCAGGAAAGAAGCTAATGGCTGCTTATGGAACTGACAAAGATTTCTCTGCAGTTTATCTACCAGGCAAGTACTGGTATGCAGCTATGTCATTTGTTTATGATGAAGGTGGCGCAATCGCTACTAAGTCTGGCGGCAAGTGGGTAGGTTCACTTGATTCAGATGCTTCAATTCGCGGTTTGACACGTTTCAAGGAAGTTAGTGATCTGCTTTCAAAGGCTGACAAGTCGGGAACAGAAGCAGCACAATGGGATGTATTCAATGGCGGCAAAGTTGCTATGTCATATTCAAACGGCTGGGAATCATGCTGTATTCCAAAGATTGGTACTGACTGGGCCTTCTTCCCAATGCCTTCAGTGAAAAGTGGAAAAGCATCTCCAGCATTCCTTGGCGGATCAAACCTTGCAGTTCCAAGCTATGCACCTAATGCAAAGCTTGCAGCTAATTGGATTCGCCTTTTCACAAATGCAAGGCAGATGAAGACCATCGCTCTAAGCGGTGCTATTCCAAATAACACCAGAATGCTCGGCTTGATTTCTGGCCCGGCCGCTCCAGTAGCAGCTGCAGCAAAGAACTCATGGTTTGTCCCAGGTGCGATTAAGTGGGTTGATGTTGAGAATGCAAATACTCTTCAAACAATGCTCGCTGATATTGCTACTGGTAAGAAGACAGTTGCAAAGGCTGCTGCCGATGCATCTGCCGAAATTACAAAGCTTCTTAACTAATCCCTGCTCTATTTAAGAAGCGTAAGGAGAGGCGACTTGCTCGAGAGAAAGTCGCCTCTCCTTACAATTTATTCACTATAGGAGGCTTTAAGTGATCACAAGCGTCGCACGAATTACAAGTGCACGCAGATTTAAGCTATGGCCGTACCTGCTGATTGCGCCAAGTTTGTTAGCACTCGGACTAATTCTTGGTTTTCCTATTTATAAATTAATTTCGCTCTCATTTGAACGCTACGGCCTAGCCGAAATCATCGCAGGCAAAGGTGTATTTGTTGGTCTTGCTAACTTCACAGAAACTTTCACGGATCCTGAATTTTGGAAGATTTTACAACGAACTCTCATTTTTACTCTTGGCATGGTTTCCGTGTCAATTGTTATTGGTGCTTGGTTAGCGCACTTGATGGTGAAGATGCATCCACGAATTCGCAACATACTTAATGGTGTTCTTATTTTAGTGTGGGCTATGCCGCAACTGGTATCAATATCTGTTTGGCGCTGGATGTTCTCATTTGATTTCAGCATTGTTACGGCTCTTATTAATTCCATGGGTTTTGAGATGGATAACCATAACTATTTTGTTAATACCGTCTCAGGCTTTCTGATAATTGGAGGTTGCGTGGCTTGGGGTGCTCTGCCATTTATCACAATCAGTATTTACGCGGCATTAACTCAAGTTCCAAAAGATTTAATTGAAGCAGCTGAGATTGATGGCGCAAATTCCCGCCAAGTTTTCAAAAGCATTATTCTTCCAATGCTTTTACCGGTTTACATTATTTTGATCTCTCTCTCTATTATTTGGGATTTCCAAGTCTTCTCCCATATCTGGATATTTCTTGATAGCAGGCCATCTGCCGAGTATTACACGATGGCCATTTATGCCTTCCAAAAGTCTTTTGGCTTGAGTGAATACGGTAAAGGTGCTGCAATTTCATTAATCATGATTTTTGCGCTGATCGGGGTAACTGGCTATTACTTACGGCAAATGATGCGTATGGGTGACGAATGAAGCGTACATCTACCTCGCTCTTTTCAAATATCTCTGGCTTATTTGCAATAGTCCTTATGGGATTTCCTGTGTACTGGATGGTTACGACATCCTTTAAACCCAAAGGAGATATCCTTTCAACAAACCCAACTTTATTCCCTCATTCATTTTCGCTATCTAATTATGTAGAAGCAATCACAAAAGAGGGATTTTTAAAAGCACTAATGAATTCAGTGACTGTTGTTTTCTTCACAGTTATTATCAGCCTATTCATAGCACTATTTGCATCAATCGCTGTAGCCCGGATGAAGTTTAAAGGCAAGAGAATATATGTTGCAAGCATTTTACTCGTACAAATGCTCCCGCTATCAGCGCTATTGATTCCGCTATATCTATTACTCTCTAAATTAAATCTGACAGATAAATTAGCTGGCGTGGTTTTAACTTATATTGCTTTTGTATTACCCTTTGTTGTATGGACACTCCGAGGGTTTTTAGTAAATATCCCTGTAGAGTTGGAAGAAGCTGCCTTAGTAGATGGTTGTACGAAGCCCCAGGCTTATCGCTTAGTCCTATTTCCTCTTATGGCTCCCGGATTAGTTGCGACTGCAATCTTTGCATTTATTCAAGCATGGAATGAGTTTTTGCTGGCATATATTTTGCTCTCCAGCCAAGACAAAGCCACTATGCCTATTTGGTTAGCCGGATTCACAAATAGATTCGGTACTGATTGGGGTCCGCTGATGGCTGCATCGACACTTACAGCAATTCCAGTTGTGATTTTCTTCTCACTCATTCAAGATAAAATCGCAACTGGAGTGACTGCTGGGGCGGTTAAAGGGTAACTATGAGAAGATTTGCTGGCGTAGATTGCACAATACTTTCAACTTTTTCACCAGGATTTGGTGGAGCAGTTGTGCCAGAGTGGATCAAGCCTTGGCTTGAGAATGGCTTAGGTTCGGTAACACTTTTCGCTTCAAACACTCCGAACTTTGAATCTACCGCAAATTTAATTAGGGATCTTCGTAGTTATAACCCTGATGTGCTAGTTGCTATAGACGAGGAAGGCGGCGACGTCACTCGCTTATTTGTGCGAGAGGGAAGTCGATATCCAACACCTGCACTTTTAGGTCAATGCGACGATGAAGATCTCACATATCGCTCATATAGCTCCATGGGTAGTGTTTTAAGAGAACTGGGCATCGACATAACTTATGCACCGGTAGCAGATGTGATTGCCTTTGAAAATAACCCAATAATTGGCGTTCGCTCATTTGGAATGTCAACTGATGTTGTTACGCGACATGTCGCTGCGGCCGTTAAGGGACTACAAAGTGCTGGGGTCGGATCTTGTGTTAAACATTTCCCTGGCCATGGAGCAGTTCTCGAAGACTCTCACCATGATTTGCCGCATATAAAGATGTCCTTAGCTGATTACGAATCTCAGCACATATCTCCATTTAAGCATGCAATTGAGTCTGGAGTGGCTGCAGTCATGATTGGCCACCTAGTCGCTGAATCGCTTGACGCAAAACTCCCTTCATCATTGTCAGGCAAAGTAATTCGAGAGTATCTACGCGAAGTATTGAATTTCAAAGGTCTAGTTGTTACTGATGCTCTAGATATGGGTGCCATTGGCGGCCCTGCAAAAATACATGAGTCTGCACTTAAAGCCTTAACAGCCGGTGCCGATCTTTTGTGTTTTTCTGGCATGGGCGATCAATCAACGTTTGTGGCATCAAGTTTTGATTGGATCAAATCTGCGGTTGATTCAGGAACGCTATCTATTGCCTCACTTGAAGAATCACGACGACGAATCATTGGTTTGCGCTCTACACATAAGTCAACTAGCGCAGTGAATGCTGCTGTTGACTTCAATGATCTAATAAAGGGATTTGAGATATCAGGTTTAGTTGAACTAGGACAAGGTGCGGTTAATTTGGTAGAGATTGGAACCAAACCCACAATTGCTGCGGGCGATGTTTCGTGGGGAATGCATAGAGAGTTGCGTGCAGTAGGAATTGCGTGTGATATTCACGCAAGCGATGCAGAAACACTTGCCACTAAAAAACTAGTTGTGGCATTTAGGGATGCCTACCGCGATGCTCCATTGCTTGCGACACTCAATCGCTTATATGAGCGCTTCCCAGAAGCGATATTCATTGATATGGGTTGGCCAACTCGTGAATTCGCACCTAAGAATTTAATTCGAGCATTTGGCTCCTCGGCCGTGATATCTCAGGCCGTGGCTGCTCGAATTCGCGTTAAGTAGGGCTGGGTTTATGGCCCCTATGTGCCGAGCTTGTGGCCTGAGTTACACCCATGTAATTCACTAGGGCCGATTTCCCTTATTTGAGCCCGCCCTCTAAACTACGACTTCGCTTGTTTCACGCTTAAACAGAATTGTGGGTACAGATTGGCTAGCAAAGATGGCGCCATCGAAATGGAAGGCACTGTTTCTGAAGCTTTACCTAACGCGATGTTTCGTGTGGAGCTAACTAATGGACATAAAGTCCTCGCTCACATCAGCGGCAAGATGCGAAAGAACTACATTCGCATTCTTACTGCCGACCGTGTGATCGTGGAAATGAGTCCGTATGACCTTACAAAAGGTCGAATTATTTATCGTTATAAGTAACGAAGGAGCACAAAGACATGAAGGTTAATCCAAGCGTTAAGAAGATTTGCGATAAGTGCAAAGTCATTCGCCGCAAGGGTCGCGTCATGGTCATTTGCGAAAACCTTCGTCACAAGCAACGTCAAGGATAAATAAGCAGTAAATAAACTCGTTGTACGACTTTTAGGAAACTAAAAGACCTTTGGACTGGTAGGCCAGAGAACAGTGCAGCGGAGGACCTCCAGATATAGATAGGTAGATACATGGCACGTCTCGTTGGTGTCGATCTTCCGCGCGAAAAGCGCTTGGAAGTCGCACTCACTTATATTTTTGGAATGGGTCTAACCCGTTCTCAAAAAACATTAGCAGCAACTGGCATTAGCCCAGATATTCGCGTTAAGGATTTGCAAGAGTCTGATCTTGCAAAGCTTCGCGAATACATTGAAGCAAACTTCAAAATCGAAGGTGATCTTCGTCGTGAAATTTCTGGCGACATCCGTCGCAAAGTTGAAATCCAGAGCTACCAGGGAATTCGTCACCGCAAGGGACTTCCTGTTCGTGGTCAGCGCACACATACAAATGCGCGCACACGTAAGGGTCCGCGTAAGGCAATTGCAGGTAAGAAGAAGGTGACTAAGTAATGGCCGCTCCTAAATCAAAGACTGCCGCAACTAAGGGCAAAGTTAAGATTCGTAAAAAAGAGAAGAAGAATGTTGCTGTTGGTAAAGCCTTCATTAAGAGCACTTTCAACAACACCATCATCTCTATCACTGATCCATCTGGCGCTGTTATCTCTTGGTCATCATCTGGCCAAGTTGGTTTCAAGGGCTCACGTAAGTCCACTCCATTCGCCGCCCAGCTTGCCGCAGAAGCAGCAGCACGCCGAGCACAGGAGCATGGCTTGAAGAAAGTAGATGTTTTCGTAAAGGGCCCAGGCTCTGGTCGCGAAACTGCAATCCGTTCATTGCAAGCAGCTGGTTTGGAAGTTGGTGCCATCTCTGATGTAACACCTGCTCCACACAATGGTTGCCGTCCATGCAAGCCTCGTCGAGTTTAAGGAAGGAAGAGAGTAAATGGCTCGTTATACCGGAGCAGACTGCAAGCGTTGCCGTCGCGAAAAAGTAAAGCTCTTCCTTAAGGGCACCAAGTGCGATGGACCTAAGTGTCCAATCGAGTCACGCCCATATCCACCTGGCCAGCATGGCCGTGGTCGTGCAAAAGAGTCTGAGTACCTATTGCAGATGCGTGAAAAGCAGAAGTGCGCACGTATCTATGGGGTTCTCGAAAAGCAGTTCCGTGGTTATTACGAAGAAGCTAACCGCAAGCAGGGCAAGACTGGTGAAAACCTTCTTGTCATTCTTGAAACACGTCTTGACAATGTTGTCTTCCGCGCAGGCTTTGCTAAGTCACGCGATATGGCACGTCAGTTAGTGCGTCACGGTCACTTCCTTGTTAATGGCAAGAAGGTAAACATTCCTTCATTCCGTGTGACTCCTATGGACATCATCGATGTTCTTCCAAAGTCACTCGATCTCACACCATTTATTGTGGCTAGTGCTGAACTAGGCGAGAAAGCTGTACCGGCTTGGATGGAGATTGTTGGTTCGCAGATGCGCATCATCGTTCACGGCATCCCAGCTCGCGCAGTTATCGATACCCAAGTTCAAGAGCAGTTAATTGTTGAGCTTTACTCTAAGTAATTTTTAAAAAAGCCCACCCGGGCATGCATGCAGTAAACGAAGGCCCTGTAAAAAGGGAAACAGCGGAGATCAAATAGTGGATTTCCCCGAATGAAGAGGAGCAGCAGTGCTAATTGCACAACGTCCCACCCTCAGTGAAGAAGTAGTATCAGAGTCACGCTCACGGTTCATCATTGAGCCGCTAGAGCCAGGCTTTGGATACACACTTGGCAACAGCATGCGTCGTACATTGCTTTCATCTATTCCAGGTGCAGCAGTTACAAGCATCCGCGTCGCCGGTGCACTTCATGAGTTCACAACTCTTGAAGGCGTAAAGGAAGATCTCACCGATATCGTTTTGAACATCAAGAATTTGGTGCTTTCATCAGATAACGATGAGCCAAGCGTCGTCTACATCCGCAAGTCAGGTGCCGGTCCAGTTACTGGTGCAGACATTGCAGTTCCAACTGGCGTTGAAGTACATAACCCATCACTTCACTTAGCAACACTTAACGGTAAAGGATCTCTTGAGATCGAACTTACTGTTGAGCGTGGCCGTGGCTATGTCACCGCAGTTCAGAACAAGCAGGCCGGAGCAGAGATTGGTCGCATTCCTGTTGACTCTATCTATTCACCAGTTTTAAAGGTTACCTATGCCGTTGAAGCCACTCGCGTTGAACAGCGCACAGACTTTGATCGTCTAGTTGTCGATGTTGAGACTAAGTCATCAATGAAGCCACGCGATGCAGTTGCATCAGCTGGACGTACATTGGTTGAGCTATTCGGTCTTGCACGCGAACTCAATCTTGATGCTGAAGGTATCGAGATGGGGCCATCTGTTATGGATGCAGCCCTTGCTGCAGATATGGCCCTTCCCATTGAAGATCTCGATCTGACAGTACGCTCATATAACTGCTTGAAGCGCGAAGGCATTCACACAGTTGGAGAGCTCGTTAACCGTTCAGAGGCTGACTTGCTAGATATCCGCAACTTTGGTTCAAAATCAATCGATGAAGTTAAGGCAAAGCTTGTCTCTATGGGGATGAACTTAAAAGATAGCCCAGTCGGATTTGATCCTACACAGCACCAAAATTACAACGCAGCGCTAGACGACGAGTTCGTTGAAGCAGAGCAGGCCTAGGAGAATAGACAATGCCAAAACCAACTAAAGGTCCTCGTCTGGGTTCAGGCCCATCGCATGAGCGGTTACTGTTGCGCACACTTGCAGAGCAGCTGTTCGAGCACGGCAAGATCACGACAACCGAGGCAAAGGCTAAGCGCCTGCGTCCATTAGCTGAGAAGTTAATTACTTTCGCTAAGAAGGGTGATCTTCCAGCTCGCCGTCAGGTCATGGCTCAGATTTCAAATAAGAGCGTTGTACATACGCTTTTCACTGTTATCGGACCACGCTTTACTGCGCGCAACGGTGGCTACACACGTATTACAAAGATTGGGCCACGCAAGGGCGATAACGCTCCAATGGCTGTAATCGAAGTTTTAACTGAGAAAGATAACTAAGCGTTAAAAACTTAGAAATTTATTATTATGTCGGAGCCCACTCTCTATCCAGAGAGTGGGTTTCTTCGTTTACGGATTGATTTAGCCTATGACGGCACTAATTATTCGGGATGGGCCAAACAGCCAGATCGCCCCACCATTCAAGAAGAGCTAGAAAACACTTTAGCTAAAATCACGCAGAGCCCGATTGAAACTATTGTCGCCGGTCGCACAGATGCGGGAGTTCACGCGAGTGGGCAAGTAGTTCACGTTGATGTGCCGGACACAATCGATATTAAAGAACTGCCATTTAAGTTAAATAGCATGCTCGATGAAGATATTCGAATCTTGCGCGTTACGGTTATGGCCAAAGCTTTTCATGCTCGATTTAGCGCAACTCAACGCAGCTATACCTACAAGATTTTAGATGCCAATCAAGTCGTCTCCCCGCTGCATCGCCTTGATGTTGCGCCGTGGTATCGAGCTTTAGATGTCGATGTTTTGAATGCTGCCAGCGCATTATTGATAGGCAAACATGACTTTGCTGCATTTTGTAAGTTCCGTGAAGGTGCAACCACGATTCGAAATCTTGTGCGTTTTGACTGGATTCGTGATGAAGAAGGCTATGTGATCGCCGATATCGCCGCCGATGCTTTTTGTTATTCAATGGTGCGCAATCTCGTTGGCGCTGTTGTATGTGTGGCTGAAGGCCGATATAGCCTGGACTGGATTCTTGCAATGTTGGCCAATAAAGAGCGCGTCCCAGATAGTTTGGTCTTTGAGGCACGAGGATTAACCCTGCGCCAGGTTGGCTACCCCTAGCAAGCCGAGGATTCTGGAGCAAGAAAGGCCATTTTGACCCATGCCCCTAGCACGGGTACCCTTACTCCTCTGCACTCCTTAGGGGCGCTTGAAGAAAAAACTCGAAATAGAAGGTAGGCAAGAGCGTGCGTACATATAGTCCAAAAGCCGGTGATGCAGTCCGTCAGTGGCACGTGATCGATGCACAAGATGTGGTCTTGGGCCGTCTTGCAACGCATGCTGCCGCTCTACTTCGTGGAAAGCACAAGACAACATTTGCTCCACACATGGACATGGGCGATTTCGTCATTGTTATTAATGCAGAGAAGATCGCATTGTCAGGTAATAAGACAAAGCAGAAGTGGGCACACCACCACTCAGGTTTCCCAGGCGGTTTAACATCAACTGTTTACGGCGAGCTACTTGAGAAGTTCCCAACACGCGCTGTAGAAAAAGCGATCAAGGGAATGATTCCTAAGAACCGCTTAGGTCGCGACATTGCTTCAAAGCTCAAGGTTTATGCGGGTCCAAACCACCCACATGCAGCACAAGCACCAACACCATATGTATTCGATCAAGTTTCACAAATTGTGAAGTAAGGGAAAACAATGTCAGAGAACACAACTTTTGAAGATCTCGGCGAGAACGAAGTTCCTACTTCATACTCCTCAGCAACTCCAGCTGCAGCAACTAATCGCCCAGCTATCAAGGCTCCAGGTGGCGGAACAGGTCGTCGTAAAGAGGCTGTTGCCCGCGTTCGCTTAGTACCAGGTACTGGCAAGTGGGTTGTTAATGGTAAGACTCTAGAAAATTACTTCCCAAACAAGGTTCACCAACAATCAGTCTCAGAGCCATTTCGCACAGTAGGTGCTGAAAACCAATACGATGTTTTTGCTCGCATCAATGGTGGCGGAGTTTCTGGTCAAGCCGGTGCACTTCGTTTAGGTGTTGCACGTTCATTAAATCAAATTGATGAAGAAGCTAACCGTCCAGCACTTAAAAAGGCTGGATTCTTATCACGTGATGCACGTGTTATTGAGCGCAAGAAGTACGGCCTAAAGAAGGCACGTAAGCGTTCTCAATACAGCAAGCGCTAATTCACTTTTAAACGAGGGAGTTCCAATGGCACTCTTTGGTACCGATGGAATTCGCGGCTTAGCCAATAGCGAACTCACAGCAGAAATCGCATTAGATGTCTCTGTTGCCGCTGCCCATATTTTGGTTGAAAGCTCATCAAATAAAGACCACCAGCCAACGGCAATTGTTGGTCAAGATTCACGCGCATCAGGTGAGTTTCTAGAAGCGGCCGTTGTAGCTGGTTTAACTAGTGCTGGAATCAATGTCTATCGCGTTGGAGTTTTACCTACCCCTGCGATTGCTCATTTAGTTGCAGAAACTAAGTGCGATCTAGGCGTAATGATTAGCGCATCGCATAATGCAATGCCAGATAATGGAATCAAATTATTTGCTCGCGGTGGTGGAAAGCTCGATGATGCAATTGAAGCGCGAATTGAAGCGCGCATGGGTGAAGAGTGGAAGCGTCCAACAGGTCGGGGTGTAGGTCGTGCAATCAATGATGACAATGCCACTGAACGATATTTAAAGCACCTACTGGCATCGGTTGAAACTCCACTTAAAGGCTTAAAGATAGTTGTTGACTGCGCCAACGGTGCTTCATCATTAGTTGCACCAGAGGCTTATCGCCGGGCAGGTGCAGAGGTAATTGCAATCTTTAATCAACCTGATGGTTGGAACATTAATGATAACTGCGGTTCAACGCATTTACATCAACTTCGTTCGGCCGTGCTGAAAGAGGGTGCAGATGTTGGAATCGCCCACGATGGGGATGCCGATAGATGTTTAGCAATTGATGCTGCCGGCAATGAAATCGATGGCGATCATATTCTTACAATCTTGGCACGTGGATTTAAAGCTCGTGGAAAACTAAACAAGAACACAGTTGTTGGAACGGTAATGAGCAACCTTGGTTTTATGCATGCGATGAAAGAGTCAGGCATCGAAGTAGTAACAACTCCAGTCGGTGATCGCTATGTTTTAGAAAACATGATTGAAAATGATTACTTACTCGGTGGCGAACAATCTGGCCATGTCATCATGCGCGACTTAGCTAATACAGGTGATGGAATACTTACTGCACTGCAACTATTGCAAGAGGTAGTGCGTACCGGAAAAACTTTGCAAGAACTAGCGGCCACTATGGTCCGTTTTCCTCAGGTTCTTATTAATGTGAAAGAAGTAAATAAGAAGGCTTTGCATGAGTCTGAAGTTATAGCCACCGCAGTTAAATCTGCCCAAGACCGCTTGGGGGATAGTGGGCGCGTCTTATTGCGAGCATCTGGCACTGAGGCCCTTGTCAGAGTGATGGTTGAGGCCGCCAGTGATAACCTTGCTGAAGAAATTGCTCGTTCACTTGCCGATGTAGTTAAAGCCGAACTGGGGTAAGCATTGATGTGTGGAATTGTGGGATACACAGGGCCGCAATCTGCACTTACCCCGCTCATTGAAGGGCTGCGACGTCTTGAATATCGTGGTTACGACTCAGCGGGAATCGCATTAGGAACTCCCGGCCAACTATTTATTGAAAAAAAAGCCGGCAAACTATCTAATCTAGAGAGTGCCCTCGATGTCACTTTGCCAATAGTTCACTCTGGAATCGGTCACACCCGTTGGGCAACACATGGTGGACCAACGGATCGAAATGCTCACCCGCATGTAGATAACGATGGCAAGTTAGCTGTGATACACAACGGAATTATTGAAAACTATACCGAGTTGAGAGCTTCGCTTGAATCGCGGGGACACAAATTTTCTTCACAAACCGATACTGAATCAGTTGCACATTTACTGAGTGATCTACGCAAAGAACATAATGGGGATCTTTCTGCGGCAATGCGTGAAGGCGTTAAAGCACTGCGCGGCTCATTCACTTTAGTTGCCATACATGCCGATGCACCCGATGTAGTTGTGGGAGTTCGCAGAAACTCACCACTGGTCGTAGGCCTTGGTTTGGGTGAAAACTTTATGGCATCTGACGTTGCCGCCTTTATCGATTACACCAAGCGTGCAATTGAGTTAGGCCAGGATGAAGTTGTGACTATGACTCCTACGTCGGTTCACATTACTGATTTAGAAGGCAGAGAAATCACTCCCAAAGAGTATGAGATTTCATGGGATGCATCCGCGGCACAAAAAGGTGGATTCACTCACTTTATGCTCAAAGAGATTTATGAGCAGCCAAAGGCAGTGGCAGATACATTGATTGGCCGCTTAAGTGATAACAGACAGATTCTGCTCGATGAATTACACATGAGCGCAGATGAGATTCGAGCAATTAAAAAGATCGTTGTTATCGCCTGCGGAACGGCTTATCACGCTGGCATGGTTGCTAAATATGCAATTGAAAAGTGGGCCAAGATTTCGGTAGAAGTCGAGATTGCTAGCGAATATAGGTATCGCGATCCACTTATTGATTCAGGAACACTTGTCATTGCAATCTCGCAATCCGGTGAAACTATGGATACGTTAATGGCGGTTCGCCATGCAAAAACTGCGGGTGCACGAGTGCTGGCGATTTGCAATACAAATAGTTCAACGATTCCACGTGAATCTGATGCGGTTTTGTATACACATGCTGGTCCCGAAATCGCCGTGGCATCGACCAAGGCACTCCTTACTCAAATGATTGCAGTTTATTTGATTGGTCTGCATTTAGCTCAAGTCAATGGTTCACTATCAGATATAGAAGTTGAAGAGTTATACGGAGAACTATTAGAGCTTCCCGGTAAAATTGAGCAGATTCTTGAAACTGTTGAGCCTTTGCGCGCACTTACTCGAAGCTTTGCCAGCAACAACACAGTTCTATTTTTAGGTAGAAATATCGGATATCCCGTAGCACTCGAAGGTGCATTAAAGTTAAAAGAGCTTGCCTACATACATGCCGAAGGCTTTGCAGGTGGTGAGCTCAAGCACGGGCCAATCGCACTTATTGAAGAGGGCACACCTGTCATAGCAATTTTGCCTGCAGGCCATGAGCACGCCCTTGATGAAAAAATGCTCAGTAATATTCAAGAAGTAAAGGCCCGTGGTGCCCGTGTAATTGTTATCGCCGAGGAAGGAGCACCCGTTGAAGGTGCTGAACACGTTATTCGTATACCTGTTGTTCCTGCGCTTTTTCAACCAGTACTTGCAACAGTTCCATTGCAAGTATTTGCATATGAAATGGCCGTAGCCCGCGGAAATGATGTTGATCAACCTAGAAATTTAGCTAAGTCAGTTACGGTGGAGTAGATGCGTAAGGCTCAAATGTTTCGCGCACTACGGTGGTCTTTACTACTCTTTATTGGTTTTTTAATAGTTACACAGCAAGTGATGAGTTATGGCCCTTTAGTAAATTTCGATAATGATGTAAATCGAACGCATAGGCCTCGCTTCGATGGTTTGTCGGGTTTTATACTGCGTCGACTAGATGATCTTGGTCTTCGTTGGTTGACAGCGACCGTACTGCTGTTAGCAGCTGCATTCATCGCATATAAATTTAAGACATGGCGCCCATTAAATTTGGCGCTCCTTTCACTTCTAGCCCTCAACGCTGTTGTCGGAGTTTTTAAAATCTTTTTAGGACGCACTAAACCCCGAGATGGCTTTGACTTGCTTCATGCAGGTGGAATGTCTTACCCCAGTGGTCATGCATCTAACGCGGTTTTATCGTGGGGTATTTTGGCATATTTGATTTATAGATATGCACGCGTTGATAGATTTCAAGGACGATTAGCAAGTGCAGGGGTAGTACTAATCTCCATAACGATTTGTATAGTCTCTTTAATTCGCCATACGCACTGGTTTACAGATTTATTAGGTGGTCTATTTATTGGCTCATCACTCTTGGTCGCCGTTATTGCAGTAGATCGCTACGTTCCTTCGAAGAGCCAACTGCACTAGGCTTTAACCATGATTGATGGAATTGGAATCGATGTCGTTGATATTGAGCGCTTTAAGTCTTCCATTGAACGCACGCCTGGCCTAACGGCCAAACTATTCACTGCAGCCGAAGCGGTTAAACCAATTCACTCAATGGCGGCTCGTTTTGCCGCTAAAGAGGCCCTCTATAAGGCGCTTAACGCAGGTAAAGGCTTACCATGGCATGATGCCGAAGTTATTAACTTAGAAAGCGGCAAGCCGGCTTTTCTCTTTCGTGGAAAGATTGCCGACCTCGTTGACGGTGCAACTGTGCACTTATCGCTTTCACATGATGCAGGCATTGCATCTGCCATAGTGATTGTGGAGCGCAACTAATGGAGCACCGCGCTGAAGCACGAGTTGATGTATCTGCAATTGCAGCAAATATTGCCTTATTAAAATCTACGGCTGGCGTTGATCTCTTAGCGGTAGTTAAAGCCGATGCATACGGCCATGGATTAATTGAAGTGGGACTTGCCGCCGAACGTGCGGGAGCAGATTGGTTAGGTGTTGCTTTACTTGAAGAGGCAATCGCACTTCGCACACACGGAGTTCGAATTCCAATTCTAGCCTGGATGGTTTCACCCGGATCAGATTTTAAAGCAGCAGTAAATCATGACATTGATGTTGCCATCTCTTGCATCATTGCCTTCAATGAAATCTCAGTATTAAAAGTAAAACCAAGAGTTCACATTGAAGTTGATACCGGAATGACTCGAGGAGGTTTCCTTGATGAGTGGCAGGAGTTCTTAACTCAAGATTTCTCGCAGGTTGAGATAATTGGTATTTTTTCACACTTTGCTCGAGCCGACGAGCCAAGTGAAAAACAAAATATCAATCAATTGAAACGATTTAATGAGATGGTTGGAGAGTTGGCTGCAGTAGGAGTGAATCCTCCGATTAAACATCTATCGAATTCAGCGGCAACATTGAAGAATCATGCTGCAGCTTATGATTTAGTACGCACAGGAATCGCACTGTATGGATTAAGTCCTGATGTGAACACTCTCGGAATTAGTAAGGATTTAGGATTAAAACCAGCAATGCAGTTGCGCGCAAAACTTCATTTAGTCAAATCAGTACCAGCTAACTCACCAGTCGGTTATGGGGCCACTGCAATCACGCAATCGGCAACGAAGTTAGGCATAGTGGCTATGGGCTACGCCGATGGGATTCCCCGCAATACCCAAGGCGCAGGGGTCGCGTATGAGGGTGAAAAAGCCCCCATTATCGGACGAGTCTCGATGGATCAGTTTGTGGTCGATCTCGGCCCAGACTCACATGCACAATCAGGGGACTGGGTCATAGTTTTTGGTGATGGCTCTCACGGTGAATACACGGCCGATGATTGGGCGAGGGCTTCGGGCTCAATAAATTATGAAATAACCACACGTATTGGGCCGCGTGTGCCTAGAATCTACGCACCCCATGTCTACTAATACTGCAGCCTTGCGCGTTGAGGGAGTAACAGTCTCCTTCGGCGGTCTGCGGGCTCTTAATGATGTCTACTGTGAGATTGGTAAGAATGAAGTTGTGGGCTTAATTGGCCCGAATGGTGCGGGCAAGACAACTTTATTTAACGCACTCTGCGGACTTGTTGCACCAGATCAGGGCAGATTTTTTCTCAGTGGTGCAGAGCGAGATTTCCCGCGTACCGATAATTTAGTTGATCTTGGCATTGCACGTACATTGCAAGGCGTTGGTCTCTTTGGTGAATTGACAGTTTTAGAGAACGTCATGGTTGGCGCGCAACACTTAGCACAAACTGGATTAATCTCTGCGGCTCTAGCTCGTAATGGCAAAGATGAGAATCGAATTCGCGATCGTTCACGTGTTGCTCTCGAACGCGTTTATGCAGGCGGTCTTGCAGACCGTCGTGCAGACACACTTTCTTATCCAGATACTAAACGTGTTGCAATTGCTCGAGCACTTGTCAGCGAACCCTCAATTTTAATGCTTGACGAGCCCGCCGGTGGCCTAGGTACGCAAGACATTGAGTGGATGAATCTATTAATTCGTAATTTGAGTGCCCAGATGTCAGTGCTATTAGTTGAGCATCACATGGATGTTGTAATGAGCGTATGTAGCAAACTATATGTTTTAAATTTTGGTGAAGTCATTGCAAGTGGTAGCGCTGAAACTGTGCGACGCGACCCTGCAGTCATTGCCGCCTATCTTGGAACGGGGGCATAAATGGCGCTGACCGTTTCAGAGCTCACGATTCATCATGGTGCGATCTGTGCCATCAATAATGTCTCCTTCACTGTTGCACAGGGGCAGTTAACTGCAGTCATTGGCGCTAATGGCGCCGGCAAGACCACTTTATTGCGAGCACTATCAGGCCTGAATAAGTCGACCCACGGCCATGCAACATGGAATGAACACAATCTCCTCCACTCAAAGCCTGAGTCAATTGTTCGTCATGGGGTTTCACATGTCTCTGAGGGTAAAGCAGTTATTCCAGAGCTAACCGTTAATGAAAACTTAGAGCTAGGTGCAATTTGGCGTAAAAATAAGAAAGAGACACGTGAGACAAAAGATCAGATCACCTCTATTTTTCCGCGACTCGGTGAGCGCTTAAGCCAACGCGCAGACACATTATCGGGTGGTGAACGACAGATGTTAGCTATTGGTCGTGCGCTGATGTCAAAGCCACAGTTGCTGCTACTTGATGAACCTTCATTAGGCTTAGCACCATTAGTTATCGAACAGATATTTCAAACTATTAGAGACTTAACTACCACAATGGGTCTGACCGTTGTTCTTGTTGAACAAAATGCGATGGGTGCGCTAAAGATTGCAGATTTTGGAGTTGTTTTGAACTTAGGAAAAGTTGCAGTTACTGGAACTGCCCAATCACTCATGGCCGACCCGCAAGTGCGCGCGGCTTACTTGGGATACTAATTATGTTTCAATTTATTAATACTTTACTGATAGGCATAACAGCCGGATCTATCTACTCCTTAATGGCCATCGCGATTGTTTTGGTGTGGCGCAGTACACGAGTGATTAACTTTGCCCAAGGCGGTTTAGCACTAGCATCATCTTTTGTTGGCGCATCCATTCTTGCCAGAGAGATTTCTTTTTGGATTGCTCTTCCGCTTGCAATGATTGCTGGAGCTCTCTTCTCTGCCTTAACTGAATACTTCTTATTGCGTCCGCTGCTCAAGCGCTCTGGTGACAAAGGCGAAGAGATCTTCCTACCAATTATTGCAACGTTGGGTCTGCTAGGAATCATTAAAACGATTCTTAACTTTACATATGGAGACCGTATTGGTTCAATCCCGCCACCAATTTCCGATAGAGGCTTTGTTGTAGGCGGGCAAGTAATTGCGCTCTCACCCATGCGGGTATTGATTCTAGGGATAGTGCTTTTCTTGATGGTTTTGCTTACATTTCTCTTCCAGCGGACCAACCTGGGCTTAGCGCTGCGAGCATCCTCTTATTCTCCAGAAATCTCCCGTCTTGCAGGTGTTCGCGTAGATGTCATCCGCACTGCAGGGTGGGCGATATCTGGAGCAGCTGGAGCAGCTGCAGGTATCTTGCAGACCACCAATGGTTCAGGTGCTATTTCACCAGAGTCTTTTGAATTTAGCCTGCTCCTTGTCTTTGGATTTGTCGCTGCAGTTATTGGAGGAATTGAAAGTTTAATAGGTGCCGTTTTAGGTGGACTCACTCTCGGAATTATTTTAGCTTTTATTTTGATGTATATCGGTGGATCACTTGTATTTTTCTCAGCCTTCTTAATATTGATAGCAATTCTCATAGTTCGCCCGCATGGAATTATTGGCGTTAAAGGTGGTCGTCGTGCATAAAGTTAAAACTCTACGATTTAAAACAGGAATTGGTTTTTTTCTGATTGGGCTTTGTGTATTTCTTCTCAGTAATGTCGTTGATGAATGGCGAGCATTTCAAGGTGCGACGGTAGCAGTCTATGTAGTTGCTATCGCTTCAATAATTTTGCTCACTGGTTACTCAGGGCAGATTTCTCTGGGCCATGGTGCTTTATTAGGTATTGGTGCATACGCGGCAGCCCTTGCCCAGATTTATGCGCACCTGCCAATCTGGTTGTGTTTTGTAGCAGCGGTATTAGTGACAGCGATTTTTGGTGCCCTTTTGGGAGTAGCCGCGGCACGATTGTCCGGGCCTTACTTAGCGGGAACAACTCTTGCATTGGCCGTCGGTTTACCGTCGATTGCAAGCCAGTTTTCAATCTTAGGTGGCGAACAAGGAATTTCATTTAGTGTGGGTTGGCCACCGTTATCCCTTGGCTCAGATTTTACGCAATATAAGTGGTTCTTCTGGATCGCAACGATTGCGGCTTTAATCATGATGTGGTTTGTTCGCAATATTTTGCACTCGCGTTATGGTCGAATGTGGCGAGCCGTCAAAAGCAACGCCGTTGCTGCCGAACTGGCCGGAATCGGTATTGGCTCCTCAAAAGTTCTGGCATTCACCATCAGCTCTGGGGTGGCCGGCCTTGCCGGAGCCCTATTGGCCATGACAACAAACAACGTTTCTCCTAGCGTCTTCCCCCTTGCCCTCTCGTTTTCACTGGCAACGGGGGCTGTTCTCTCTGGTGTAAACACCCTTGGGGGTGTAATGATTGGCTCATTAGCACTGGTCGCAATACCTGAAATCGCCTCCTCGGTCTCGAACCTGTGGAGCGAATCGGAGAATACGGCCATGTTATTGCCTGAACTGATTGTCAGTGCGCTGTTAATTTTGACGGTTTTCTTAGCCCCTAAGGGACCGATTGAAAAACTTCGCGCTCGGCATCGCCATTAAGTCGGTAGAGTTTTTGCACGTCAGTAGTAAAGAACGGCACGCAAACCCGCAAGGGCCCTCGATGAAAGGAACAACATGTCCAGTAAGGCTCGTCGCAAACTTCTCATAGTTCAAGCGGTGATAGCTGTAGGTGCGCTATCACTTTCTGCACTGCCCGCGCAGGCGCTTTCGCCACGCTCAGAGGCAGGTGTTACATCAAGTGCGATCAAACTTGGTATCACTCTGCCAATGAAGGGCTCTGCAAGCTTTGGCTATAACCAACTCCCTGACGCAATGAAGGCATATTTTGCCTATGTCAATGCCAATGGCGGAGTAAATGGCCGTAAAATTACTCTCGTTGTAAAAGATGATGGCTACCTTCCAAAACAGGCGATTCAAAATACTCAAGACCTCATTGGAAAAGACAAAGTATTTGCCATGGTGGGTGCACTTGGAACTGCTAATAATCAAGCAGTTGCAGATGCAGTAAACCTAGGCCGCCGCGGAATCCCTAGCCTATTTATCAATACTGGCTTTAGCGGATTTAATAATCGCAGTGCTTATCCAACCTCTTCAACGTTATTGCCTTCATATATTATGGAAGCAAAGATGATCTCTAAGTACGTAAAAGAGACCTACGCTGATAAGAAGATTTGCCTGCTTTACCAAGATGACGATTTCGGTGACGATGCCCTCGTTGGTTTTGATAAGGATCATGGCAATCTAACGTTCACCTCAAAGATTGCATATCCATCACTGTCACAAGGTGTTGCTGGTGTTCCAGATTCTTGGGTAACTAAGTTCAAGGCAGCTGGATGTGAAGTACAGATCGTATTTGGTGTGTCTACTGCAACGCTTTACTTCGTTATGGGTGCAGCGAAAGCACAGTATGGACCTAAGTGGATTCTTGGCTCAGTGGGAGCAGATGTTGCTTCAATTAACCCAGCAACCATTCCATATATCATTGGCGCAACATCGATGTCGTTCTTGCCATCAGTAGTTGATCCAAAAGATGAGTATGTAGCAAAGTTCAAGGAAATCCACGCTACTTATAACTCAAAGGCGAAGTTCAATAGCTGGGCACTTATCGGTATGAACGCTGCTTTCCTCACTGTTCAGGCGCTCAAAGCTGGTGGAAAGAAGCTGACACGTGCATCTCTTCTTGCAGCACTTGATTCTGGTGGCGCAAAATTTGCTAACGCTGGTTTAGTTCCGTTGAACTATTCAAAGACAAGCAACGTTGGTTACAACGGATACTGGTTTGGTAAATTCAATTCAACTGGTGACCTTGTACCAAATGACACATTCACATACACCGTTTACACAACAGATTCAGGAACTGGTGCAGTGGAGAAGTCAACTTACTCTCGTCCAGATATGCCAGCGAAGGGATTACCAAACTAATGAGAACTGCAACATTTAAATCACGCGCTTTTGCCTTCATTTCAGCGACTTCGTTGCTTGCAGCGTTAGTTGTTGTATCACCAGCCACAGCTGCCGTTGCAACAGGTCCAACGTGTGATGGAGCAACTCCAGTACAAACATGTACTGGAACGACTTCTGACGGTGCGCTCTATAAAATGAGCGTTCCTGCAACTTTCAATGGCACTGTCACAATCTGGTCACATGGATTTGGATCTAATACCTCCTTTCCTTCAGCTGGATTAACAATTGATTCATCAGCACAAATTGCACCAGGCAATAATGCTGCGCTCGTCAAGCATCTAAACGATAAGGGCGTCGCAGTTATTGGTTCTGGTTTTAGCACCCAAGGGTGGAATCTTGATGAAGCTGTAAAGACAAATGCCGAGCTCGTCGGAGTCTTTAAGGCGAAGTTCACTGACACCAAGAAGGTTGTCGCGTGGGGTTACTCCATGGGTGGAGGAATCACTCAGGCATTTGCAGAGCAACATCCAGAGCTAGTATCTGCTGCACTTGTTATGAATCCAGTTGATGCATGGGATGCGCAAAGCAAGTACTTTATTGATCTCCTGTGGCTGCTAAAGAACTGGTTTGATCCATCAATTAAATTGACGGGTTATGCCGCTGGTATGGCTGGAGATATCCAGATGCTTGGAGATATCCAAAAGTACACAGTCATGTTGCAGTCACTGCAAGCAAGCGTTGCTACGGGCGCTTGGCCCTCAACGTCAAGTGCTTCTGCAAAGGCGCTTCAATCAGCTGGAATTCCATCACGCAGCGCCCTTCTTATGATTGGCCGCTTAGCTGGTATTAGTGCACAAAGCTCATCATTTGATGGCATTGCTGGACCAGCTACTTCGGCAGTAACAGCATGGCCGCTTGCCTATGCCCCAGCACTGGGAACTCTTGAGAACATCAGTGCTGTCATTGGCTACGCTCTTCTTGGCGCTCGCGATATGCAGTCCAAGATGGGTGGAATTAACATTGATAACTCCACAACGAATTATTCAAAGCAATTAAGTGCGGCAGATCGTGCCGTTTATAACGCCGCCTTCAGTGGAAACACTGCAATTGCCGGAATGTTATCTACGCTTAATCCATTGAACCCAGATGCACCTCGCATTAAGGCTGACGCTGACGCATTGGCAAAGTCAAAGGCGACGATGTATCAGAGCACTGGCAAGATCAAAGTTCCTACAATTGTGATGATCGGTGAACACGATCCGGTAGAACCTGCTGGAATTGTTCAGCGCATGGCTGACCTATATGAGCAAGATTTTGCTGCAGCGAAAGAGGCCGCAAAGTCTGCTAACCGTGACAATGGTTATGTTGCACCTCGACGTCAGCTAGCTGTGCTGTGGAGCGTGACTCCAAAGACTTGGTCTAAGTTCACTGCAGAGGGATTACCAATTCCAGTTGCTGGAACTCCAGGAACAGGACACACAAACTTCACAGCGGCTCAGTACACCTTCCTGCTCGATGCCGCACTTACAGCAGCATCGACTGGTGCTCTTCCACGCAAGCTAGAGGTCAATCAATCGTTAACGAAATTGAAGTTAACTATTGATCGTAACTCTGCTTATCCTTGGATGAAGCATTACACAACTAACTAATAGTTAGTTCGTTACTACAACAAAGAGGGGCCTGGGAAACCAGGCTCCTCTTTGCTTTACTATTGAGACCTCATGATTACAGTTGCCAGCCCTGAAGCGATGTTCGCACTTGGCTACTCAGTTGCTCAGCATCTACGAGTTGGAGATTTAGTTTTACTCAATGGCCCCTTAGGAGCAGGTAAAACACTTCTTGCGCAGGGAATAGGCAGCGGACTAGGCATTGATGACATAACTTCACCCACCTTTGTCATATCCAGAGCACACAAAGGTGTTATTCCAATGATTCATGTAGATGCATATCGTTTACTAGATACTAATAATCCCAGCCTTTATTTAGATGATTTAGATTTAGATACAGAAAATTCTGTCACAGTAATTGAATGGGGCGGCGATGAGTCGGCACGTCTGAACGATGACCGTCTCACAATTACTATTGATCGCAGCGATGAGATTCGAAAAGTGAGTATTACGTGTATCGGCAAACGCTGGGATGGTTTTGCCCTATGACAGTTTCGCTGGCAATAGATACGTCAACCTCCCGAACATGTGTGGCGATAATTGAAGATGGTATGGCTTTATGGCGTGGTCACAAAGATGGTGCAACTGCGCATGGCCCAGCCTTGCCTGCATTAGTAGCTGAAGCAATTGTAGGTCGCACCATTGATGAAGTAGTTGTTGGAATGGGACCAGGACCATTTACTGGGTTAAGAATCGGAATCGCGTTTGCGCGAAGCTTTGCGCTAGCACGAAACATACAAGTGCGCGGGGTATGTTCACTCGATGCAATCGCAGCACAAGTTAATATAAATGATTTTATTGTTACCGTTGATGCTCGCCGCAAAGAGGTTTATTGGGCGCGCTATATCGATGGAGTTCGAGTCGGTAATCCAGCAGTTAGTTTTCCAGCCGATGTTGTAGGTGCCGAGGTGCATAGCAATCTCTTTCCTGAATTGACTGCCCTAGTTGCATTGAAACAAGAGTTTGCCGAACCTATTTATTTACGTCATCCAGATGCAGTTGCGACGGTGGATAGATGACCACGTTTCGTGAAGCATCTGCCCTAGATCTTCCAGCTCTAGTTTCTATGGAGAAAGTATTATTTGCCGACTCTCCATGGTCTATGGGCCAGTTCAAAGAGGAGTTCAAAGGCGTACCTCGCACACATCTGTTTATGGTGGCAGTAGATGATACGCATCAGCTCATTGGCTACGCCGGTGCAATGGTGCCTGCCCCTGGTGTTGAAGCCGATGTTTTAACTGTTGGCGTTATCGCAGAGCACCGTAAAGCCGGTATAGGCAGGGCATTTATGGAGCAGTTAGAGAAGTGGGCGATCACGAAAGAGTCCAACGCCATGATGTTAGAAGTCGGAGTAGGCAATGTCGCGGCAATCGCGTTGTATAAGCAGCTGGGTTATGCGCAGATATCTATACGCATTAACTACTACGGGGCCGGTCTAGATGCAGTTGTAATGCGAAAAGAGTTGAAATGACTTCGCCGATTGTTTTAGGAATCGAAACTTCATGCGATGAAACTGCTGTAGGTATTGTCCGAGGTCGAACTTTATTGGCTAACGTCATTGCATCTAGTGTTGAAGAACATGCACGCTTTGGTGGAGTAGTACCAGAGATTGCAAGTCGTGCACATTTAGAGGCGATGCAACCTACAATTGAAAAAGCTCTGTTAGACGCCAAACTCTCATTAAGAGATATCGATGCAGTTGCCGTTACTGCCGGCCCAGGTTTAGTAGGAGCACTACTGGTTGGAGTCAGCGCAGCGACTGGATTAGCGCTGGGGCTAGATAAACCTATCTATGCCGTTAATCATTTAGCTGCACACATAAGTGTCGATTTCTTAACGCATGATGAAGCTTTAGATCCAACGATTGCATTATTAGTAAGCGGCGGCCACTCATCACTTTTACAAGTCGATGACATAACGGCATCGATTACCAAACTCGGTGCAACCATGGATGATGCGGCCGGAGAGGCCTTCGATAAAATTGCTCGCGTGATGAAGTTAGGTTTTCCAGGGGGTCCGGCTATCGATGTATTAGCGCAATCAGGTGATGCACGGGCAATCGATTTTCCGCGCGGCTTAACTACATCTACTGATTGGCAGACTCGCCCCTTTGATTTTTCATTCTCTGGATTAAAAACTGCCGTTGCCAGATATTTAGAGGCCACACCTGATTATGCAAAGGCCAATGTTGCCGCATCTTTTCAAGAAGCTATCGTCGATGTTTTATTATTGAAATCCTTAGCTGCATGTAAAGCAACGGGAATCGACTCCTTAGTAATTGCCGGGGGAGTTGCAGCTAACTCACGTCTGCGAGCGCTAGCCGTCCAGCGCTGCGATAAGGCCGGCATTGATCTGCGCATCCCTGCTGCAGGCTTATGCACCGATAACGGCGCCATGGTGGCGGCCCTTGGATCTTTGATGGTGGCGGCTAATCGAGCCCCGAGCCCAATCGCCTTTGATGCCGATTCTGGCCTACCAGTGGGGGTTATAAGCCTGTCCTAGGCCCGATTTGCCCTTGGGAATAGGCACCTCTAACCTTGCGTTAGCACTCACGGGTCCACACTGCTAACCGGGCCCGCACGAGGAAAACAACGCACAAGGGAGTTATGGACATGGCAATTAAGCCACTAGAAGATCGCATCGTTATCAAGACCAGCGAGGCTGAGACAACTACAGCATCGGGTCTAGTTATTCCAGATACAGCTAAAGAGAAGCCACAAGAAGGCGTTGTCATCGCTGTAGGCCCAGGTCGCTTTGATGATGGCGTACGCGTTCCCATGGATGTCAAAGTTGGAGACGTTGTTCTTTACAGCAAGTACGGCGGAACTGAAATCAAGCACGGCGGAGATGACCTCTTGGTGCTTTCTGCTCGCGACATTCTCGCTGTAATCGAGAAGTAAATGGGAAAGTCCCTTCAATTCGACGATAACGCACGCCGTGCGATGGAGCGTGGCGTCAATATTCTTGCCGACACAGTCAAGGTAACCCTTGGACCTAAGGGTCGCAACGTAGTTATCGCAAAGTCATATGGTGCTCCAATTATTACAAATGATGGCGTCACAATTGCTAAAGAGATTGAACTCTCTGACCCAGTTGAAAACATGGGCGCACAGTTAGTTAAAGAAGTTGCAACCAAGACTAACGATGTAGCTGGTGATGGAACAACAACTGCGACTGTACTTGCGCAAGCAATGGTCAAAGAGGGTATCCGTAACTTAGCCGCTGGCGCACAGCCAATGGATATTAAAGCTGGAATCGAAGCGGCAGTTGCTGCAGTCTCTGAAAAACTTCGTGCACAAGCTACGCCAGTAAGTGGCAAGGCACAGATTGCCGATGTTGCAACTATCTCCGCTCAAGATCGTGCAATCGGAGATTTAATCTCTGAAGCAATGGATCGCGTCGGCAAAGATGGCGTTATCACTGTAGAAGAGGCATCCACAACTGGTTTGGATCTGGAGTTCACCGAAGGTATGCAGTTCGATAAGGGCTACATCTCTCCATACTTTGTTACAGATCAAGATCGCATGGAGTCAATCCTTGAAGATGCATACGTACTTATCTCAGCTGGAAAGATCTCTGCGCTCGCAGATTTGCTGCCTATTCTTGAGAAGGTATCGGCTGCATCAAAGCCACTATTAATCATCGCCGATGACATCGAAGGTGAAGCCCTATCTACCCTGGTTGTAAACCGTATGCGCGGAGTCTTTGCCTCAGTTGCCGTTAAGGCACCTGGCTTTGGTGATCGTCGTAAGGCGATGTTGCAGGACATTGCAACGCTTACTGGCGGACAAGTCATCTCTGCTGAGGTTGGAATGAAGTTAGATGCTGCAACTCTTGAAGATCTTGGTCGCGCACGTCGCATCGTGGTCTCAAAGGATGCAACAACAATTATCGAAGGCGCTGGAGATAAGGGAGCAGTGGCTGCTCGTGTTTCAGAGCTTCGTAAAGAGATTGAAAACTCTGACTCCTCATGGGATAAAGAGAAGTTGCAAGAGCGCGTTGCAAAGCTCGCTGGTGGTGTTTGTGTAATTAAAGTTGGTGCACACACTGAGGTCGAACTCAATGAGAAGAAGCACCGTCTTGAAGATGCAATCTCTGCAACTCGCGCAGCAGTAGAAGAAGGAATCGTCGTTGGCGGAGGCGCAGCACTTGTACATGCCGCCGATGTTCTAGAAGGCGATCTTGGCTTCACTGGCGATAAAGCTGTTGGAGTTCGTTTAGTGCGCAAAGCATGCGATGAGCCACTTCGCTGGATTGCAGAAAACGCCGGACTTGAAGGCTACGTCGTAGTTGCAAAAGTTCGCGCAATGAAAGATAACGAAGGCTTTAACGCTGCAACTGATGTCTATGGCGATCTTGCACAAGATGGTGTCATCGATCCAGTAAAGGTAACGCGTTCAGCACTTGCTAACGCCGCATCTATCGCCGCGATGTTCATTACAACTGAAGCAGTTGTCTTTGAACGTCCAGCCGATGCACCAGCTGAGGCTGGCGCTAACGGTCATTCACATGGCCCCGGTGGACACTCGCACTAATAGAAGTACATAAAAAAAGCCCCCGCATAGTGCGGGGGCTTTTTTATTTTCCAATTAACTCAGGAGGAGAGTTAAAAATTATGAAGCGTGAGAAATATTTGGAGTTGAAACTTTTCCAATAATGACGAGGCGATCATCTTCTGATAAGCCGCCCCAGATTCCATAGGGCTCTTGAACTGCAAGGGCATGTGTTTGGCAGGCGAGCATGACGGGGCATGACGCACAGATTGCTTTAGCCGTATTTTCACGGTTTCTGCGACGGGGTCCGCGCTCACCATCTGGGTGGAAAAACATCTCGGCAGGAAGATCACGACAGGCACCTTCATACTGCCACTCCCACTCATCAGCGACAGGGCGGGGGAGTCTTGATAATTCAGCCATGGCGAAATACTACAACCGCGCCATACATTGTTCAAGTGTATTCGCGCCCTACACTGTTCAGGGCCTGATTTGGGCTGGCTAAATCTCTAGTTCCGCGCAACGATAAGCACATGACGCCCAATGAGGAGCTCTTGACTGTAGCTGCCGTTGCACGCCGTCTAGGGGTAGCACCCGCTACCTTGCGGACCTGGGATCGCCGTTATGGCCTTGGCCCATCTAGTCATGAGAGTGGCGCGCACCGCCGCTACTGTCCATTAGATCTAGCCAAGTTGATGTTCATGCGCCGATTGATTTCCAATGGAGTCTCACCCTGTGATGCCGCTGAGAGCGCAAAGAGTTACCAGGGCGAGGCAAAGACCCATGTAGTTGAACGCCATTTTCTAGATGCAGAAGATTTGGTGATCGCTATCCATAAAGCAGCGAAAGTATTTGATACTGCCTTTATTGAACTGCATTTACGTGAAGCGATTGCTGACCATGGCGTTGTCTCTGCTTGGTCTAAAGTCATTGCCCCAGTGCTTATCTTGATTGGAAAAGATTGGGAAGAGTCAGGCAAGGGAATCGAAGTTGAACATTTATTAACTGAGATTTTAAAACGAATTTTGCGCGATGCAGTTGAGGAGATTAAAGAGCCTCTTAATGCACGTCCAGTTCTTATTGCAGCAATCGGGGAAGAGCTACATTGCCTTGCACTTCATGCATTAGCCGCAGCACTTGCTGAGCGGCAGATTGAGACGTATTTCTTGGGTTCGCGAACTCCCTTTGAAGCAATTGCAGGAATGGTTTCACGGTCTGCGCCTCCTGCAATCTTTCTATGGGCACAGTTACAAGAAAATGCCCACCCTGAGTATTTTCAAAACTTACCTGCAGTTCGGCCATCGCCACGCATCGTGATTGGTGGACCTGGGTGGAACCGTGAAGAGTGCGCTGGCGTAGCAGTTGTAGAGGATTTATCGCAGGCCTGCCTTGAAATTGAGCGTGCAGTAGGGCTGTAAAAGCCCCGATAGACTGCCCATCTTACGAAAGGGGGCCACGGTGAGCGATAGCGACAAGATAGCAATGCTCGGGCTTACCTATGACGATGTCCTACTGTTGCCCGATGCTTCCGAAGTTGTTCCCTCTGAAGTAGATACATCTGCACAACTCACTCGAAACATAACACTGGCAATTCCACTTGTTTCATCGGCCATGGATACCGTCACCGAATCGGCCATGGCAATTGCTATGGCTAAAGCTGGCGGAATTGGCATTATTCACCGCAACCTTCCAATCGCCGATCAAGTTACCCACGTAAAGCTAGTTAAGAATGTTGGTCTAGCAGGGGCGGCCGTTGGTGTTGGCGATGATGGTTTTGCGCGTGCGCAAGCACTCATTGAAGCCGGAGTGGACGTTGTTGTTGTCGATACGGCCCATGGTCACCATCGAGCAGTACTAGATGCTATCGAGCGAATTAAAAAGTTTTCTCCAACCACCGAAATTATTGGTGGCAATGTTGCAACACGTGCAGGTGCGCAAGCCTTAATCAACGCTGGTGCCGATGCGGTCAAAGTTGGTGTTGGTCCAGGTTCAATTTGTACCACTCGAATCGTTGCCGGTGTAGGTGTTCCACAAATTACTGCAATCATGGAAGCGGCGAAAGCATGTAATAAAGCCGGCATTCCATTAATTGCCGATGGTGGACTTCAATACTCAGGAGACATAGTTAAAGCAATAGTCGCTGGGGCAAACTCAGTAATGCTGGGATCTTTACTTGCAGGGTGCCAAGAGTCGCCAGGTGAGCTTGTAGAAATTAAGGGCGTTAAATTTAAGGCCTATCGCGGCATGGGTTCATTGGGTGCGATGCAATCTCGCGGTGAACAAAAATCATATTCCAAAGATCGCTATATGCAGGACGATGTTTTATCTGAGGACAAACTTGTCCCTGAAGGTATTGAAGGTAAGGTTATTTTCCGTGGAAGCGTTGAGGATGTTGTACATCAATTAGTTGGTGGCCTACGTTCTGGAATGGGATATGCGGGTGCACCTGATATTCAAACCCTTCGTCGTGAAGGTCGCTTGATTCAAATTACTGCTGCCGGCTTGCAGGAAAGTCACCCACATGACGTCGCCCATGTTGCCGATGCACCTAACTACCAACAGAGGGGCCGCACATGAGCGAGATTGAGATTGCACCTGGAAAACGTGCCAGAACTGCTTATTCCTTTGATGATATTGCAATTGTGCCAAGCCGCCGTACTCGCGATCCTGAGGAGGTTTCAACCTCATGGCAGATCGATGCCTACAAGTTTGATTTACCCATGTTGGCCGCGCCTATGGACTCAGTTGTTTCGCCACAGACTGCCATTGAAATTGGTCGCTTAGGTGGCGTTGGCGTATTAAATCTTGAAGGTTTGTGGACTCGATATGAAGATCCACGTATTCCATTAGGTGAAATCGCATCGATGCCCGATAAGCATGCAACTAAACGAATGCAAGAGATTTATAACGCACCCATCAGACCCGAGCTTATTAAAGAGCGCATCCAACAAATTCGTGAAGCTGGCGTAACTGTTGCAGCTTCGCTATCACCTGCACGCACCGCGCAGTTGCATAAAGCCGTTATCGATGCTGGCGTGGATATTTTTGTTATTCGCGGAACAACAGTGAGTGCCGAACACGTTGCCGCAGAGACTGAGGCCTTGAACTTAAAGAAGTTTATTTACGAACTTGACGTTCCAGTTATTGTTGGTGGAGTAGCAACTGCAACTGCTGCGCTTCACTTAATGCGCGCAGGTGCAGCAGGAGTCTTAGTCGGTTTCGGTGGCGGCGCAACACATACAACGCGCAAAGTCTTAGGTATTGAAGTTCCTATGGCATCGGCTGTTGCCGAAGTTGCATCGGCCCGTCGCGAATACTTAGATGAATCCGGTGGACGTTATGTTCACGTTATTGCCGACGGTGCAGTTGGCCGAAGCGGCGATATCGCAAAGGCAATTGCGTGTGGCGCTGATGCGGTCATGATGGGTTCACCTCTTGCAAAAGCAGTTGAGGCACCAGGACTTGGTTGGCACTGGGGTTCTGAAGCTCATCACCAAGTTTTGCCACGTGGAGAGCGCGTAGCTGTCGGCACCGTTGGAAGTTTAGAAGAGATTTTGCTTGGTCCATCACATACATCGGATGGCTCCATGAATCTCTTTGGTGCCCTGCGTCGCGCAATGGCTACCTGCGGATATTCAGATGTGAAAGAGTTCCAGCGCGTAGAGGTTCTTATTCACCGTGCCTAATTCTCACGGCGTACTTGTAGTCGATTTTGGTGCACAGTATGCCCAGTTAATTGCACGTCGGGTTCGTGAGGCACATGTCTACTCTGAAATTGTTCCATCAACGATTACGGCAGCAGAGATAAAGGTTAAAAACCCTGCAGCAATTATCCTCTCTGGCGGGCCATCGAGCGTGTATGCCCACAACGCTCCAACCTTAGATCGCTCAATACTAGATTTAGGTATTCCGACTTTTGGAATCTGTTATGGATTCCAAGTAATGGCTGCAGCCCTGGGTGGTGTTGTAAGTCAAACAGGTAAGTCTGAGTTTGGGCGAACTGAGATTAAGATAAATGCGGCATCAAAGATTTTCACATCACTGCCTACTCAACAAAGCGTATGGATGTCTCATGGCGATGCCGTTACTACTGCGCCATCTGGTTTTACCATTGGTGCAACTACTGTAGATACGCCAATCGCCGCCTTTGAAAATGAAACTGGGTTATTAGCTGGTGTGCAGTTCCACCCTGAAGTCTTGCACTCCGAGCATGGTCAAGCGATTCTGCAACACTGGTTAGTCAACATAGCTCAGTGTGATGCAACATGGACTACGGCCAATATTGCTGAGACCGAAATTGCAAAAGCTAAAACGATCATTGGCGATAAGCGAGTGATATGTGGCCTATCTGGTGGAGTTGATTCAGCGGTTGCGGCAGCGATCATTCAACGCGCAGTAGGTACTCAATTAACATGTGTTTTTGTAGATCATGGGCTCTTACGAAAAGGCGAGGCTGAACAAGTAGAGCGTGACTTTGTTGCATCAACTGGCGTTAACTTAGTTGTCATCGATGCTAAAGAGGTTTTTCTTAAATCTCTTAAAGGCATAACCGATCCTGAAGAAAAGCGAAAGATTATTGGTCGTGAATTTATCCGAGCCTTTGAAAAAGCAGCACGCGATATTGCATCCGGTGGCGAAGTTGAATTCTTAGTGCAAGGAACGCTTTATCCCGACGTAGTTGAATCTGGTGGGGGAACAGGTACTGCCAATATTAAATCTCATCACAACGTAGGTGGCCTGCCCGATGATTTAAAGTTCTCATTGATTGAACCACTACGCACCTTGTTTAAAGATGAGGTTCGCTTAGTTGGTCTTGAGCTCGGACTTCCTGAAGAGATTATTTGGCGCCAGCCTTTTCCAGGTCCAGGCCTTGGAATCCGAATCGTGGGCGAAGTTACTCAAGCACGTTTAGATTTACTGCGTGAAGCCGATGCCATCGCACGCTTTGAACTGAAAGCCGCCGGTCTAGACCGAGATATCTGGCAGTGCCCAGTTGTACTGCTGGCCGAGGTGCGATCAGTGGGTGTGCAGGGCGATGGCCGTACGTACGGACACCCAATTGTTTTGCGCCCGGTATCTAGCGAAGATGCCATGACTGCGGATTGGTCGAGAGTTCCCTATGAAGTTCTTGAGAAGATTTCGACGCGTATTACCAACGAGGTGCGCGAAGTCAACCGAGTCGTGTTAGATGTAACTAGCAAACCGCCAGGCACGATCGAATGGGAATAGAACAATGCTGAAGAAGATAACTGCCCCAACTCTTGTGAGTTTAGTTTTAGTCGCAACCCTTATGTCGCCTTTAGCACATTCTGCGCAACGACCAACTACTGTGCCGGGTTGTGCTGCGGTGACCGCTAAGAGTCATACGCCAATCAAAGTCACCGAACCTATGGCCGTTAATAAAAACCTGCCTAAGACAATGACTATCGTCACTAACTGTGGCTCAATCGTGATTTCACTGCTTACAAAGCAAGCACCAATGACAGTTACAAAAATTACTGCTTTAGCTAAGGCAAAGTATTTTAATGCTTCTTTATGTCACCGCCTCACAACAGATGGTCTATATGTTTTGCAGTGTGGAGATCCAACGGCCGCTGGTTCAGGTTCGCCAATCGGCTGGAAGGGCTATAAAGACGAGAATCTTCCCGCTAATAAAGCAGCTAACTATCCGGCCGGAACTGTAGCTATGGCTAACTCAGGTCCTGGAACAAATGGAAGTCAGTTCTTCTTGGTTTACAAGGACACACAACTCCCGCCCAATTACACCATTTGGGGAAAGATTACTTCAGGAATTGATTTCTTAGTCAAGCTTTCTGAAGTCGGTTCCTATACAGTTAATCAGAGTGATGGCAAGGCGTACTACGCATCAGATGGATATCCAATTCAAAACGTTGAGATTAAATCAGTAACACTTCGTTAATTAATTTGTATTAACGATTTTAAAAGCCTCAGCGATTCGACCCTCTGCAAAGCCTGCTGCTGCTGCATTTCGTTGACCCCACTCGCGTACCATATTTTCTAACTCAGGATTATGAGAAGTCTGTGACGCATGTGCGTGAAGGGCTTTCATCTTTAATTCAAAAGTATCAGTGATGTCTACAAAGTGATCTGGGTGTGCAAATGAGCTCACCCACACTTCTTTTACACGCCAGGGTGCCAAGCCCTCAACATCTAATAAATCAGTGAAAGCAAAGGGATTGCGCGCATCGGGGTAAACCGCTTGTATCGATGCTTCACCAGCGGCTAAATGATCTGGATGACTTGCGCCAATTCGATTCCAGTTACGTTCTGGGCTTTGACATACCAAGCGATCTGGCTTTGAAATACGCATCTGTCGCACTAAATCTTTACGCAACGCAAGAGTGGGCTCTAAATGCCCATCTACATAGTTGAGGAAAGTTATATCGGTAACACCTATTGCTGCGCCCGCGGCACGTTGTTCGCGTTGGCGAATTGCAGGCATCTCCTCTTTTGTAAATCCTGACTCTTCGCCACCTTGATCGCCATTTGTACAAAAAACATATGCGACCTCAATGCCCTTTTTAACCCATTGGGCAATGGTTCCCGACGCTCCAAAATCAGAGTCATCTGGGTGGGCACTTATGACCAAAACTCGTTTGATCTCACTATCGGCGATCGGTTCCATCACCTTAGCCTAATAGACTTAAGGCCATGATGAGTAATGAAACTTTGCTTACGGGACTAAATCCTGCGCAGAGCATCGCAGTTACTCATGCAGGTGGACCGTTATTAGTAGTTGCAGGTGCAGGTTCGGGCAAGACCCGAGTGTTAACACGGCGAATTGCATATTTAATGTCACACAGAAACGTAGCTCCTTATCAAATTCTGGCAATTACATTTACAAATAAGGCAGCCGGAGAAATGAAGGAGCGAGTTGGAGAATTAGTTGGTCCCGTTGCTCAATCAATGTGGGTATCCACGTTCCACTCGGCATGTGTACGTATCTTGCGCCAAGAAGCTATGCGTATGGGTTATAGCAACTCATTCTCTATCTATGACTCGGCTGATTCTTTGCGCCTTATTACTATCGTTGCTAAAGAGCTCAACTTAGATTCAAAGCGTTATCCAGCACGCCAATTTCAGGCCATGATTTCAAATGCCAAAAATGAACTCTTAGGGCCTCTAGATTATTTAAATACTTCGAGCAATCAATTTGAACAAGTCGTCGCCGATGTTTATGGTGTCTATCAATCACGGTTGAAACGTGCCAATGCGATGGATTTTGATGATCTCATTTCTAAGACTGTCGAAGTTTTGCAGAGATATCCAGAGGCAAAGGCTCGTTTTAGATCTCGCTTTCGCCATGTTTTAGTCGATGAATATCAAGATACAAATCATGCTCAGTACATACTTGTAAAAGAGTTAGTGGGTAGCGACAGTGAAGGCTTGCCGCCGGCAGAGCTATGCGTGGTTGGCGATGCTGATCAATCAATTTATGGCTTTCGGGGTGCCACAATTCGCAATATCATGCAGTTTGAACTGGATTACCCCAATGCAACTACGGTGCTTTTGGAGCAGAACTACCGTTCAACTCAGAACATTCTTAACGCAGCTAATGCAGTGATTACAAAGAATGAGAGTCGCAAAGAGAAAAACCTCTGGACTGATTCGGGTTCTGGGGCACTCCTCACTGGTTACGTCGCAGAGAGCGAGCACGATGAAGCTAACTTTGTTGCTGACGAGATTCGACAACTTCAAAAAGATTCACATTCAAATCCTGGCGATACGGCTATTTTCTATCGGACAAATGCGCAATCTCGTGTCTTTGAAGAAGTCTTCATGCGAAATGCGCTGCCTTATAAAGTCGTTGGTGGACTGCGATTCTATGAGCGCCGTGAAGTCAAGGATTTACTAGCTTACTTACGCGTGCTTACAAATCTAGAAGATGAAATCTCGCTGCGACGAATCATCAACGTTCCAAAGCGGGGTATTGGTGACACAACACTTGATTATGTAGATGAATTTGCACGTCTGCGTGGAGTTTCTTTTTGGCAGGGCCTACTTCAGGCTTCACAGATTGAAGCCTTATCGTCTCGAGCCGCACAAGCAATAAATGATTTCACCTCAATGATAAGTGCACTCAATGTCTTAGTTGAAGCTAAAACTCGGCCATCAGTTATTGTCGAAGCCGCACTGGAGCAGTCGGGGTTACTAAATGAGTTAGTAGATAGCACTGATCCACAAGATGAGGTTCGAGTTGAAAACCTTAAAGAACTTGTTGCCGTTTCAATCGAGTATGAAGAACGAGAGTTTGATGAACTCGTCGAAGATGAAGAGATTTCACTCTCAGGCTTTCTAGAGAAAGTTTCACTCGTTGCAGATGCTGATGAAATTCCAGAAGGTGAAGATCATGGTGGTGTCGTCACAATGATGACTCTTCATACCGCGAAGGGTCTTGAGTTCCCGACAGTATTTTTAACGGGCATGGAAGATGGAATTTTCCCGCATTCTCGAACTCTCGGCGAAAAAGATGAGATTGAAGAAGAGCGCAGACTTGCATATGTTGGTTTAACTCGCGCACGTAAACGCTTATATCTATCACGCGCGGAATATCGTTCGACGTGGGGTGCACCAAATTACAATCCACCATCACGCTTCCTAGATGAGATTCCAGAAGATGTCATTGAGTGGCGCAATCACACCTCGGCCTCGCTCTCACCGTCCTCTATAAAACGTTCTCGTGTTGCTACAGCGCCACCCCCAAGGGCTACCGGTAAGAAGATTTCTTCAATTGAACTCAGTATTGGAGAGCGTGTGTCACATGACACATTTGGTTTAGGCACGGTTGTTTCGGTGGCCGGCGAAGGCGATAAGGCAGAGGCGACAATAAAATTTGGGCAGTATGGCGAGAAGCGATTGCTGCTGCGTTATGCCCCCGTTGAGAAGCTCTAGGATTAGCCCCTCAACACGATACGGAGCACCAGTGGATCTCTTTGAATATCAAGCCCGTGACTTATTCGACAAGCATGGCGTTCCAGTTCTAGCCGCTGCAATTGCAACAACGGCCGATGAGGCCGAAGCTGCAGCCAGAGAAATCGGTGGCAAGGTCGTCGTGAAGGCGCAAGTAAAAGTTGGTGGACGTGGAAAGGCGGGCGGCGTAAAGCTGGCCGAGAATCCTACTGATGCCCGCGAAAAAGCCTCGGCAATTCTGGGAATGGATATTAAAGGCCACGAAGTTCGCACTGTGATGATTGCAGCTGCTGCACCCATTGAAGCTGAGTACTACTTAGCGATTTTGCTTGATAGATCTAATAGAACATTTTTAGTAATGGCTTCGGTTTCGGGTGGAATGGATATTGAAGAAGTTGCACATACTGCACCTGAAAAACTAGCAAAGATTCCGGTCTCTGCAGTTGATGGAATTAGTTTGGCAAAAGCAAAAGAAATCGTGGCTGCGGCTAATTTTCCATTAGATGTTGCCGATCAAGTTGCTGATGTCCTTTTGAAACTCTGGGAAGTTTTCCAATCTGAAGATGCCACATTAGTTGAAGTCAATCCATTGGTTAAGACTAAAGATGGAAAAGTAATTGCTCTCGATGGGAAAATTACTCTTGATGACAATGCAGAGTTTCGCCAACCTGATCATGAAGCCTTGGTGGATCATGCGGCAACAAATGCATTAGAAGCTGCGGCCAAAGCTAAGAACTTAAACTATGTAAAGTTGGATGGCCAAGTTGGAATCATTGGCAATGGCGCAGGTCTTGTGATGAGCACCCTTGATGTAGTTGCCTATGCGGGCACAAAGCATGGTGGAGTTCGCCCAGCTAACTTTTTAGATATTGGTGGCGGAGCATCAGCACAAATTATGGCCGATGGCCTATCAATTATTCTTGGCGATAAGGACGTAAAGAGCGTGTTCGTTAATGTCTTTGGTGGAATCACAGCATGCGATGCCGTTGCAGATGGAATCGTTCAAGCTCTAGAGCTATTAGGTGATAAGGCAACTAAGCCGATTGTTGTTCGCTTAGATGGCAACAATGTCGTTGAAGGACGGGCTATTTTGGCTAAGGCGGCACACCCGCTCATCGAACAAGCCGACACGATGGATGGAGCAGCTAATAGAGCTGCAGAATTGGCGGCAAAGTAATGTCTATCTTCCTCAATGAAAACTCTAAGGTCATCGTTCAAGGCATGACCGGCTCTGAAGGCACTAAACACACTCGCCGCATGCTGGCATCAGGAACAAAAATCGTTGGGGGAGTAACTCCTGGCAAGGGCGGGCAAATCCTTGATATTGATGGTCACCAGCTTCCCGTCTTTAACACTGTTGCCGAAGCAATGTCAGCAACGGGTGCCGACGCATCTGTTGTTTTCGTTCCACCTAAGTTTGCAAAAGCTGCAGTTATCGATGCGATTGATGCTGCAATGCCATTAGTCGTAGTTATCACCGAAGGAATTCCAGTTCATGACTCAGCAAGTTTCTATGCATATTCAGTAAGCAAAGGAACAACGCGCATCATTGGGCCAAACTGCCCAGGGTTAATTAGCCCAGGAAAATCAAATATTGGAATCATTCCGGCCGACATCACAGGTGCTGGGCCAATTGGTTTAGTATCAAAATCAGGAACACTTACTTACCAGATGATGTATGAACTACGCGATATTGGTTTTAGCACAGCTGTTGGTATTGGTGGCGATCCTGTTATTGGAACAACGCACATTGATTGCTTGAGAGCTTTTCAAGATGATCCTGAAACAACTGCAATTGTAATGATTGGTGAAATTGGTGGCGATGCAGAAGAGCGCGCAGCTGCTTTCATCGCCGACTACGTGACTAAGCCAGTGGTTGGTTACGTAGCAGGATTTACCGCACCCGAAGGTAAGACAATGGGCCACGCAGGGGCAATTGTTTCGGGCTCTTCAGGTACTGCACAAGGAAAGAAAGATGCACTTGAAGCAGCTGGAGTAAAAGTTGGCCAAACCCCAAGTGAAACCGCGCAACTTCTGCGCGATATTTTAGGTCGTTAAACGAAATGTTCGGGCGCGTACTTGGGGTCACACTGACCCAAGCGATGCGCAGTATTGCTCTACTGCTTTTACCCACGTCATTCATTGCACTTCTTGCATGGGCAACCGCAGGCAGTGCCACGGGAAATACCGGAGATCCACTTCGGGCAGCGTTATGGATTTGGCTATCGGCGCATCAACTGCCATTTTCGCTCGCACTTCCGCCAATCAATGCTGAGGGTTATCTATCTTACTTACCACTGGGTGCTTTAGTTTTTCCAGTACTAGCTATACGTAATGGAATTGCACGAACCATTGATCGTCTTGATAATGATTCATCACTTATTCCACTAGCTCGGACAATGTTTGCCGTTATTTATAGCGCAATTGGTGGGATTTTTGCATTCTTATCATCCACTAATTCAGTAAAGCCCGTTTGGTACTTTGTTCCACTCTATTTTTTACCAATAACTCTTGTTAGTGCCGCTACCGTAGGGCGTCGCCTCATTTTTGGTCAAGCACTTCTCTATAGTTCTAGAATTATTGCATTTTTACTTGGAATCTCATCACTAATCTTGGGACTCACCATCTTTACCCACATAAGTACAGTAAAAAATTTAACGACAGTTCTTGAGCCAGGCTTTCTGGGAGGTTTACTTTTACTCTTGCTCAATATTTTGTATCTGCCTAACGCTCTGGTAGCAACACTAGGATATTTTTCAGGATCAGGTTTTGCCGTTGGTTCGGGTTCAATTATTTCACCATGGAGTTTTGATCTCTCTTCAATTCCAGCATTTCCACTCCTAGGTGCACTCCCATCGGGTAAGTTCCAGTTTGCACTTTTCGGAGTCGTCATCGTCATTCTCTCTGGAGCAATGCTGGCAATTTGGACTGTAGCCCTTAATACAAGAGTTCTCTTTCAGAGCTTGTTTGCCTCGATCATCATCATCGCCCTTATTGGATATGCAGGAAGTGGAGCGTTAATAACACAGGCAATGTCTGCTGTTGGCGTCTCACCCTGGAAATTTACTCTCAGCGTTGGCCTAGAGTTAATAATTGGCGCCATGCTTGCTCTATACATTCCACGTTTAGGTAAGCGTTAATGGCCTATCGCCTAGTCGTTTTGGCATCGGGTTCAGGCACGCTTGCACAAGCAATCCTTGATGCACGAGTCGATTTAGAGTGTGAAATCCTGGCAGTTATTAGTGATAACCCTGAAGCACCCGTCTTAGTTAAAGCGCAGGCAGCGGGTATTGCAACCGATGTCATAGCCGTTGGGGCTTCACGCCACGAATGGAATCTTCAGATGATTGAGCGAGTGGGTGCAGAGAAACCAGATCTAGTCGTCAGCGCTGGCTTCATGCGCATCCTGCCCCCAGATTTCGTCAATAGATTTCCAACGATAAATATCCATCCCGCGCTATTGCCGAACTTTCCAGGCCCTCATGCCGTAAGAGATGCACTTGCCGCTGGTATTGCAGTAACTGGCACAACAGTTCACTGGGTAGATGATGGTGTCGATACTGGGCCGATCATTACTCAAATGGAAGTTCCCGTACTTGCCGGTGATGACGAGCCAATACTTCATGAGAGAATTAAGAAAGTTGAACGAGGTCTCATTGTTGCGACTATTGCACTAATTCTTCCAACTTTGGAGCGACATGTCTGAACGTAAGCTGATTCGACGGGCACTGGTGAGTGTCTATGACAAAGCTCGCTTAATTGAAATTGGAAAAGTTCTTAGTGATGCTGGCGTCGAAATCCTATCAACCGGTTCAACTGCTAAGAACTTAGCTGGTGCAGGTATTAAGGTCACTGAAGTAAGTGAGTACACAGGTTTTCCAGAGATTATGGGAGGCCGAGTCAAAACATTGCATCCTCGTGTGCACTCTGGAATTCTGGCCGATCAAAGTAATCCGGAGCACCTGCTTGCTATAGCTGAATTAGATATCGCTCCATTTGATTTAGTAATTATTAATCTCTATCCATTTGCCGAAACCATTGCTTCAGGGGCAGATTTCGCTGAAAGTATTGAACAAATTGATATCGGCGGACCATCTATGTTGCGTGGTGCTGCCAAGAATCACAACTCAGTTGCAGTTGTCTGCAAAACCTCCCAATATGACGAATTGATTGAAGCAGTTAAGGCTGGAGGGTTTACATACCAACAGCGCAAAGCATTGGCTTTAGAAGTCTTTAGAACAACGGCTGAATATGATTTAGCGATAGCAACATGGCTAGATACCAGTGAAGAGTTACCTGATTGGTTTGGTCGAATTTACAAGCGCGATAGCACTTTGCGCTATGGCGAAAACCCACATCAAAGTGCAGCAATTTACTCTGGTGGTTTAGCAGGAATTGTTGGCGCAGTGCAGTTACATGGCAAAGAGATGTCATTTAATAACTACACCGATGCCGATGCAGCATGGCGTGCAGCGTTAGATCATGAACCGCCATGTGTTGCAATCATCAAGCATGCTAATCCATGCGGGATTGCCATCGCGACTGATATTGCGACTGCTCATAGCAAAGCACATGAGTGTGATCCTGTTTCTGCCTTTGGTGGAGTAGTTGCAGCAAATCGCCAAGTGAGTCTGGCTATGGCACAAAAGCTATCTGAAATATTTACAGAGGTTATTATCGCGCCAAGTTATGAAGCAGGTGCAGTAGAGCTCTTAGCTCAGAAACCTTCGATACGCATTTTACAGTGTGAAGTCACAACTATCTCTGGCTTTGAAATGCGTCCAGTATCAGGGGGAGCGTTACTGCAAGAGACTGACTTGATTAATGCACCCGAAGATAGTTCAGCGGCCTGGGTTCAGGTCTGCGGCGAGAAAGTTAGTGATGAAGTAATGAAGGATTTAGAGTTTGCGTGGAAATCAGTGCGCGCAGTAAAGAGTAATGCAATTTTGTTAAGTAAAAATGGCGCATCAGTTGGAATTGGAATGGGACAAGTAAACCGTGTCGATTCTGCGCGCCTTGCAGTTAACAGAGCGGGCGATCGAGTCCAAGGATCTGTCGCCGCGAGCGATGCATTTTTCCCATTTGCAGATGGTTTACAAATCTTGCTCGACGCCGGTGTTATCGCTGTAGTGCAACCTGGTGGCAGCGTTCGCGATGAAGAAGTCATAGCCGCCGCACAAAACGCTGGAATCGCGATGTTCTTCACGGGCACGCGCCATTTCTCTCACGCATAGAGCTGGCATAGGATTGCCATATGAGCGCACAGATCCTAGATGGCAAGGCATTAGCAGCTTCGATTAAATCTCAATTAGCTGTAAGGGTTCTCGAATTAAAATCTCGCGGCATCACTCCAGGCCTAGGAACTGTCCTGGTTGGCGATGATCCAGGTTCACACTCATATGTTGGTGGTAAGCATCGTGACTGTCATGAAGTCGGAATCAACTCAATCCGTGTCGATCTGCCCGCCGATGCAACTGAAGCCGATGTTATGGCGGCTATTAACGATCTCAATTCATCACCTGAGTGCACTGGTTACATCGTTCAACTACCCCTTCCTAAAGGAATCAATACTCAAAGAGTTCTAGAAGCTATTGATCCATCAAAGGATGCCGACGGATTGCACCCCATGAACTTAGGTCGTTTAGTCTCTGGCTATGACGCACCATTGCCATGTACGCCACATGGAATTGTTGAGCTCTTAACGCATTATGGAATTAGTACACAAGGCGCAGAGGTTACAGTTATTGGCCGTGGCTTAACCGTTGGTCGCCCACTTGGATTACTACTTACTCGCAAACAAGAAAATGCAACAGTCACGTTGACACATACTGGAACCAAGGACTTACTCACTCACACAAAAAGCGCCGACATCATCGTTGCTGCAATTGGACAAGCACATTTCTTAAAGGCCAACATGATTAAATCAGGCGCTGTTGTCATTGATGTTGGAATCTCACGCACGGATAAGGGTTTACTAGGCGATGTAGATCCTGGTGTTATGGACGTTGCATCATGGGTTGCACCGATGCCGGGTGGAGTAGGTCCGATGACTCGCGCCATGTTGATTAAGAATGTTGTCGATGCATGCAGCTAACTAATCGACTCTTGAGTATTTTCAGTAATATTTCAATACTGCTTGGTGTGGCTTTGGGTGTTGGTGGAATTGTGCGAGGTGGGTCACTTTTTATCGCCGCCGGAACTGCAGGAGTAGCGCTCAAAGCGCGTAACCGCCGTCGTTTTGACTTTTATTTTCCACTCATTATCGCAATAGCGCTATTTGCTCTGGCAGTTGCACTTCCTCACGGACGGTAGAGTTTACGCAGTGCCACAACATACAAAAAGGAGTACGCCATGGGCGGAAAAGTAACAGTAGTAGGTGCAGGCTTTTATGGCTCAACAACTGCACTTCGACTAGCCGAATACGATGTTTTTGACACAGTTGTACTTACCGATATTGTCGAAGGTAAGCCTGAAGGTCTAGCTCTAGATATGAATCAATCGCGATCAATCGAAGGTTTTGAGACAAAAATAATTGGTGCAACAACAACGGCCGAAGGTGCGGGCTATGAAGCCACAGCAAACTCAGATGTAGTCGTTATTACCGCCGGACTTCCACGCAAGCCTGGTATGAGTCGCATGGATTTAATCGACGTTAACGCTGGAATCGTCCGTGGAGTTGCAGAGAACATTGCAAAGCATTCACCAAATGCAGTCATCATTGTTGTTTCAAATCCACTCGATGAGATGACAGCCCTTGCTCAGATTGCAACTGGTTTTCCTAAGAACCGCGTGATGGGTCAGGCAGGAATGCTCGACACCGCACGCTTTACTAACTTTGTCGCTGAGAAATTGGCAGTAAAAGTAGGTGTTGTTAAGACGCTGACACTTGGTTCACACGGTGACACCATGGTTCCAGTTCCAAGTCGCTGCACAGTAAATGGAAAAGCACTCAGTGAGCTGTTATCTCAAGTCGAAATCGATGAGCTAGTTGATCGCACACGCAATGGTGGCGCAGAAGTTGTTGCCCTACTAAAGACAGGCTCTGCATATTATGCGCCGTCGGCTGCAGCTGCACGTATGGCAAAGGCGGTCATTGAAGACTCTGGTGCAGTAATGCCAGTGTGCGCATGGGTCGATGGAGAATATGGAATTTCAGGCGTCTACCTTGGTGTTGAAGCCGAGATTGGCCGCAGCGGAATCAGAAAAGTCGTTGAAAGCGCACTGACTGAATCCGAAGTTACCGCGCTAAAAGCTGCCGCAGAGGCAGTTCGTGCAAAACAAGCAGACGTCCAAACACTCTAAAGGGGAGATCAACGCATGGCCAAGATTAAAGTAGAAGGAACCGTAGTCGAGCTAGATGGCGATGAGATGACTCGCATTATTTGGCAGTTCATTAAGGAGTCATTGATCCTTCCTTACCTGGATGTAAACCTTGATTACTACGATCTTGGCATGGAAAACCGTGATGCAACCGATGATCAGGTAACCATCGATTCCGCACATGCGATTCAAAAGCATGGCGTTGGAATTAAGTGCGCAACGATTACTCCTGACGAGGCCCGTGTTGAAGAGTTTGGTCTTAAGAAGATGTGGAAGTCCCCTAATGGAACTGTCCGCAATATCTTGGGCGGCGTGATTTTCCGCGAGCCAATCATTATCAGCAACGTTCCACGTTTGGTACCTCACTGGACTAAGCCAATTGTTATTGGTCGCCATGCTTTTGGTGATCAGTACAAAGCAACAGATTTCAAAGTTCCAAGTGCCGGCAAGCTAACGATGACATTTGTTCCAGCAGATGGTTCTGCGCCAGTTGAATACAATGTTTTTGATTTCCCATCATCGGGTGTTGCAATGGGTATGTACAACATGGATGAATCAATCCGTGACTTTGCCCGAGCTTCTTTGAACTACGGACTTAACCGTAACTTCCCAGTTTACCTTTCAACCAAAAACACAATCTTGAAGGCATACGATGGTCGATTCAAAGATATCTTTGAAGAGATCTTCCAAGCCGAGTTCAAAACTGCATTCGAAGCTGCAGGAATTTGGTATGAGCACCGCTTAATCGATGACATGGTCGCTATGTCACTTCGCATGGAGGGTGGATATGTCTGGGCATGTAAAAACTATGACGGCGATGTTCAATCCGACACCGTTGCTCAGGGTTATGGATCACTTGGTTTAATGACATCTGTCTTAATGACACCAGATGGAAAAATTGTTGAATCAGAAGCCGCTCACGGAACAGTGACTCGTCACTACCGCGATCACCAAAAAGGTAAGGCAACATCGACAAATCCAATTGCATCAATCTTTGCGTGGACGCGTGGCTTAGCTCATCGCGCAAAGTTAGATAGCAACGCAGAACTTGCAGCTTTTTGTGCAACGCTAGAACGCGTATGCATCGAAACAGTTGAAGAAGGCAAGATGACGAAGGATCTCGCATTGCTTATCTCTAAAACTGCGCCATGGCAAACAACACAAGAGTTCTTGGCATCAATTGATGAGAACCTTAAGAAAGCTATGGCATAGCGCTTAACTCTTAGTTCTATTGAGGGGTAGGCCTCAGATTCTCCTTGTTAGTCATCTAACGTAGGTCTAGTTTCAATCCAACATGTTCGCACCGTTGCGCACGTGAAATTGGAGAAGAAATGACTGATTTCATCGCTCCCGGCCAACCCGGAAGCAAAGTTACGTATCTACCTCGTTATGACCATTGGATTAATGGCAAATATGAAAAGCCAGATTCAGGTCAGTACTTTGAAAACGTAACTCCAGTAACTGGAAAAGTTTTCTGTGACGTTGCCCGTGGAAATGCAAAGGATATTGATAAGGCACTTGATGCTGCACATGCTGCAGCGCCTGCATGGGGTAAGACATCTGCAACTGAGCGAGCAATTATTCTTAACAAAATTGCCGATCGCATGGAGGCAAATGTTGAAGCCATAGCAGTTGCCGAAACATGGGAAAACGGAAAACCAGTTCGTGAGGCGCTCTATGTAGATATCCCACTTGCAATCGATCACTTTAGATATTTTGCTGCAGCTATCCGCGCACAAGAAGGATCAGCTGGCGAATTAGATAATGACACTGTTGCCTATCACTTCCATGAACCACTGGGTGTAGTCGGTCAAATCATTCCGTGGAACTTCCCAATCTTGATGGCTGTATGGAAGTTAGCTCCAGCAATTGCTGCAGGTAACTGTGTTGTATTAAAGCCAGCTGAACAGACTCCAGTATCAATCTTGTTCTTGATGGATATCATCAAGGATCTATTGCCAGACGGTGTTGTTAATATCGTTAACGGCTTTGGTGTTGAAGCCGGTAAGCCATTGGCATCATCACCTCGTATTGCCAAGATCGCATTTACGGGCGAGACCACAACAGGCCGCTTGATCATGCAGTACGCATCAGAGAACATCATTCCTGTCACCCTTGAACTCGGCGGCAAGAGCCCAAATATCTTCTTTGGCGATGTAGCAGCAGAAGACGATGCCTTTTATGACAAGGCACTTGAAGGCTTCACGATGTTTGCCGTCAACCAGGGTGAGGTCTGTACCTGCCCTTCACGCGGTTTGATCGATACAAAGATCTACGATCGATTCTTACGCGATGTCACTGCACGCACCAATGCGATTAAGCAGGGACACCCATTGGATCTTTCTACGATGATTGGTGCACAAGCCAGCACAGATCAGTTAGAAAAGATTCTTTCCTACCTAGATATTGGTAAGAAAGAGGGCGCAAAGGTAATCACGGGTGGAGAACGCGCAGATTTGGGCGGGGAACTATCTGGCGGCTACTACGTTATGCCAACTATCTTTGAAGGCCATAACAAGATGCGCATCTTCCAAGAGGAAATCTTCGGTCCAGTTGTCTCAGTTACAAAGTTCGATGGCTTTGATAACGCCATTGAGATTGCCAATGACAGCTTGTACGGTCTAGGGGCAGGTGTATGGACACGTGATATGAATACCGCTTATCGCGCAGGCCGAGCTATCCAAGCTGGTCGTGTCTGGACTAACTGCTATCACGCCTATCCAGCTGGAGCTGCATTTGGTGGCTACAAAGCCTCTGGAATCGGCCGTGAGAACCATAAGATGATGCTTGATCATTACCAACAAACGAAGAACCTGCTTGTTTCGTACTCACCAAACAAGCTCGGCTTCTTTTAAGGAGTACTAATGTCTCTGCCGTCCCGCGTTGATTACACACCCGAGGCGGCAGAGCTATTACTCAAGTTAACAAAAATAAACGGTCCACTGATGTTTCATCAATCAGGTGGGTGTTGTGATGGATCATCACCTATGTGTTATTTGAAAGGTGAGTTTAGAGTTGGCGGCTCTGATGTTTTAGTCGGCGAATTAGTTATTGAAGGTATTGATGAACCAATCCAGGTATGGATGTCAGCATCTCAGTTTGAATACTGGAAGCACACGCACTTAACAATTGATGTTGTTGTTGGAAGAGGAGGAGGGTTTTCCCTCGAGTCGACAGAGGGAAAGCGCTTCCTTACAAGGTCACGGTTATTCACCGATGACGAGTGGCGCGTGTTAGAGAATTCGCCCGTAACAACTGGGGCGTAAATATTCTTTCTCTTAACTAGTTCTTGCATGAGAGGTTGCACTCACATTACTGCAGATATATTGCAAGGCATTTTTATTGCAAAGGTAGGGTTAACCCATGGAAATAATCTCAATCACTCAGGCTCCAGAAAATGCAGGATCTCATTCATGCCGTTGTGGTGAAGAGAGCTCATCGACATACCCAGAGCTCGATGCAACGCTTATTCCTCACGAGATTCGCCATCCAGCTATCTTCGGTGCCCTTGAATCGCTGAAGGTGGGCGAGGGAATGGTTTTAGTTGCACCCCATAAGCCAATTCCTCTCTTAGCCCAGATTGAAAAGAAGCACCCAGGTGCTTATTCGGTCAACTTTCTCGATGAGGGTCCAGATAAATGGCACATTGAATTTATCCGAAGCACGGTAGAAGTTGGCCGTGTCAACTAAAGTATTTGTTGTCGATGATCACGAGCTGGTTCGAAAGGGCTTAATTGATCTCATTGATGCCGAAGCTGACTTATCCGTTGTGGGCAGTGCAGCAAATGTCGCTGATGCACTCTTTCATTTTGTGACGGTAGATGCCGATATTGCAGTACTAGATGTGCGGCTTCCCGATGGAAACGGCATTGAGTTATGTAGAGAACTAATCTCTATTAATCCCACTGTTAAAGTACTTATGCTTACATCCTTTCAAGATGATGAGGCTCTTCTTGGTGCAGTCCTAGGTGGAGCCTCTGGTTATCTTATTAAAGATATTAAGAACCTTGAACTTCTTGCAACTATTCGTAACATTGCTTCTGGTGAAAGTTATCTGGATACGAAGTTAATCTCTTCGGTTACCAATCGTCTTCGCGAAAACAAAAATCCAGCAAGTGAGATTTATGAGCTCACCGATCAAGAACAACGCGTTCTGGAGTTCATCGGTGAAGGAATGACTAACCGAGAGATTGCAAAAAATATGTTCTTAGCTGAGAAGACCGTTAAAAACTACGTCTCATCTCTTCTAAGAAAACTAGGTTTGGAGCGCCGGACACAGGCTGCTGCAATGGCAGTTCGTTTAAGTGTTGGTAGAAGTTAAAGACACCCACGCCACATCGCTCTCGTACCAGATGACCCAACTTTGATAATTTCGAACTCTCCACCCCTGGCCACTGCACGTTGCTCAAGGTTGAGAAGTCCACTCTTTCGCTCACTGGCTTCGTAGCCCTTTCCATTATCAACGACTCTAATTTCACAGTATGTTTGATTTGCCATTACTACTAAATCGATCGCGGTCGCCTCTGCATGGCGAATCGCATTGGTAACAAGTTCGCGGATGACTGCAATAACCTGCCTTGCAAGATCTGGATTAATTACGGTATCTACTGGTCCTATATACGAGTGTGTCACTTGGAACCCAGCGATTGCAGAGAGAGATGCAATTTCGCCAAGGACTAATGTGCGGACATTCTGAATTGGGTGGTCATTGTGAAGGGCAAAGATTGTCGTTCTAATCTGCTGGACCGTTGAATCTAGATTTTCTAAAATATCGTTAATCTTTGCTAGTGATTGCATTGGCATTGATGCATCGGCGGCAATTGATTGCAGGGATATTCCAGAAGCAAATAGTTGCTGAATAACTAAATCATGCAAATCACGAGCAATACGTTCCCGTTCAGCCAGAACTCCTACTTGATTACGTGCAATGTGACCTCGGTAGCTATCAATAGCGATTCCAGCCGCAGATGCTAAAACGACAACAAGCTCTTCATCTTCTTGCGTGAAATCTTCACCATTGCGTTTTTGAGTCAAATAAATACTGCCGTATAGCTCCTCTCGAATGCGAATCGGAACACCTAAGAAACCCGACATGGAAGGGTGTCCCTTGGGAAAACCAACCGAGGATGGGTGCTCTTGAATAACTGACACACGAAGTGGTGCTGGAAATTTAAGCAAATGGCCAAGCAGACCTTTGCCCTCAGGAAAAGTATTTATCTCATCGGCAGTTTCATCACTCATGCCAACATAAGTGAAATCCTCAAGTGTGCCATCGGGAGTAATTGAACCAAGAGCACCATAAGTACAGTCAGTAATAAGAACAGCATTATGAATTAGCCGCTTGAGTGATGTCTTTAAGTCTTGGCCCTTAGCAACATCCATAACAGCATCGGAGAGTGCGCTAAGCCGGGTGACATCCATGACGTGAGTCTGCCGAATATCACCCGGAATGACGAGTTAGCTTCGCGCCTCAGCCTCTTTGCGCGTATAGAACCACCAGGCGATGCATGTGCCGACTACAGCAAAGAGTGCGACCCCTTGGAAAAAGCCCTTAGGGGCCATCATTGAGAGCAGAACTCCAAAGATAAAGGGACCAAAGGCTGCAATTGCTCCGGTCCACCCGATAACACTTCCAGCTTGACGAGGTGCAAAGATCATTGGCATCTGCTTGAAAGTACTTGCATTTCCAACACCTGCGAAGAAGAAGATCGCCATCATTCCCCAGAAGAACTTCATAAAGTCATCGCTGCTTCCGGGTGATAATTGAGTTGACGTAAAGACTGCTGATGCCGCAATACCAATTCCCGAGAAGAAAGTAAGAATTCCCCCACCTAAGCGATCTGCAATCGGTCCACTAATGACGCGAGCCGCCGAACCCACAAGAGGGCCGAAGAAAGCATATTTAACTGGATCAGGTGCATTAGCGAACTCACCGAATAAGTTCTTAATAAGTAAACCAAATTGGGCAGAAAAACCTGAGAAAGTACCAAATGTCATAAAGTAAAGAACTGTCATTAACCATGTGTGCTTATTATTAAAAATATCTAGTTGGTCTTTGACGCCTCGAGAAGTTACAGGCACACTCTTCAAAAAGATCCAAGACAGTATGACTGAAACAATCACAAAAGGTACCCAGATAAGACCAGCATTTTGATACCAAACAGATTTATCGATGCCTTTAACTTTGTCTACGAAATGTTGTGGGGTGCCAAGAGTTGCACCAAACATCGCTGAACCTACGATAATCGGGGTAAAGAACTGAATAATGCTTACTCCGAAGTTTCCAACACCGGCTTGAATTCCAAGGGCTAGGCCCTGTTTTGATTTAGGGAAGAAATAGGACGTGCTCGGCATAAATCCAGAGAACACGCCACCGCCGATTCCAGAGAAGAAGGCCAGAATCAAAAGTGCAAAGTAAGGTGTTGATGGTGAGCGCACCGCAAATGACCAACCAATAAGTGGTAACAAAAGCAGCGAGGTTGAGTACGTTACTAATTTGCGGGTTCCAAGAATTGGTGGGAGGAACATCCAGATTAAACGAAGCCCACCTCCTGCAAGGCCAGGCATCGCTGCAAGCCAGTAGAGCTCTTTTTTAGATAGATCGAAGCCCAAGTTATTAAGTTTCGGCGCAAGGGCTGACACTAAGAACCAGCTCATAAAACCTAGCGTTAGTGCGTACGTTGTTACCCACAGGGTCTTCCAAGCAATTCTTGACTCCCACTTACCTTCGGCGTTGGGATCCCAAGATTCTAACCATTCAGATGACTTAGGTTTCTGAGCAGACATTTTAATCTCCATTCATTTGTGGGCGTAGATAATCGATTTGATGCTTTAGGGACGGATTTGCTTGATTAAGAACTCGGACTACTACAACATGCATCCAGATTGTTGCTATTAAAGTCAAAAGAAAGAGGACTACGAAGGTTGATTGAGGAAGTCCCGTCCAACCTTTAACGGAGACAAATAGCGGAGGAAGTAAGAATCCACCCAGGGCGCCGAGCGTTCCAACCAAACCGCCTACTGCGCCGACATCGTTAGGGAAATATTCAGGGATATGCTTAAAAACTGCAGCTTTACCGATGCCCATTGAGCACCCAACAATAAATAGAAGTGCCGTGAATGGCATTACACCTAAGTGATAAGGCAAAACGTTTCTACTGCCCGTAGGTGTATTGAGAACAATGTATCCAAATGGTGCCGCTAGAAAAAGCAGTGCAATGAGCATTGTAATAAATGTTGCGTACATTAAACGACGCGCCCCGATCTTGTCGGAAATGTATCCACCAAGTGGGCGAAGTAAGGATGCAGGAAAAATGAAAAGCGCAGTTAAAAGTGCTGCATCATGTAAGTTCAAGTTATAAACTGAGACATAGTATTTTGGCATCCATGAAGCCAGTGCAACATAAGCACCGAAGACGACAACATAGTAGAAACTAAATCTCCACACCTGCAGATACCGCAAAGGTGCAAACATCTGACGTAGAGGTCTAGAGGTTTGCAAATTCTCAGAGTCTGCAGGTGTGAAAAATAGAATGGCGAAGGCGGTAAATACAAGAAGGACTGAATACAGTGCTGGAACAAAGCGCCATCCGCCAGGGATAATTCCACCTAAATAAGAGCCACCGATTGTGCTAGCAATGACGGCCGGACCAATGAATTTTGTTGCAGACGCCCCAACATTTCCTGCGCCAAAAACACCCAGGGCAAAACCTTGCCGACTGCGATCAAACCAGTGAGAGTTCCATGCAATTCCAACACTGAAAAGATTTCCTGCAAAGCCAACAAAGAAAGCTAATACGAGTAACCATGTGTAAGTAAGTTCGATATGAGCCAAAAGGTATGCAGGAATTGAGGTAACTAGCAACATAACTACTGTTACTTTTTTTCCACCAATTCGATCTGCAAGGACGCCTAAAAGCAATCGCCAGATTGAGCCGTTAAGGATTGCAACTGATGACAGCCAAGCAAGTTGTGAGTCTGAAATCCCGAACTCTTTTTGAATCGGAATACCAAGAACTCCGAACATTAACCACACTGCAAACATTAAAGTAAATGCGAATGTTGAAAGTGCTAGCACTCGCCCTGAACCATTACGTTGTGACATGAATTCTCCTTATTGCGCACATCCTAAGCAAACAGTGCTCTATTGAGACCATTGAAAATAGGGTCTTTGTACCTATATTGACGAGCAGGCATGCGCGAGAGACTGAGCACATGAAACGCGATCAATTCTCTGAAATAGATATCGAAGAATCACTTGTCAAACTTGGAAGATATTTTTCCAAAGGAGTGGTCTCTAATGACCTTCGCTCTATTACAAAAAGTGGTGGTCGCGAAGGTGATGATTTCTATCGTGACCGTTGGAGTCATGACAAAGTAGTTCGTTCCACACACGGCGTTAACTGCACGGGATCTTGTTCGTGGAAAGTTTATGTAAAAGATGGAATCATTACGTGGGAGTCACAACAAACTGACTATCCATCCGTAGGTCCTGATTCACCCGAGTATGAGCCACGTGGATGTCCTCGAGGAGCTGCTTTCTCTTGGTATACATATTCACCTACACGAATTAGATATCCATATGTTCGCGGTCTCCTCTTAGACATGTATAGAGAAGCAAAGTCACGACTTGGTGATCCAGTATTAGCGTGGGCCGACATTATGGATGATCCAATTCGCAGAGCTAAGTATCAAAAGGCGCGTGGAAAAGGTGGATTAGTCCGCGCACAGTGGGGTGAGATCTCTGAAATCATTGCAGCTGCACACGTGCACACAATCAAGAAGTACGGCCCTGATCGTGTCTTTGGTTTTTCTCCAATCCCAGCGATGTCTATGGCTTCTCATGCAGCAGGTGCACGCTTTATCTCATTAATGGGTGGCTCTATGCTCTCATTTTACGATTGGTATGCCGATCTTCCCGTTGCCTCACCTCAAGTTTTTGGCGATCAAACAGATGTGCCCGAATCTGCCGATTGGTTTAATGCTTCGTACTTAATTATGTGGGGCTCAAATGTTCCAGTAACACGCACACCCGACGCTCACTTCATGACTGAGGCTCGTTATCGCGGGCAAAAAGTAATTGCCATTAGTCCTGATTATGCCGACAACACAAAGTTTGCCGATGAATGGGTTGCACCGCATCCAGGTACAGATGGAGCGCTTGGCATGGCAATGGGACATGTCATTTTGAAGGAGTTTTTTGTTGATAAACAAACTCCACGATTTACTGAATATGTAAAGAAGTTCACTGACCTTCCATATTTAGTTTCACTTCGCGAAAAAGATGGCGCTTGGGTTCCAGATAAGTTCCTTGTTGCATCGGATTTAGGTGATACATCGGAGGGTTCAAAGTTCAAGACAGTGGTTTTAGACTCTGCTACCGGCACCACGTATATCCCAAACGGTTCATTAGGTCATCGTTACAACGATGATTCGATGGGTAAATGGAATTTAGATCTCGAAGGCGTTGATCCATCACTTACTGTCTATGGTCGAGCAGATGCTTCAGCCGCACCGATTTTGCTACCTCGTTTTGACATGGGACAGAAGGAATCAGAGAGTGGTGGAGTTCTGCATCGCGGAGTCCCAACTATTCAAATCGGCGATAAAAAAGTAACAACTGTTTTCGATTTAATGCTGGCTCAATATGGTGTTGGCCGTGAAGGTCTAGAAGGTGATTGGCCAACTGATTACACCGACACGACCCCATACACACCGGCATGGCAAGAAGAGATTACAAATGTTCCAGCAGCTCAAGCGATTCGTATTGCGCGAGAGTTTGCACAAAATGCCGATGAATCTGAAGGTCGCTCAATGATTCTTCTTGGGGCTGGAACAAATCACTGGTTCCACTCTGACACTATGTATCGAACATTTTTAGCCCTAGTCACATTGACGGGCTGCCAAGGTGTTAATGGTGGGGGATGGGCACACTACGTCGGTCAAGAAAAGTGCCGCCCCGTAACTGGTTGGGCACAGTTAGCCTTTGGCGCTGACTGGGCACGGCCAGCACGCCAGATGATTGGAACAGCTTTTTGGTATGTATCAACAGATCAATGGCGCTATGACGGATTGAAATCCGAACTTCTAGCTACGCCTCTTGGAGAAAAACGTTTTGAGGACATGAGTGCCATTGATGTAATGGCGAAGTCGGCGCGAATGGGATGGATGCCTTCTTACCCATCGCTTAATCGCAACTCATTGGATCTAGCCGATGAGGCTCGCGCATTAGGAGTGGAACCTTCGGCTCACGTTGTCAGCGAATTAAAGAATGGAAATCTAAAGTTTGCTATTGAAGATCCCGATGCACCGGAAAACTGGCCACGAGTTTTAACTGTATGGCGTGCAAATATTCTCGGCTCTTCTAGTAAGGGTAATGAATACTTCCTTAAGCATTTACTGGGTACCGATAACTCTGTACGCGCCGAAGAAAATGCTCCTGATGCCAGACCTCGTGATGTGAAGTGGCAAGAGGAGGCACCAGAAGGTAAGTTGGATTTACTCGTCTCTATCGATTTTAGAATGACTAGTACTGGATTATTCGGAGATATTTTATTACCGGCGGCTACGTGGTATGAAAAACATGACCTATCAAGTACTGACATGCATCCCTTTGTTCACGCCTTTACGCCAGCAATTAATCCACCATGGGAGACAAAGACTGACTATGACATCTTCCAGATGCTGGGGCGCCAAGTTGCAGAAGTTTCAAAGGGACATCTAGGAGAGCGTGAGGACATTGTTGTTGTTCCGCTGCTGCATGACACCCCAGATGCAATGGCAAATCCAAGCGGCATTGTTGAGGATTGGAAAGATGGACATATAGAGCCGATTCCAGGACTCACAATGCCGAAGTTAGTTGTAGTAAAACGCAACTATGCCCAGCTAGGTGAAAAAATGGGAGCCCTTGGCTCACTACTTGATCAGCTGGGTACTAACACAAAGGGCGTTCCTGTCAGTGTCCTGCCAGAGATTGAAGTTTTACGCCATAAAAATGGCGTTATATCTCATGGAGTAGCTGAAGGTCGGCCATCACTTGCTCGCGATGTAGATGCATGCGAAACAATCTTGGCACTCTCTGGCACAACGAATGGACGAATCGCAGTTGCAGGATTTAGGGCGTTAGAAAAACGAACAGGTCAGCAACTAACTGATTTAGCTCTAGATAATGAAGGTAAGCGAATTACATTTGCCGACACACAGGCCAGGCCTGTTCCGGTAATCACGAGTCCTGAATGGTCTGGCTCTGAGCATGGTGGTCGGAGATACACCGCATTTGCAATAAATGTTGAGCGCCTAAAACCATGGCACACCTTGACGGGTAGACAGCATTTCTTTATTGATCATGATTGGATGAGTGAGCTTGGTGAGCAGATGCCAATCTTTAGACCACCATTAAATATGCATCGCATCTTTGGAAACCAAGGCGATGGTATTGAAAAAGAAGTGACGGTTCGATATTTAACACCGCACTCTAAATGGTCGATTCACTCTGAGTATCAAGACAATCTCTTCATGCTCTCACTCTCTCGTGGTGGCCAAGAGATTTGGATGAGTGTTGAGGATGCGGAAACTATTGGAGTCAAGGACAACGAATGGATCGAGGCATATAACCGTAATGGAGTAGTTGTTGCGCGCGCATGTGTTTCGCACCGTATGCCAGCTGGCACAGTCTTTATGTATCACGCTAAGGATCGTGTTGTAGATGTGCCATTGGCTGAAACATCGGGCAAGCGTGGAGGAATTCATAATTCGTTAACACGTTTAATGATTAAACCTTCACACCTCATTGGCGGATATGCACAACTTACATTCGCATTCAATTACCTAGGACCAACTGGTAATCAGCGTGATGAAATCACTGTTATCCGACGACGTTCACAAGATGTGGAGTACTAATGAAGGTCATGGCCCAAATGGGCATGGTGATGAATCTCGATAAATGCATCGGGTGTCATACATGCTCAGTAACGTGCAAGCAGGCGTGGACTAATCGCACCGGACTTGAGTACGCATGGTTTAACAACGTTGAGACCCGTCCAGGACAGGGATATCCGCGCGGATATGAAGATCAAGCTAAAGCTAAAGGTGGCTGGGTACGCACCTCGCGCGGTCGCCTTCGATTAAAGGCGGGCAGTCGTGCTCGTCGTCTTCTGTCAATCTTTTCAAATCCGCGCATGCTCAATATCAAGGATTATTACGAGCCTTGGACATACGAATACGACAATTTAATTACCGCTCCACTGGGGCAACAGACCCCTGTTGCCCGCCCGAAATCACTCATCACTGGCAAACCTATGAAGATCGAATGGTCGGCCAACTGGGATGATGATTTAGGTGGAGGCCCTGAAAACATTGAGAAAGATCCGATACTTAGAAAACTAGCCGAGGATGTAACAACAAAAGTGAAGTTAGCTTTTGAGCAGACTTTTATGTTTTACCTTCCACGTATTTGCGAGCACTGTCTAAACCCTGCATGTGTTGCTGCATGTCCATCAGGTGCCATGTATAAGCGCGCCGAAGATGGAATCGTTTTAGTCGATCAGCAGCAGTGTCGCGGATGGCGTATGTGTGTTTCGGCATGTCCGTATAAGAAAGTCTATTTCAACCACAAAACAGGTAAAGCGGAAAAGTGCACACTATGTTATCCACGCCTTGAAATTGGCTTGCCAACAGTTTGTTCTGAAACATGCGTTGGTCGACTTCGTTACTTAGGGCTTTTTCTCTATGACGCAGATCGGGTAGCAGAGGCAGCGGCAACTGAGAACGAAAAAGATTTATATCAAGCCCAACTCGATCTCATGTTAGATCCACATGATCCAGAAGTTCTTGCGGCAGCTCGTGCCGAAGGAATTCCAGAGGATTGGTTAGTGGCAGCTCAAAACTCTCCAGTCTATAAATTGGCGAAGGTTTACAAGATCGCGCTTCCATTGCACCCCGAATACCGCACGATGCCAATGGTTTGGTATGTACCTCCACTGTCTCCAATTGTGGATGTGCTCACCGAAACTGGTCATGATGGTGAAGATGCCGGCAACCTCTTCGGGGCAATAAATGCACTACGAATTCCACTTGCCTATCTGGCCGAGCTATTTACTGCTGGGGATACTGAGTTAGTTGAATCCACACTTCGCAAACTCTCTGCGATGCGCTCGTACATGCGGGATATCAACCTGGGCCGCGAACCACGACCAGAGATTCCTGAGGCCGTTGGGATGAATCAAGAGTCGATTTATGAGATGTATCGACTACTTGCAATCGCAAAGTATGAAGATCGATATGTAATCCCTGCAGCCCACGCCGAACAGGCTAAGGATCTAGAAAACATGGGGCAGAGTTCAGGTTGCTCACTCGATGGTGTTGATCTTGGACCAAACTCTGGGCCTTTTGGTCAGGCATCAGGTAATCCTGTTCCCGTTACGATTGAAAACTTTCACATTATGAAAGATAGGCAGACAAAGTGAGCAAGGAGATCGCACGAGCAATTGCTGCACAGTGCCTTGTTTACCCAGAGCAGGCCTTTATCGATCGAAACGGCCAACTAGTTCAACTGGCATCTAGATTAGAGCCAAAGCTTGGCAGACCGTTACTTGCCTTTCTCAAGAGCGTTTCTGAAATGCCCCTTAATAAAGCGCAAGAACATTATGTTGAAATATTCGATATGCGACGCAAGTGCTCCTTGTTTCTTACTTCATGGACTCATGGAGACACTCGTAACCGGGGAATGGCACTTGTCTACTTTATTGAAATATATAAGCGCTGCGGATTGTTGCTAAGCCCTGAAGAGTTACCTGATCACTTAGCGGTGGTGCTTGAGTTCGCAGCATTAGAGAACCCGCAAGAAGGAGATTTACTTCTTGGCGAACACCAAGCACCGATTCTGCTGATCAGAGATGCCTTGCATAAGAGCGGCTCAATTTATGCCGGCGTATTAGATGCCGTTGTTGAATCACTACCGGAAATGACGCCTGAGATTGAGGCACGAGCTAAAGCATTGGCCATTACTGGACCACCTAAAGAGTTCGTTGGTTTAAGTGGCGCAGTAGCAGTGGCTTTAGAACCATTTTCACCGCACAAAGATTTTTCACTTGAGGGAGTTTCACGATGAGTTCTACAAATATTCTTCTATGGTCAGTATTTCCATACATCGCTATCTCTTCATTTGTGATCGGTTTAGTCTGGCGCTTTAAGTATGACAAATTCAATTGGACTACGCGTTCATCACAAATATATGAAGGTAAGTTGCTCAGCATTGCAGGGCCACTATTTCATTTAGGACTCTTTGCAGTAATTGGTGGCCATGTTGTTGGCCTGCTAGTGCCTCAGACACTTACCGATTCTCTTGGTTTAAGCCATGAGGCATATCACCTTGGTGCGGTGACTATGGGCGGTGCTGCAGGCATTGCCACACTAGTTGGAATCTCACTTCTCATTTATCGTCGCCGCACTACGGCAATGGTCTTTGCACAAACGACTAAGAACGATAAGACAATGTATATATTTCTTGTGGCAACACTTTTGGCTGGAAGTGCAGCAACGTTATCGAGTGCCGGAGTCATTGGTGAAGAGCACAATTACCGTGAAACCGTTGCACCATGGGTGCGTTCGATTCTGACCCTTAGCCCAAATGGGGAGTTAATGATGGCCAGTCCACTTGCATTCAGAGTTCATGCAGTAATTGGAATGTCGCTATTTATTATCTGGCCCTTTACTCGCTTAGTACATTCATTAAGTGCGCCAGTTGGATATTTATTCCGTCCATCAATTGTCTACCGCACACGTGATGGTCGCGGTATCGCAGGTAACCGTAAGGCCCGTCCAGGGTGGGAGCGAATTAAGTACTAGAAGGAATTAAAAAACCCGCCGGCCACAATGGACGGCGGGTTTTTTAGTTGAAAGCTAATTAAATACGCTCTCCAGTTACTGAGTTGAACAGGTGCACTGCATTTGGATTAGCAGTTACAGAGATTGTCTCACCTGGCTTTGGAGGGTTCTTTGGATCCCAACGCACGATGATCTGCGCGCCTTCTTCACCAGCTTGAGCAAACTTAACATTTGTATCAGCAGGCTTTCCATAAACAAATGCATCTGAACCAAGCTCTTCAACAACTTCTACCAATACGTGGAAGCCATCTGATGCTGGTGTAAAGCCTTCTGGGCGCACTCCAACAGTTACTTCATTGCCAGCAGATGCTGGAACTGCGATACCGAGATTTCCAAGCATTGCCTTACCAGCAGCGATTGGTGCGTTCAGCAAGTTCATCGCAGGCGAACCAATAAATCCTGCAACGAAGGCATTTGCTGGGTTGTCATAAAGATTACGTGGTGTATCAACTTGCTGTAGCAAACCATCTTTAAGAACTGCTACGCGATCACCCATGGTCATAGCTTCAACCTGGTCGTGAGTTACATAAACAGTTGTGATTCCAAGACGACGCTGCAGTGCAGCAATCTGTGTACGAGTTGCTACACGTAACTTGGCATCAAGGTTTGATAGTGGCTCATCCATAAGGAATACCTGTGGTTCGCGAACAATTGCGCGACCCATTGCAACGCGCTGACGTTGTCCACCTGAAAGAGCTTTTGGCTTGCGCTCTAGATATGGCTCAAGGTCAAGAAGTTTTGCAGCTTCAAGTACGCGACGTTCGCGCTCTTCCTTTGGGGTTCCTGCAATCTTTAATGCAAAGCCCATGTTCTCTGCAACACTCATGTGCGGATACAGTGCATATGACTGGAAGACCATTGCGATATCGCGATCTTTTGGTGCAACGTTTGTTACATCGCGATCACCGATCAAGATGCGACCAGTGTCGATCTCTTCAAGTCCTGCCAACATACGAAGTGATGTTGACTTTCCGCAGCCTGATGGGCCGACTAAAACTAAAAACTCACCGTCATTGACAGTGAGATTTAATTTATCGACAGCAGGTGCAGTTGTTCCTGGATAGATACGTGATGCGGCTTCGAAAACTACTGATGCCATGAGATTGCTCTCCTTCTCCGGGCAGGTACGTGCCCGACGGTCCGTGGATGAAGGTGATGGTCCGGATGGGCCAACGCGGCAAGGTTACGCGTATTGGCGCAATATGCAAACGCAAGGCCTTCTTGAGGTGCCGTATGCTTGCCCACATAATGGAATCTCACTCGTTGGGCTCGTTGCTGGGCGACCTGGCAATAGTCGGGGCTCTGATTCTGACTGCGGCTTTTTTTGTCGCCGCTGAAATCGCCCTTATCTCACTTCGCGATAGTCAGGTTCGACAGATTGCGAGCAGGGGAAAGCGTGGCGCTCGCGTTGCCAAGTTGACTGAGAACCCCAACCGCTTTTTAGCTGCGGCCCAAGTGGGTGTAACGGTCTGTGGATTTTTATCGGCTGCGCTTGGTGCTGAAAGGCTCGGAGGATATGTAATCCCATGGCTAGAAGGCAAAGGCCTTTCTTTTGGAGCAAGCACCACACTGTCGATCGTTGGCGTAACTTTAATAATCGCATATTTCTCACTTGTCTTTGGCGAGCTAGTTCCAAAGCGTCTTGCTCTTTTTCGCTCTGAGGAGATCTCGCTTGCATCGGCAGGAATGATTGATGTCATTGCAAAGGTTTTTCGCCCAATAATCTGGATGTTATCTAAGTCAACGGATTTTGTAGTTCGCGCATTTGGTGTTGATCCCAAAGAGCAACGCAGCGCTATGAGTGAAGAAGAGTTGCTTGATTTAGTGGCTGGCCATGCCGCATTAACCGATGAAGAGCGTGACATTGTAGAAGAAGTCTTTAATGCATCTGAACGACAAGTGCATGAAGTCATGGTGCCACGCACCGAAGTTGATTTTATGGATGCATCATTATCAGTGGGAAAAGCTATTGAATTAGCCGTTGATAAAGCACACTCGCGCTACCCAGTTGTCCGTGGATCATCCGATGAAGTCGTTGGATTTATTCACGTCCGTGATTTATTGGATACTTCTCTTGCCAGCAAGTCAACCAAGATCGTAGAACTAGTTCGCAGCATTATGTTTTTACCTGGCACAAAAGGCGTGCTACCGGCGTTGACTGAGATGCGTATGCAGGGTCAACACCTTGCAATTGTTTTAGATGAATACGGCGGTACTGACGGCATCATCACTCTAGAAGATTTAGTGGAGTGCCTTATCGGTGATATTCGCGATGAATATGATGATGAGGAAGCCGAAGTTAACCTAGAGGCCCGCACGGGCGATTTTGAAGTTGATGGCTTGATTTCGATTGAGGATTTGATCGAACAAACGCAGCTGCAGATTCCCGATGGTCCCTATGAGACTGCGAGTGGCTTTGTTATGCACTATTTAGGACGAATTCCGCGCGAACACGATGTTGTTAACCTGAATGGCCTACGAATTACGGTGTTGTCCATGGAGGGCAAGCGCGCGGGCCAACTACTTATCTCTCGAACTGCATGATGTGTGAAAGAATCACACCATGAGCATAAAGCGAGTTCTATCGGGCATACAACCCACCAGTGATTCGTTTCATCTAGGCAACTACTTAGGCGCACTCAAGCAGTGGGTAGAGCTACAAGATGGACATGATGCTTTTTACTGCATTGTTGATCTGCATGCATTGAGCGCAGAGACCGAGCCAGCACTTCTACGCAAACGCACGTTGGCTTCGGCTGCGCAGTTATTAGCACTCGGGATTTCACCAGAAAAATCTACGCTCTTTGTTCAATCGCAAGTTCCGCAGCACAATCAATTGGGCTGGTTGATGGAGTGTCTTGCTGGTTTTGGCGAAGCGAGTCGTATGACGCAGTTCAAAGATAAGTCTTCAAAGTCTGGTGCCGATAGTGCTCGTGTTGCATTATTTACCTATCCCATGTTGCAGGCCGCCGATATTTTGTTGTATCAAGCAGATTTAGTTCCAGTGGGAGAAGATCAACGCCAACATATTGAACTCACGCGCGACCTAGCGGGCCGCTTCAATACACGTTACGGACAGGTTTTTACTGAGCCGAGCGGGTACATTTTAAAGACCGCAGCAAAGATTAATGATTTGCAAGAGCCAACTTCAAAGATGAGCAAATCATCGGGCTCGGTTGCTGGTGTTATTGAGATTATGGATACGCCAGAAGCCAACGCTAAAAAGATTAAGAGTGCAACAACTGATGCTGGCCGTGAAGTTCGATTCGATGAAAAAGAAAAGCCAGGCATTAGTAATCTCTTGACGATTCATAGCGCTTTATCAGGCCAGTCGATTGCATCATTAGAGGCAGAGTTTGCAGGTAAGGGTTACGGCGACTTTAAAGGCTCAGTTGCCGATGTAGTCGTTGAATATCTGCGACCAATTCGCGCGAGGGCGCTGGAGCTTCTAGAGAATGAGGAGCAGTTAATTCAGATGCTGCATGCAGGCTCTGAAAAGGCTAAAAAAACCGCCTCCGTGACCCTGAATATGGCCTATAAGAGCCTGGGCCTAGTCCTCTAAAGCGCCTCCAACTATCAAGGTCGGCTTGAGGGTTTCACAGATGTTATCTCAATGACATCGAAAATGTGGTCTAGTCCTTGAGTTTTTATAGGCTCAAACACTAGGCTCACTATTACACATCAACCTTTTATATGTGCTTTTCAGTACATATCAAAGACCATTTGGAGGAAAATTGAAGAAGATATTTCGTCTCGTAGCAGCACTAGCTGCAGCAGCTCTTGCAGTAACTGCATTTGTTGCGCCATCAGCAACAGCAGCATCAAAGGTAAAAGTAGGCCTTGCTTATGACATCGGTGGACGTGGCGATAAGTCATTCAACGACTCAGCAGCAGCCGGTCTTGATGCAGCAAAGAAGAAGTTTGGCGTTACTGCTAAAGAAGTAACTGTCACAACTGGTTCAGATTCAGAGCGCACAGACAAGCTTCGCTTGTTGGCAAAGGCTGGATACAACCCAATCATCGCAGTTGGTTTCCTATATGCCGGTCCAATTAAGGCTGTAGCCTCTGACTATCCAAACGTTCAGTTCGGAATCATCGATGATGCATCAGTAGATCTTCTTAACGTAGCTGGTCTTATATTCGCTGAAGAGCAGGGCTCATATCTTGCTGGCGTTGCAGCAGCACTTGCAACAAAGTCAAACAAGGTCGGTTACATTGGTGGAGTTCGTATTCCTCTACTACAGAAGTTTGAAGCAGGCTTCGTTGCTGGTGTTAAGGCAACAAATAAGAAAGCAAAAGTAGATGTCAAGTATGTAACAGAGTTCCCAGATTTCTCTGGCTTCAATGACCCAGCTAAGGCAAAGGTTATTGCTAAGGGAATGATCGATAAGGGTACAGATGTTATCTACTCAGCTGCCGGCGGTTCAGGTGCTGGTAACTTCGCAGCTGCAACTGATGCAGCTAATGCAGGTATGAAGGTGTGGACTATCGGAGTTGACTCTGATCAGTACCTAACAGCTTCTAAGGCTGAGCAGAAGAATATGCTTACATCAATGATCAAGCGCGTTGACCGTGCTGTCTACGATGTAATTGCAACAGCAGTTGTAGGTTCATCAGTCAACGACGTTCTAGATGATAAGGCTGGTATCTACGGACGCCAGTACAACTTAGCTCTCGGGGGCGTTGGCGTCTCATACTCTGGTGATTACATCACTAAGTACAAGGCCCAAATTGATGCAGCAGCAAAAGCAATCAAGTCAGGCAAGATTGTGGTTCCAACAAAGCCATAATCGGCTTTCAGTAGTGGCGTTTGGCCCGACAATGGAGTGTAATCTTCACTTGTCGGGCCAAATGTTTTTTTAATGGATGTTCTTTACTTAAAGGAGAGTCACAGTGTCGGTAGCGGTTGAACTGCGGCACATCTCTAAGCGCTTCCCAGGAGTTATTGCTAATAAAGATGTCTCCCTCAGCGTTGAAACTGGCTCGGTTCACGCTCTGGTTGGCGAGAATGGTGCTGGTAAGTCCACTGTTATGAAGATTCTTTATGGAATGCAGCGCCCCGATAGTGGGGAAATCTTGGTCAATGGCGAGGAAGTTCATTTTAAAAACCCTAATGATGCAATCGCTGCCAGCATCGGTATGGTGCATCAGCACTTTATGCTCGCTGATAATTTTACAGTTTTAGAGAATATTATTTTGGGCTCTGAGCCCACTCACGGAGTAACAATTGATTTTAAGGCCGCCCGTAAAAAGATTGTGGAGATGGCCGATCAATACGGTCTTGAAATTGACCCAGATGTTTTGGTCGAAGAGCTTGGTGTTGGGCAACGCCAGCGTGTAGAAATCCTCAAAGTCTTATACCGTGGTGCTCGAATCTTGATTTTTGATGAACCAACTGCAGTATTGGTTCCACAAGAAGTTGATGATCTCTTTACCGCTCTTAAAGGATTACGCTCCCAAGGAATGGCAATTATTTTTATTTCTCATAAGTTAGATGAAGTCCTACGCGTCGCCGATGATGTTACGGTGGTTCGCCAAGGATCTACCGTTGCCGAAGTTAAATCAAAAGATGTAACTGCTCGCCAACTCGCCGAACTTATGGTGGGAAGCGAATTGCCTCAACCAACTACCCATGGAGTTACCCGCCGCGACCACATCACTTTGTCACTTTCGAATGTAACCATTCCAACTGCTACAGGCGGCCGCGATCTTATTTCAGATATCTGCTTTGACTTACATGCCGGTGAAGTTATTGGTATTGCAGGCGTTGAAGGAAATGGCCAGGCTGAGTTAGTTGAAGCTATTTTGGGTCTGCGTGACTACACGGGTTCAATCTCATTTAACGGTGAATCAATTGATCGCGCCAGCGTGGCCGATCGCCATGATTTAGGAATTGGCTTCATTCCAGAGGATCGCCAACGACAAGGGTTAATGATGAATTCGCCATTGTGGGAAAACCGTATCCTTGGCCACCAACGGGGTAAACCAGTCATGCGAGGCTTTCTTTTAGATAAGAAATCAACTATCGCTGATACTAAGCGGATCATGCACGAGTTTGATGTTCGCGCTCCCGGTCCTGAGACTTTAGCTGCAGCGTTATCTGGTGGAAATCAACAGAAATTTATCGTTGGACGCGAGATGAGTAAGGCCCCAGCTCTTCTTGTCGCCTCGCACCCAACGCGCGGTGTTGATGTGGGTGCACAAGGCGCTATTTGGGAAGAGTTGCGCAGAGCGCGCGAAAAAGGAATGGCAATTGTTCTAATTTCTGCAGATTTAGAAGAGCTGACTGGAATGTCTGATCGGCTTCTAGTCATGTTACGTGGAGTTATCACTGCAGAGATTGATCCCGCACAAACCTCACCCGAGCAGCTTGGCTCGGCTATGACAGGTGCAGCATGAAGAACTTTAAGCTTTCATCTTTCTTATTAGCTTTAGCGGCACCATGTGCAGCAGCAGTGGTATCGATTGTTATTTCTAGCTTGGCTGTTCTGGCTACTCATAAGTCGCCCATGGATGCCTATAAGACTATGTGGGAATTTGGTACTGAGTCTGGCTCCCTTATGCAAATGTTTAATACCGCAACACCTTATTACATAGCTGCAATTGCAATTGCCATCACTTTTCGGGCAGGTTTATTTAACATCGGCGTGGAGGGCCAACTGCGTTTAGGCGCCCTCTTTGGTGCCTACATTGGTGCCATGTTTGTACTTCCACCTGTTTTGCATGTACTCGTAATCATGATCATTGCTATGACAATTGGTGGACTATGGGCAGCAATTGCGGGTTACTTAAAGGTTAAGCGTGGTGTTAGTGAAGTTATCTCTACCATTATGTTGAATAGCTTGGCCGGTGGTCTTTCTTCATACCTGCTAGCTAATTACTTTGTAGAAGAGAGTGCAACATCAAATAACCTTTCTACAAAAACGATTCCAGAGTCGGGGCAAATCCCAGATTTAATGCCCTTACTTAACAAGCTGGGCGTTGAAGATCAACCCGGAGGTGGAGTCTACGGAATGCTCTTTTTTGCCATTGTTTTAGGAGTTGTTTTCTGGTTTGTCATTAATCGCACGCGTTTTGGCTTTGAGCTTCGAGCATCAGGGGCTAATCCAATCGCCGCGCGAGTAAGTGGTGTTAATTCAAAGCGTATGACATTTATCGCGCTCGCCGCCTCTGGTGCTATCGCTGGTCTGGCAGGTCTTCCTGCAGTGCTTGGTGAAACTCATGCATTCAATATGGGTTTTCGAACAGGCATAGGCTTTTCTGCAATCGCAGTTGCATTGTTAGGTCGAAACAATGCGGTAGGAATGGCGATTAGTGCCTTGCTTTTTGGTTTCTTAGAAGTTAGCTCTCGCTCCCTAGAGCTCATTGATATCGCTCCCGAGACGTATGTCATTATGCAAGGCTCTATTTTACTCTCATCGGTAATCGCCTATGAAGTAGTTCGCAGATACAAACTCACTCTGCAAAGTAAAGAGCTTGCAAAGGCGGTTGACGCATGAAGATGATTAAAGCTCCGAAGCTATTAGTAAATGCATGTGTAGTTGTCTTAATTTTATCGATTGTCCGTCAAATTACAGGCGCGACAGATTTAACTAGTGTGGGTACTGCTTCAGCTGCATTACTACTCTCTGTACCAATCGTTTTAGCCGGACTCGGTGGACTTTTCTCTGAACGCGCAGGTGTTGTAAACATCGGCTTAGAGGGAATGATGATCATGGGTGCGTGGGCCGGAGGAATGATCGGCACTCAACATGGCCCCTGGGTCGGCTTACTTGCTGCGGTCTTATTTGGTGCCACTGGCGCTCTCCTTCACGCAATAGCGACAGTTACTTTTGGCGTTGACCATGTCGTATCAGGTGTAGCAATTAATATTATTGCTGCTGGGCTTGTGCGATACATGTCTACTATCTTGTATAAGAGCGGCACATGGCTTGGACCATCACAATCACCAGATGTAACTTCAATTGGCTTGAATGGTCTGCCTGTATTATCGGGCGGAACCTATTTTGGCTGGAAGAGCCCTGATTTACTTAGCGCTATAGCTGAAAAACACTGGTTTTTTATCTCCGACTTAGCTGCAATTCTGCGTGGTCTGACGGGGGATCTTTCCTACGTCACACTTATCGCAATTATATTTGTTCCACTCTCTGTTTTTGTATTGTGGAAGACTTCATTTGGGCTTCGTCTGCGAAGTGCAGGGGAGGCACCGACTGCCGCTGAATCTCTTGGTGTCAATGTCTATGCAATGAAGTATGCCGGAGTAATGATTTCAGGAGCACTCGCCGGGCTTGGTGGAGGTTTCTTAGCAATTGTGGCAGCAAATCACTATCAAGAAAATCAAGTGGCGGGTCGTGGCTACATTGGTCTTGCCGCACTCCTCTTTGGTAATTATCGACCAGGAGGAATTTTGATGGGTGCGGGTCTCTTTGGTTTTGCCGACGCTCTGCAACTGCGAGACTCAGCATCGATTCACGCTTTAATTCTATTAGTTGTAATAATTTTACTGTTTTTAGTTGTACGAGATCTTCGTAAAGGCAAGTTGCGCAAAGCGGCCCTAACTCTAGGCTTTGCTGGATTATCACTGTGGTATTTCTTAGCCGTGGATGAACTCCCAGGACAGTTGGTAACAATGACTCCTTACATCACAACTCTTCTGGTAATGGCGGTTGCATCGCAACGATTGCGGATGCCTGCCGCCGACGGTATTCCATATCGCCGCGGTGGTTTGCGATGAGCGAGATCAATTGGGAACAACTTCGCTCTTCTGCGGTAGCAGCGATGAAAACCGCATATGCTCCTTATTCAAAGTTTCCTGTCGGTGTTGCAGCACTGGTTAGTGATGGACGAATTGTTTCGGGCTGTAACGTTGAAAATGCTAGTTACGGTTTAGGTCTATGCGCTGAGTGCGGACTCGTTTCAAACCTCATGGCAACTGGTGGAGGACGTTTAGTTGCCATTCTCTGTGTCGATGGCCAAGGAAACTATTTAGCACCATGTGGTCGATGCAGGCAGTTATTATTCGAGCACGGTGGATCACACGCACTCTTGATGACCGATGATGGGCCACAAACTATGGCCACTATGTTGCCCTGGGCCTTTGGTCCAGATGATTTAGACCGTAACGAGCGGTAAATGTCATCGATAGAAGCCTTCTCTGCCACTGAAATTATCGCTGCTAAACGGGATCGGCACTCATTAAGTGATCCACAAATCGACTGGATTATTGATGCCTACACACGAGGTGCTGTAGCTGACGAACAAATGTCAGCGCTATTAATGGCAATTCTGCTCAACGGTATGGAGTCACGTGAAATTTCGCGCTGGACCGATGCGATGATCAACAGCGGGGAGCGAATGAATTGGTCGGTGTTATCTCGTCCAACCGTTGATAAACACTCAACTGGGGGAGTCGGCGACAAAATTACATTGCCCCTGGCACCATTAGTTGCAGCATGTGGCGCTGCCGTTCCACAGTTATCAGGTCGAGGCCTTGGACATACGGGCGGAACGTTAGATAAGTTAGAGTCGATTCCAGGATGGCGTGCATCGCTATCAAATGATGAGATGCTCAAGGTTTTGCAAGATGTTGGCGCAGTAATTTGTGCAGCAGGAGCTGGCCTAGCACCAGCCGATAAAAAACTCTATGCATTGCGTGATGTCACTGCAACCGTTGAAGCGATTCCACTGATCGCATCATCAATCATGAGTAAAAAGATTGCCGAAGGTACCAGCGCATTAGTTCTAGATGTTAAAACCGGTGCAGGTGCATTTATGAGTGATCCAGCTAAGGCTGCCGAATTAGCTCATGTTATGGTCGGCTTAGGAAAACGTGCTGGCGTAAAGACCATAGCGTTAGTTACTGCGATGGATGTTCCACTCGGCTTAACCGCAGGCAATGCTTTGGAAGTTCGCGAATCAGTAGAAGTTCTCAGTGGTGGGGGACCTTCAGATATAGTTGAACTCACCGTACTACTTGCGCGTGAAATGTTAGAGATTGCAGGAATAAAAACCATCGATCCAGCGCAAGCTCTAAAAAACGGTAAAGCGATGGATGTATGGCGTCGAATGATTAGTGCGCAAGGCGGGGATCCAGATGCCAAGCTTCCCGTAGCCAAGGAGAATCTCGTTGTTACTGCGCACAGTTCTGGAACTGTTTTAGCGATGGATGCGATGGCCGTAGGTCTTGGCGCATGGAGACTTGGTGCAGGGCGTACTCGCCAAGGAGAAGCCGTACAGGCAGGTGCGGGCATTGAAATTCACGCTAAACCAGGTGAAAGTATTAAGGCAGGAGCGCCATTGTTCACGCTGCATACAGATACTCCGGCGGCTTTTGTTCGCGCACAAGAAGCACTTATTGATAGCGTGACTATTGGTGATTTACCTACCAATGGAAAGATAGATAGATTGCCATTAGTAATTGAACGAATCGTTGACTAAGGGGCGTTAATTATGGCGATGAATAGCACTCCAACGGCAGATCAGATCAAGCGCGTACCTAAGGTTTTATTGCACGATCACTTAGATGGTGGACTTCGCCCTCAAACAATTATTGATATTGCCCAAGAGATTGGCTACACGGCTCTACCAACACATAATGCCGATGAGTTAGCAACGTGGTTCCGCGAATCATGTGATTCAGGCTCTCTAGTTCGATACCTAGAGACGTTTTCTCACACTATTGCAGTGATGCAACGTCGCGAAGATATTGTTCGTGTAGCTCGTGAGTGCGCATTAGATCTTGCACGTGATGGTGTTGTCTATGCTGAAGTTCGCGGAGCACCAGAGTTATTTACTGAGCAAGGTCTATCTATGTCTGATGTTGTCGAGGCAACTATTGAGGGCTATGCATTAGGTATGGCCGATGCCGCCACCGAGGGATTTACAATCTCTGTCTTCTCGCTACTTTGTGGAATGCGACAAAACAAGAGATCACAAGAAGTTGCCGAACTTGTCGTGAAATACCGTGGCAAAGGTGTCGTTGGTTTTGATATCGCTGGACCTGAAGATGGTTTTCCACCCAGTGATCAAAAAGAGAGCTTTGATTACCTACGTAAAGAAGATGCGCACTACACAATTCACGCTGGTGAAGCCTATGGAATCCCATCAATCTGGGAAGCGATTCAAATCTGTGGAGCAGAACGATTGGGCCACGGCGTACGAATCATCGATGACATAGATTTCTCAGGAGCAGAGCCAAAGTTAGGGCAGTTGGCATCCTATGTACGCGATCGCCGCATTCCATTGGAGCTGTGTCCAACATCTAATCTGCAGACCGGAGCAGCTAAGAGTTATGCCGAACATCCCATTGGTGTCTTAGCCCGCCTGCGTTTTCGCGTTACTTTAAATACCGATAACCGCCTCATGAGCCAGACGTCTATGAGCTTAGAGATGCGCGAAGCAGTGAAGGCATTTAACTGGGACATAGCAGAGTTACAGCGCATCACCATTAATGCGATGAAAAGTGCATTTATCTCTTACCCAGAGCGTTTGAAAATTATCGATGAGATCATTAAACCAGGCTATGCGAAAATTGCCACTGAGTAATGATTGATTTTAACGATTCTGCTTTTGTAGCAGATCCATATTCAGGGTTAGCCGAACTAAGAAGTTTTGGTAAACCCGTTTGGCATGAAGACATGAATATGTTCTTAGCTGCTGTTCACGGTGATGCCAGCGACGTTTTTAGAAATAAGTCATTGGGGCGAATCTTTATAGACAAAGCTCCAGGGTTTGAATGGGAAACTTTTAACTGGCTACACTCAGATTCCATTTTGGATAGTGAACCGCCTAAGCACACGCGTTTGCGATCTCTAGTTGCTAAGGCCTTTAACCGCCAAAAGATTGAAGGCATGCGTCCAGTAATTGAAGGAATTACATTGCAGTTACTTGCTGATATTGATGTGAAAGTGAATGCAAAAGAGAGTTTTGATCTCATTGCAGATTATGCAGAACCTCTGCCTGTAAAGATTATCGCGCACTTATTAGGCTTTCCAGACTCTGATGAGCATTTGTTGCGTCCTTGGTCACAGGCAATAGTCAAGATGTATGAAGTTAATCCATCAGTGCACTACCAACAAGAAGCTCAAGTGGCCGCCGGCGAGTTTGCCTCCTATGTTCGTGATTTAGCCGAACACCGTAAGAAGAATCCAGGAAGTGATTTAATTACCGATTTAGCGATGGTCGAGGAAAATGGCGAGAAACTGAACTCCCATGAGTTAGTGGCTACCTGCATTCTTCTTTTGAATGCCGGCCATGAAGCTAGTGTGAATGCTTTTGGTAATGGAATGGTTGCCGCTCTGCAACGCCCTGATCAAGTGCGGCTGCTGCGCGAAAACCCACGCGCGATTACCGCTACCGCCCTTGAGGAGTTCATGCGCTTTGACGCCCCTTTGCAGCTTTTCGAGCGTACGGCAACGAAAGACACCCAGATAGGTGGGGTAGATATTGCGGCGGGGCAAAAGATTGCCGCTCTCATTGGAGCTGCAAATCGTGACAGTGATGTCTTTGCAGATGCCGACCAGATGGATCTCATGCGAGAGCCTAATCCGCATATTGGTTTTGGCGCCGGAATCCATTTTTGTATAGGTGCACCGCTTGCCCGATTAGAGATGAGCGTGTCTCTTCCAGCGCTGTGGGAGAAATATCCATCGATGGAGTTAGCTAGCGAACCTATTCGCAGAGCCACCTTTGTACTGCGTGGCTATGAAAGCATCTTAATCTCGGCGTGAGAAGTGTAGGAAGTATGGCTAAAAACCATTGAAATAGGTCGGTCTTAGAGCCCTATGGGATGCCACACAGTCTTAGCTTCCATGAAGGCAAGAATGCGACCGGGATCATGAGAATTAAAAGCAAAGATTCGCTTTAGGTTTTCAGCCCCTGAAATTCGAATCTCTGCATGCTTTTTAAATGCTAGTCCAGTTAGGTCTAGACCATCTATATCCATATGAGATGCCATCCATGGTGCAATTTCATCTTTCTTTCCAGTCAAAATATTAATTACCCCTGCCGGTACATCACTCGTTGCAATCACTTCAGCAAAACTTAGGGCCGAAAGTGGGGCTTTAGTACTAGCTAACACAACTACCGTATTTCCAGAAACAATAATTGGCGCAATAACATCGATTAATCCCAATAGCGATGGAGTTTCGGGGGCAATCGCACCAATAACACCCATGCTCTCTGGAATTGTAAAGTTGTAATATGGTCCGGCAACTGGATTGAGTGCACCAGAGAGTGATGAGATTTTGTCGGCCCAACCTGCGTACCAAACTAAGCGATCGATTGCATCATAGACTTCTTTGTCAGCCTTAACTTTAGTTACACCTGTAACTTCGATAATTTCAGCTATAAACTGCGCTCGACGACCCTCTAGCATTTCAGCGAGACGATAAAGAATCTGTCCCTTGTTGTAGGCCGTTGCTTTATTCCACCCATGTTGTGCTGCGCGAGCGGCTACAACGGCATCCTTTAAATCTTTGCGCGATGCTAAACAAGGGTTAGCGATAAATGCGCCTTTGGCATTCTTAACTTCATATGTACGACCAGACTCTGTACGGGGGAAGGCTCCATTAATAAATAGCTTATAAGTCTTTTTGACATCGATGCGATTACTCATGACCGACCCCCTTCAAGTAAGCACTTAATCCATGTCGTCCACCTTCTCGACCCCAGCCAGATTCTTTGTATCCACCAAATGGTGATGTTGGATCAAACTTATTAAATGTATTTGCCCAGACAACGCCGGCTCGCAACTGTTGTGTTGCCCAGAGAATTCGTGAGCCCTTCTCACTCCACACCCCAGCAGATAGGCCAAAAGGCGTGTTATTAGCCTTATCGATGGCCTCTTGTGGGGTTCTAAAAGTCAGAACTGAGAGCACGGGACCAAAGATCTCTTCGCGAGCTATACGGTGGGCTTGAGTAACGCCAGTGAAAATAGTTGGCGCAAACCAGAAACCTTTGCTTGGCAGTTCACATGGTGCACTCCAGCGCTGGGCACCTTCGGCGTCACCTGCAGCTGTAAGTTCAACTATCTTGGCAAGTTGTTCTTTAGAGTTAATCGCACCCACATCGGTGTTTTTATCCAGTGGATCACCGACACGTATCTTTGCCATTCTTACTTTTAACTTCTCTAAAACTTCATCGGCAACGTTTTCTTGCAGAATTAATCGAGAGCCCGCACAACAGACATGTCCTTGATTGAAAAAGATTCCATTGACAATACCTTCTACAGCTTCATCGATAGCCGCATCTTCAAAGATTATGTTGGCCGCTTTGCCACCAAGCTCTAAAGTCACACTTTTAGATGTTGAAGCAACTGACCGAGCAATTATTTTTCCAACTTCAGTGGAGCCAGTAAATGCAATCTTATCTATTCCAGGGTGGTTAACTATTAATGCGCCTGTTGATCCATCACCAGTGACAATATTGACAACTCCTGCAGGAAGTTCGGCCTGTTGGCACACTTCGGCAAATAGCAGTGCGGTCAATGATGTGCTTTCTGCAGGTTTTAATACAACGGTATTTCCGGCGGCAAGTGCAGGTGCAACTTTCCAAGCCAACATGAGTAGTGGAAAGTTCCAAGGAATAATCTGACCTGCTACTCCATGTGGCTTAGTAGAAGATCCAAGACCTACAAACTCAAGTTTATCGGCCCACCCTGCATGATAGAAAAAATGTGCAGCAGCTAATGGGACATCAACATCACGTGATTCACGGATAGGCTTTCCATTATCTAAAGTCTCGAGCACTGCAAACTCACGTGCGCGCTCTTGCATGATTCGTGCGATACGAAATAAGTATTTTCCGCGCTCTTTACCGCTCATTTTCGACCATGTTGTTGTGTAAGCCTTACGTGCAGCCTTTACAGCGGCATCAACTTCAGCCTTACCGGCTAAGGCGATGTGGCTTAAAACCTCTTCAGTTGCCGGGTTAATGGTGGGGAAGTGTTTACTGCCTGCCACGAACTTGCCGGCAATAAAGTGGCCGTACTTAGGTTTAATCGAAACGATCGCCCGCGATTCAGGGGCAGGTGCATAATCAAAGCTCACAGGAGTCTCCATTAATCGATCGTTACGTAGGCAGGACTAGCGTAGTAGCCAGTATCCATTTTCATGCGCTGCATGAGTAAATCATTGAGCAAAGCACTAGCACCAATACGAAAGTGCGATGGCGTGAGCCATTCTGGGCCAGCGGTCTCATTGACCAAGACCAACTGTTTGATGGCATCTTTAGTATTTCTGATCCCACCTGCAGGCTTTACTCCGACTCGATGGTGGGTCATAGAGTAAAAATCGCGCACCGCTTCAAGCATTACTAAGACCACAGGGGCTGTTGCAGCGGGAGCAACTTTGCCGGTCGACGTCTTAATGAAATCTGCACCCGCGGCCATGGCCAAGAAAGATGCTTTACGAACATTGTCATATGTGACTAGTTCGCCAGTTTCAAAGATCACTTTTAAATGAGCACGGGTTCCACACAACTCTTTAATGGCAACAATCTCATTAAAGACATCGATGTAGTGACCACTTAAAAAAGCTCCGCGGTCAATAACCATGTCGATCTCAGATGCTCCAGCATCGAGTGCATCGCGTGTATCGCGAATTTTTACTGGCATTGATGCACGTCCAGATGGAAAGGCCGTGGAGACTGCGGCAACTCCTACGTGTTGGCCTCCAATTAAATCTAGGTGTTTACGTGCAGCTGCAACCATGTCGTTATAAACACAGACTGCACCAACACTTGGAACCGTTGCATCTGTTGGATCTGGGCGCACTGCCTTGGTGCATAGCGCCTGTACTTTTCCGACGGTGTCAGCACCTTCTAGCGTTGTTAAATCGACCATCGAAATTGCCATATCAATTGCCCAACGCTTGGACGTAGTTTTGATACTTCGTGTTGCCAACATTGCAGCACGTGCATCTGCTCCAACTTGATCTACTCCTGAGAGCGCGTTCAAGTACTGCTTCAGCGATGCGTCGGTGCCATCTACTAAGCCATAGAAACTCACGACAAGATCTCCTTTAAAGGAGCGCGCAGTTGATCTAGCACTACGTGGGCAGCTACGCAATCTTGTGCAACTACTTCGATGTAGCACTTCATCTTGGCCTCAGTGCCACTTGGACGAATAATGATTCGAACATCTCCCTCAAGCCACAAACGGATCCCATCAGTTGGCGGTAATCCATCTGTCGGCTGTGCCAGATCATCGATTGATACTACATTGCGCCCAGCGATAGATGTGGGGGAATTTGTGCGTAGCGACCCCAAAATCTCACCAACTTTAGAGAGATCGGTTAAACGAATCGATATCTGCTCGGTGGCGTGGAAGCCATGGCGCTTCCATACTTCATCGAGTAAGTCTTGAAGAGTTTTTCCTTGTTCAGCTAAGTCAGTAGCAATCTGTGCCAGTTTTATCGCTGCCGATATGCCATCTTTATCATTGACTGTCTCTGAATCTACACAGTAGCCAAGGGCTTCTTCATAACCAAAAGTAAGCCCTGGAATTTTTGCCAGCCATTTAAAACCGGTGAGTGTCTCTTTAAACTCCAACTTATAGTGCTTTGCAATCTTACGTAATATCGATGATGAAACAATTGAGTTAGCAAAAACGCCATGTGAGCTTGTTCGTGCAATAGATTCGCCAAGAATTACACCTAACTCATCACCCCGAAGCATGCGCCATCCAGTTATTGGATCTTTAATTGCTGCTGCACAACGATCAGCATCGGGATCATTAGCAATAACTAAATCAGCATCAAAGTTTCTAGCGGTTTCTAGGGCTAAATCTATTGCTCCAGGCTCTTCAGGATTGGGAAATGCCACGGTAGGAAAATCAGGGTCGGGCTGTGCCTGTGCATCAACCAAAATAGGGGATTGAAAACCAGCTTTATGAAATACGCGTAGCAGAGTCTCAGTACCAACCCCATGCATCGCGGTATAAACAATCTTTAAGTTTCCTGGTTTTGTTGCTATTGCCGCCGAAATATTTATGTACTTGTCAATAATATCTTCATCAAGTATGGTCCATTTTTTGGCGCGAGGTTGGGCCGCTAGAGATGTAACTGCTGCAATCTTGGCTGCTATAGATTCATCGGTTGGTGAAATAATTTGTGAACCACGATAATTAATCCCATCAGCGGTACCACCTAAATAAACTTTATATCCATTATCTTGCGGGGGATTATGGCTAGCTGTAACCATAATGCCAACGTCGCATTTCAATTCATTTGTTGCAAATGCCAATACGGGTGTTGGAAGTGGCCGCGGTAGAACAAAGACTTTCATTCCTGCGCCACTCATAATTTCAGCGGTTTCAAAGGTGAAATCTTCAGAGCCATATCTGGCGTCACGGCCAATAACTACTGATGTTAAATTTCGCTCCCTCATATAGGCAACAATTCCTGCTGCAGTTCTGCCAACGACGGCGCGATTCATTCCAGATGGACCAGGACGCACAGGTCCTCGAAGGCCAGCGGTACCGAACTGCAGAAAACCGGCAAAGGAGCCCTTGAGTTCAACTTCGTTATTGGTATCTAACCAAGCCTGTACTTGGGCGGCAGTGTGTGGATCAGGGTCATCAGCGATCCATGCTTGAGCTTCGGTGCGCAGATCCATGTACTTAGAATAACTTTGGAATGACTGCTTTGAGAAGAGCGCCCATGCGATCTGCTGCAGCTTTTCCAGCGGCAATAACCTCTTCATGGTTGAGCTTTTCACCGGTTACACCTGCGGCAGCATTAGTTACTAAAGAGATTCCTAAAACCTCTGCGCCAAGCGCATGTGCGGCAATTGCTTCAGGGACCGTGGACATTCCTACTAAGTCAGCGCCCATTGTTCGCATCATCAAAATCTCTGCTGGAGTCTCATACGTTGGCCCGCGCCAATGAACGTAGACACCTTCTTCAAGGGAAGCATCTTCCTGCTTAACGATCGCGCGAATTCGCTTGCTATAAAGATCAGTTAAATCAACAAAGGTTGCACCTGATAATGGTGAAACTGCGGTGAGGGAAATATGATCACGAATCAAGACTGGCTGGCCAACTGTGTATGCGGTATTTATTCCACCGCATGCATTTGTAAGGATTACAACCTTGGCACCTGCCTTAACTGCAACTCGAACGCTATGCACCACTGGCTCAACGCCTTTACCCTCATATAGATGTGTGCGACCAAGAAAGACAAGTGCGCGCAACTTTTTACCATTGCCATTGATCTCATATGAGCGAACTTTTCCAGAGTGACCGACAACGGTTGGAGGTAAGAAGCCCGTTAACTCTTCCGCGTTACATTCATAGGCTGGTGTGCCGAGCGCATCAACTGCGCTGACCCAACCAGAGCCCATAACTAGTGCAACATCGTGGGCGAGGACACCTGTACGTTCAGCTATTTCGGAGGCAGCCAGACTTGCCGCCGCTAATGGATCGGAATAAAGAAGTTCGCTCATGCATCAATAATGTCACACAGGATGGTGCCACTTGAAACTGTGGTGCCAATGACTGCAGTGAGATTAGTGACGATTCCTGACTTATGAGCCATTAATGGTTGCTCCATTTTCATAGCTTCAAGCACAATTACTAAATCTCCCACTTCGACGTGAGTGCCTTCTTCTGCAGCGATCTTCACAACAGTTCCCTGCATTGGGCTAGTGAGCCCCGATGCCCCCGATGCACCACTCATGCTTGCCTTAGCTCGATGTCGCTTTACTAAAGGCTCAGGTGCATGAAGTAAAATTTCAAAACGCTTTCCGTTCACTTCTGTGATTAGGCGCTCTGGTGCCATGAGCGATTGCAGTGGTGCTGCAGTTGCGATGAATGCAGGTATCTGGTTGACAAATTCATTTTCAATGTAGCTCGTGTAGATCTTAAAATCCTGGGTATATGCAGGATCTTCAACAATTGCGCGGTGAAAAGGTAGCGCAGTTGCAAGTCCACCAACAGTAAACTCAGCGAGTGCACGTCGAGCACGTTCAATAGCCTGCTCGCGAGTAGCACCGGTAACGATTAATTTTGCAAGAAGTGAGTCAAAGTTTCCACCAATGGTGTCACCATTTTTGAATCCAGCATCTATGCGAACTCCAGGACCTGTTGGAATTACCCATTCAGTAATTCGCCCCGGTGCGGGAAGAAAAGATCTACCAGGATCCTCTCCATTAATACGAAACTCAATTGAATGGCCACGGATTACTGGGTCATCAAAACCTAGGTGTTCACCCATAGCGATTCGAAACTGTTCACGTACAAGGTCAATTCCTGTAACTTCTTCGCTTACTGGATGCTCCACTTGTAAACGAGTGTTCACTTCTAGGAATGAGATAGTTCCATCTGCCCCCACAAGGAATTCACAAGTTCCAGCGCCGATGTAGCCAGCCTCTTTCATTATTGCTTTACTCGAGCGGTAGAGCTCTTCATTTTGAGCATCAGATAAAAAAGGTGCTGGAGCTTCCTCTACTAATTTTTGATGGCGACGTTGTAATGAACAGTCTCGAGTACTCACAACGACGGCGTGTCCATGCATATCCACAAGCACTTGGGTTTCAACATGTCGGGGCTTATCTAAATAACGCTCAACAAAACACTCACCACGACCAAAGCCTGAAATTGCTTCACGTACTGCAGAGTCAAAGAGTTCAGGTATCTCCTCCATGGTGCGTGCAACCTTTAATCCACGTCCACCTCCACCATGGGCAGCTTTAATTGCAACGGGGAGTCCATGCTCTTGTGCAAAAGCGGTAACTTCAGCATGCCCAGCCACTGGATCTTTAGTTCCAGCAACAAGTGGAGCACCAGCTTTTGACGCGATTTTTCTGGCAGAGACTTTATCCCCGAGCGCTCGAATTGCAGAAGGCGGTGGCCCAATCCATATTAAACCAGCGTCGACGACCGCTTGAGCGAAGTGAGCGTTTTCAGATAAGAAACCATATCCAGGGTGAACAGCGTCGGCTCCAGATTGCTTGGCTACGTCTATTAGCTTTTCAATATGTAAATAAGTTTGAGCTGCGGTGGTCCCGTGTAAAGAAAAGGCTGAGTCGGCCATGTGCGTGTGAATAGCATCTCGGTCTTCATCAGAATATACGGCGACAGACTCCAAGCCATGATCCTTACATGCTCGCATAACGCGAACCGCAATCTCACCACGGTTAGCTATAAGAACGCGCTTCATTGCATCACCTTTACCTCTGGCCACGAATAACCAAGCTGAGCCATAGCTTTACGGATAAATGGCATTGAAATACCCACCACGTTTGTGTAGTCGCCTTCTATGCTCGGGATAAACGGTGAACTAAAACCATCAAGAGTAAAGCCACCGGCTACATGTAGCGGCTCGCCACTGGCGACATAATCATTAATTTCATCATCAGTCATTGAATCGAAAGTTACTCTAGTCGTGACAATACTTGAGATTTCACGATCTTTTGTTGTGTCAATTACACAGTGTCCAGTATGCAAAAGACCAGATTTGCCTTGCACCCGCTTGGCTCGTGCTACTGCAACCTCGGGGGTTCCTGGCTTACCAAGTGACTTACCTTCGAATTCAAAAGTTGAATCGCAACCGATAATAATCGCTGGAAAATTTATCTGTTCGCGAACTGTATGAGCTTTAGTGATGGCTAGGGCAATAACCATATCTACCGGTGAAAGTGCATTGAAAAAATCGGTCTCTTCGTCAACATGGCTCACCACCACCGAAATAGATAAGCCCGCAGACTCAAGTAATCGGCGACGCGATGACGATGCAGAAGCAAGGATAATTCTTGGCATTAATAAATTACTTCGTGCGTCCAAAGCGGAAATGGATGTTCAGTGGCTTTCTCAATTGTGGCCGGCCAAATCCAGCCTTACGAATGATTGGATTCACTTCTTCCCGCTTGTGCAATGACATCGCAACCTCGATTGCTGCTAGTTCATCGGTAGTTGGCGTACCGCTGGTGATTTGATACTTCATTAGAGCGGAATATTTCCATGTTTGCGAGCAGGCAAAGTATCTCGCTTAGTTCGCAAAGTTCTAAAGGCTTTTGTAATGTATGCACGAGATTGATTTGGCTCAATTACCGTATCAATTGTTCCTCGTTCAGCGGCAAGATATGGGTTAGCCAGTGATTCGTTGTATTCATTAACGAGTTCAGCTCTCTTAGCGGCAGGATCTTTAGCTTCACTTAACTCTTTTCGGTAGAGAATATTTACTGCACCTTGAGCGCCCATGACAGCAATCTCAGCGCTTGGCCAGGCAAAGTTAATATCGCTTCCAAGATACTTTGAACCCATCACGATAAATGCTCCACCATATGCCTTTCGTGTAATCAAAGTAACTAAAGGCACAGATGCTTCAGCGTAGGCATACAGCAGTTTTGCTCCGCGGCGAATGATTCCATCCCATTCTTGCTCAGTACCGGGCAAGAATCCGGGTACGTCTACCAAAGTTAAAATTGGAATATTAAACGCATCGCAAAAACGTAAGAAACGCGCGGCTTTTTCACTTGAATTAATATCTAAAGTTCCCGCAAGTTGCGAAGGTTGATTAGCAATGATTCCGATTGATTCACCTTCGATGCGGGCAAAACCTACAACAATATTTGGCGCATAGAGTGCATGTACTTCAAGAAATTCACCTTCATCGACTAAGGCTTGTATGAGAATTTTCATGTCATACGGTTGATTTGGGCTATCAGGAATTAACGAATCAAGGGCGAGATCGCTCGCTTTTTTCTCTATAGATTCAGTTGGAGGAAGGTGAGGCGAGCTATCCATATTATTTGAGGGTAAATATGAAAGCAGCGCTTTTACATAATCAATCGCATCCGCTTCACTTTCAGCCAAGTAGTGAGAGTTTCCAGTTCGAGTGTTGTGAGTGCGCGCACCACCGAGCTCTTCCATCCCGACTTCTTCACCCGTTACTGTTTTAATAACATCGGGACCAGTAATAAACATGTGTGATGTTTCATTGACCATAACCGTAAAATCGGTCAGAGCCGGTGAGTAAGCCGAGCCGCCAGCGCATGGCCCGAGAATCAATGAGATTTGTGGAATTACACCTGAAGAGCGGGTATTTAGGCGAAAGATTTTTCCGTATCCAGCTAAAGAGGCCACGCCTTCTTGGATTCGTGCACCACCGGAATCATTAATACCGACCAACGGAATTCCACTCTTAAGGGCAAACTCGGCAATCTTTACAATTTTTTCTGCGTGAACTTCACCGAGGGAGCCACCCATAATCGTAAAATCCTGTGAGTACAAAGCGATAGGTCGGCCATCAACTGTGGCAGTTCCGATAACAACGCCATCTCCGTAGGGACGATTTTTTTCCATACCGAACTGAGTTGATCGATGTCTGGCAAACTCATCTATCTCAGTAAATGAATCTTCATCGACGAGCATTTCAATGCGCTCTCGGGCGGTGTGCTTACCTTTGGCATGTTGCTTTTCAACGGCGCGGGCTGAACCGGCATGGACTGCCTCTTCAACACGGGCGCGCAGATCTTCGATTTTTCCGGCAGTTGTATGCAGATCACGGCTCATACCCCTACGGTACTAGGCGTGGACATAGAAATGCTAAGAGCGCCGCTAGATAGTCGAGCTATCAATGCCAATTTGACGCAGTACTGGCGAGTAAGCGTGGTCGAACTCACGGCCTCAACACAAAGTGATCTTATTGATTTAGTTATGCAAGGTCGTGCCGAAGCAGGCGATGCAATAGTTGCAGATTTTCAAAGTGCAGGTCGCGGCCGACTTACCCGAACTTTTGAAGCTCCGCCTGGCTCTGCTTTGTTATTTTCTTTTTATATTAAACCGTCTCGAGCTAGAAGTGATTGGGGATGGATTCCATTAATTGCAGGTGTCAGCGTTGCACAATCTTTACCCGGAGTTGACGCACGTGTTAAATGGCCAAATGATATTTTGATAAATGAAAAAAAGGTTTCGGGTTTAATTGCCCAAGTAGTTGATGATGGAATAGTTATTGGTATTGGAATAAATGTCGGAATGCACGCAAGTGAAATACCAGTACCTCAAGCAACTTCGCTTGCAATTGAAGGCGTTCTTAATATTTCTCGGAATGAACTTCTTGCCAAGCTACTCCTTACTTTCGAAAAGAACTTCACTGTGTGGGATGAAGGAAGTGATGAAATCTGCACAGTTTATGGGGATATCAGCGCAACGCTTGGAAAAAGCGTAGAAGTGCATTATCCCGATGGAAGAGTTGAAGGCGGCACTGCAGTGGCTATCTCGCCCTCGGGCGAGTTGGTTTTAGCCGATGGAGTTCATGTTCTAGCCGCAGACATTATTCATCTACGATAATCCAGTGAGCGATTCTTTTCCAACAGTAGGAATTATTGGCGCAGGCCAATTGGCACGAATGTGTGTTGCGCCAGCTCAGGCGCTAGGAGTCAATCTTCTATTGCTAGCAAATAGTTCAGATGACTCAGCGGCTCAAATTACTAAACATGTTGTCGGAGATTATAGAGATCTTGAAACTGTTTTAAACTTTGCAAAGAGATGTGATGTCGTCACTTTTGAACATGAACTCATACCTTTAAGTATTATTAAAGCACTAGAAGCTAAAGGAATAGTTGTTAGGCCGAGTTCTCAATCTTTTATTTACTCGCAAGATAAAGCTGAGATGCGAAATAGATTAGCTAATTTTCCAGCACCGAAATCACAGGTTGTCACAAGTGCCGACGGCATTACTGAGTATCCACTAATAGTGAAGGCGATTTCTGGGGGATATGACGGCCGTGGAGTGTGGAAAGTTAACTCTGAACGCGAGCTAAATGAAATTATCGCGCAATTAGGACGTGTGCTAATCGAAGATTTAGTTGACTTTGAATATGAAATCGCTGTTATGGTTGCACGCTCACCTCATGGGCAAGCAACAACGTGGGCGCCAACGCAGACGATTCAAAGAGATGGTATTTGCACAATGACCATTACTCCCGCACCTGCACTGTCAGCAGAATTGAGTGAGCAGGCGCAGAAATTAGCTATAGATATTGCACATGAATTAGGCGTTGTCGGAGTCATGGCCGTGGAACTCTTTGTTAAAGATGCCCAATTATTTGTTAATGAACTCGCGATGCGACCTCACAATTCAGGTCACTGGACAATTGAAGGATCACATACAAGTCAGTTTGAGCAACACTTACGCGCAGTACTCGATCTTCCACTTGGTGAACCATCGATGACGGCTCCAATCGCTGTTATGGGAAACATATTGGGCAAGGATAAATCCGATATGTATAGGCCATACCTACATTTAATGGCTCGAAATCCCCGCCTCAAGTTCCATCACTATAAGAAAGAGGCGCGAAAAGGCCGCAAAATAGGCCACGTAAATTTACTAGGTGATGACATCGTAGAATTAACCCTGGAAGTTCAACATGCCCTTGATTACATGAGCGGAGAAGTCGATGAGTGATGTTGCAATCATTATGGGTTCAGATTCAGATTGGCCCATTATGGAAGATGCCGCCAAGGTTTTAGAGGATTTAGGAATTTCTTTCGATGCAGATGTGGTTTCAGCACATCGCATGCCCCTTGAAATGGTTGCGTTCGCACAAAGTGCACAATCAAAGGGTTACAAAGTAATAATTGCCGGAGCCGGAGGAGCGGCACACCTTCCAGGCATGGTCGCTTCTCTCACTACATTGCCGGTTATCGGTGTTCCTATTGCTTTAAAAAACCTTGACGGCATGGATGCCTTGTTATCGATTGTTCAAATGCCAGCAGGAATTCCAGTTGCAACCGTAGGTGTTGGTAATGCGAAAAATGCAGCGTTACTGGCCGCCCGTATTTTGGGAGTGGCTGATTCTTCAATCAGTAAAAAAGTTAGTGAAGGACTTCAAGAGATTAACGCGCTAGCTAAATCTAAAGGTGCAAATTTAACCTCACGCAGAAATCAAAAGACTGGTTTCTAGCTTCTTTTCCTATATTCAATTGCAGGACAACGATTCATGACTGTCAATAACCCAGCGGCTTGAGCACGAGACACTGCACTTTCATCGATTACATCTAACTGTAGCCACACCGCTTTTGCACCAATTGCTATAGCTTGATCGACTATTTTTCCAACAAGTGATGAGTTTACAAAACAATCTACAACATCAACTGGTATGGGAATCTCTTCAAGGCTTTTAAATCCTTTTTGTCCATGTACTTCTTCGGCACGTGGATACACCGGAATAATCTGATGGCCTTTATCTTGTAATAACTGGGCGACTCCAAATGCCGCACGTTCTGGATTATTTCCAAGACCTACTACAGCCCAGGTCTTCATCCCTAGAACTGCATCGATAGTTGCTTCTTCGTTAATCTGTGCGCCCTAGTGCGTGGAACTTCCAGCCAGCGTTGCGCCACTTATCGCGATCTAACGCATTACGTCCATCAATAACGATCTTGTTCTTAACTAATGGCCCTAGAACCGATGGATCTAACTCACGATACTCGCGCCACTCGGTTAAGTGCAGAATTAAATCTGCAGCTTTTACGCAATCGGTAACGCTCTCTGAGTATTGAAGACTTGGGAAACGCTTACGGGCCGGCTCAATACCTTTAGGGTCATGAACAACAACAGTTGCACCTGCAGCTTGCAGCTGAGCAGAGATATCTAGCGCTGGGGAGTCACGAACATCATCACTATCAGGTTTGAAAGTCGCGCCGAGTATGGCGATTTTGTATTGAGTTAAATCTTCAGATAACTCACTACGCACAACATCGATTACACGTTGACGAGCTCGAAGATTAATCGCATCGATTTCGCGAAGAAATTCCAGAGCCTGCTTAGCGCCAAGCTCTTCAGCGCGAGCCATGAAGGCGCGGATATCTTTTGGCAAACAGCCACCGCCGAAACCGATACCAGCTTGTAAGAATCGGTTACCGATACGTGGGTCATAACCGATAGCTTTTGCAAGCACCGTAACATCTCCACCGGCGGCTTCGCACACTTCAGCCATTGCATTGATGAAAGAGATCTTTGTCGCAAGAAAAGAGTTAGCTGCAACTTTGACAAGTTCTGCGGTAGGAAGATCTGCGCGAATCCAGGGAGTGCCCAGAGCAATAATCGGTTCGTAGACTTCTTTTAAAATCTCTTCGGCGCGATCATTTGCCACACCAACAACAAGCCGGTTTGGTGTCAAAGTATCTTCAACTGCAAATCCTTCGCGCAAAAACTCGGGGTTCCACGCTAAATCTGCTTGAGGTGCAGATTGGGCAAGTTCACTTCGTAGTGATTGTGCAGTGCCAACTGGAACTGTTGACTTACCAACAACTAATGCCCCTTCTTTTAAGTAGGGTGCGATTGCAGCTACTGCAGCTTTTACATAAGTTAGATCGGCGGCTAACCCATCTTTAATCTGTGGGGTACCGACACACACAAAGTGCACATCGGCATCTGCTACGGCTGAGAAATCTGTTGTAAATGAAAGCCGACCAGTCTTCATCTCTTGGGCAAGCAATGTATCTAAGCCAGGCTCATAAAACGGAAGCTCACCGCGAGAGAGCATGGCAACTTTGTCAGGATCGGTATCGACACCAATAACCCTAAAACCAAGGGATGACATACATGCCGCATGAGTTGCACCGAGGTATCCGCAGCCAACAACCGAGAGTATTAAATCCATAGCGGTGAGTTTACTTCAGTGCGCCACAAGGGTTTTCATCGGCGGTACGAGTCTTGAACTTATCAATCACAAGTGGGGTTGCTGAAGCACTCGATGATGCCGATGGCGAAGGCGTTACTTCATCAACCAGGGGTAAATCTTCGCGCAATCGATTAAAGAGATCAGGTGCTAATACCTTGTCCCATATGACCACAGATCCCAATCCAGGCACACGTGCATTTGCATTACCTAGTGGAATGGTCAGAGTTCGTACCTTGCTTGCCGAAAGATTTTTGAGCTGTTTAGCTAAAGTTATTAAGTCGCTGCGATTGAGTTGTGTGTCAGTTTGCACAGTTGCGATTGCTGCATTAAAGAAGTTCACTAATTTAATTGGATTGAGAAGAACTCCTGTACTAGTAACTTTTCGCAAAACCGCACTCATGAACTGCTGCTGACGCTGCATACGACCAAGATCACCCATGCCATCGAAGTCACGTGTACGAACATATTTAAGCGCTTCCACGCCACCGAGGGTATGAACGCCAGCACTCAGTATCAAGTGACTATTTGGATCATTGATATCTCTTTTCGTGCACACTTGAACTCCACCTAGCGCATCGACCATTCCAGCAAAGCCCGCAAAACCAATTTCAATATAGTGATCAATGCGAATGCCAGTTTCCTGTTCAATGGTTTGAATTAATAAAGGTGCACCGCCCCAGGCATAAGCCGAGTTTATTTTCCCCTTGGCAGCTCCCACGGTTCGATCTTTATACAGAGAAGATTGGTGAATAGGAATCGTGACAAGTGAGTCACGAGGAATTGAAATGATCGTTGCTTTGTCGCGGGATTTACTTATGTGCACCAAAAGCATCGTGTCAGAACGAGCACCAGCAGCGCTTTTCGTTGTTCCAACACGCAAGAGCTTAGACTGTTCTTTAGTGAGTCCAGCGCGCGTATCTGAACCGACAAGTAGATAGTTAAGTGCAGTATTTGGTTTATCAGGGCGCTTGGAGAGTGAGCCAAAAACATCGATTCGATTAATGGCACTACTTACTTGGCCAAGGCCTAGCCAAGATATCGCTGAAATCGCGACGACGGCGATAGACAGTGATGTAATAATTCGAATAGGTCGCGTCGCTTTCACAGGCGAAGACTACTTCAGCGATACGGTGGTGGGGTTATGACGACATCAGCAAATGGGTTATTTGGCTCACCGAGGCGAGAAATCTCGGTCATCTTGCCTGTTCTCAATGAAGCCAAGTATTTAGAGTCGGCTGTGAATGCGATTTTGAGTTCAGATTTTGATGGCGCACTTGAGGTCATTCTGGCGATTGGTCCATCCAGCGATGGGACCGAGGGAGTTGCTAGAGGACTCTCTGACAAGGATTCCCGCGTTGTAGTAGTTCCTAATCCAAGTGGCCGCACAGCCGCAGGTTTGAATATCGCAGTTGCCAAATCGCGCTATGACATTGTTGCGCGGGTTGATGGACATGCGCAGATTCCCAATAATTATTTATCGCTAGCTTTGGAAATTCTCAGCCAGACAGGTGCGCTCAACGTTGGCGGTGTAATGGCGGCCGTTGGTGAAAGTATTTTTGAACGCGCAGTTGCACGCGCAATGCGAAGTCCCTTAGGTGTTGGAGCGTCTCGCTTTCATACCGGTGGTTTGGCGGGAGCAGTGGATACGGTCTATTTAGGAGTATTTAGAAAAGAGGCACTAATCTCAGTAGGCGGATTTGATGAACGTTTTACTCGCGCACAAGATTGGGAACTAAATTACCGTTTACGTGCTGCAGGCGGTGTCGTTTATTTTGATCCACGTTTAGTCGTTACATATAGACCGCGTTCGACCGTCAAAGCATTAGCAAAACAATACTTCGAATATGGGCGTTGGCGGCGTGTGGTCTCTCGCCGCCATGAAGGAACAATTAACTACAGATATTTAGCTCCTCCATTTACGGTACTAGCCACGCTTACATCGCTAGTTATTGGGCTAAATTTCGGTACGATTTTTCTAGTACCTGCACTTATTTATGGCTTATTTATTCTGATTGCATCTTTTAAAATCTCAAAATCTATAAGCGAATTTGTTGCAATGCCCCTTATTCTTCTGACCATGCATTTTTCCTGGGGGACTGGCTTTCTTACTTCACCGAAGTCACTTGTTCCTGAGGTAGCCTTACGACCGTGAGCGCCCCCCTGCAGGTATACGAGCCCTTCCGGGCTGGCCTGCCACCTCTTGGACGCTATTGGAAATCACTATGGTCCCGACGTACTTTTATCGCTGAATACTCGCGTTCAGAGCTTCGGGAGCAACACTTTGATTCAGTCTTTGGGCAGATGTGGTTAGTACTCAACCCATTACTTCTTTCGGCCGTGTATTACCTATTAATTGTGATCATTCAAGGAACATCAGATAGCACGCGTTATGTCCATCTAACGTCGACACTTTTCCTATTTTACTTACTTTCCAACTCATTAACCGGAGGGGTTAAATCTATCACCGCCGGTCAGCGTTTAATTTTAAATACTGCCTTCCCACGAATAATGTTACCCATCTCTGCGGTAGTCATTGCGCTCTTCAAATTTTTTCCGACGTTAGTTGTTTTTGTCGTAATTCGTATAGTTGTTGGGCTGCCATTTGCTTGGGAGATGTTATGGGCAATTCCCATACTGGCAATCGCTATTCTCTTGGCCCTTGGACTAGCAATCACAATCTCATGTATTAATGTTTATTTTCGTGACATTGCAAGTTTTTTGCCATATCTGACCAGAACTCTTTTGTATTTATCCCCAATTCTCTATGAAGCATCAGCGCTCAAAGACAACATACGTTCTCTAGAAGCATTCAACCCACTTTTCCCATTGTTAGATAGTTGGTCTCGTGCATTAGTGCATGGTCAAACCCCACAAGCAGGTAGCATGTGGCAGTCCTTAGCATGGGCACTTGGAATATTTATTATCGGTTCATACTTTTTCTTATCAAGGGAGCGTGAATTTGCCGTCCGTCTCTAATCCACACATGACCAATGAGATTGCGGTATCAGTCCGTGGTGTTGGTCTTACATATACAACTGCAATCGATCGCAGACCAACGTTAAAGGCACGGGCTAAAGCCCTAGGCCGTGGAGGAAAACAAACTCGAACCATACGAGCTTTGGATAATGTTGATTTAGATGTGGAGTACGGGCAAGTCTTGGGTGTAATCGGTACTAACGGTGCAGGTAAATCAACACTCATGCGCACAATCGCCGGAATTTTGCCGCCGTCCCAGGGAAAAATTGAAGTCTATGGAAGCCTCAGCACACTACTTGCTTTAGGCGTTGGGTTTAATCCATCGATGTCGGGGCGAGACAATGTATTACTTGGTGGCTTAGCTGCCGGAATGAGCCGAGAAGAGATTGAGGGAAACTTCGCAGAGATAGCTGAGTTCTCTGAACTTGGAGATGCCATAGATGCTCCCATGCGTACATACTCTTCTGGAATGTTTGCCCGCTTAGCATTTTCAGTAGCAGCTACTGTCCGCCCAGATATTTTGATTATTGATGAAGCATTAAGCACGGGTGATGCAAAATTCAAAGAGAAATCTTTGAATCGCATTAAAGAGTTAAGAAGCGATGATCGAGCACTTATTTTAGTGAGCCATGCAATGGCAACGTTGCGCGAAGTTTGTAACGATGTCGTATGGATTCACAAGGGCAAAATTATTCAACGTGGAGAACCTACGCTAGTTATTGCCGCATACCAAGAGTTTTTACAGGTCGGAAAGAGCGCAGCCATCGATGAGGATGTTTAAGAGTACATTTTTTGCGTTGCTGTTAACTTTTTCTTTTGCAGCAAGTGCATTTGGTGATGCACCAGTTTCATTTTATTTTCATGGTTCTGGTTACGGACATGGTGTTGGTCTAAGTCAGATGGGTGCCAGGTCGATGGCGCTAGTAGGTCAGAATTCAGAGCAAATTCTTAAATACTATTATAAAGATATTGCAATTGAAAAGTTCGATGATTCGAAGATTCTGCGTATAAATATAGGGCACTTACTTTCTACTGCAAAGTTGTCAACAATAACAAAAGAGTTACCTTTGCAAATCTCACAGGGAGATCTATTTGATCAAAGTGACGTATCTACGCTTACTCAAGCAGATTCCATAACTTTCTCAATTATTGGATCGACCGTAAGTCCTCGAGTAAGTCTTGGAAAAACAGTGCAAGTGCTCCCTAGAAATAAGGTTTTCACAGTTCGCTGGAGCGGAACTAGATATTTAGAAGGCCCAGAGGCTGTAATTGCACTTGCTCACTCAGGCTTAACTCATAAGTATCGTTATGGGCAGATGCAAGTAAAGGCTGTAAAAACCCCGTTAGGTTACCGACTAGAGATCACAAACTCAGTACGTCTTGCCGATGAGTACTTGTGGGGAGTCAGTGAGATGCCTTCCTCATGGCCAGCTGCGGCATTAGAGGCCCAAGCAATTGCATCACGAACATACGCCTTCAGTAAGGCAGGTGTGTATAGAAGTACGTGTGATTGTGATTTATATGGCGAGATCTCTGATCAAAGATTTTTAGGTTATGCAAAAGAGATTGAAAAGAAGTATGGAGTGTTGTGGAAAGAGACAGTTACTCGTACTTCCGGTTTAGTAATTACTCACAACGCTAAACCCATTACTGCATACTTCTTCTCATCTTCTGGCGGTAAGACAGAGTTGGCAATTAATGCATGGGGAAGCGCTAGGGGTTACACCCAGATTGTTGATGATCCAGGCTCGCTCGACATAACGCTAAATCCCCGCTTCGTTGCCTGGGATCGAGAAGTAACGCAAAGCGTTGTTGCGGCAGCTTTTCTCTTACCTGATGTTGTAACTCTAGATATCTTAAGTATTAATGAGAGTGGCACTGTCGCTCAAATCCAAGCAACATCAAGCAATGGAACTCAAGTGAGATTGCGCGGTGAAACGTTTAGGAGTCGAACTAAGATTCCATCGGCCTGGTTTGATTTAGTTAGCGTGCAGAATTGAATTAAGCCCACCCCATGTACCAGTGCGGCTTACTATCTCAAGTGCTCCATCAAGTGAGTTACGACGGAATAAAATATTATTGGCACCTGACAACGTTGATGCCTTAACGATTGTGCCATCAGGAAGACGGATTTTTGAAGCAGCAGTTATGTAAGTTCCAGCTTCAATAATGCAGTTATCTCCAAGGGAGATTCCGCAACCAGAGTTAGCGCCGAGTAGCGACTTTTCACCGATTGAAATAACTTCTTTTCCGCCACCACTTAAAGTTCCCATGATTGATGCACCACCGCCAACATCGGTTCCATCGCCAACAACAACACCAGCAGATATGCGTCCTTCAACCATCGATGCGCCTAGGGTTCCAGCGTTAAAGTTAACAAAACCTTCGTGCATGACGGTAGTTCCAGCGGCAAGGTGTGCTCCTAAGCGAACACGATCTGCATCGGCAATTCGAACTCCGTTCGGGACAACATAATCAACCATTCGAGGGAACTTATCTACCGAGAAAACTGTGATATGCCCATGAATTGCTCTTAGTCGAACACGTGTAAGCTCAAAATCTTCTACTGCGCAAGGGCCAACTGAGGTCCAAACAACGTTGCTGAGTAATCCAAAAACGCCATCAAGTGATGCACCGTGTGGCTTAATCAAACGGTGTGAGAGTAGATGCAGGCGAAGATAAGCATCGAGTGCTGATGTCGGGGCAGTGGAGAGTTCTATCTCTATGCTCACTAACTCGCGGCTCACGCCTCGCGCAGTATCAGCACCGACAAGTGCGCTCAGGCCCTGTGGAACTTCTGGGGAAAGTGCGCCGAGAGTGGGATGTGGAAACCAGGCATCGAGAAGTTTTCCATGTGCATACGTTGCAATTGCATGGCCGGAAGCGATTGTCGTCATGGGCTAAGCCTAACCCCTATCCTTGCAGGCATGCGTATCGGTGTTTTTTGCTCCTCATCAGCGACTATCGACCCTAAATATGTTGAACTCGCCTACCAACTTGGCGAGGGAATTGGCCTTAAATCCTGGGAGCTCATTACTGGGGGCGGCCATATTTCAATGATGGGTGCCATCTCTCGTGGTGCACGAGCAGTTGGAGGCAGAACTGTAGGTGTGATTCCACAAGCACTAGTCGATATTGAGTTTGCCGATCACGACAATGAAGAGTTACACATTGTTGAAACAATGGGCGAGCGCAAAGCGATGATTACAGATATCTCAGATGCCTTTATCACTTTGCCAGGTGGCGCCGGAACCTTAGAAGAGTTTTTTGAAATCTGGGTTGGACGTTATTTAAAGTTTCATACTAAGCCGATAGTCATCCTCGATCCATTTGGAGTTTATGACCCACTGCTTGAATTGTTTATTCACCTTGAGAGTGAAAACTTTATTAAGCCAGGAATGCGAGAGTTGATTACTTGGACAACAAATGTTAACGATGCGCTTGAGGCTTGCAAAAAATGAGAAGTAACCACATTGCAATATCAATTGTGATTGATGCACCTATCCAGAAAGTGTGGGATTCCCTCGCCGATTGGGAGCGACAAGGTGAATGGATGTTGGCAACAAAAATCTGGGTTACCTCTGAGATAAGAGTTGGAGTTGGAACGCAGATTCAAGCACTGACTGGTTTTGGAAAACTTGGAATTCTTGATGTAATGCGAGTAACAGAGTGGAACCCACCAGTGAGTGCCGATGTTGTTCACACTGGATCGGTTATAAAGGGGACGGGGCGATTTGAATTAATCTCAATGAGCCCCTCTCAAACGCGCTTTAATTGGTCAGAAGAGATACTCGCTCCGCGCTTGATCTTCTTACTAATCTGGCCAGGGATCTATTCGGGAGTTCGTATCTCCCTTTTTAGGTTTGCTCAAACATTCCGTCACATCACAGGTGAGCCGAAGGCGTAGGTATTGCCAGTAACCTTGGGGTATGAGCGAATCTGCGACACTGGCTGAGGTATTAGCCTCGTTGCCAGATGAGGAGCGCTTCATTCTGACCATGCACTACCTGCGACAGATGTCGCCACTGCAGATCTCTCAGCTGCTGTCGGTGCCAGAGCAGGCAGTTGAAGGCGTTATTAGCTCTGGAAAGGCGCGGCTGAGCCAGATTTTGGGGCTTTAAAGCCAGGAAAGCCGATTTCCCACACACCTGCACTTTGCGAGATACTTCTCCTCTTACCCCTTACACATCGCACAAAGGAGTCTTCCCATGGCAGCCATGAAACCCCGAACTGGTGATGGTCCTATGGAGGTCACAAAAGAGGCTCGCTCCCTTGTCATGCGAATTCCACTTGAAGGTGGTGGGCGCTTGGTCGTAGAGCTCAATGCAGAGGAAGCAAATAATCTCAGCGCCGCACTTCATGCCGCGGTCGCTTTAGTTAAGAAGTAAAGCAGTCAGGGCGTTAGCCTTCTTCGCATGTCATCCATACTCTACGGCGCTTTAGTAGACCTAACCCAAGCCATAAAAGCCGATTCCATCGCGCTTGGTTATATAAAAAATGATGCCGGTGAGTTTTCTTTTCAAGCCCCCGGAAATCTCATCACTGAGATTGAAAAACATTTTGATCTCAATTTAGTTGATGAACTCTCCTTCTTTTCTCCAAGCGGCAAGAGCGGTGAGCTATTCGAAATTCCAGTGAGCGCAAAAGATGCCACAACAGATCGTTTGTATTTAACATCCCTAGGCGATGCTTCAACTCCTGCTCACAGAGTCGCTGCAACTACGATCGCTCGAAAAGTACGCGGGAAAAAAGTAACAGTCTATTCAGCGTGCGCTGTCAATAAACGCGATGTTCGCGAGCACGCCATCTCATTAACAATGGGTGCATATTTATGGAGTCTGAAAAGTGGCAAGCCTGCCGATGTTCCAATTTTTTACGTTGCAACACATGATGAAGGGACGGTAAATGCTGCTATCACTATTTCGAAAGCGGTTGCGCGTGCTCGCAATTTGGTTCATACGCCTTCTAATATTAAAACTCCTGCGTGGATGGCTGCACAAGCCAAAGAGTTTGCCAAAGGAAGTGATTTAAAAGTAAGAGTTCTTGCAGGAAAGGAGTTAAAAGATTTTGGTGGCCTGTGTGCAGTAGGAAATTCATCGCCTCACCCAGGACCGCGCTTTATTGAGGTTTCTTATTTACCTAAAGCCAAAAAAGCTTCCCATGGTGCTCTTCCGCACGTTGTCTTGGTAGGCAAGGGGATTACCTTTGATACAGGTGGAATCAATCTAAAAAGACCATACGATCTGATGATTCCAATGAAGTCAGATATGGCAGGTGCGGCGGCAATCCTTGCAACACTCACAGCTTTAGAAGAGTTGCAACCACATGTTCGCGTTACAGCACTCATGATGTGCGCAGAAAACGCTATCTCTGGCACCGCTCAACGCCCCAGTGATGTTATCTCTCACTATGGAGGCACCACGGTAGAGGTTATCGACACTGATGCTGAGGGCCGATTAGTACTTGCCGATGGTCTTGCTTACGCCGATATTAATTTAGATCCAGATTATTTAGTAGACATTGCAACATTGACTTCTTCGGCAACTCTTGGCCTAGGCCGTCAGTACGCAGCTATGTATACGCGTGATGACACACTTGCTAAGCAACTCTCGAAAGCTGGAGCAGAATCTGGTGACCGCGTTTGGCATATGCCGTTGATCGATGATTATAAAACTGCACTTGCAAGTGACATTGCTGATTTCAATCACCATGCCAAAAAGGGAGCGTTCTCTGCTGGTTCAGTAACGGCAGCTTTGTTCTTAGAACACTTTGCAGGTAACCGTCGCTGGGTGCACTTAGATATCGCCGGCACGGGGCGTAGCGAAGTTGATGCTGGTGAAAATCCAAAAGGTGGAACTGGTTTTGGTGTTCGCTTGCTCACTGAATGGATCATGAATCTCACATGAAAATAGATCCACATGCATTCGCTGAAAATTTTATACCTGAAGACCACTTTAAGTCACAGGCTCGCGCACGTGGAGTTGAAGTTGGAGCAGTAGATGTAACTCCAGGTGCAGGTGCTTACTTGCGTCATTTAGCATTTACACTTTCGGCACAAGCTGTTGTTGAGGTCGGAACGGGCTCAGGTGTCGGCAGTTTATGGTTACTCGATGGAATGTTGACAAGTGGAACGTTAACTTCAATTGATGATGAGATGGAACACACCCAAATTGCCAAGTTAGCATTTGCAGATGCTGACGTTGCGCAGACTCGTTATCGCTTGATTACAAACTCGGTTTTAGATGTCATCTCAAAGCTTACAGATCGCGCTTATGATCTAGTTGTTTTGCGCCATAATCCGGAGGATTTAGCCTTTGTTATTAGTGAAGCACACCGTATTTTGAGAAGTGGGGGTGCCCTCGTTATAGATAACTACTTTGGGGGCTCAAAGGTCAATGATCCAGCCCAGCGCGATCCTAAGACAGTTGCGCTGCGAGATGCTGGGAAAATCATTAAAAATGACACAGAGCATTGGGTGAGTACCTTGATTTCATCTGGTGATGGTTTGTTAGTTGCGACTAAGCTGTAGCAGAATGAAACTATGATTTTTCCAAGAGCAAAGAAGTCAGAGTTGGCACCAGCATGGTGGGAGATTAATAGTGCTCCAAAAAACTCTAAGGGAACTATCGTTTTAGTCGCTGTTCTTGCCGGAACTCTTGGTGGAATTCTTGGAGTTAATGCAACGGGCTCGCCATTGTTTAATGGTGCAAATCTAGTCTCGTCCTCTAGCACTATTGAAAGAGCACCAGATTCAGTTGCTGGAATCGCTAAAAGAGTTCTGCCATCTGTTGTCTCAATTACAACTAGATCAACTGAAGGCAGTGGAACTGGTTCAGGATTTGTCATTGATAGTGATGGATATATTTTGACAAATAACCACGTTATTGCAGATGTAGCAGAAAATACTGGAACAATTCGCGTCGCACTAAGCAATGGAGATGTATACAACGGAACAATTCTTGGACGCGACTCTTCATATGATTTAGCTGTTTTAAAAATTAATGCAAAAAATCTACCAGCTCTACAATTCGGCGATAGCGACAAAATCGCTGTAGGAGATCCAGTCATTGCTATTGGTTCGCCTCTTGGATTATCGGGAACAGTCACGCTAGGAATTATTAGTGCCAAAGATCGTCCGGTAACAGCAGGTGACTCGGCAACTGATAGTTCATTTATTAATGCACTGCAGACTGATGCAGCAATTAATCCTGGAAATTCAGGTGGTCCCTTAGTTGATGCAACAGGTGCAGTTATCGGAGTAAATTCAGCGATAGCCTCACTTGGAACTTCGTCCCAAACAGGTTCCATCGGTCTTGGTTTTGCTATTCCAATAAATCAAGCAAGGAAGACTGCAGATCAACTGATTAAATCTGGCAAGGCCACATATCCAGTAATAGGAGTGGCTTTGGATATGAACTATGACCGCCTTGGAGCCCTTATTGCGACAACGAGTTCGGCAGTTATGGCGGGTGGCCCGGCCGATAAAGCAGGGCTAAGACCAGGTGATGTCATAGTCAAGTTTGAGAACCGTGAAATAAATACACCTGAGGAGTTAATCGTTGCAGTGCGCGCGCAAAGCGTGGGCGACCGGGTAAAGCTTATTTATCTGCGCAAGGGTAAGGAATTGAGCGCAACCCTGACCTTAATCGCTGCGAAAAATTAAAGAGCAGTGGCAGGTAGGCTTACCTTATGTTCTTTGATATCGGTGCTGGTGAGCTATTAGGGCTTGCACTGTTGGCAATGCTTTTAGTTGGACCAGAGCGTCTACCTAAAGTTGCCGTTGAAGCAGCTAAATGGGTCAAGAAGATTCGTAATTTATCGCAGATCGCAACCGCTGAATTAAAAGAGAATTTAGGACCAGGTTTTGAAAACTTACAACCTAAGGATTTGCACCCCAAAACTTTTGTGAAGAAGCAGTTAGCCGATCTTATGGAGGAGCAACCAGTTGCAAAACCTAAGCGCCCTGAAGCGCGAATCGATCCTGATTTAATATGAGTTTAATTGATCAATTAGCGCAAGCGCTTACTTCTGTACAAGATCCCGAACTTCATCGTTCTATCACTGATTTGGGAATGGTTGAAGATCTCACTGAAATCAATGGAGATGTTTCGGTACAGATTCTTCTAACTATTTCTGGTTGTCCCATGCAAGATCGACTACGCAGCGATATCACAACCACGCTGGCAAAAATAGTTGGAGTGAAATCTGTGCAGTTAACTTTTGGTGTAATGAATCAAGAGCAGCGCGATAATGTGAAGAAGATAATGCGCAATGGTCGTGAAAAATTTATTCCATTTGCCCAACCAGACTCACTCACCCGAGTAATCGGAATCGCCTCTGGTAAAGGTGGCGTTGGAAAATCTTCGGTTACGGTCAATCTTGCAGTCGCTGCAGCAGCTAAAGGTCTGCGCGTAGGAATCTTGGATGCCGATGTTTACGGACATTCAATTCCACGCCTGATGGGTTTGATGGGCCAACGACCAACAGCTATTGATCAAATGTTTATTCCACTTGAATCTTATGGGGTAAAGACTGTATCGATGGAGATGTTTAAGCCTGAGCGCAGCGATGCGGTGGCATATCGTGGCCCACTTTTGCATCGAGTACTCGAGCAGTTGTTATCTGATGCTTATTGGGGCGATTTAGACTTACTACTCATCGATTTACCACCAGGAACTGGAGATCTTGCAATCTCGCTCGGCCAGTTGATTCCAACATCTGAAATCTTAGTTGTCACAACTCCGCAGATTGCTGCCGCTGAAGTTGCCGAACGCGCAGGTCGAATTGCGCACCAGATTCATCAGCAGGTGATTGGTGTCGTTGAAAATATGTCTGAATACACCGATGCTGCAACGGGTCAAATGGTTTCACTTTTTGGAAATGGTGGAGGCGAGGAAACTGCTAAGCGACTTTCAACACTTGTAGGCAACGATGTTCCGCTACTTGGGAAAATTCCATTTAGCGTCGACCTTCGCATGGGTGGCGATCAAGGCATTCCCGTAGTTATTGCAGCTCCAGAATCGGCTAGCGCGCTGGCTTTAACGCACATTACAGAAAGATTAATAAAGCGTAATAAATCTTTACTTGGAGTCCGCCTGGGGATTGCTACGTAACTGCGCAACTACTTCTTTAGCAATATCTGAGAGTTCACTGCGTACAAAATCTCGAGTTGCAACTTCACCTAATGAGATTCGTAGCGATGCAATTTCACGAGTTAAATATTCGGCATCGGCGATGCTGCGCTCATTTCTAGCACGGTCTTCGTTGAGTTGAATTCGGTCTCTATCTGCTTGACGATTCTGGGCAAGCAAAATCAGTGGTGCCGCATACGATGCTTGGAGTGAAAGAATCAAGGTTAAGAAGATAAATGGAAAATCATCAAAGCGCAGGTCTCGTGGAGCCAGTGCGTTCCACACAACCCATGAGAGCACAAAGACGCTCATGTACACCAAAAAGCGCGCTGTTCCTAAGAATCGCGCAAAGCGCTCAGACATGCGACCAAAAGTCTCTGAATCAATGTTGGGGCGAAGCGAACGCCGAGTTTCGCGTGGAGTATCTAGACCAAATGCACGTGCCATCACTACGCCTCCTTGTAAGCAACAGGCGATTTCTCGCGGTGATCATGACGCCAGTTTTCCGGCAATAAGTGATCCAAAACATCATCGACGGTAATTGCACCTAATAAGCGTTCATTGGCATCAATCACTGGTAATGAGAGCATGTTGTAGCTCGCAAGATGTGAAGAAACCTCATGCAGAGTTGCATCTGGCTTCACACCTTTAGAGTCAGTGTCAACAATGGAGCCAAGCAGAGTTGAAGGTGGTTCACGTAATAAACGTTGGTAATGAACCGTACCTATAAAACGCCCAGTTGGGGTTTCAAGGGGTTGGCGACAGATAAAAATTTGGGAGGCAAGTGCAGGAGAGATCTCTTTTTGCCGAACGGCAGCTAGTGCATCGGCAACAGAATAATCGGCGCTCATAACAATTGGCTCGGTAGTCATCATTCCGCCAGCTGAATAATCTTCATAGTTCATCAGACGCAAAACATCTTCAGCATCTTCTGGCTCCATCAACTCTAAAAGTGCTTCGGCGCGCTCTTGCCCAATTTCTCGCAATAAATCTGCGGCATCATCTGGATCCATTTCACCCAGAACATCGGCAGCTCGCTCTCCTTCAAGGGCTTGAAGAAGTGCAACGCGATCGTCTTCATCCATTTCCTCTAATACATCTGCAAGGCGTTCATCATCTAATGCTCCAGCAATTTCTACACGACGCTTAGCTGGCAGATCTTGGAGCACGGTAGCTAAATCTGCCGCACGCAAATTTGAAAGCGTTGAAAGCAAGTTTGTGACACCTTGGTTTTGTTCGGTGTGGGCAAAGCCAACTACTTCTTCCCAAGCAACCGTTGAAGTTGCCCCTTTACGGCGAAGACCCCGACCGGGGCGCATAATATGAACTCGATTAATCAACCAATCACCGGTGCGATTTTGTTCCATACCCATATCTTCGACAATTACTCTTTCACCAGATGCGATATGCGTAATTAAACGATCGAGCATGTCACCTAGGACTAAAACTTCACCAGGGCGGGTTTCGTAACGGCGCATATTCAATAGACCAGTAATCACAACTGCGCCGCTCTCAATCGAGGTGACTCGAGTTATGGGAACAAAGACTCGACGACGAAGTGGAACTTCTACGACTAAACCAAGAACACGAGGAGGTAAGTTATTAGTACGAAGGGTCGCCACAGCATCTCGCACCTTTCCTACTGGATCACCATTTGGGTCAAATACCGCGGTGCCTGCAAGACGGGCGAGAAATACTCGGTTTAAGAGATTGCCGCTCATGGGTTAAGGGTACCTTTACCTCATGGGTGCAGGAGAACAATTGCAGGGCGGTTATCACAATCGCGATAGTCATACGGCCATTCCTGCTCGACCCGATCTGATTCGCTTGGGTATTGGAATAATAGGAATCGGTACATCTGGTCCACTTATTGCAATGAGCACGATGCCAATCACAACATTAATTTTCTGGAGAAATTTAGGAGGGGCGATATTAACTCTGCCCTTTGCGCTCAGACATCGTGCTCATCGCGAAGGAGTCACGTGGGCGATTATCGCAGGAGTCGTTCTAGCAGTTCACTTTATGGGCTTCTTTCTTGCTATGCGCTGGACAACTGTTGCTGCTGGTACTGCTCTTGTCGCATTACAACCGATTTTTGCTGCACTCTTTGTGAAATTGAGTGGTGGTCATATTCCATCATCGGTGTGGCTAGGAATGATTGTTAGTTTTACAGGTGTACTACTCATCTCAGGCGTTGATCTTACTATTTCGTTTCAAGCATTTCTTGGAGACATCGCTGCACTGCTCTCTGCAGCCTTAGCTGCCTTATACATGATGGCGGGTTCAAGAGCGCAGCGAACGTTAGAGACAACCACCTATACGACTATTTGTTATTTTGTATGTGCAGTAACAGTACTCCCAGTGGCTGTTATTTCAGGAGTACCTCTGTTTCATTTCACGGCACGTGAGTGGTGGATTCTTCTCGGGCTTATTGTGGGTGCTCAGATTCTTGGTCATACAATGTTTAATTCAGCCTTAAAACGAGTGTCACCAGCGATTGTCTCGCTCATTATATTTTTTGAAGTTCCGGTGAGTTCAATTCTTGCGGTATGGTGGATTGGTCAGAAGCCACCGCTTGGAATTCTTCCGGGAATAGCCCTCATTTTAATCGGTTGTGTTTTAGTAGTTACACGCAGTCGTTCCAACCAAGTTGAAATTACACCATGATCGATTTACATACGCACACAAATAAAAGCGACGGTACTGATTCACCGCGGCAACTTATCAATAAGGCTATTTCTTTAGGAATGAGTGTTATTGGAGTGACTGATCACGACACGACTTCTGGATGGGCTGAAGCAACGGAGAGCTTAAGAGGCACACTCAGCTTGGCATTGGGTAGCGAGATCTCTTGCTTAACTGAGGATGGAATGAGTGTTCACATGCTTGGTTTGCTCTTTGATGGCGGGCACGCAGCGATGCAAGTGATGCTTGAAGAAACACGTGATGGACGACTTCCACGCATGCGAAAAATGATTGAGAAAATGCGCCATGCGGGTATAGATATTTCAATGGAGGATGTTTATAAAGCACTTCCCAACGGTGCAACGCTGGGCCGTCCTCATCTGGCCGATGCTCTTGTCAACAAAGGAATCATTGAATCTCGAGATGAAGCATTTCAGGGCATGCTCAATAATGGTTCAGAGTTCTATGTCTCTCATGCCGCGCCTACACCCGAGGATGCGATTCGAATGATTAGAAGCGCTGGGGGAGTAGCAGTAATCGCGCACCCATTTGCTTCGCTAAGAGGAAAAACGCTGGGGGTATCAGATTTCAAAAGCTTAGTAGATGCTGGATTAAATGGTATTGAAGTCGACCATCGTGATCAGAACCCGGATGAGCGAGCAATGTTGCGTGGAGTTGCGCAGGATCTTGATTTAGTAATAACAGGTGCCAGCGATTACCATGGCAACGGTAAACTTAACTCATTGGGTGAGTATGGGACTAGCCCAGACCAATGGGAAAGACTTGAATCCCAATCAAATTCCCGAAGGGTAGTCAGAGCATGAAAGTTGTTCACATCAGTGCACTCACATTTGCGATTCAATCCTTCGTCACTCTCTTCGTCATTATGGACCCACCAGGTGCCACTCCAATTTTCTTGGCCCTTGTAGCCGATAAACCTGCACGTGAGCGCCGCATGCTTGCCTTAAAAGCTGCATCGGTTTCATTCTTTGTTATTACGCTCTTTGCATTATTTGGTCGATTTATCTTGAGTTACTTAAATGTTTCTATGGCAGCCCTTCAAGCTGCTGGGGCGTTTTTACTTCTGCTTATTTCGCTGGATCTTTTAACCGGCGGCAAAGGTGGTGGTAGAAACGAGAGTGGGGATGCAAATATTGCATTGGTGCCACTCGGTACTCCTCTATTAGCTGGCCCAGGAGCAATCGTTGCAACGATGATATTTGTTCAGCAGGCTGATAATGCATCCATGGTGATTGGTTTAGTCGGCGCAATTGTTGCGGTCCATGTAGCAATTGCAGGCGTGTTGATGGCATCGACATCAATCTTGAAAGTCATCAAAGAGTCGGGCGTCACTCTAGTTGCTCGCATCGCCGGATTATTGCTCGCCGCCATTGCCGTACAGATGCTCGTTGATGCAATTCGAATTTTTGTTGCTTCTTAGCTCTCTTTAAACTTTTTAGTCCTAGTTCTTGTGCGCTCACTCTTTTCTTTAGGAGTAGGTGCCTTAGCTGGGGCGGATTTTACAGGCGTTTTGCTTTCTACTCTTACAACAGGTTTTGCCTTAGTCATACGACCAGTAGAACCAGTGGGAATATCGAGAACTTCGTATAAATGCGGAGATGATGAATAAGTCTCTTCTGGCTCGGCTAAACCGAGATCTAACGTTTGGTTAATCATCTTCCACCGTGCAAGTTCATCCCAATCAACAAAAGTAACTGCAATACCATCGGCTCCTGCACGTGCAGTGCGACCAATACGGTGAACATAAGTCTTCTCATCTTCAGGACATTGGTAGTTGATAACGTGTGTAATTCCCTCGATATCAATGCCGCGTGCAGCAACGTCGGTTGCTACTAGTACATCTGATTTTCCACCCTTGAAGTCACCTAAAGCTTTTTCACGTGCACCTTGACCTAAATCACCATGGATTGTGGCGGCGCGGAAGCCACGCTCAATTAGATCATCGGCAGTTTTTTGACATGTTCGCTTAGTGCGACAAAAAACAATGGTTGGTCCACGACCATCGGCCTGCAAAATTCGGGCCAACATTTCAATTTTATCCATGGCATGTGCGCGCAAGACGTGCTGCTTAATACGAGTGACAACTGCACCTTCGTCTTCACTATCTTGTGTACGAATATGAATAGGTTGATTCATAAAGCGGCGCGCAAGGGCGATGATGTCGCCAGGCATTGTTGCCGAAAAGAGCATCGTCTGCGCTCTATTGGGAGTGTTAGCTAAAATCTTTTCAACATCAGGTAAGAATCCAAGATCCAACATCTCATCAGCCTCATCTAGCACTAGGCGAGAGACCTCTTTTAACTTGAGTTGACCTTGACGTGATAAATCTAAAAGACGCCCAGGTGTTCCAACAACAATTTCTACCCCAGCATGCAGAGCTTCAATCTGTGGCTCAAATGCACGGCCCCCATAAACAGCTAACGTTCTGATTCCGCGATTGGTAGCTAACTCGTCAATGTCTCGCGTGACTTGCGTACACAGTTCACGTGTTGGAACAACGATTAATACCTGAGGCATTCCTTTATTTGAAAACTCTGCCCACTCTGCATCATTCGGAGCAATTACGCGCTCAATAACTGGAATTCCAAAAGCTAAAGTTTTGCCAGTACCAGTCTTTGCTTGGCCAATGACATCACCATCACTGAGGGCAATTGGTAGCACCATTTCTTGAATCGCAAAAGGTGCAATAAAACCATGCGCATGAAGAGCTTCAATCGTTTCGGGACGAAGTGGAAGATCGGCGAAAGTATTTGCCACGTTATGCAGCGCCGAAACCGACGCGACGAGATGCGGCTTCGCCGACCTCGACATAGCCGATTTTGTCTGCTGGAACAATTATTTCATGACCGCGAATATCGGTTAACGTCAATGGCTTACCAGATGCAAGTGCATCGGCAACTGCGCTCTTGATTTCGGCGGCAGTTTGAGCGCTCTCGAAAAAGAGGTCAGAGGCAACACGTGCTACAGCGATTCTGACCTCTGATTTTACAGCGGAGTCGGTTTTCTTTGTACTCATAGTGCTAATCCTATCGGCCTTTAATTGCGTGGGAAACCTGAAATACCTCTCCACATGAGGTTATTAACGAGCTCTACTGCTTGCTCGCGGGTCAATGTGCTATCTCGATCCAGCCAGTGACGTGCCGTAACTTGCGCATATCCGATCATTCCTACGCCAAGGAGCATTGAAGCCTCTTTTGGAAGTCCTGTATCTATGGAAATGACGGCACTAGCTGCAGCCGCGCAGTCATATGTCATTCGGTTGAGGCGCTCTCGCACTGACGGTTCAACGCTCATGTCACTTTCAAAAAGTAATCTGAAAGCTTCACCCTCTTTTTCAATAAAAGTAAAATATGCATTTACTGTTGCATGAACGCGATTTGCATTATCTGGTGTGGATGCAATTGCTTTTTGGATCTCAAAGACCAGCGAATCGATGTGTAAATCTAAAACCGCTAAATAGAGATCGAGTTTTGATGGAAAGTGTTGATAAAGAACTGGCTTACTGACATTTGCGCGATCGGCAATTTCATCCATTGCCGCCGAGTGGTATCCAGCAGCAGTGAAGACTTCCAAGGCAGCCGATAAAAGTAGCGCTCGACGCTCATCGCGAGGAAGACGAGCCTTGTTTGAAGTGTCTGCGGTAGTCATTGGAGGAATCGTACGGCAGAATCACTCTTCTATGGAAATCCCGCCACTTGTTGAACAAGGTAGCGTGCTGAGCGCCGAAGAATCGCGTCGCTATAGCCGCCACTTAACGCTGCCGGATATTTCAACAATTGGCCAAGAACGGCTTAAAAAATCCAAAGTCTTATGTGTTGGTGCCGGCGGCTTGGGCTCGCCCATATTGATGTATTTAGCTGCAGCAGGAGTCGGCACGCTAGGGGTTGTTGATTTTGACGTTGTAGATGAAACCAATCTTCAACGTCAGATTCTTCATGGTCAAAGCGATATTGGTAAGAGCAAAGCGGTAAGTGCGCGCGAGACAATTCTTGAGATTAATTCATTCATCAATGTTGTTGTGCATGATGTTGAATTGAGCAATATAAACGCATTAGAAATTCTTGGGCAGTATGACTTAATAATCGATGGAACTGATAATTTTGCAACAAGGTATTTAATTAACGATGCTGCAGTACTTTTGGGCAAACCATATGTGTGGGGCTCAATTTATCGTTTTGATGGTCAAGCCTCTGTTTTTTGGGCCGACCACGGTCCGTGCTATAGGTGCCTGCATCCACAGCCAGCCCTTGATGTTGCAAGTTGCGCAGAGGCAGGGGTTCTTGGCGTGCTGTGTGCAACGATTGGTGCGATACAAGCAACAGAGGCCATAAAGATTATTACGGGAATTGGAACTGCACTCATAGGAAATCTAATGATGTATAACGCGTTAGATATGAGTTTTGAGAAGATTGAAATCAAGAAAGATCCGCAGTGTGTCCTGTGTAGTGCAAGCCCACGACAACATAGCTTGCTAGATGATTATGAAGCATTCTGTGCAAGCCCAACTGACGATGAGATTTCAGTTGGTGAGCTCAAGGAGCGCATGGAGCAAGGCGGAGGTTTTCTTCTGGTGGATGTTCGAGAGCCGTATGAGTTTGAATTAGTGCGAATTCCAGGTTCGATTTTAATGCCCTTGGCTGGCTTCTTTGATGCAAGCGCATTTGCATACCTTCCGATAGATAAAGAGATTATTCTGTACTGCAAAGTTGGAATACGCTCAGCCACTGCTTTAAAGATTCTCAAGTCAAGAGGTCATGTCAGAGTTAGACATGTTGATGGAGGAGTAGCTGCGTGGGTTGAAAATTTCGAACCAGAATTAAGGATGTACTAATGCAGAGCTCATATGCGGATTATCGAATTCTCCTCGTTCATGCACACCCCGATGATGAGACGATTAACAACGGTGCAACCATGGCGCTTTATGCCGATCTCGGAGCTCACATCACTTTAGTAACATGTACGCGTGGCGAAGAAGGAGAAATTCTGCTTCCTGGCTTGTCACATCTAGCTAGCAATCAGGACGATCAGCTTGGTGCACACCGTGAGATAGAACTTAAGGCAGCTATGAAAGCGCTCGGAATAAATGATTATCGATTCCTAGCTCATTACCGAGACAGCGGCATGATGGGTGCACCACAAAATGATCGACCTGATGTATTTTGGCAAGTCGATGTTGATGTTGCGGCAGCTCAACTTGTTCACATAATCGATGAAGTAAAACCACATATTTTGATTACCTATGATGAAATTGGTGGCTATGGGCACCCTGACCATATCCAAGCGCATCGTGTTGCAATGAGAGCTAGCGAACTTTCAACATGGCAGATTCAAAAAATCTATTGGAACACGATTCCCAAGTCGGTAATTGCCACAGGAATGGCTGCCATGAAAGAGATCGGTTCAGATTTCTTTGGTACTGACAATATTGATGATGTTCCATTTGCTAAAGATGATTCATTTGTTACAACACTAATTGATGGAAATGATTATGTAGATCAGAAAATGTTAGCGATGAAGGCACATGAAACTCAGATTGCGTTAGACGGCCCATTTTTTGCCCTCTCAAATAATTTGGGTCTTCAAGTCTGGGGACATGAGTACTACACGCTTATGAAAGGTATCAAAGCCGCCCCATTTGATGAACACGGTAGAGAAAGCGATTTAACTTCAGGGATAGTTCTTTAAATGAAATACGTGTATTCACTCTTAATTGGTGGGGCGTTAGGACTTGGCTCTGTCTTTATCCATTCATCATTTGTACCTTATGGATTAGTGCTCAGTTTGGCATCAACCGTTGCTGGTATTTGGAGCATTGGCCGTATGTGGGGCGGCAGAACTTACAAATCACTTGCCGCGATTGCGTGGCTCTTTGTCATAGTGCGTGCAGGATTTCCAGGAATTGGACAGGAGTTCTTAATTGAGGGAACAGCCATAGGAGTCTCACTTTTAAACTTAGGCGTTCTATGTCTAGTACTAGCAGTCCTTCTCCCGGCTTGAATTTTCCACTTTATGTTTTCGCAATAACTAGCCGCCAGATAAAAATCTCACTGTGTGAGAACTCAAGTAACTCACCATGTCGGTTTCGTAAGGAAGTCGTGCTCTCAAGAACCCCTACGAGGTCGCGAAATCCGCCGCCTTCATCATGTAAGCGAATAGTGACACGCCTACCAATCAGGGCTTCAAACTGACTAGCAAGATCGTGTGACATGGCTCAACGATAAACCTAAGCTCTAATATCGCGCGCAGTGGCGCTATGCGATTAGAATCAACCCATTCCTATGAGTGTGGAGGCACCTGCGTGACGTACATAATTGCCGAGCCATGTATCGATGTTAAGGACAAGTCATGCATCGCTGAGTGTCCCGTGGACTGCATATATGAAGGCGGTCGCATGTTGTATATCCAGCCTGATGAGTGTGTCGACTGTGGCGCTTGCGAGCCAGTGTGCCCAGTAGAGGCAATTTATTATGAAGATGATGTTCCAACGAAATGGGTTGAGTTCGGCAAAGTCAATACTGAGTTCTTTGTAGAGATCGGTTCACCGGGTGGAGCTGCAAAAATGGGTCCAACTAATACCGATCACGCTTCTATAACCGCCATGCCTCCAAAGAGCGAGTAATACTCCTTGCGCTCGCAGCTCCCTGATTTTCCTTGGGATGCATTGGCCCCATTTGGCGACATTGCGCGCTCGCATCCAGATGGAATTATTGATCTATCGCAAGGCACTCCAGTTGACCCGACACCTGATTTTATCCAAGCGGCCTTGAGGGATGCATCAAATTCACCCAGTTATCCGTTAACGGCAGGGACACCAGAGCTGCGTGCAGCGATTTCATTATGGGCACGTGAGCGACTCGGTGCCACTGGAGGTTTCGATGTGTTGCCTGTTATTGGCTCCAAAGAGCTTGTTGCATGGCTTCCTACAATTCTAGAAGCCAAAAAAGTTTTGATTCCAGAGATTGCCTACCCCACCTATCACGTAGGGGCTTTGATTGCGCGGGCAGAGTCAATCCCAGTTGGCATCGATCCATCTAACTGGCCAGCTGCAGATATTGCTTGGCTTAACTCGCCATCAAATCCAACTGGTCGTGTGCACAGCGTGGATGAAGTTAACGCTTGTATTGATTGGGCGCGCAATTCGCGATCCACGTTGGCTTCGGATGAGTGCTATTTAGAGTTTGATCACACAGCTACCTCTATTTCTGTGCTTTCACAAACAAATGGAGATAACGCGAATATTTTAGCTATTCATTCACTCTCAAAGCGTTCATCAATGGCTGGCTATAGAGCAGCCTTTATGATTGGTGATTCACTATTGATTTCACGAATTCGCGAGTTTAGAAAACATGCTGGAATGATTGTGCCTCTTCCGGTTCAAAGAGCGATGATAGTCGCGCTATCTGATAACGAGCATGTAGCTATTCAGCGCGCACGATATAACGCACGTCGAGATTTATTACGCCCAGCACTTGAGGCCGTCGGTTTTAGAGTGGAGTTCAGTAATTCAGGTCTTTATATCTGGTGTACGCGCGATGAAGATGCGTGGACAAGTGTTGAGTGGTTGGCTCACAGAGGAATTCTTGCTACGCCTGGAAGTTTTTATGGAGAAAAAGGGGCGCAGCATATTCGCATCGCCTTGACTGCAACGGATGCACATATAAAAGCCGCCGTTTTGCGCTTAGAGGCTTAAGAATGAGTGTTGGAATTCTGCTAGTAGGAGGCCTCGGTACCCGCTTAATGCCATTAACTAAAAACACCCCCAAACCTATGCTCAGTGTTGCTGGTTTGCCAGTGACTGAACACCAACTTGCAAAGGCGCGCAATGCCGGAATTACAACTCTAGTGCTTGCAACTTCATACCTGTCTGAACTCTTTATTCCATACTTCGGTGATGGTTCTCGATGGGGAATGAAACTAATTTATGCTGTGGAAAAAGAGCCTTTGGGAACGGGAGGAGCAATTGCTCATGCCGCTCAACTGCTTGATACGGATGAATCAATCGTAGTTTTCAACGGTGATGTTTTAAGCTCTCATAATTTAAGTGAACAAATTCGACAACATCAAGATAATAATGCCGATGTAACTTTACATTTAACTTCAGTCAGTGATGCGCGTGCCTATGGATGTGTTCCAACTGATGCAGATGGTCGAGTAACAGCATTCTTAGAAAAAATGGAAAACCCAATTACTAATACAATTAATGCAGGCTGCTATGTCTTTAATCCGGAGATTATTGCCGCATTTCCACAGAATAAAATTATTAGTATTGAGCGCGAAATTTTCCCACAAATGATTTCTAACCATGGAAGATTATTTGGATATATAGATGATTCATATTGGTTAGACATCGGTACACCAAGGGCTTTGCTTAAAGGCTCGGCCGATCTTGTATGTGGCCGCGCAGATTCCAGCGCACTATCTATGGCTCACGTTGCACTTCATGCAGACAACAAACTCATAATGAAAAACGCCGTTGTTGATGAAACGGCCTTAATCGATTTGGGCTCTAGCATTGGGGCCGACGTAGTGGTTGGTGCTAGGGCGCATATCTCGGCATCAATTATTGACAATGGGGCACGCATCGGTGCGGGGGCTATCATCAGTGACTCTTTTATTACATCTGGCGCAGATATTGCAGAAAACACCATAATCTCGGCCTCATTTGTCACTATTGATGAGATTCTTCCCATACCAGCCTAATTTCATCTTAATTAGCTGCCAGATAGCGCTGATTTAACTTGACATATTCGACTTACACGCGTGTAATTCATTCTTAAGTAAGTCTTTTCCACGAGGGAGGAGACACAAAGACCTAAGGAGAATCGGTATGCCGATCCGACCTGAAGCCACGAACTCCCCGAGCCCCACAACTGGCCCTAAAATCACCCTAGCCAATGGAGAGAATGTTGAACTCTCTTGGCAAGAGCGCTCCTTATGCGCTCAAACCGACCCTGAAGCATTTTTCCCAGAAAAAGGTGGATCTACGCGCGAGGCAAAGCGTGTCTGTCTTTCATGCGATGTTCGTTCTGAGTGTTTGGAATATGCGCTCGCACACGACGAGCGTTTTGGCATCTGGGGCGGACTCTCAGAGCGCGAACGCCGTCGCCTCAAGCGTCGCACTGCCTAAAACTCTTAGCTTAAGCGGGTTAGAACTATGGCTGCACAAGCGGCATTAGATTCATATCGCGTTACTGCGATCATCGTTAGTCATGACGGTGAATTATGGTTACCGGAAACCGTTGCAGCGTTAGCATCACAAACGCGACCTATTGATCATGTAATTGCCGTTGACACCGCATCGAAAGATGCATCTAAACAACTTTTAAAATCTGCACACATTCCTACCATTCATGCCGAACGAGATTGTGGATTTGGCGAAGCCGTTTCTTTAGCAGTTGATTCAATAAAGCATCACGGCGAAGACAAAAGTGAATGGATTTGGCTAATTCATGATGACAGCGCACCGGCTTCAACGGCATTGGAGTTTTTACTTGAGTGCATAAAGGATCGACCACAAGTTGCTATGGTCGGACCAAAACTTCTTGGCTGGCACGACCGTACACACTTGTTAGAAGCAGGAATAAGTATTGCTGGTAATGGAGCACGCTGGAGCGGATTAGAACCCCTTGAATACGATCAAGGTCAACATGATGGAATTCATGAAGTACTCGCGGTAAGTACAGCTGGTGCATTAATTCGCCGAGATATTTTTGAAGAGATAGGTAGATTTGATTTAAATCTTGCACTTTTTCGCGACGATATTGATTTTGGCTGGCGGGCAAGAGTGGCAGGCCATTCAGTTTTAGTTACTACAAAAGCCATTGCTTTTCACGCGCAAGCATCGGCCACCGAAAGACGCGTTGTAGATGTTGCCGGCGCTTTTTTGCATCGTCCCTTATTACTCGATCGCCGTAACGCGGCTTATGTCTTACTTGCAAACTCGTCATGGTGGATGATTCCGTGGCTGGCGGTTCAACTATTGAGCTCAGCACTAGCCCGTTCTATAGGATATTTATTAGCAAAACTTCCAGGTTATGCCAGCGATGAATTACTTGCTGTGGCTTCTCTAATTATTCGACCAAGTTTAATTTATAAGGCTCGTAAAGCAAGAAAAGCCAAACGCTTTATTTCCGCTCGAATTATCTCAGCCTTCATTCCACCTCGTTGGTCACAACTTCGCTTAGGCACTTCGCGCTTAGTTGAGCGAGCAAGAATTCTTTTACTGCCAAGCAGTGATGAAGCATCAAAATCAACTCTAGATTCAGATGAAGATGAAGACTTATTAGTGCCCACAAAGAATTATCAGTGGTTTGGTGTTTTTCGAAAGCCACAGGTCCTTGGTTTTCTAGTCTTAGGAATATTTACTCTTTTATCTTCTCGAAATAGATTAGGATCTTTAATCGGAGGGGCTCTACCTGCCTCACCTGACGGTGCTCGAGATTTATGGCGTGCCTATTTTGAATCTTGGCATCAAGTTGGAATGGGAAGCTCTAATGCTTCACCGCCTTGGATTGCACTATTGGCGATAGGTGCAACTCTCTTACTTGGCAAAGCTGGACTATTGATCACGCTTATATTCCTATGTGCTCCGTTGTTGATGATGTGGTCAATCTTTAACTTATTAAAGCGTTTCACCACTAATAACTGGATCAGCGTACCTATCGGCTTTTTGTATGCGATATCGCCAGTGGCCATTGCAGCGATTAACTCAGGTCGATTGGGCACTGTAATTGTTCTCATAATTGCTCCACAGGTACCGCTACTACTGTGGAATTGGAAGTTAATAGAGTTGCACAGGTGGAGACGGGTGTTTGGAACATCAACTCTTTTTGCGGTTCTGTATGCCTTCACATTAGTTGGTTTCGTCATTACTTTTTTTGCCGCCGCAGTTGCAGTCTTTTTTGATTATCAAAGTTTCAGAGTCAGTCAGAACAAATCTCTCTTCTTAGAGCGAGTTTATAAGCGATTAACTCTTGTTTTTCTCCCACTACTTTTAACCGCACCATATTCCCTTGAAGCTTTCATCTACCCTTCTAGATTCTTAGCTGAACCCGGAATCAGTACCGCTGGAGGACACACAAACCTTGTGCTTTTGGCCAATCCCGGGGGAGTTGGGGCGATGCCTTGGTGGATTATTAGCCCAGTATTTCTCATTTTGATTGTTTCACTCTTCTCATCTGGTTCAGCACGAAGAATTTCTCAATATGGAGTCGGATTTCTTTCGGCAGCTATTTTCTTTTCTGCATTTTCAATTTCCGTACATGGAAACTCAGCAAGCTCGCGAGTCTGGGTGGGAAGCTTTCTAGTTTGCGCAACAATCTCTGCAGCCACTGCCGGTGTCGAAATTCTTGATCGTCTTCGGGTTGTCCTTATTTCTAGCAATATTAATTTCAGGCATATATTAGCTGGGCTCTTATTAATAGCAACGTCGCTTTATTCAATTATGACTTTAAGTTGGTCAATCAGCGCTGGTGCAAGCTCTCCTGTGCAAAGTAATAGTCCAACAGTGATGCCAGCCTTTTTAAACGTTGAATATGAAACAAAGATATTAGTTGTACGTGAAATAGGTGCTGACGGATCGAAAGCTGTTCAATATTACATTTCGAGAGGGGCTGATATCGAGTTAGGAGAGCCAGATGTTGCACCACGCCAAATCCCAGCACTGGTTGATGCAGCTCAGTCCCTGATAGACGGAACCGGAAATAAGAGCAGCACAGTATTAGCGCACTATGGAATCAAATATGTTTTCGTGAAGTCACCTTTTGATCCAAATGTCATTCAAACTATCGATGGGTTGGGTGGTTTTACCCGTGCATCGGCAACAACAGCAGGAGTAGTGTGGAAAGTAAGTGGAGTAATCGGACGTCTTGTATTTACCGCCCCCAATGGTGTTCAGCAAGTACTTGAGGCTGGCGAAGTCGGATCGCGCACGACCGTTCCATCGGCGGGTACGGTCACAGTTACTGAAGCCTATGATCGCTCTTGGCAGATTGTAGAGAATGGCTATCGACTCCCACGCACGATGAGTGATCTTGGATTGCCAATATTCACCGCCACTGAAGCCGGTGAAATCTCCTTGATTCACGATGGCACTATCCGCCGTGCCTGGTTATCACTAAGTGTAATTCTCTGGGCCGTAGTAATAATTCTTGCGCTACCTGCTGGCCGTCGTAAACGTGAGATCTCCGAAAAGGAGTTAGCATGAAATCTAGAAACTCCTTTATCAGTATAGGAATTCTTGCGCTAGCTTTTCTTATGGCTACGGTTTTAGGTGCGACCGTCACATCTAAAGGTTATTCCGAGACCTATCCTGCAGTCGTTTGCCCTCCGACATTACCGGGGCTTTCATCTTCGATATCTCTAACATCAAAGAAAACGCAGTATCAACGTTTATCAAATAGAAGCAGTCGTACAAATGCTTTTAACACTCTTCGTTACTCAGTTATGAAGGATCCGTTACTAATCACCTCTGAGGGTGCTACACCAGTTGATTGGCAGAGTCGTTCAGGCAGTTGGGCAGGCGGAGTGATTTGTGCAGGCCCAGCAACTTCACAGTGGTTTGTCGGTGGACGCTCAGATGTAACATCGCGAGGTCGTTTAATTGTGGTCAATAGCGGTCTCAGTAATGCAGTTGTAGATGTGCAGGCTTTTTCAGAAAACGGAAAACAGGCAATAAAATCCTTCAATATTAAATCTAAAAATTTTGCAATACTCTCACTCGATACATTGGCAACTGGTGATCGAAACTTAGTCGTTCATGTCACGCCTCGCTCAGGGCGCATAAATGCATTTATGATTGATGAACAAGGATCTGGATTAAGAGCACTCGGCGGAGATTTAGTGAATCCCATCATCGCAGCTAACAAAAAATTAATAATTCCAGCGATTCCGAATCAAAGAATTAAAGGAGTTAAAAAGTCAGCTAGTTCTCATAAGCTACGTATTATGACAACATCAGAAAATGGAGCTAGTTTTACGGCTGAGGTTCTTTCTTCAGATGGACGCTTTGTTCCAGTTGGTCTGAGTTCGCGTGCGCTGACAGCGGGCACAGTGATGGAAGTTTCATTGGCACCCAAGATCGTTTCAAGTAGCTTTGCACTTCGGATAACTAGTGACCAACCAATCGTTGCAGCCGTGTCATCGACAGTTAGTGTCGGTTCGCGCAAGGATTTTGTATGGAGTACGCCAGTAACTGCGCTTGAGCCGATGAAAATTGGAATTACTGGCCTTTCACCACTGATAGTTTTTGCTGGCGACTCAATCAACGTCAAGCTCGAAGTAATGTTGATAAATGGGAAAACCATTCATACCACGGTTAAAGGAGGCGATATTGCTACATGGCGTGCCCCACAGTCAGCTAGATCTCTCACGATTCTCAAGGCAAGCAAAGAGAGCTATGCAGGGGCTTTAGTACTCTCAGTCAACGGTTATGGATATATTCCAATTACGCCAGGTAGTTCACTCACGCGAGTTCAGATTCCACATTCAAACATTCGCGTTCTAAATCCCTGAGAATCCCCAAAAAAGTGATGCAATCCCACTAATCTTCTTTGTATGAGTTCAAAGACAAAGTTAGGGCGCGGCTGTTCTCGTGTGGGCTGCCGCTCACACGCAACCATGACTTTGACATATGTCTACGCTGAGTCAACCGCCGTCGTCGGGCCATTAGCAACATTTAGTGAACCGCATGCATATGACTTATGTGTGATGCATGGTGAAAGATTAAAAGTTCCCCATGGATGGAGTGTCATTAAACAAGAGCTATCTTTACATGAGCAAGGTCCATCAGAAGATGACTTGATGGCGATAGCAGATGCAGTACGAGAAGTAGCGCTGATAGAAAGTCCAGATGAAGTGAAATCAGTCAGTGAGAGTCAACAGTCGCAGGTTGGTCGTCGCGGCCACCTTCGTGCAATCCCTTCTTAAAATTAAAGATGAATTCAATTCCGCAGATTTTTAAAGCCTACGATATTCGTGGACTTGTTGACTTAGAGATCACACCCGATTTTACTTTTGCAACCGGTCTTGCCTTTGCGCGCTTCTTGCAACAAGTTCGTGAGCCTGGCACCATAGTTATTGGTGAAGATATGCGTCCTTCATCTCCCGATTTAGCTGCTGCATTTTCTGCCGGCATTACATCACAAGGAATGGACGTGATACGGATAGGACTTGCATCCACGGATATGTTGTATTTTGCTTCGGGCACTTTAGGACTTCCGGGTGCAATGTTTACTGCGAGCCATAATCCTGCTAATTACAATGGAATCAAGTTGTGTTTGAGTAGTGCGCGACCTATAGGCAAGGAGTCTGGCCTCCTGACAATTGAAAACTTTGTTCGAGCCGGATCTCCTTTAGAGATTCGTTCAGTAGGAGTTGAAAGTAACCGTGACATGCTAGAGGAATATGTGGATTACTTACTTTCGTTAGTCGAGCTCTCACATATTCGCCGGCTCAAGATTGTAGTTGATGCTGGAAATGGAATGGCGGGCCATACAGCGCCTGCGATCTTTGCTCGCCTCAACTGCGAATTAATTCCGATGTATTTTGAATTAGATGGCAGCTTTCCAAATCATGAGGCTAACCCCATAGAAGTATCAAATTTACTTGATCTACAGAGAGTGGTTAAAGAAAAGAAAGCAGACCTGGGCTTAGCCTTCGATGGAGATGCAGACCGTTGTTTCATTATTGATGAAAATGGAAAGGCGGTTAATCCCTCAGACCTAACCGCATTGATTGCACATCGAGAACTTATTAAACATCCAGGGTCAACAATTATTTATAACCTCATCTCATCAAGAGCGGTACTAGAAACTATTGAGGAAAATAATGGGGTAGGACTGCGTAGTCGAGTAGGACACTCCTATATTAAAAAATTGATGGCCGATAGCGGAGCAATATTTGGTGGTGAGCACTCCGGCCATTTCTATTTTGACGAATTTTGGCGTGCAGATTCAGGGGCACTGGCAGCATTACATGCCATTGCAGCCTTAGGCATGAGCAAGCAACCAATGTCAGAAATCCTTAAGCCATATCAGCGATATGTGATGAGCGGGGAGATAAATTCTAAAGTCGAGGATGCCGAAGCGGTTACGACATTGATTGAAAAAACTTTCACTTCTAAGCCTGGGGTCACCTCCGATCATTTAGATGGCCTGACAATCAATGGGGATACATGGTGGTTTAACCTTCGCCTCTCAAACACAGAGCCTTTACTGCGCTTGAATGTTGAGGCTAGGACTACGGCAGATATGCAGGCTTTGCGCGATGAAGTTTTGGGGCTTATTAGGGGCTAGAAGCCAGCTTCAACTTCTCACTTTGCGACTGCGGGCAGTAACCTAAGCCCCTACAGGATTTCACTCAAAGGAGCTTTTCGTGAACGTACCAGTTACAGCAACTCTTCCGCGCCATGACATTGCCGATGCCTCACTTGCATCACAAGGTCGTAAGCGAATCGAGTGGGCAGAGCGCAATATGCCCGTCCTTGCTCAGATACGTGAACGCTTTGAAAAATCCCAACCATTTGTCGGTGTTCGCATTGCAGCATGTATGCATGTAACTACTGAGACCGCCAATCTCATGAGAGTTTTGAAGGCGGGCGGGGCTGAAATTGCACTCTGTGCATCTAACCCACTGTCAACACAAGACGACACTGCCGCTGCACTTGTGCATGAATATGGAATCAGCGTATTCGCACGCAACGCAGTTGATCGCGATGGATACTACGTACACATCAATGCAGCACTAGATATCGAACCGCATCAAGTGTTCGATGATGGTTGTGACTTAGTAAATACTCTTCATACAACACGCAAAGAGTTAATCCCAAATATTTCTGGTGGTTGCGAAGAAACAACTACTGGAGTTATTCGTCTTAATCAAATGGCAAAAGATGGAGCGCTTCAGTTCCCAATGATTGCCGTGAACGACACTGATACCAAGCATATGTTTGATAATCGCTATGGAACAGGCCAATCAACACTTGATGCAGTTTTTCGTTCAACTAACTTCCTACTCGCAGGCAGGATCCTTGTAGTTGCTGGTTTTGGGTACTGCGGAAAAGGTGTTGCAGAGCGCGCTAAAGGAATGGGCGCAGATGTAATTATCACCGAGATTGATCCAACTAAAGCACTAGATGCAATGATGCAAGGCTTCCGAGTTATGCCAATGCTTGAGGCTGCCAAAGTAGGCGATGTATTCATTACAGTCACTGGTAACCGTGATGTTCTGCGCGATGAGCACTTTGCAGTCATGAAGGATGGCGCAATTATGGCCAACTCAGGTCACTTTGATATTGAAATCGACGTTGCATGGCTAGAACAGAATGCAAAGACCAAGAATGTAAAAATGCGTCACCAAACCGATGAATACGTGCTCGCAGATGGCCGCCGACTACTACTTTTGGCCGAAGGACGTCTCGTAAACTTAGGTGCAGCTGAAGGCCATCCAGCTTCAGTAATGGATATGTCATTTTCAGATCAAGCCTTAACCGCTGAATACTTAGTTAAAGAGGCGAAGAATCTAAAGCCTGGTGTTCATGATGTTCCTACCTACATCGACAAGGAAGTAGCCAGCCTTAAGCTCATGAGCATGGGTGGGCGAATCGATGTTCTCACACCTGCCCAAGATATGTATTTGAACTCTTGGGAGCACGGTAGCTAATGACTTTGGTTATGGTCGTTGATGACGACCAAGACCTCTCTGAAATGCTCGGTATAGTTTTAACCGGAGCAGGTATTGATGTTGATCTTGTTAGTCGTGGAGATGAAGTTCTAGAGGTTTTTCGAAGTAATCCTCCCGATTTAGTCTTACTAGATGTCATGCTTCCAGGCTTAGATGGAATTGAAGTATGCAGATTAATTCGTGCTGAATCGATGGTGCCAATAATTATGCTGAGCGCTAAAGGTGACACATATGATGTTGTAAGGGGTCTAGAAGCTGGCGCCGACGACTATATGGTCAAGCCCTTCAAGCATCCTTCTGAGTTAGTTGCACGAATTCGTACACGTTTACGTCGAACTAACTCCGATATTTCTGGACTTCTAACTATTAGTGACCTAGCTATTGATATTCAAGCGCATCAAGTACTACGAGCAGGAAAGCAGATTTTCTTAACACGATTAGAGTTTGATTTGTTGGTTGCCCTAGCCAAAGAACCCGGTCGAGTATTTTCTCGCGATGCTTTGCTGACCGAAGTGTGGGGATACCGACATTCAACAGATACGCGGTTAGTTAACGTCCATATACAACGTCTTCGAGCCAAGATAGAACATGATGCAGAGCATCCAGAGATTGTCGTAACTATACGAGGTGTTGGATATAAAGCTGGAGTAATGGGCGGTTCCTGACGATGAACCGGGTTACCACCACCATCAGGAATTCGCTTGCATTCAAGGTCGTTTTTTCAACGCTGGCACTTTCTCTAGCAGTTATTTATATCGCTGGTTCGGCTCTCAATTCGCAGTTGGCAAGCGGTATTAAACAAGTAAACCTCGATTCCGCACTCATCGAAGCGCGATCAACCATTTTTAGTGCCCAATATCGTTTTGTTTTAGCGCAAAGTCAGAGTAATACTGAAGTTAAAAAAGTCGTAGATGATGTGATTAGCTCTGCTACAACATTAATGTCAAATGAGAATGCATATGAAGTAGTTTTTCTGAAAAGACCTGATAATACGAGCCGGGTGATGTATGAGGAGTCTTCAAATGGGGTCGATATTGCTTCAGTACCAAGTGATTTGCGAGAGAGTGTACGCAAGAGTGAAACCTTAGAGTGGCGTTATATTCGTGTTAATTACTTGGGTGGGGAAGATATCCCTGGCTTAGCTATTGGGCAAAAAGTATATATTCCTAATGCTGGCAACTATGAGATGTATATTCTCTTCTCTTTGACAAATCAAAATGCGACTCTCACATTGATTCAAAATTACTTGTTTTTGACAGGCCTATTCTTAGTTTTACTCATAGCCTTTATAACCTGGCTAGTAGTTCGTCAAGTAGTTAAGCCAGTGCGGGAAGCGGCAAGGATTGCAACAGAGTTTACTGCAGGTGACTTTAGGCAAAGAATGAATGTGGAATCGCAAGATGAAATTTCAACTCTGGGAAATGCTTTTAATGAAATGGCCGAGTCTCTTGAAAAACAGATTGCGCGCCTAGAAAACCTATCTCGAGTCCAGCAACGCTTTGTTTCTGATGTGTCTCATGAACTTCGTACTCCATTAACAACACTTAGAATGGCATCAGAGGTTATCAACTCATTTGGAGAGAGTTTTGATCCTATTTTGGCAAGAAGCAGCGAACTTATGGTCGCTCAGCTTGATCGCTTTGAAGGCTTACTAGAAGACTTACTTGAAATTAGCCGTTTCGATGCAGAGGTCGCGATTCTTGAACCAATCGATTTTGACATAGTGAGCTTAATAAATCGTTGTGCCGGAGATCTTGAATGGGTCGCTAAGGAGCGCTCAACAGATCTGCGGATTTATAGCATTGTAGAAGTTGTAATAGTAACTGCGGATATTCGTCGAGTTGAGCGTATTTTGCGTAACTTATTTACAAATGCAATTGAGCACGCTGAAGAAAAACCAATCTCAATCACAATTGTGGCAAACGAGAATGATGTAGCTATCGGTGTTCGTGATTTTGGAGTCGGGATTGATCAAAGCACACTTCCCCTAGTCTTTGATCGCTTTTGGCGAGCCGATCCTTCACGTGCGCGGGCTCGAGGGGGCACAGGTCTCGGCCTTTCAATTGCACTCGAAGATGCTCGACTCCATAACGGAGAACTTGATGCGTGGGGCTATCCAGGAAAAGGTGCTCATTTTGTTTTGACTCTACCTCGCCATGCTGGGCAGGAGATTAATTCTAGATTGATTAAGCCTACCCCCGATGATCACCACGAATAGTTTCCACAAGCTACTTTAATAAAAAATATCTAGGCGTATCGTATCTAGATGCGTGCTTTACATGAACTTGGTCAGCTGATTTTTCCTACTCGTTGCTTTGGATGTAATGAAATTGGTTTATCAATTTGTTCACTCTGTCGCAGCGAATGGCATCCGCATTATTATCTGACCCATGTTGCTTCACTGAAGGTTCATTCAGCAATTCTCTATTCACCCACTGCAAGTAAAATACTTGTAGCAGCAAAAGAGAATGGCATTAGAGGCGCTGATAATCTGATTATAAAGGCGATCATTCATGTTTTGGAGAAAGCAGACTTTGCAGATTTTAATATCGCCTTAGTACCAATTCCATCCTCGGTTATGGCTAAACGACGACGTGGCCGTGCTTTCATAGTTGACATTGTGGATCAGATAGCTCAACAAACATCACTTCCAATCATCAACGCCCTTGAATTAGTTCGACCTGTTCGAGATCAGAGTGGGTTGCACATTCTGGAGCGGTCAAAGAATATGAGCCGAGCAATGCGCCTACGGCCAGGTGTCATCCCTAGGGCCGACCTGCTCCTCATCGATGATGTGGTAACCACGGGGGCGACTCTGCATGAGGCGGCTCGAGCCCTGCGCGCAGCTGGCGCTCACGTTATTGGCTCAGTTACCGCTTGCGTGGCCCAACCTCTACGATAGGGGCCACAAGCTCGATGCTTATCGAAAGGTTTGAGGCGATGCCAGCGTTTTTAGACAAGATCATGCGTGCCGGTGAAGGTCGACTCCTTCGTGAGCTCAGCAAGGTCGTTGATGCCGTCAATGCCCAAGAGGCCCGTATGAGCACACTCTCAGATGCGCAGTTACGTGAACAGACCAGCGTGTTCCAGGCTCGATTCGCTGGCGGGGAGTCACTCGATTCACTTCTACCCGATGCCTATGCCGTGGTCCGTGAAGCGGCGAAGCGCACACTTGGTCAGCGCCACTATGACGTTCAAATTATGGGCGGAGCCGCTCTGCACCGAGGAAATATTGCAGAAATGCGCACAGGTGAGGGCAAGACTTTAGTTGCAACACTGCCATCCTATTTAAATGCCTTAGCTGGACGCGGAGTGCACGTTGTTACAACAAATGATTATTTAGCAGAGCGCGACAGTGAATGGATGGGCCGTATTCATCGATTCTTGGGTCTGAAGGTTGGCGTGATTCTTGCCAATATGACCCCCGCCGAACGTCGTGAAGCATATGCCGCCGATATAACGTATGGAACAAATAACGAATTTGGTTTTGACTACCTGCGTGACAACATGGCCTGGTCGCTCGAAGAGTGCGTTCAACGTGATCACTTTTTCGCAGTAGTGGATGAAGTTGACTCTATTTTAATCGACGAAGCACGTACTCCTTTGATTATTAGTGGACCTGCCGATAAGGCAACGAAATGGTACGTAGAATTTGCTAACCATGTTGGAAAACTACAACGAGATGTTCACTACGAAGTAGATGAGAAAAAGAAGACAGTCGGAATTCTCGAAGAAGGTGTAACTAAGGTCGAAGAGTTATTGCAGATAGGCAATCTTTATGAGGCTGCCAATACTCCAATGATTGGTTATCTCAATAATGCGGTGCGCGCTAAAGAGCTTTTCAAGCGAGATAAAGATTACGTTGTCATGAATGGCGAACTATTAATTGTTGATGAGCACACAGGTCGTATGTTGGCAGGACGACGATATAGCGAGGGCTTACATCAAGCGCTCGAAGCAAAAGAACGTATTGAAATTAAAGATGAAAATCAAACTCTTGCAACTATCACTTTACAGAACTACTTCCGCCTTTATAGCAAACTATGTGGTATGACCGGTACAGCTATGACTGAGGCCTCAGAGTTCCATCAGATTTATAAGCTCGGTGTTGTACCAATTCCAACTAATCGCGAAATGGTGCGTATAGATGGCGCTGACTTGGTCTATAAAACCGAAGTAGGAAAGTTTCTTGCTGTGACTCACGATATTGTAGAAAAGCATCGCAAGGGCCAACCAGTTCTAGTCGGTACTGTGAGCGTTGAGAAATCTGAGGAGTTATCAGCGTTCTTGAAAAAATCTGGCGTTGCGCATGAAGTTTTGAATGCGAAGCACCACGAACGTGAAGCCGCAATTATCGCTCGCGCCGGAGTGAAAGGCGCAGTCACTGTTGCTACAAACATGGCAGGTCGCGGTACTGACATTATGTTGGGCGGCAACCCAGAGTTCATGGCCGACTTTGAGCTTCAGCGCCGTGGTATTTCTCCAGTTGATAATGCCGAAGCCTACGAGGTTGCTTGGCCAGAAGAGATTACACGGCAAAAAGCTGCAGTAGCAAAAGGTCATGAAGAGGTTGTAGCCCTAGGTGGGTTGTATGTTCTTGGAACCGAGCGACATGAATCTCGACGGATTGATAATCAGTTACGTGGTCGCTCTGGTCGACAAGGCGATCCTGGCGAATCACGTTTTTATCTTTCATTGCAAGATGAACTAATGCGTCGTTTTAACTCCGGAATGGTTGAACGCTTTTTAACTGCTGCTGGAATTCCTGAAGATGCACCTATCGAATCAAAGATGGTCAGTAACGCCATTCGTTCTGCTCAGACCCAAGTTGAAGCACAGAACTTTGAAATGCGTAAAAACGTTTTAAAGTATGACGATGTTATGAATAGACAACGTCAGGTTGTCTACGGGGAGCGTCGCATGGTGCTAGAGGGCGAAGACATTAAGGATCAGGTTGCACTATTTGTTGGTGAAACCCTAGAAGCATATGTGGTTGCAGCTACCTCAGATGGCTACGCCGAAGAGTGGGATTTTGATACCTTATGGAGTGCGATAAAGACGATTTATCCAATTTCATTTACTGTTGAAGAGTTGATTGCACAGGTTGGTTCACGAAGTGCACTTGATGCAGATTACATAACGGCTCGTATTGTAGAAGACTGCCAAAATGCTTATGCGCATCGTGAAGAGACTCTTGGTACAGAAGTTATGCGCGAACTAGAAAGAAAAATTCTTTTATCTGTACTTGACCGTAAATGGCGTGAGCATTTATACGAGATGGATTACTTACAAGAGGGTATTGGGCTTCGAGCAATGGCACAGCGTGATCCATTAGTAGAGTATCAACGTGAAGGCTATGACTTATTTGCTGCGATGATGGATGGGATTAAAGAAGAGATTGCAGCATTCCTATTTAATATTGAAGTTACAGTTGAAAGCTCAAGTAACCAAGTCAGCGGTGCTGGCTTAGAGGCCAAGCCACTCCCAACCACAGGTTTGCAGTACACGGCTGCCGATGAAAACGGAGTCAAGACAACGGGTGAAGTCTCTAGAAATGCACCGTGTCCATGTGGATCTGGCAAGAAGTTCAAGCGCTGCCACGGCGCCACTTAAAGCAAAGTTAGAGCTGTACAGAGCCAGCGATTATCGACGCCTTCAAATCTAAGGATTAGGCATTTCAATCGTTCGCCAAATCGAACCGTAACGGTTGTTTCGCATACTCCATCCACTGGTTCACTGATGTGGATTTTTCTAATCTTTCCAACCTCTTTCTGGCTTCCAGATTGAGTGACTAGCTCTGAAAAAATATGATGATGGCACTGCTTGGCAAGTTGAGACGGTTGTCTGCGCCCTGCGAGTATCTCTAAAACATTGCGAGCAAAGTTAAAGTTCCACTCATTTAACTCTGGTAAGTCCTTGGCAGAGGTTGGCTCAGGGGCAAAATCAGGATCAAATTCATCATTAAAACTGCTAGGAACAAGGTAGAGCTTAGGCTTTTTATCTACGCAGACTTCCTCGCGTGGGCGAAAAATCTCCAAAATTGGATGCAGCCAATCTTCATTTTCATCGCTAGAGATTGGCGCCAAGTTAATTGAGGTAAAACTAGGGAGTTCATGAAAAATTGGGTTAGTAGTCATGTGAGTTAGATTTACCTGAAAGTCAGCTCCATGCCTCAACTAGATTGTTGAAACTCACTCCGCCAAAAGTATGAGTGTGGATAAAGTAGATATAGGAATCTAACCACGCCTTTAGTTAGGGCATGGTAAATAAAAAGCATCCCACACGCTCTCGAATCTCTTTAGCAGTTACTCTCATTATCGCCTCCTTTCTCTCAGCTTTCCTCCTTGCCAGTTTTTCTAATCGGGGAAGTGAGTATTGGGTAGTTACACATGATGTATCTGCCGGGCACCAGTTAGTTGTTGGAGATCTAGAATCTAGCCATGTAGATCTCGCCACCAGCGCAGGTCTCTATATTCCAGTTAAGGAAAGCCCACTCGGCAAAGTCGCTACTGCCAAGTTCTTAGCCGGGCAATTGCTAAGCCGGGTTAACATCACTAGTAGCAACAGGCACAATGCAACGAGCGCAGTTCCAATTAGCATCCGAGCAACTGATGTTGCTGCTGGAATTGTTGAAGGCGAACAGGTAGATATTTACTGGGTTATTGATAGTCAGAATGGCGAATTTCCTACCGAGCCTGTGATGATTTTGGGAGGCATTACGTTGCTGAGTTTAGATACCAAAAGTAAGAACTTTGGAACCGATGCTTCACTGACAGTGGCTGTCGAGGAGACTCAAGTGCTGCACTTATTACAAGCGACAACACATGGTCGATTAGTTGTGGTGCGCGCAGATGTCTAATGTCGAGCTCCCAACGGTCATAACTGCAATTTCTGACCCCGAAATAGAGGGGTTTATAGCAGGCGCACTCTTTGCACAAGGGTGGAGTGTTATTTTCCGAGCAATTGATTGTGATTCATTAGAAAATTACACACGTACATATCTTGAAAATACAGCATCAGCACTTCTCATCTATTCGCCAGATCTATCTGGGTTAAGTCCAGAACGGCTAGAGTCAATTAGTCGAATGGCCAAATCAGTCGTGGGTTTCGCTCGTGAACCGCAGAAAATTAGTGGATATTTAGACATACACGCTGTACCTGTCACAACAACTGATTTAGTAAGTCTTGTCCGTGGATTTGTTCGAGCTCCAATGATTCGGCAAAACACTCAACTGTCACACCACAGTCGGCGTGCTCATGTTTTAGCAGTTGGCTCTGCAGGAAGCGGTACGGGGTGTACGACACTCGCACTCAATCTTGCAATGGAGCTCAGTGTCCTTGAAAAATCAACCTTATTAATCGATGCCAATTTTCGTGCACCCTCAGTGGCTGCTTTATTGGCAATTAGACACGTACAGAGTGATGCCGGTTGGAGAACACTTGCCCCAGGGCTCTGTGTTGCAGAGATTTCACAGAATCAAGCCTTATCCATTGATTCCTACATGGAGCGTGCAACAACTAGCTTTGACAACATCATCATAGATTTGGGATCGATATCTGGACTTTCTCATCGCCTCACTGATCGACGCTGGACATCGACAATGACAACGTGGAGCTGTGATCAAGGTGATGAGATGATGATTGTCGCGCGTGGAGATTTATTGGGGATTCATCGTCTTGAACAAGTTGTCTCACTATTAGGTATGACCTCAATTCGTAGCAATATTAGTTTCACACTTAATATGCGTTCTCAAGGACGAAAAGGGGAAGAGGAGGAGGCAAAATTCCTATCAATCACCACACCACTTCGCCCAACTTCGGTTCGTGTAATTAATCGCGATCTGCGCGCTGCCGCTGCTGCGCAAGCTGAGAAAGCCACGTTTATAGAGGTCAATGACCGCTCTGCATTGAGAAAATCTATTGCCAAAATAGCTAGCGAAATGAATACATAAACTCCCTTACTATTAGCCAATGCGAACCTATCTGGCCATCAGCCATAGTGCACTAGAGAGCTTTATCTCCGTTCTCAGTATGCAGGTAGGCACGCTCTTTGCTCCTACAAGTGATTTTCTTATTGACAATGATGACTGTGATTCAGAGGAGTTAGAGTATTTGCTATCAGTTGCAGCTGGCGAAAAAGCACTCGAGCTACGCCACTCCGATTCCGCACCCGGTTTAGTTCTAGCAATAGAGATTGATTACAATCAAATAGACCAAGAGAATGCCGACTCAGTCTCTCTAAATTCACCAGTTCGCTGGGATCAAGTGCAGTGTGCGCTCCTTGCATATGAAGACGAGGATGAATTAACCTGGTTTGCGACTCAAGAAATAGCCGATGAGTTAGCTGGTTGGAAGTAACGATGCCACAGTTTGACATTCTTCTTAGTGGGCGTAGTTCTGTAACTATTGATCAAGCCCATCGGCTGCGTGAATTAGTCGCCGACTGGCAACTCTTATCAGACTTATCATTTGCCGATTTAATATTATGGGTTCCAATTAGAAGAGATATAAAACTTTGGCCTACTGGCCATGTAGCTGTCGCTCACATTCGTCCAACAACAGCAGCTACGGTTTTTGCACATGATGTCATTGGTAATGAAGTAAGTTGGGGGAGTCACCCAACTTTAGATGAGGCTTTATCAAGTGGTGAAATTGGTAGTAGTTCAGAGCCTGAAAAACTTGGCGAGATTATGGTCAAAGAAGAGACGATTCCAGTTCTATTTGATGGGCAGGTTATTGCAGTTATTTCTCGACACAGAAACGCTGAACTTATGCGTTCACCAAGCAGTCTTGAACTTAACTATCGAGAGATTGCAAAGAATTTATACCAAATGGTTTCTCAAGGTTCCTTTCCATACACAGGGGCAGGTTCAATCTTTGAACCGCTACCTCGCGTTGGTGATGGATTAATTCGTTTGGATGTAAATGGTGTTATTTCATACGCTAGTCCTAATGCACGCTCGGCCTTTAGTCGTATGGGATGGAAGCAGGAGATTGAGAATAATAAGTTGGGAGACATTGCCGAAGCGGTGATAAAGAGTTCTCCCGATGCGCACGAAGAGGGAATCCGTACACGTCTTAATGGCAGAGTTTTACGAAGGGTAGAGATCGATAATCAAGGTACAACTATTGATTTGCTTATATTGCCATTACTGCACGGAGCTGATCGAGTCGGTGCCATTGTTTTATTACAGAATGTCACTGAACTACGTAGGCGAGATCGTGAACTAGTAACTAAAGATGCAACCATTCGTGAGATTCATCATCGAGTCAAGAATAATTTACAGACCGTTTCAGCGCTACTCAGGTTGCAGGCTCGACGAATTGAAGATCCAGGTGCTGCTTCGGCACTTAATGAAGCGGTCCGTCGCATTGCATCGATTGCTTTAGTTCACGAAACACTATCGAGTAGTACTGAAAATACTGTGGCATTTGATGAAGTTTTAACGAGCCTAATCACTCATGCTCTGGAGTTGAGTCCTCGAATGGGAGAGTTAAGTATCGAGAGAAATGGCCAGCTCGGCTCGTTGGAGTCCCGACTAGCAACACCGTTATCTTTAGTCGTAACAGAGTTGATGCACAACGCCTTAGAACATGGATTAGCGCAACAAGGAACAAAATTGTTAATTGATGTGCAGCGCTATAGCAATGAGTGTGTAGTTAAGATTAATGACGATGGTATCGGCTTACCTGATGGATTCGATATAACTACGTCATCAAATTTGGGATTACAAATTGTTAGAACGCTTACAGAAAATGAACTAAAAGGAAAACTAACTTTGATTTCTACGGATTCAGGAACAGTTGCAACGTTGCGCTTCCCGCTGTAAGTAAATTAGAAAGAGTTTTGCTGCTCCATCAAACGTGCACGGTTACGAGCTGCGCGACGCTTAAGCGCACGGCGCTCATCTTCTGAGAGTCCGCCCCAGACTCCTGCATCTTGACCACTCTCAAGTGCCCATGCAAGACATGGCTCCTTTACGATGCAGCGCTGACAGACTTTTTTAGCTTCTTCGATCTGGGTCAGGGCAGGACCAGTATTTCCAACTGGAAAGAAGAGCTCAGGATCTTCATCGCGGCAGGCCGATTGATGTCGCCAATCCATGTGCATGCCTCCTTTAGCCTCCTTCAGGGGGAGACTGATTATGACTCAACAGCGTTGTTACTGCGCTTTCAAATGATGCGCAAGGTACCTATTCTCTCCTCTTACGCTTGGATTAACAAGGATGAACGTGAAGAGATTTCGAGAATTACAGTGATTTAAATCGCGCGTGCCCCCGACAGGATTCGAACCTGTGCACCCGCCTTCGGAGGGCAGTGCTCTATCCCCTGAGCTACGGGGGCTCAAAAGGTATGGATATAAGGCTATCAGCGGGTGCAGATATGTCGTGACAATGAAAGAATCGCGCCTATGAGTTCAATAATGTACTGCGCTAGCGGATGTTTCTGGGGTGCAGAGCGACGGTTCTGGCAGATGCCTGGAGTGCTCGAAACAAGTGTTGGTTACATGGGTGGTACAACTGTGACCCCAACGTATGAGCAGGTGTGCACTGGAACTACAGGTCATGCCGAAGTTGTAAAAATAGTTTTTGATGCCAGCAAAGTTAGCTATCAAAACTTACTCGAAGAGTTTTGGACGATGCATGATCCAACGTCGTTGAATCGTCAAGGTGGAGATATTGGCACCCAGTATCGCAGTGCGCTTTTTACTACGACAGCTGAACAGTATGTAACGGCCGTGCAGTCACGAAATATCTATCAAAGTGCTTTAACTACTGAAGGCTTAGACGAAATAGCTACAGAGATTCTTGAGGCAGAAGGCTTTGAGTATTACTTTGCCGAGGATTATCACCAAAAGTATTTACAGAAGAATCCACAGGGTTATGACTGTCATTCAAGTACCGGAATCGCTTATCCCATTCCGGGAGTACATGCATGAGTGAGAGAGAGTATCCGGTACAGATAAACGAAGAAGAATTAAAAGCAGCAGTTGATGCGCTCTCATATGACGTATTACGAAACGCAGCAACCGAGCGACCATTTACTGGTGAATACACCGATACCGACAAAGTCGGAGTTTATAAGTGCAAAGCATGTTCATCTGTACTTTTCAAAAGCCAAACAAAGTTTCACTCTGGATGCGGTTGGCCCTCTTTTTATGCACCAACCAGCGATGATGCTGTTGAATTAATTGAAGATCGTTCGCTATTTCCGCGTGTTCGAACTGAAGTTAGATGTGCCGCTTGCGGATCTCATTTAGGACATGTCTTTAAGGGTGAAGGCTATGACGTTCCAACCGATGAGCGTTGGTGCATTAACTCAGTGTCAATGATTTTGGAAGATATTTAATAATCTAAACCGCGTGATTCATGAACTGCCTGATAGCAGTACCAGGCTGCAACGCTTCTGTATGGGTGCAGCTTGTCGCCAAGAACATCTAATTTCTTAGGTGAAGTCTCCTCTTTATTCTTATGTATGAGATCCCACCCCCTGCGTACGGCTAAATCACCAGTTGGCCAGACATCCAGACGACCAAGTTGAAACATCATAAACATTTCAACTGTCCAGCGACCGATTCCCCATAAAGAGGTCAGAGCATCGAAAATCTCTTGATCATCCTTAATCTCATCGATGCGCTCGATAGGAATAGATTTATCAATCACCGCACCGGCTAAGCCTTTAATAGTGCGAGTTTTAGCCCCAGAGACACCAATTTCTCGTAGTGCAATATCATCTAATTTAATAAGCTTTCGTTCAGTTATGTGCCCTTTACATAAAACAACTAAGCGAGCATGAATAGTTTCGGCAGCTTTAGTTGCAAGCTGCTGAGAAATTACTGAACTTACGAGAGATTCAAAATTACTCTCACTTTTTTCGAAGCGTCCGATTGTGCACAGAGGTCGTCTATCGATGAGTGGTGCAAACTTTTTATCTAGAACTGCGACTTCAGCGACTACGCGTCGCATTGTGTGGGTTGAGTTAACTGCCATAACTTATAGCGAGAAAGTTGGATACTCATCTGTGACAAGAACCAAGGCGTAACCAACTACTCGGTTCCAATAGGCAATAGTACCAACCACGCCTTCAGCACAGCGCTCTGGATAGTTGCCAGTAAATAAAATGCAGAACCAAGCGAAAAGAGTAAGTATGGCTGCATAAATAATGTAGAAAACTCCAACTAGATACAGTGGAATTGCAAGGGCCCATTTAATCAATGGCAACCAGCGGTTCAACGTTTTAGCATCTACTACTGGAAAAGTGACACTGACAAGATCATTTTCTTCAATTGAAGGATATTCATCGGTGAGCAGTAACAAATAAGCATCAACTCGGGTCTGCAAAGAAAGCAGTGCTTCATTAAAGCTTAAGAGATACGTTGGATAAATCTGTCGAACCACAATTGCCAGAGCGACGGGCAGAACAAAGAAACCAACTGCATAGCTATCTGTGTTACTGAAATCTGATGGTGCAAAAGAGGCTAGAAATACGAGCATGGGTACGACCAGGATGATGCGAAAAAATGCAGTAGTCCGGTTTCGCTCAGTCAGGCTGACATCGATCTGGGTCTCAATCTGTTGGCTCATACCTGCCAACTTACCTGTTTTTGCGCTAGCTACTGTCTTTTTTACTCTAAATGCTCTATTTTTACACCTCTTGCAGGTTTTTGCAGGTTTTTGCAGATTTTTACAAGCTCAGGAGTGGAAATGGCTGGAATAAAAGAAGTTGCAGAAGAGGCAGGTGTGTCAACTGCAACAGTCTCGCGAGCTCTGCGTGGTCTTCAGCACGTCAATGATGCAACGCGGGCCAAGATCATTGCTGCAGCTGAGAAATTGGACTACCCATTAACCCCAGTACGAGGCAACGCAGCTCAAGGGCGGACAAACAGTGTTGGAGTAGTCGCCCCATATATCTCTCGATGGTATTTCTCTCAAGTTATCAACGGTGCTGAACAAGCTCTTCGAGAGGCGGGCCTTGATTTACTTCTGTATAACTTTAGCGCTATGAAGGGCCGTGAACGCTTATTTCAACATCAACTCCTTAAAGGCCGTGTAGATGCGTTAATTGTGATTTCGTTGCCACCGACTGAAGAAGAGTTTGATTCAATGCTCAGCCTTGGAATTCCAATTGCACTCGTTGGTATGGAACATCCAGAGTGCGCAAGCATTAAAATTGACGACGTTGGGGGTGCTCGTACGGCAACTCAACATCTTGTAAATCAGGGGCATAAAAAGATTGGCTTAATGTCGGGTCATCCCGATGACCCATTTAATTTTAGTGTTCCACAAGATCGGCGTAAGGGTTTCATGTCAGTCTTGGCTGAAAATGGGCTTGAATGGCTGCCATCGCGCGAAGTTCATGGAGACTTTACAATGAACACAGCATCACGAGCGATGGATGATTTATTAGCTAGACCAAATAGGCCCACTGCAATTTTTTGCGAGTCCGATGAAATGGCTATGGGTGCAATGCAGGCACTGCGTCGACATGGACTAAAAACTCCGGATGATATTTCAATTGTAGGTTTTGATGGTCACGAAATGGCCGAGTTTTCTGAGTTAACAACGATAGAGCAGCCGGTACAGTTAATGGGCGAGATGGCGGCCTGGTCGATTATGGAACGCCTGAGAAAACCAAATGTTGTTGCTCCATCACTCGTTCTGCCAACGACACTTGTAGTAAGAAGCACAACACGGCGTCTTACCTCAGCCGAGCAGGGGCTCTAAAACAGCAAAATGGCTCAAGGCAGGGTAATCTCTCCGCCATGACTGACACCAACGTAGCCGCACCAGATCTAGCACAACTGCTGACTCACCGATCTGAAAAGTGGCGTAGCTTCGATAGAGATGTTCTGCCACTGCCGGTTGCGGAAATGGATTTCCCTGTCGCTGAGCCAATTAAAAAGACGCTCCTTGAAATGGTGTCGCACTCAGATTTAGGTTATTTAGGCGCAGCACCTGAGCTCCCTGCAGGCTTTGCGCAGTTTGCATCACAGCGCTGGGGTTGGGACGTTGACACTTCTCAAGTTCGAGTTGCCGCAGATGTTGGGGTAGCCGTTGTAGAAGTTTTACGTGTTTTCACTAAGCCAGGCGATACTATTTTAATAAATTCACCGGTTTATCAAAATTTCTATAACTGGATAAATGAAACACATCTGACGGTTGTAGATGTTGCTTTTACTCGCACTGGCGAACAGAGTGATACACAGAATCCTTGGGAACTCGATTGGGATGCGGTCGAAAAAGCATATGCATCGGGCCTAAAAGTTCACTTAATGTGTTCACCGCACAATCCCCTAGGCAGAATGTATTCAAAAGCTGAACTGACTCGTATTGCAGAGATGGCTAAGAAGTATGGTGTCTTGGTCATTAGCGATGAAATACATGCACCACTGACTTTCAAAGAGAATACTTTTATTCCATTTTTATCGCTGAATGAAACTGCGCGCGAAGTTGGCCTGACAGTGACTGCGGCCTCAAAGGGATGGAACATCGCTGGTCTTAAGTGCGCAATTATTGTTTCGCAAAACGTTGCAATTAATGAAATTTTAAAGCAAATGCCAAGAGCCCTTCATTTTAGAGCATCAATTTTGGGAGCATTCGCCTCTGCGTCGGCTTTTGCAGAGGGAGGCATCTGGTTAGATTCAGTATTAAAGCAGCTAGATCACAACCGTTTTTTGATTAAAGAGCTTTTGGCTTCAAAGTTACCGACGGTGCGATATCACATTCCACATAACAGTTATTTAGCGTGGCTAGATCTGGAATCACTCAACCTCGGTGAAGATCCTTCGGCAGTATTGTTAGAGAAAGGGAGAGTAGCTTTGAACCCTGGACACACATATGGCGCACAGTGTCATCAGTATGTTCGATTCAATTTTGCTACTAGCCCAGTAATTATTTCTGAGGCAATTGATCGGATTGTCCGGACTCTCTAATGAATGAGCCAGATTGCGATGTCGTCATAGTTGGCGGCGGACATAATGGCTTAGTTGCTGCAGCCTATTTGGCCAGAGCCGGCAAAAGCGTTCGTATCCTTGAAGCAAACAGTGAAATCGGTGGCGCAACAACAAGTGTTCGCGCTTTTCCAGATTTTGACGCTCATTTATCTCGTTATTCATATTTAGTATCGCTTTTGCCCGATGCAATCATTAAAGACCTAGGGCTAGATTTTGAGTGCATCTCAAGAGAGGTTTCAAGTTACACGCCTTATAGACGCAATGGAGTCGAAGATGGATTATTAATTTCACGTCAATGGGATACAGCAACTGAGGAGTCTTTTAGAAAATTAGATCCCAGTGGCCATGAGGCAGCGTCCTGGCAAGAGTTTTATGGATTAATTGCGGAGTTTGCTCAACGAATCGCACCAACTCTTTTACAACCTCTCATGACGCGTAGCGAGTTAAGGGAAATAGTCGGACTCCCAGAGACATGGGAGTTCATGATTGAAAAACCAATAGGTGAGGTGATTCAAAGATATTTTAATGATGACCTTGTTCAAGGAGTAGTACTCACCGATGCCCTCATTGGCACTTTTGCATCGGCCTTTGATTTACAGGCGAACATATGTTTCTTATATCACTTGATGGGAAATGGTACCGGGGAGTGGAAAGTTCCTAAAGGTGGAATGGGAAAGCTAGTCAGTGAACTGGAGCGAGTAGTACGCGCAGCTGGCGTATCTATTGAACTAAATAGTCGAGTTATAAGTATTAGTAGTAATGCTTCAGGAGCTCAAGTTAAAACTTCTGCGGGTAATCAGATTAATGCTCAGTATGTACTTTCTAATGTTGCTCCTCAAACATTAGCAAAACTGCGAGGATTACCTGAACCTAAATCTCGTGAGGGATCTCAGATGAAGATTAATATTTTGCTCAAGCAGCTACCTGTTCTTAAATCTGGAATCGATCCACATATAGCATTTGCTGGAACTTTTCATGCAAATGAAAGCTTTTCACAGTTTGAGAGTCTTTTTACATCGGCAAAAAAGGGTGAAATGCCACAAGTAATGCCGCTAGAAATGTACTGCCACACGCTTACGGATCCTTCAATATTGAGCCAAGAGCTCCAAGATCAGGGTTTTCAGACTTTAACGCTTTTTGGTCTCCACACTCCAGCGAGTTTGTTTGATAGTGACAATGATGCAGCTCGTGAAGCCGGGCTCCAATCAGCGTTAACTTCGCTTAACGAATATTTAGCCGAACCAATTCAAGGCTTGATTGCAGGCATTGAAGTAAAAACCCCATTGGATATTGAAGCCGCGATTGGCCTGCCACGAGGCAATATCTTCCATCGCGACTTGCATTTTCCTTTTAGAGAAGATGGAACCGAGCCTTCGTGGGGGGTTGAGACCGATGATCCTCGAATTTTCATATGTGGAGCTGGAGCTATACGAGGCGGTGGAGTCAGTGGAATTCCAGGTCATAACGCTGCGATGGCATTGCTAGCAAAACAATTAGACTAAGTCCATGAGTAAAGAGCGCCATATCGAAACGTCAGCGATCACTGCTGGGCGGCCTGTTATTTCAGCAGATGCGTCGCTGAATCCTTCAATTGATTTAACGTCAACGTTTCATGCGGGTGGTCCGATTGGATATGGTCGATACGGCAACCAAACGTGGAGCGCGCTTGAAGTGGCAATTAGCGAACTCGAAGGTGGACAGACGTTAGTTTTTTCATCTGGGATGGCTGCAATAAGCGCCGTGTTTTCAATCCTGCCAGTAGGCGCCCCTGTAGTTGCATCTAATCAAGGTTATAGCGGAGTCATGACACTTCTAAAGACTTTTCACGAAAGCGGCCGCTTAGAAGTTCGATTTGTGGATGTTGTTAACACGGATGAAGTGATTGACGCAATGAAAGGCGCAGCACTTATCTGGTTAGAGTCTCCCACCAATCCCTGTCTAGATGTTGCCGATCTCCCTTCACTTATTTCTGCGGCAAAGAAGTTAGGAATTGGCGTTGGCGTCGACAATACCTTTGCAACTCCACTTGTGCAGAATCCATTAGCGATGGGTGCCGATATTGTTATGCACTCTGTAACTAAGTTTTTATCGGGCCACAGCGATGTATTAATGGGCTCGCTATCTACTAGTGATCCCGCCCTGTTTAAGCGCCTCCATGAATCACGTAGTTTTAATGGCTCTATTCCAGGCCCATTCGAAGCCTGGTTGGCACTGAGAGGTCTGCGAACATTTCCACTGCGATTTAATAAGGCCCAGGAAAATGCTAAGCAGTTAGTTGAGAAACTATCGGGACATGCAAAGGTTAGTCGTGTCCGCTACCCAGGCTTTGGGGCGGTAATCTCTTTTGAAGTAGCTGGAACAGCTGAAGAGACCCAGAAGGTGTGCGATTCATCGCGTTTGATCGCTCATGCAACAAGTCTCGGTGGCGTTGAATCATTATGGGAACGCAGACGTCGTTGGCCCATGGAGAGTCCAACTGTTCCTGAACAGTTAATTCGCTTGTCAGTTGGGTGCGAACATGTCGAGGATATCTGGAGCGACATCGAGCTCTCCCTCTCGGCTATCTAGAGAAATTATTGGCAATAGCGAGTATTTTTATCTTATGGTTAAAGCATTTCGGCGATTATTTGCAGCAGTCACTGTCGCAGTTTTAGCCTTTCGCGCCGTAGGCTCTTTTCTTTCGTGGATTGAGCATCAAGAAGATTCAACTACAGATGCCTGGATTGATGAAGATGAGTTTGAAGATGCCTGAGACTGCTTACGTTCCGGGTACATGCAATATTGGTGGTGGCGAAGTTCGCCGAAGGCAATTCGTTGCTCTCATTGGTTTATTTTTCTCAGTTAGCTCACTCATAGCTCTCATTTCAGTTAATGCTCCACGTGAAGCGCGGTTTGGAATTTTCTTCCCACTGCTCGTTGCATCCGTTGGCTATATTCAGTCACGAAGTAAGTTCTGCCTTGCCTATGGCTTTGCGGGTAATTTTAATTTTGGCACGTTAGGTGATATTTCACGAGTAAGTGATCCAATTAACCGCGCAGCCGACCGTAAGACTGCGTCGAGTATTCTCTTAAAATCATTTTTATTGGCTGCTATAGCGACATTGGCGGTATTAGCAGTACCATTTTAAACATGAAGATTTACATTCATACACGAAATGCAGATTTAGCCGAAGATTTTAAAGTAATCGTAGAAGAGAAACTCAATAGCATGGAGCGATTTAGTGTAGCTATAGATCGCGTTGAAGTTGAGATTCTTCATGAGACCAACCCTCATCAGGGAAAACATTCGCACCGAGTGATTTTAACTTCGCATGGATCGGGGCCATTCATTAAATCTGAGGCAGCCGAATTTAACGATGTAGCTGCATTTGACACCGCAGTAAAAGCATTTGCATTTCAAATTCGAAAAATTCACGAACGAATCAAAGAGATTGATCATGATACTTTAAGAAATCATAAGTACAGTCTTTAAACTATTGCAGTTCCATCTTTACGTGTTGCAGTAAGGCTCGCAACTGTTGTAATGGCCAAACTTGCAACAATTACCCCAAGACTAAATTCAATGGCCACATGTGGAAGTTTAATTCCAAAAATGCGATGAACTCCAACTCCGTGGAAGGCCTCTATTAGCATTTTTACCCCAATAAAAGCCAGAATAAAGGAGAGACCTTTTGACAAGTAAACTAGACGAGTTAATAAACCCTGCAACAAGAAGTAGAGCTGACGCAGGCCCATTAGTGCGAAGATATTTGCGCAAATGACTATGTATGGGTCGCGAGTGATTCCGAAGATGGCTGGAATTGAATCAAGGGCAAAAACCAAATCAGTAACTCCCAAGGACAAGAGCGCGATCGTGAATGTATTTGCACCGCGTCGGCGCATCCACGTTATGTATTTGTCCTCTTTCCATTCGCTCTCTGCACGGGAATCTTCAGCGAGTAGTCGGTATGCAGTGAAGATGAGGAAGGCTCCAAATATGAAGAAAGCGGCGACGAAGCGCTCAATTATTACCGTCCCTGCGGTGATAAAGAGTCCACGAAGTATGAGTGCGATTATGATCCCCAGAAGTAGGACTAATTGCTGGCGAGTTGATTCAACTTTGAGACGGGTTAAGATAATTACAAATACAAAGATATTATCGACCGATAGCGCGTACTCCGTTAACCAACCAGCGAAGAACTCCTTTTGAGCTAAGGGATCCGAAGTCCAATTAGGCATAAAGAAACCAAAAATGAGAGCGGCAGAGACATAGATCGCAGTCCAGATCGCAGCTTCAGCAATAGTTGTCTCTACATTACGCCTCACAATTGCGATGGTGAGGTCAACGAGAATTACGGCAGAGAGAATGCCGATAGTGATGAGCCAAGTTGCCATAGATTCCATGCAGCGTATTGTGCCAGTTAGTTTGAGATCCAGATGCACGAACGTGCTGGTAGGAGTTTCTTGCCGACACTTACTTGAAAATCACCAGAACTGGCTAGGAGAATTTCACCTGCTATATTAAATTCTTTACTTTGGTCAGATACGTTCATTACAACAGTAAAGGCACCGCGAGTAAAGGCCAGAATTGAACCATCTTTACTGCCATGAATAGGGGATTCAATCCACGTAATCTCTTGGCTAGCCAAGAGATATTGGCGGCGAAGCGCAAGTGCGGCTCTAAAGAGATTGAGAAGGCTCGCTGAATCTTTAAATTGCTTCTCCACTGTGTGGCTTTGCCATGATTGTGATATCGGCAGCCAAGGAGTGCCGGCAGTAAATCCGAATGGCGTCGAATCACCGCTCCATGGCAAGGGGATGCGTGCACCATCTCTCCCCTTAACTAATCCGCCAGAGCGCACGAAGGAAGGATCCTGGCGATCGCTATCATGGAGTTCTCCATCAGGTAGGCCTAGCTCTTGGCCAGCAAAAATATAGTTAGAGCCTGGTAACGCTAAAACGAAAAGCGATAGTGCTCGAGAAGCTTCATCGCCAATACGTGATGCAACTCGAGGGGAGTCGTGATTACTCAGTGCCCATGTTGGCAAAGCATCCACAGTTGCATTTAATTCGAGAGAGCGATTGATTACCTCGAATAGATGAGCAGCTTCAAAAGGTGCTGTTAGCAAATCAAAATTAAAAACTTGATGAAGTTCATCGGCTCGAACATATTTTGTTGCATTAATGGGTGGATGCACCCACGCTTCGGCAACTGCCATTATCTCTCGATCGCCATAGGAATCAAAAATCTTCCTCCAGTCACGGTAGATTTCGTGAACCCCTTGCCGATCAAAGTATGGAACAGTAAGAAGTAACTCATTTCTTTTTTCAGGCTCCATTGGATAATCAAGTCTGAGTGCATTACTCAGGCCCTGCGGATCGTGGTGGTTCTCTAAAATATCTTCTTTTACTAATCCGTGTGCAACATCGATACGAAAGCCATCGACGCCAAGATCGAGCCAAAAGCGCAGTGTTTTTTCAAAATCTTCTTTGACGTCAGCATTGTCCCAATTCAAATCAGGCTGTGATGAATCAAATAGATGAAGGTAAAACTGCCCGTCAGCCACTTGCGTCCATGAAGGACCACCGAAAAGCGAGATCCAGTTATTAGGTGGAGTCCCATCGGCATGTGCGTTATAGAAATGAAAACGCGCACGCTCGGCAGAGCCAGGGGCGGCAAGTAGTGCGGCCTGAAACCATTCATGCTGATCAGAAAAGTGATTGGGAACAATATCTGCGAGCACCTTTAAATGTAGTTCATGCGCACGATGAATGAGAGCCTTAACATCGTCAAGATTGCCAAAACGAGGGTCTACATTGCGAGGATCTGCAACGTCGTATCCACCATCTTTATTTGGAGAGGTATAGAAAGGACTGAGCCAGATTGCATCAACACCGAGCTGTTGTACATAGTCGAGTTTGGATGTGATTCCAGGCAGATCGCCTTCACCATCGCCATTTGAATCATAGAAGGAGCGGGGATAAATCTGGTAAATGACCGCTTCTTTCCACCACGGCAATGACCTCACTGACTGAACTTAAACCAAGAGCCATAGGTATATCCATGTAATAACCCTGAAAGCAGGGCTTCAATGTTTCGCTTTGATAACGTTTTATGCCAAAAGAATTTTGCAAGAGTGCATCAAGAGGTTGGCGAAGGGCTTGCCTTTGCAGATTTACTCTTCTTCTTTGAAGAGATTTGGGGAGTCTTTAATGGCACTACTGGTTGGATAGGTTTTTCAGGTGGTTGACCCATTGCAAGAATCGACGCATCTCGATTTGAATTCGCTACCGCGATTTCTGCTCTTTGAGTTGCAATAACTTCTATCTTAGCCGCTGGTTTCTTTGCCACTCGCAGGGCGCTTTTTGCTTTTCGATTTGCATTATTGACCGCGGCCATGAATTCTTGATTAATAACCATTCGAAGAGCTTCGCGAGACTTCATCTCAGTTTGATAAGCCGACAGCGCCACCTTATATTGAGTCATCAAAGTTTGAAAATCTGGCGACGGCGATGGTGTGGCATCTGCGAAAGAGGAGCTTGCCGAGCCAGCGGCAATACATAGCCCAAGGGCTATCACTGCAATACGGGGCATTCTCATAGCCACATCATGCAGTATTTCTTTGTGCTTTCTCTGTGAAAGCCATCAAAAGGACGGGATTTTATTGGCAAGACGCGCCAGGCATGAAAGAGTGGTGCAATGGCCGAGCTCATAATGATCGTCGACGACGAACCAGGAGTGCGGGCTCTGCTCAATGACACACTTCGCATTGCCGGTTTTGAGACTATCGAAGCCAGCGATGGCATGTCGGCCTTAACCCTCCTGCGCACAAACAAGCCTGCCCTGATGGTCATAGACATAAATATGCCTCTGATGGATGGCTTTGAACTTGTTGAGCGGATACGCAGCAACAATGATCTGACTCCAGTTTTAATGCTTACGGCACGTGAAGATAAAGGCGACATCACTCGAGGATTAAAAATCGGTGCCGATGACTATGTGATTAAGCCATTTGGTATTGAAGAGCTGATTCTGCGGATAAAAGCGATACTCCGCCGCTCAATGAAGTCGACTACTGTGCCAACAAAGTTAGCGTGTGGGCCAATCACCATAGATGACGAACAACACTTAGTGACTTTTAATGGCGAGGAAGTCGAATTATCACCCACTGAGTACAGACTTCTGCAAATATTAGTAGAAAAAAAGGGTCGCGTACTTACTAAAAAGCTCTTGTTAGATGAAGTGTGGGGAATAACTTTCGAATCTGAAAGTACAGTTACAGATACATATATTTCTTACTTGCGCAAGAAGTTCCACAGAGATGGATTTGACGGCATCAAAACCATTCGTGGAGTAGGTTTTCAGATACAAGAACCAAAATAAAGGTAATGAAAAATAAATCAAGGCAAGTAATTTCAACTGCCATTATTACATCTTTACTCTCAATTCTTATTGGGGGGTTTGCAATTTGGGGTTCTTATAGCGCAGAGATTTCAATCATTGATGACCATATGGCAGTAGTAGCCAGCAATGTGAACTCTAATCCGACAGATGCAATCACGAGTGCACTTTTGAGCCTAGATCAAAATAGTTATGACTTCACTCTGGCATTTACGACTCAAGATGGTTCGGTCACTGTTCTTAAAGAGTCCAAAAATGCTATTTTAGGAAGTAATACCCATTTACGGACTAGAGAGATAAGTATTCAAGAGGGAGAAGTTCTCATAATCTCCGCTTCATTATCTGACATTGATAAAAACTTAGAAAAGAATCTGCTCAGACTCCTAATTTTTATTATTTTCGCTAACGCGCTTGCATCCTATATATCTATCTCCATCTCCCGTGCCGGCGCCTTAACCTTAGAGCGCTCTCAACGTGAAAAAATGCAGGAGTTTTTAGGCGATGCCGCTCATGAGCTACGAACCCCATTAACGGTGGTAAAGGGCTACACGGAGTTGTTGGAAGGCAAAGCCTTAGATGGACAGCAGCAGGAGTTAGCATTTAGCCGTCTAAAGAATGAAATCAAACGAATGGAATCCTTAATCGGTGATTTACTTATTTTGGCTGAACTCGGCGAAGACAATGCTATTAATATCGAAGAGATCTCACTCTCGGAGCTTTTATGGGAGAACCTCAAAGATTTTCAGACCTTATCGCCGAACCGTAAAGTCACGGCAAATATTGAAAATGGAGTTCTTTTCATGGGTTCCGAGAAATATATGCGTAGATTTATTCAAAATGCACTAACTAATGTTCGCGTTCACACAAAAGCCGACATCCCTGTTGAAGTCACTTTGGTGAGTGGCAAGCACATTCATCTAGTTATTGAAGATGGAGGGGAGGGTTTGCCAAAGGAGTTTTATGGTGAGAAGGTTCAAGGGCTCAAACGCTTCGATAGATCTCGTTCTCGCGATACTGGTGGTAGCGGCTTAGGAATGAGCATTATGAGCGCAGTTATTGAGTGGCACAAAGGTGAACTCAATCTTCAGCAAAGCCAGTTAGGCGGATTGGCAATAGAAGTTAGACTTACCTCAAATGTCTAAGTCACTTGAAGAAGCATTTAGCGAGGCTTCTGTTCATATTATTAATCCCGCGACTTTCGTGAGAGCAGTACTTTCAGGGCGCCGCAGAAATATGCAAACCGAGTTTGAACGAATTGATATACGTCCAGTTGAGATTAAAGGTAGCGTAAAGCTGCAAATCAGTCACAACGATGGCCGAGCAACCACAACTAAGAATATTGATTCCGACCCACTAAAGATTACTGAATTATTGGAAAGTGGATATGCAAACATATTGGTGGAACATATCAAGGGATCTATTTCGATACGTATTACAAAGAGTGGAGAAGCTCACGTTAGTCATACAAGTAAATCTCTCGAGCAGAATTTGAACCACGATAAGAAAAAGCAGCGCTTACTTGATCCAGCCGATCCATTCCTATTAGAAGTTGGTATTGCCGATCATAAGGGTGCAATTAAACCCTCTAAGAACGACAAATACTTACAAGTTGAAGAGTTCTTACGTTTACTGGTACCCACTCTGGAAGCTGCAATTATTGCTGGGCAGATACATAAGCCAACAGAGACCAATCCATTAACAATCGTCGATTTAGGTTGTGGGCATGCTTACTTAACATTCGCTGCACATCAGTATTTACGTTCAATTGGCATACCGGTTCACGTGACTGGAATTGATGTTCGAACCTCTTCTCGAGATCGCAATAATAAAATTGCCCAGAATTTAGGGATAAGCGAGACGATTAATTTTAAAGCTGAAGAAATCGCATCAACAACTGCCCAAACTGCTGATGTTGTAATTGCGCTACATGCATGTGATACCGCAACCGATGATGCTATTGCTTGGGCTGTTATGGCTGCGTCAAAGTTAATGTTGATCGCTCCATGTTGCCACCATGATATTCAGCGACAAATGAGCCAGAGTCCTGAACCCTGGGGAGCGCTTACTAAGTTTGGTCTGATGAAAGAGCGCTTAGGAGATTTGCTGACAGATTCATTACGTGCTCAATTACTGCGCATAGTGGGATATCGTGTTGAAGTTATTGAGTTTATTAGTGGCGAGCACACACCTAGAAATATGATGATTAGAGCAGTCAAGACTGATGCCAAGGCTGAGGCAATCGATGTCCAGAGATATCGTGAGATCTGTGAGCAATGGGGTATTACGCCAGCCCTTGAGAAGAAACTTCCTTCTCTTTACATCGGTTAGACTTGGTTCATGTCTAAAGTCCTTGCATCACTTCCCATCGGGGAAAAAGTCGGTATCGCCTTTTCTGGTGGTCTCGATACCTCGGTTGCTGTTGCATGGATGCGTGAAAAAGGCGCAGTGCCGTGTACATATACCGCCGACTTAGGTCAGTATGACGAGCCAGATATCGACTCTGTTCCAGACCGGGCAAAGGAGTACGGCGCTGAAATTGCTCGACTTGTTGATTGCAAGAGCGCGTTAGTTGAAGAGGGCTTAGCTGCTATCGCTAGCGGCGCCTTCCATATTCGTTCAGGACTTAAGCAGTATTTCAATACAACACCGCTGGGCCGTGCAGTTACCGGCACGATGTTGGTACGCGCGATGCATGCAGACTCAGTTGAAATTTGGGGCGATGGATCGACATATAAAGGCAATGATATTGAACGTTTTTATCGTTATGGATTATTAGCTAATCCTAATTTACGAATCTATAAACCATGGCTTGATGCCGATTTTGTCAATGAACTTGGTGGGCGAAAAGAGATGTCAGAGTGGCTCGTTGCGCACGGATTGCCGTATCGCGACAGCAGTGAAAAGGCGTATTCAACCGATGCCAATATCTTAGGTGCAACACACGAAGCTAAGAGTCTTGAAAACTTAGATACCTCAGTTGAGTTAGTTCAACCAATTATGGGTGTGCGTTTTTGGGACTCTGCTATACAAATTGATAGTGAAGATGTAAAAATCTCGTTTGCACAAGGTCGACCAGTGGCAATCAATGGCAAAGATTTCAGTGACGTTGTTGCTCTGATGAACGAGGCCAATGTAATTGGTGGTCGCCATGGACTTGGAATGGCCGATCAGATTGAAAACCGAATTATTGAAGCTAAAAGTCGTGGTATTTATGAGGCACCAGGAATGGCGCTCTTGTTTATTGCTTATGAGCGTCTCATTAGTGCGATACACAATGAAGACACCATTGCTAACTATCATGCCGAAGGTCGACGCCTTGGCCGCTTGCTCTATGAAGGTCGCTGGTTAGACCCTCAGTCGTTGATGCTTCGCGAATCGCTGCAACGCTGGGTGGCATCTGCCGTTACTGGGGAAGTAACTCTGCGACTTCGTCGTGGTGATGATTTTTCAATTATCAACACGACTGGGCCTGGACTTAGTTACCACCCAGAGAAGTTATCTATGGAGCGCACAGAAAACGCTGCCTTTGGACCGGTGGATCGTATTGGGCAGCTGACTATGCGAAATCTAGATATTGCCGACACTCGCGCGAAGTTAGAGTTGTATCGTGCCCAAGGACAGCTTGGTGATGGAGAGTTTAAACTAATCGGTGAGATCGAGTAAAGGTGGAGAATGAAAATCAATAAGAAACTAGCGATTGCCGCAATACTTGCGCTTTCGATTTCATCCCTAACGGCATGCGGAGGAAATGATCCAGTGGCAGATACAGCAGCAGGACTTTATTCAGTAACAGGTAATGCAGGTGAGGCGCCAACAATCACAGCCCCAACTGGAACACCTCCATCTACTTTGCAGACTCAAGACATTATTGTCGGAAGTGGAACTGAAGTTCTTGCGACGTCGACTTTGACGGTTCACTACACATTGATGTCATGGTCAACAGGAACGATCGTTGAATCATCATGGAACAGTGGTCAACCAGCGACATTTCCTCTTTCAGGCGTTATCGCGGGATGGCAACAAGGTTTACCGGGAGCAAAGGTAGGCGGCCGCCGCTTATTAGTTATTCCAGCAGACCTTGGTTATGGTCCTAACGGATCAGGGCCAATTGGTCCAAATGAAACTTTAATTTTCGTTGTCGACATTATCGGAGTTTCATAGTTTGCCAACCGTTCACATTGACCAGATAGGGTTGTGATATGAAAAAACTCTTTGGTGAGTTCCTAGGAACTCTTAGCTTGGTAGCCATAGTAGTTGGCTCAGGAATCATGGCAGCACAGCTAACGCAAGATGTAGGCGTAGCCTTATTAATAAATACTATGTCGACAGTTTTTGGATTAGTAGTTCTGATTCAAATTATTGGACCAATTAGTGGTGCGCACTTCAACCCAGTTGTAACGATGGTTGAATTGATACAGCAAAAAGTAGGTTTTGCACTCTTTATTCAGTACGTAGTAGCACAAGTTCTAGGGGCAATATGTGGTGCTGTGCTTGCAAATGCCATGTTTGATAAGCCACTTATAGAGATGTCCACAAAGCTTCGATCGGGTGGCAATCTATATTTAGGTGAAATCGTTGCAACGGCAGGCTTGATTTTGATTATAAATCTCTTAGTCCATCAAGAAAAACTTGTGCTGATACCAGCAATGGTTGCAGCATGGATTGGAAGTGCTTATTTCTTCACTAGTTCAACTTCATTTGCAAATCCAGCGGTAACAATCGGTCGCAGCTTTTCTGATTCTTTTGCCGGTATTTCTCCAGAGTGTGTTCCACGGTTTATAGCGGCTCAAATTCTTGGCGCACTGATCGGTTTGGGCTTAACAAAGGTGTTCACAAGTGACAAATAAACCTTCAGTTCTATTTGTTTGCGTACATAACGCGGGTCGCTCTCAAATGGCCGCCGGCTTTATGACTCATCTGTCAGGCGGTGCAGTAGATGTTCTATCTGCCGGATCTGCACCTAAAGACACAATCAATCCCATTGCGATTGAGGCCATGGCCGAGGTTGGAATCGACATTGCCAATAATGTGCCAAAGATTCTAACTACCGAAGCCGTGCAAGCATCTGATGCCGTTGTCACCATGGGCTGTGGAGATACTTGCCCCTTTTACCCTGGTAAGCGTTATGAAGATTGGGTCTTAGACGATCCGGCTGGTCAAGGAATTGAATCTGTGCGAGTAATTCGCGATGAGATTAAAAGGCGCGTTGAGGTTTTACTTTCTAAACTACTTACTTAAATCTAATTCCATTTTTATAGAGTCCAAGTATTTTTATTTCGCGAATATCATGAGGATTTATTTGTAATGGGTTTTGGTCGAGTACAACAAAGTCAGCACGCATTCCAACTTCAAGTTTTCCAATACTGTTTTCTCTAAATAGTTGGTAGGCAACATTTTTAGTGTAAAACTGCATCGACTCTTCAATTGTTATAGCCTCTTTTTTGCTCCACCCATTAGCTGGATACCCATCGGGGCTCTGTCGGTGCACTGGCACTGCTAATGCTTGCAATGGAACTTGACTCGTAACAGGCCAGTCGCTACCAAAGCTGATCATTACACCGGCATTAAGCATTGACCTGAGTGGGTACTGGCGATTATTTCTTGCCTCACCTAAGCGCGGAAGAATGAGCTCTTTGTTCATCGGATCTAAGTAAGTCCACAGTGGCTGATAATTTGCAATTATCCCTAGCTGGGCAAAGCGAGGAATATCTGATTCATCTATGAGTTGTGAATGAGCAATTACCGGTCTGCGATCACTGGCAGGATTAATGCGCGCCATTGCAGTAATCGCATCTAAGGCCTGTCGAATCGCAGCATCACCTATAGCATGAATATGTAGTTGATAACCTAATGCGTCAAAGGCGACAGCTGCATCTAGTAGATCATCTTCTTCCCATATCAATAATCCATGTGAATCTGGCTGGTCCAGATATGGCTCCAATAAGGCTGCAGTGCCTGCAGATAGTGCACCATCACAGATTATTTTGATTGTTGATGCCCGTAAGCGATCTGGTTCGTCAAGTGAATTGATTTCTTCACGCAAGCCTTGGAAATAGGTAATCGAATCCTTCCATTTCTTAGGCTCAGCTAGAAAACAGAGATTCATATCTACTTTTAACTCACCAGATTTAGCTGCAGCGATATAAACCTCGGCCATTCCCTTTTCAACCCATGCGTCCACGGCTACCGTGATGCCAACATCTAGTAGTGCATCAGTTGCCAATTTCAGAGCTGCAACCTCTTGTGCAAGAGTTCGCACAGGAGCATGTTTAGTCACTAATTCAATTGCCGCAGGCTCACGCAGCGTTCCTTCAACTTCTCCATTCTTACGTCGCGCGATGCTTCCACCGACAGGATTCTTCGTGCCTGCATCAATTCCAGCGATCTCCAAAGCTTTAGAGTTAACCCAAATGGTGTGGTGATCTACTGCATATAAAACAACAGGGCGATCACTAATCACTGAATCAAGCCAGAGTGAATCAAAGCTACCTTGATCAATAATTGCCGCCTCATAAGCTCCGCCGATGATCCATGCATCATCGGGATGTGTAGCGGCATACCTGGCTACCTCTGCAAGAATTTCTTCGACGCTCTGAAGGTTCTTTACCTGTGGCCCCATCATCTCCCGACCGGCAAAGAGTGGATGTGCATGACCATCGGCAAAAGCGGGCATTATAAATGCATCGCCCAAATCAATAACCTCATCGTATGTGCTTTCTACAGCGCTTTCACCGATAGCTGTGACAATTCCATCGTTTACCAATAGTGCAGAAGTATTTTTAGCTCCAGGGCTCCAAATGGTTGCCGCTTTAAATAGACGTTGCATAAAAACTATTGGAGTGTTTGCACGTGCGCTGGAATTTCAAAGATATGTGCAAGGTTGGTACAAAACTTCGCCACAACTTAGCTCTTTGGGTCTTGAAACTTATCGATCGCAGCTTCATATTCATAGTAATTAATCCGCTCATAAAGCTCTTCGCGGGTCTGCATCTGGTCGAGAACGTTTTTCTGCGTGCCATCACGACGAATAGATTCATAAATATTCTCAGCTGCCTTATTCATAGCTCGAAAAGCCGACAGCGGATATAAAGCAATAGAAACATCGGCCGTCTTTAGCTCATCGGTCGTAAACAAGGGCGTCATTCCAAACTCTGTAATGTTGGCCAACATTGGAACACCTGCCGCAGATGCAAACTTCTTATATGTTTCTAAATCATTAACGGCTTCAGGGAAGATATAATCTGCACCAGCAGCAACATATGCACGTACGCGATCGAGAGCTTTGTCTAAACCTTCATCAGCCAGTGCATCGGTTCGTGCCATGATGCCAAAGTCATCATCAGTGCGTGCATCCACAGCCGCTTGAATTCGATGCACCATCTCTGTGGTTGAAACAATTTCTTTATTGGGGCGATGGCCGCAGCGCTTAGCGCCAACTTGATCTTCGATATGGGTAGCTGCAGCGCCAGCCTTTATCAAATCTCTAATAGTGCGACCAATATTAAAAGCAGATGGACCAAATCCAGTATCACAGTCAACTAGAAGGGGTAAGTCGCAGACATTAGTAATGCGCCTTACATCCGTTAATACATCATCTAGCGTGGTGATTCCTAAGTCAGGCAGGCCTAAAGAACTAGCAGCAACCCCACCGCCCGAAAGATAGATTGCTCTGTAACCTGCACGCTTAGCTAAAAGGGCATGGTTAGCATTAATTGCACCTATAACTTGCAGGGGAGACTCAGCTAATAACGCCGCCTTAAATCGCTTGCCTGCACTGGTCTGACTCACATTTAAAGCCTACCGATTTTTGCTAAAAATAGCATTCTCCCTCTAAAAATCCGACCATATTGATATCTATTTTTTGTGAATAAGTTCTGTCGTTTAAGGGGAATTTAGAGAATTCGCACGCGACTCATAGGCAGTTATAGAGTATTGAAGGCGGAATTGAATTATTTTGAGCTCGTGAAAGAAAGCGCCCAGATTCTAAAAAATCTTGAGGACGAGTCTATAGAAATTCTCCGAGAGACGGCTGCCGTTTTTGGAAAACCCGTGATGATGTATTCCATAGGCAAAGACTCATCAGTGCTTTTGCACTTAGCCAAAAAGGCTTTTTATCCATCGCCAATCCCTTTTCCACTCTTACATATAGACACAACGTGGAAATTTAGAGAGATGATTTCATTTCGTGATCGAGTCGTTTCTCAGGCTCAAGCCAATCTCATAATTCACACCAATCAAGCCGGGGCATTAGCTGGAATTAATCCCTTCACTTCAGGAATATCTGAATATACGCGAGTGATGAAAACCGTTGCTTTACGTGAAGCTTTAGATGAACATGGATTCGATGCAGCAATTGGCGGATCAAGACGTGATGAAGAAAAATCACGGGCAAAAGAGCGAGTATTTAGCGTCAGAGGTGCAGGACATTCTTGGAATCCTCGAGCACAACGGCCGGAGTTATGGCGCTCATATAACACTCGTCTTGCAGTGAACGAGACAATGCGCGTATTTCCTTTATCGGATTGGACCGAGGCCGATATTTGGCTCTACATATTGCAAGAAAAAATCGAGGTTAATCCTTTGTATTTTGCTAAACCCAGACCCATGGTCGCTCGTGGTGATCAGTGGATAATGGTCGATGATGAGCGATTTCCTCTTCTTGAGGGGGAGACTCCACAGATGCGCATGATGAGATTTAGAACTTTAGGTTGTTACCCATTAACTGCAGCTGTTGATTCAGTTGCACAGAGTATTGAAGAAGTTGTTGAAGAAGTGTTGCAGGTCAAACTTTCAGAGCGTGCCACGCGATTAATCGATGGCGCAGGTGAAGACTCGATGGAGAAGAAGAAGACTGAGGGTTATTTCTAATGTCTCGATCCGTAGTAAGACTTCTCACCTGTGGAAGCGTGGATGATGGGAAAAGCACCCTAATTGGCCGCCTATTGGTCGAGACCGATAGCGTGCCACATGACAGCATTGCGGCTGCCCGATTCACGCGCAGAAGTGGCTCAACAATTATTGCTGGCGAGGTTGATTACAGCCTGTTAACTGATGGATTAGAGGCCGAGCGTGAACAAGGAATCACCATTGATGTTGCTTATCGTTCCATGTCGCTTCGGGATGGCAAGCGCTTAATCATTTCTGATGCACCAGGCCATGAGCAATACACCAGAAATATGGTTGTTGCAGCTTCACGAGCCGATATTGCATTGGTGTTAGTGGATGCAACTAAAGGAGTGCGTACACAAACTCTACGACATTCCACTATCTGCGCAATTATGGGAGTCAAGCGAATAATCGTTGCAGTGAACAAGCTAGATGCAGTTGAGTTTTCTCAAGAAATCTATATGCAGATTCTCAATGAGCTCACTCCACTGTTCTCTAAGTTGGGAATGGAAGATGTTCGCTTCATTCCGATGAGCGCCCTTAATGGAGACAATGTCACAAATAAAAGTCTGCACATGAGTTGGTATTCAGGTGAAACATTGCTGGATGCAATTCAAGGGTGGAGCCCGCCAGTCGTTTCAAGTAGTCACACACGCATGGATATTCAGTTGATATCTCGAGCCGATGAATTTCGCGGAGTCGCGGGAACGGTTCATGGTGCTGGCTTTGGTGCTGGTGATCAAGTACTCGTACTTCCATCCAAACAAAAAGCTACAATTTCAAAAATCATTACATATAAGAATGACAAAGCAACTGCGGGTGATTTAGATTCAGTGACATTAGTACTGGAGCCTGATGTGGATGCTGCACGTGGTGATGTCATTGTTAATATTGACAATCCTCTAGAGATTTCAAATCGCTATCAGGCAAAAATCGTCTGGCTACATGAAGAGCCACTCATTCATAGTCGTTCCTATCTCCTCATATCTGGTCCTACCCAAGTTCCAGCCACGATTTCGCGAATTAAATACGCTCTTGATGTAGTCAGCGGTGAGGAAAAACCAGCCCAGAACCTACAAATTAATGAGATTGGCTTAGTTGAGATTGCAACTGATCGGCCTATCGCTTTAGAGCAGTATGCTCAATCCCGCCAGTATGGAAACTTTGTCATTGTTGATCGATTAACGCAGCAAACAGTAGGTGCAGGAATGGTCGAGTACTCCCTGCGCAGAGGAAGCAATATCACCGAGCAGGTGTATGAAGTTGGCCGCAGTGATCGCGCACATCAAAAGTCACAAAAAGCCCAGATTATTTGGCTCACAGGTTTATCTGGTTCGGGTAAGTCAAGTATCGCTAATGAGTTGGCAAAACAGCTATTTGCACAAGGCGCCCATGCTTACGTTTTAGATGGCGATAATCTGCGTTCAGGTTTAAATATGGACCTTGGCTTTACTCCAGAGGATCGAGCCGAAAATGTGCGTCGAGTATCTGAAGTTGCAAAATTAATGCTGGATGCAGGACTCATTGTCATCACAGCTTTAGTGAGCCCATTTGAAGCTGATCGTCAAAGAGCGCGAAGTTTGGTAGATGCAGGAGAGTTCACGGAGGTTTTCATTGATACCCCCATTGAAATATGCCGCCAGCGCGATCCAAAAGGGCTCTATAAAAAAGCCGACAGTGGAAAAATTCCAAATTTCACGGGCATTGGACAAGAGTATGAGGTTCCACGCAATCCGGAACTAGTGATCGATGGCACTAGACCCTTATTAGAATCAGTGAAGTTTATTATGGAGCTCTTGCGATGAGCTGGATTCTATTTGCCCTAGCTGGATCGCTCGCTCAATTAGTCGACGGTATGTTAGGAATGGGATTTGGATTATTGAGCTCCACACTGTTACTCACACTGGGTGCATCGGCAGCTCTCTCATCAACTGCCGTACACATATCAGAGATTTTTACGACCTTAGCATCAGGTGCTTCCCATTGGCATGCAGAAAATATCGACAAGAACGTATTGATTCGCTTAGCTATTCCCGGGGGTATTGGTGCATTTTTAGGTGCAACATTCCTTTCATTTATTGATTTATCAAATGGTCGAATATTTATATCTACGCTGCTTCTCTTCCTTGGCTTCTTATTGCTCTATCGCAACTTATTTTCAAATCAACAAGCAAATATTGTTGAGATTAAAAACCCTCGTTTTCTCACCTACCTTGGCTTTACGGGGGGTTTTGTAGATGCGGCCGGCGGCGGTGGATGGGGTCCATTGGTAACCCCTACCTTGCTTTCAACAACTAGTACCGAACCTAGAAAAGTTATTGGCACAGTCAGCGCTTCTGAGTTCATTGTGGCCGTTGCTGCAAGTGTGGGTTTTCTCATCAATATCAATCGCGTGGACATTGACTGGAGCGTTGTAGGTGGCCTAGCCCTAGGCGGAACGCTGATGGCGCCTTTAGCTGCACGGATAGTAAGAAAACTACCTCGCAAAAAGCTTGGACTCTTAGTTGCTGTAGCAATTATTGCAATTAATGGTTACCGAATCTTAATTGGTTAAGATTTTCAGTAGAGCATGCAAAAAACTGGTATGAAATTTTGGCTCATTTACCTATCGCATGAGTTGATTTCTTGATTGATGGAGATAACCTAACGCTTATGGCACATTCACCGAAGACCCATAATTTGACCCCAATATTTGTTGGAGGAACTGGCCGCAGCGGAACAACCATTCTCGGTGATCTTCTCAATGAGCACTCACAGATCAGAACGAGTAATCCTACGGAGATTAAATTTCTTTCCAACCGAGGTGGCTTACTGGATGTAATTTTTGGCTCGCCAAGTTTAAAGCTCTTAGATCGAAAGAAAATCTCAATGCTGCACGTTCGAACGTATAGGCAGAGAAAGCGCCGCGATCTCGACGCAAGATACCTTCGAATGCAAGAATTTAAGGAGAGATTGTGGCAGAAATGGTGGGAGATAGATGCTCAACCTCCCCATGGACCTGGTCTGCATGCTGGCATAGATAAAGAAGCACTTGCACAGATAATTAGCAGATTTGAGAAGTCACTCAAGGGAAATCCATCACGCCTTGGTACCCGATTTATGAATGATTTTATATCTGCACAATTAGATTCTTCTGGCTACGAAAAATATTGGGCAGAAACCACACCTATGAATATTTCCTATGCCCGACAGTTACTTATTTTATATCCTCAAGCACGCTTTATTGTTATGAGGCGAGATCCTAGAGATGTCATAGCTTCTCTATTGACTAAAGATTGGGGACCGACGACGCCGTTGGAAGGCATTGAATGGATTGAAAAGAGATTACGTTCTGATAGCTTCGGAGAGAGTTTTATACCAGACAATCAACTTTTAGTTGTTAATCTGGAGGATTTAGTAAGTAACTCACCTAAAGAGAGCTATCAACGGATTCTAAATTTTCTTAAAGTAATTGATGAGCCGGCTATGCGCGCTTTTCACCAAGAGAGAATGAGCAGCGATCTAGCATCGTCTGGTCGCTGGAAAACTCAAATTGATTCGCCTGAATTTTCTCAGGCATTTACGGACATGATTCAAAGATTAGAGCATGACTCAGTCAAGTTTGGCCTTATTTAGAGTAGCAATTCATATTCTTGAAAATTGCACTCCGAAATAGATTAACCAAGCAAGGATTGTGATGCACTGAACAAGGAACCCCCTTGCCTTACCCCTCAGTAGCAATTTAATGTTGTTCTACTAGCTACGGAGAGAATCAATGGCGATTCAAGGTGTAATGCATGCTGGGCTTTCTGCATGGATTAATGAAGTTGCCGAGTTAACGCAACCCAACAATATTTATGTGTGTGATGGCTCTGATGAAGAGTGGAACCGCATTACCGATGAACTAGTAAATGCTGGAACATTACTTCGACTTAAGAAAAAACCTAACTCTTTCTGGTGCGCATCTGATCCAACCGATGTTGCCCGAGTCGAAGATAGAACATTCATTTGTTCAGTCAATGAATCCGATGCTGGACCAACTAATAACTGGATGGCTCCTGTTGAGATGAAAAATATTATGACCGATCTTTATAAGGGGTCGATGCGCGGTCGCACTATGTATGTCATTCCATTTTGCATGGGTCCACTAAATTCTGTGCACCCCATGTTCGGCGTGCAGATTACAGACAGCGCATATGTTGTTGCCTCAATGCGAATCATGGCGCGCATGGGTATCGAGGCGCTTAATGCGCTAGGAAGTGATCGCGACTTTGTGAAGGCACTACATTCTGTTGGCGCACCACTTGCTGAAGGCGTAAAAGACGCTGCCTGGGCATGTAATACGACTAAATACATCGTGCAGTTTCCAGAAGAGCGAACAATCTGGTCTTTTGGTTCTGGCTATGGCGGCAATGCTTTGCTCGGAAAAAAATGTTACTCACTTCGAATTGCATCGGTTATGGGGCGCGACGAAGGCTGGCTTGCCGAACACATGTTGATTCTCAAACTCACACCACCTAGTGGAAACGCTCACTATGTTGCTGCCGCGTTTCCATCGGCCTGTGGCAAGACAAATCTTGCGATGCTGGATCCAACAATTAAGGGCTGGAAAGTTGAAACTCTCGGCGATGACATTGCCTGGATGCGCTTTGGTGATGATGGCCGCCTGTATGCAACCAACCCTGAATTTGGCTTCTTTGGTGTCGCCCCTGGCACCGGGTGGAACACCAACGCCAATGCCATGCGAACGATTGAAAAGGGAAACTCAATCTTTACTAACGTTGGACTGACCGACGATGGTGACATCTGGTGGGAGGGTATGACTGATACGCCGCCAGCACATTTAACTGATTGGAAGGGCCAAAGCTGGACGCCAGATAGCGGCGAACTGTCATCGCATGCAAACTCGCGTTTTTGCACACCAGCAGCACAATGCCCAATCATTGCTCCAGAGTGGCAGAGTCCAACAGGTGTTCCAATCTCTGCAATATTTCTAGGCGGCCGACGTAAAACAACGATTCCTCTAGTTGTGCAATCTCGCGATTGGAACCACGGGGTATTTATGGGGGCAACGCTTTCATCTGAAACCACTGCTGCAGCAACTGGTCAAGTGGGCGTTGTTCGCAGAGATCCATTTGCGATGCTGCCTTTTATTGGTTATCACGTTGGTGACTACATAAATCACTGGGTTGAAATTGGTAAGAAAAGCTCGCCTGATAAATTACCGAAGATTTTTTATGTTAACTGGTTTCGTCGAGGTGAAGGTGGCAAGTTCTTGTGGCCTGGATACGGTGAAAATAGTCGTATTCTTAAATGGGCGATTGAAAGAGTTGAAGGCAGCACAGAGGCTATTGAAACTCCGCTGGGTTATGCGCCAAGCCCTGGCGCTATCGATGTTGAAGGCTTAAATGTTTCCGCCGCCGATATGCAAGCCGCACTGCACGTTGATGTGGCCGAATGGAACAGTGAACTTCCGCTAATCGATGACTGGTTTACAACCATTGGTCCAAAACTACCCATTGAGATGAGCATGGAGCTAGAAAAGCTACGCTCCAAAGTGATTAGCGCTCACTGATTGCAGGCAGCTGCGCGCGGTCTCTTATGAGCCACTCCCTTTGACCCCATTTACGCTTATATCAACGCTTGACTCATCTGGTCTTCTCGCTACCCTTTTAGAATGCGAATGAGGGTGAGAATCGCCAAGGGTTTGCTCATAGCCCTTGTCTTTGCCCTGATTCCAATTTCTAATTATTCCATCAATGCTGCAGGGCCTCAAACTCCGAGCTGTGGCAATTACAAAGTAACCACAAATAAAATTATTGTTGGTGTTAAGTTTCCTAAAGGTACCTATCAAATAAATGCTTTTGGAATATCTTGTACAAAAGTGATGGGGAGCAAGGGTTTATTTGCACAGTTTCTTAAACTAAAAGACAAAGATCCACTACCTACACCCTGGATTTACTTGGCAGATGCAATTGGAGCACCAAAGTTTTCATCAGGTCCTGGAGTTGGCTTTCGCGTTCAGTTAATTACTCCAACTCCAACTCCAACTCCAACACCAACACCAACTCCATACTTGCCGCCACCAACACCAACTGTTTCTAAACAAAAAACTTCACTAATTACATATATCGATCCAAGTGTAAGCAGTGAGAATGTTGAACTTTGTAAAATTCAACAGCTTAATAATGATAATTTAGGGGGACCGAGAACTGGATTTCCGACATCTGTTCCACTCTATGCCGGAACAGGAACTGTGAAATGGGCTTTAGTTCCACTTGATTTTGTTGATCTGCCTGGCGAAAAAGAGTTTAATTCTCGAATAGATGATCAGATGGCTCTAGCAACAGAGTGGGCAAATATTACAAGTGAAGGTAAATTAAAGATTGAATGGCAAGTCCAAAAAGAATGGATTCGAATGCCTGGTGTTTCAAAAGATTATGTCATTCCAGTTGCGAGTTCAAATGATTTCCGCCAACCCGAACAAGTTGCTTTCTGGCAAAAGGCAATTGTGGCTGCGGATAAGATCGTGGATTTCACCGGTATACAAGGCATTCATTTCATTTTACCTAAAGGCCAAACCATTGCAGTAAATGGCATTAAAGCAGGATCTTGGTATCCGGCTGTGAAGGACTACATAACTAATGAAGGAACGTCAATTGATTTCTTTTCAATCCCTGGGGAGTTTCAAGATCAAGTAAGTCAGGGGCGAACGTATTGGTCCTACTGGCTTTACCATTACCTATCAGGGCTTGGTAATCCAAAGTATGGTGGTAGCAAAATAGCCACGCCTTTTCATACATTTTTGATTCAAGGCAGTACTGAAGGTGAGCGCGAACTGGGTGGTTGGAATCGCTTTCTATTGGGCTGGATGTCTGAGAATAGAGTTTATTGCCGTCAGGCTAGCAACATCACATCTTTGGATATCACACTTGTTCCATTGGTAGATAATAAAAATCAGGGAATTAAGTTAGCTGTTATTCCTTTATCTGGTTCTCGTGCACTCATTCTTGAGTCTAGGCGTGTGACTAAATTTGCTTGCACCACTTACACAGAGCGAAATGGTGTGCTTGCTTATGTCTATGACGCAAAATATGGGGCAACAGAGGAGTACTTTGCTGCCATTTCACCTCCTGGCAGAGCCATAGAGAGTTATTCATGTGCTTCAAGTCCAAGCAGTGATCCCTTGCTTCATCAGGGGGATAAGGTCACTTTTGAGGGAATAACAATTGAATTGCTCCTCCATGGCGATTTTGACCGCGTAAGAATAACCCGCCCTTAAAATTTAAGCTTAAAACTAGGGAGCCACAATTCCATGTCTTATAATTGCGCTCGTGATTGAATTCTCTCGCAGAGTGTTATTAACACTTCTAGGTGCACTTATTACAGGTGTAGTTAGTGAAAGCGCTGATGCTGCAACCACTAAGAAATCAACACCTACTCCAACACCAAAGAAATCAACACCTCCGCCCACTCCGAAAAAACCCACGCCAACTCCGAAAAAACCAACACCTACGCCCACTCCGAAAAAACCAACACCAACACCAACTCAAAGTGCGAAAGCATCTCCAACTCCTTCCACAACACACAGCAAGGTTCCTGAGGGGATATTTATTGCAAAGAGTAGTGATCTACTCCTTCGACAAACAAAGATATTTGTCCTTAAAGATTCATTTGGAATCTCTACCAGATACTGCCTAACAAGAAATTCAAGAGGTGTTTTTGCCTTCGATACTAAGTGCACGCATGCCGGTGCTCCTACAGCTTTGCAAGGCACAGAGCTTCTATGCCCAGCACATGGATCTGTCTTTGATTCACAAACAGGCAGAGTCATTACTGGACCAGCCGTCGAACCGCTCAAGAGTTATCGCACAGTTGAAGTTAATGGAGAAATACGAATCGTTATTGCTTAATTGTATATCCTCTTGGGCACTTTGGATTAGTTCCGGTAACTCTGATGGTTCTACCATTCTTAACACAAGTAATGGTCTTCTTCACACTTTTTGCAACTGGAGTTGGACTAGCTACTGCGACAGGTGCAGAAGCCGGTAACTGATTCATGTCATAAGCAACACTTCCAAGTGCATTCCGAACATTTTTTGGAAAACTCTCCGGAAGTGGGGTTTCAGATAAATGCTTCATGACTGAAAGAACTTCTGGTCTGAAGTTTGGAAATACTTGTGCTGCACCGGTTGCTGTAATGCCTGCTCTTCGTGTGAGAATCTCACTTAATAGGCTTCTGTAATCTGCGGTTACAACCAAATCGCCATCTTTGAGTTGCTTTTCGTCTAAGCCAGGGAATCTTCCATGAATTTTCCCACCGTTTACACCACCACCTGCAACAAAGGTGCTCGAACCCCAGCCATGATCTGTTCCAGATGATTGATTCTGGCTCACTCTTCTTCCAAACTCGGTGACAGTTACAACGGTTACTCTCGACCAGAGAACTCCAAGATCTTCTCTAAAAGAAGCAATTGATCCAGCAAGATCTGCAAGATATGAGGTTAGCCAACCATCTTCAAGGTTTCCCATATTTGCGTGCATATCCCAGTCGCCCTGAAATTCAATATCGACAGCGCGTACACCAATACCTGCTTTCAATAATGCTGCTACATCTTTAAATCTTTGGCCCGTTCCTGTATTTGGATAAGTCACCGTACTTTTCTGTGCGCTAGCCATGGCAACTTGATCTAAAGCTTGAATAGTGGACTTTGCTTGAGTTGCCCAAATATTTGTCCATCGACCATGTGTTTCATCTATAAATCCAGCCAAGTCCTCTGCCTTATATCCAAAAACAGAGTCTAATTTAAAATTATTTATTGAATCGACATTTACAGGAGCTGCTTTACCGCCAATTAGTTGTCTAGTAGTTGATCCAATTCCTACAGATTGCACCACTGAACCAGTACCAGCCACATCTAAGAAGCGGGCAATCCAGCCGCTTCGCTTATCTTTTTCACCATAAGCAGCATAAGCCACATCTGAAATCTCATCAAAGTGACTACGCGAATGTGTTGGTGCGCCAACTGTGTTTACTATTGCAAGCTCTTTAGCTTCCCATAAAGGAATTAATTTTTTGAGAGCAGGATGTAGGCCAAACTCTCGATCAAGAGGCAGCAAGCTTGAATTGGGGATGTAAATCTCGCCTCGAACTTTTCGCATCAAGTTTTCATCTGTTGGAACAACGGCGCTCAAACTATCAAATCCTCCGCGAAGCACGAGAGTAACGACCACATCAGGAACTTCGGTAGTGGAGGCAGCAAAGGTATATCGAATTCCATTTGCCGAAAGTATTGTCATTCCGCCAAATAGGACTACTCCACGGAGGAACTGTCGACGAGAAAATCCCTCTCGCCCTTCAGGGCAATTATTTATTGCATCCTCTGTAATCATCGCAGACTCCAAACAGGTAGTTGGAAAATCAGGCGAGCAATCAGTGCTGTGATATCACGATATGAATCATTCATGTTGGGGTTTGGGCCAAAGACTTTTGCTACAGCATTTCGAATTGAAATACGATCAGCGCTACCTAGCTCCTTAAAGAGGAGTACCTGAGCGAGCTGATCTATTTGCTTATCTACCTTTGTTTCTCGGCTTGCAAGTAGCGAATCCCACGAAGGCTGGTTCCAAGTATTGCCTTGGATAAAGTGTCCATAAACATTCCAACGCAGCAGCTGATAATTTGCATTTACCCAACTGGATGCAATATCTGGATAACCATCAGGAAAGGGCCACGATAAAGGTGCATGCCCCAGACGTTTTAACTCATCTGGCACAACTGCCGGATACGCAAACTCTTTGGTCATGCCCTTCCACTTTTGTACTCTAGAAAAGTTGGGCCAAACATCTAGGGTTCGAGCAACTGAAACGTAATCTTCACCTGGTCGCTTCAACTTTTTGCCTACGGCGTTTTTGAAGTCAGAGTGCTGATAGACGGCCTTTAAAACCGCCTTGATATCACCACCACTTGAAGTGTAGGAGGAAGCAATATCACTGATGAATTGTTGTGAGGGTACATCCTCAACAAAGCGGCGCCCTAGTTTCAGAGCAATTGCCTTAGCAGTGTCAGGATGAGAAGCCAAATAGCTGAGAAGCGATTTTATTGCGGGTAGAACTTCATCGATTGTTGTGACAGTTTTCTGCCAGCCCATAATTTTGAAAGTGCCGTAGTTTTGACGTTCTCCATGCAACATGGTTGCAAAAGGTGGAACGTCTATAAAAGTATCGCCGACAGGCCTTGAGCCCTTCCCTCTTTGGTACCAGCGCTCAGGCCACTTCACTCGTAAACCTGAAAATAATTTTGCAACATTAATAATGTCTGATTGGGTATAGCCAGATTTAGGTGTCACCGTATACAGCTCTAACAATTCGCGCCCATAATTCTCATTAGGTTGCTCTTTAGTGCTTAATTCGCCATCTAGATAAACAATCATTGCCGGATGCAGTGCTGATGCTTGTAATAAATCTTCGAATTTACCTAAAGCATGTTGACGAATTACCTGCTTATTCCAATCGTTGGTATGCCAATCAAGATTTCCATCTTTTGTCTCATCTCCGAGGGTCGTAATATTCAAGTGGTCATGCCAAAACTCGACCATCATTTCAAATATTTGCCGATCGGAATGCGTTTGCTGAATAAGAGAGTAGAGATGTAGAACTCTGCCAGTCAAATGGTTTGAATAAAATATTTGCCCTTTGCTCATATCGCCTTCAGATTCAGCCAAGGGCCATAAGAAATTCATATCTTTATGGATGTAATTGAAAATATCCCACTTTGCAAGATAGGCCCCTACTTTAGTATCTGATAAAGCCAGATGATCTAGTTGTTTTTCAAACCATGCATCTGCGCCAAGCTTGGTTATTTCCGAGACTAAATCCTTTGTTGGCCCATATGTAAATCTATGAAGTAGGTGAATAATTGGATCACTCGATGGTGATGTTGCACCCGCGCCCCAACTAGATTCCATAGTGTTAGCTTACAGCGGCAGGTTTGGCAAACACATCCACTATTCAAGGGTTTGATCTACATCCAAGGTTTGGACATAGAACTCGGATTCACTTACATAAGTGGGTTGTGAGGGACTCGAACCCCAGGCCCGGTGGTTCTCTCAGATTAAAGCAATTGGAGCCTAGCCAATTTAACGTATTCAGGAGTAAATTTGCTCACATGAGATGGACTAAGGGCACGGCAACATTTATCTTCGCTATGTTGTGCCTGCTTTTGTATAGCAACACATCTTATGCGAGCTATGAAAGCGCTCCAGATTATAGTAATGGCCGGATAGTTCCACTGATGTCTAGCCCTAACGACCTAAACTCAAATGGTTCTGGCTTTCTTTATTCATCAAGAATCGTCTTTACCTCAGGGCATACTGCGTTTAGCTTTAATAGCAATGGAGAACGTCAAGAGTTTCGCCCTAACCTTGCGGTGGGCAAACCAAATGCGAATATCAAGACTATTGGTTCTGGCGTGCGTGTAATAAAGCGAATTTCGGCACCGAAGTACCTAGGTAATGACAGTCCTGACTTACACGATTTTGCGATATTAATTTTAGAGAGTGATCTTATTCCCGCTGAACCAGTTCAACTACTGACACCAGAAATTGAGCAGATTCTCGTTGAAAAAAGAGCAGAAGTGAAAATACATGGTTATGGAAATACCGTTGATGTGTGCGGCTCAGGGGAGTCATTGCCGTGTAAGACAAATAGATTTAAAGCCTCTGATGTTCCACGATCGATAACAGCGACTCTTCGTCCAGCCGCAGATTTCCCAACTCTTGTTGGGTATCAAGTTCCAAAGCGGCTTTCAGAACAATTACTTTTCTTCACTCCCGGAAAATCGAGTATGTGCGGCGGAGATTCTGGCGGTTCGCTCACAACTACGATTAACGGAAATATTATGTATCTTGCGAATATTGGCACAGCTGACAGGATTTATGCGTGTGGCCAGTCTCCATCTTTCGATGGTAAAGGTGGAATCAATTATTCCCAACCTATTTATCGCTACTTAGACCTCATCAAGGAAGCTGAGACATTTGTGGCCACGCAGATTGCTTTAGAGAAAGCAGAAGCCAAGGCCGCAGCCGAACTAAAGGCCAAGCAAGAAGCAGAGGCTAAGGCAGCTGTAGCAGTGAAAAAGAAAACCACAATCACTTGCGTAAAAGGGGAGCAGATAAAGAAAATAACTGCAGTTAAACCTGTTTGTCCAAAGGGCTATAAGAAAAAATAAGTGGGTTGTGAGGGACTCGAACTACATATCCTTCATAGGCCACATATGGATTCAATTGATCTTGATCCACAACCCATATTAGGGATGGGGTCTGACAATTACTAGATATTGAACAGATTTAGGTCAGATGAGGTCGGCAAGCATCTCTTAATCACTAACTATTCAATTCACAGCGCTTTATATTTTTAGGCCTACACTAAGAGAAA
>CAMBDL010000003.1 GCA_945865365.1 Streptomyces griseus
TTAACATGCGATTACTGATTTGAACTAAACCAGTTCTATTTCGAGGTGTTGGGTCTTCGCCTAAGGCAAAGCCAAAGAAATTCCAGCCTGGGCCCTGTAATTGATTGGAATAGCAATCTTGAACTGGGCCGATAGTAAATTTCGGCATAAGCGTTTTAAACTTTTGACCGCCCCACCATCCAAGACTTCCCTCAATCGTTTGCATCAAGTCAAAGCCTCGAGATCCATTGTTGATTGTGTCGGCTCGTACCCATTCAGCTGCATTTGCACAAACCTGCTGGGCGATTGAGGCCGGTTCACTTTCATTATTTGGAGTTACCCAAGAACCACTCAGTCCTAACTGCATCCCTTCTATTACGGTGTCGGTGAGCGGCCATGCAGTTGAATACCAACCAAACCCTGATCTAAAGTTATCTGGGACTCTATCGATCCAAGAGTTAACATAAAAACTTGGGTTTCCATCGGCAACACTCGCCCCCGAAAGCGCTCCGCCGTTAACCCGGATAAGCTTGGGATCTAAAATTTCTTGAACTTGACTCTCACTTGAATAGAAATCCCAAGCGCCTGGCGCGTAGATATACCAGCGAATAGTTGAACCTATTGCTAAATCTGCCATCGCCCAAGGTGCATAAGGGTTAGTGTCAGGGCAACCTGCAACTGCTTCCCAGCCTTGTGCGGCGATTACATCTTTCCAAGCTGTTCCATCTTTTATTTGCAGAGTCGCAGAGACTTTTGCATGACACCCTTCGGCTTGGAACTTTCGCTCTGCGGCATGAGCAATATTTGGAAAAATTGTAAGCACCACAAATATGGCAACAGCCCAAACTACTCTCCGCTTCATAACTTAACCTTAATCAACCGCCACGCCTTTGCCTATCGCTGATTAGTTAACAGCCCTTTGGCTTTGGCTTAACCGCACAGATCTTCTTCAGTTTGGCATTTACTGTCGCTAAAGACTTCTGGCTGGCGGTGAATTTGGCGGTTACTGAATCGATTTGTAGCTGCATCTCAGCCATCTTGGCGTTAAGTGAGGAGAGCTGGGTTTGTAGCTGTGCAAGTGCAGCTTTGCCATTAGCTTCTACTGTTTCCTTGTCACTAACGGCTTGCTTAGTAGCTGCCTCTGCTGTGGTTTTTGCACTATTGGCATCACGAAGATCGCTCTGTGACTTGGCTAGTGCTGAATTAGCATCGGAAAGGGCTTTATCTGCAGCTAACTTCTCTGCAGCAGCCTTGGCATCTGCTTCTTGTTTGGCTTTGAGTTCTGCTGCGGCCTTTGCTTCCGCTTCTTGTTTGGCTTTGAGTTCTGCAGCTGCCTTTGCTTCTGCTTCTTGCTTGGCTTTGAGTTCGGCTGCTGCCTTATCGGCGATTGCTTTGGCTTCTGCTGCTGCCTTTGCATCTGCTTCTTGCTTAGCTTTTAGTTCTGTAGCGGCTTTGGTTTTGGCTTCGACACTTTGTCGGTACTCCTTTGCCGCGGAGCTCAACTTTGCAACTATCTCATTTACAAAACTTTGCCCCTCTGAACTTTGTGGGAATTCACTGCTCTTTTCAAGAGAAAGTCTGTATTCGCTCTGAGTATTTGTTTGCGGTTCAATTCCAACTGAAGTACTTAATCCAAAACTATTAACCGCGAAAGAGTGCCTATTCTTTTCCTTTGGACCAATCAGGTAAAGGTTAGTAAGAACCTTTCTAACCCCTGCAAAGTTCTCAAGTACTGTTGGGCTGTACTCCGCAATTCTGCTAGTAAAAGGATTAGGTGTAGAGTAATCAGCTACTCTTCCATAACCCCCTGCAAGTCCAGATTCATATAGTGCTGGATATCTGATTGATGCCAAGTGTTGCCAAGAACCTGTTCCCACTTTAATTGCTACAGAAAGAACTGAGGAATTCTTCTCTGGGGACAATACGGTTAGCCAAGTTATTAGCTCACCAGGAGACCAAGTTATATTGCTTGAATAGAGGTCTGTGTGGGTTGTAAACTCTTCTTTACGAGTTACTAGTTCGCTTGAAAGTACTTCGACGTTCCAATCTCTTTGAGATGTACGAGGAACACAGGTGACTAACTTGCAAGTGCTTTCATCTAAATTGTAAGCGGTGATAAATACTTGGCGTCTTCCGTTCGTTGTCTCCTGAAGGCCACCCAAGAACCCAGGTGTAGACCCATAACTTCCATTAATAATGAAGTTTGTCCCTGGATGAGATTTCACAACACGTATTTGCTTAGTGTTGTAGTTGAACCGATTGCTAGTGAGAAAACCTGCTGCCTCAGTTGGGTCTGGGTCAAAATAGATTATGTAATTATCAAGTGAGCCGTATTTCTTTATCTCCTCGTTAAGTAATGCCCTATCTCTCTCGGCTTTTACTTTAGCCTCTGCTTCTTGCTTGGCTTTGGCTTCTGCTGCAGCCTTGGCTTCTGCTCTATTCGATTTGTATTTTGCGTACTTCTCCTCATAGCTCTTGCGAGCTTCTCCGCTCAAATTGAGAGCTGCAACTCTCGCCTCTAATGGAATGAGCAAATCTTCAGGCACTTCTATCTTCGCAGGCACAAATTCTTGCTTTGAGACAAATTCGTCGCCTCCCACCTGAGCCCATAGTCCAGTTGGATTAATCTGCTTAATCAGGTGGTACTTTGTGTTTAATCCAGTATTAGCTCTTGCCTGCACAAAGTTAATTGGTGTTCTAGATGATAAGTCTTCACTTTCCATCCATGTATTGCCAAACTCGGCTGCTCGAACGATTCGCGGAGTGTTTCCAAAGTCCTCTATAAAGGAGCCGCCGGGCTGTAACGTCGAGAACTTCGTTTCATACTTGTAGGTTCCGAAGTATCGCCAATTTGAGCTATTCAGTTGAAGGGCTGCAGAAATCTCGGTTCCATCGCTTACAGTTCTAATGTTTACAACAGCCCTAACGCGATCTCCTACCTTCCATCCAAAATCATTGATAAATGCATTTACGCCAGTACCTTCGTAGCCAAATTGACCTGGTGTAACACCTGGCCCAACATCTTTCAAAGTAGTTCTGCCTACAGTTGGCCTTTCTTCTGGGCCACAATTTGTGCAGTTATTGTTTTCGCCCGTGTCCCATGCGCTAAAAATCGCAACTTTCTTTATTCGTCCCGTTTTTTGATTATCAAAGTCCTGAACACCTATATAGAAAGGTGGAGTCCAATTACCGATTATTGAAAAGTAGGTTCCATCTCCAGATTTAGTTATTACGACATCCCTTGTTATCCAAGTCATGTTTGTGTAAGCCTGAGCCTCTGTCCAAAAGAAATTGACCGCTATAGCTCCGTCGCTATCGGAAATCTCCGCACGCGCTGAAGTGAAATGGGTTGTACATAGCAGAAAGAGTGAAGTTACTAGTGCGATAAAACTATTTGAACGGCGTCTCATTTGGTTAGCCACAATCATTCATAGTTTCTTTGAAAAACCGGGATTTCATAGATATTCGAATCACTTATTTAGTGATTGACTAGTTCAAGTCTTGGGTCCATGATGGAAGTTTACTCACCCTGTCAATAGCTCGTGAACAAAGTCCCACTGATGGCTTATCAGTTGGTACCAAAGAGAGTACCTCAGCAGCCCTTTGGTTTAGGCTTAGCGGAACAAATCTTCTTAATCTTTGCATTAGCAGTGTTCAAGCCAGTTAATGCAGCTACGAGCTTGCTATTTAGTTGCGAGAGCTGATTTTGCACAGTAGCAACTGATTCAGATAGAACTTTGAACTGTTCTTCAAAGGAAGTAATCCTTGCGGCCTGTTCACGATTAAACTTTTGAGCATCAGCTAATGCGGCGTTTGCTGCCGCTAATTCAGATTGTGCTTTAGCTAATGCTGCTTTGTCTGCGGCAGCATCTTGTTTGGCTTTGAGTTCTGCTGCTGCCTTTGCTTCTGCTTCTTGTTTAGCTTTCAATTCTGCTGCCGCCTTTGCATCTGCTACTGCTTTGTCTTGTGCGATCTTTGCAGCAGCCTTATCTGCGAGAACTTTGGCATCTGCGTCTTGTTTTGCTTTGAGTTCTGCAGCGGCCTTTGCTTCTGCTTCTTGTTTGGCTTTGAGTTCTGCTGCGGCCTTTAGATCTGCTGCGGCCTTGGCGTCAGCATCCTGCTTAGCCTTTAGATCGGCTGCTGCTTTATCTGCCGCAGCCTTTGTATCTGCATCCTGTTTGGCTTTGAGTTCTGCTGCGGCTTTCGCTTCTGCTTCTTGCTTGATGAGAAATTCCGCCTTTGTGAAAACACGAAAAGAAGCACGATCTTTGCCTACCGTGTCAGCAAGAATCACCAGATCCTTCACTTTTACAAATTGACCAGTAGAGAGTGGTGCTGTTGAATATCGTTCGACATCGTCACGTGGATTGAACACTAAATCTTGCTCCGAAGGTTGAATACTGATTGGACCCTTAAGCCCAACTACCTTCATATCGATTAAATAAACTAAAAGTCCATCGTTGCCCTTCAAGAAGTCAAACTCACTCTCAGTCCTAAACTCAACAGCAAGAGCCGTAGTTCCATCCAGTGGATGTACATACAGTCTTTTTCCAGAAACTTGATTCAGAGGGGAAAGTGTGTGCGTTACGGAAGAGTTTGGTGTGAAATCACAATCAATGTCGCTATCTTCAAACCAGCCTTGCACCCACCTTTGAAATCCAAAAAATGAATTTGCAGTCCCAGATGTATTGCCCATAAAGTCAAAAGGTCCTGGAGATTTTCCTGAGCTCCCAGTTCCTGGTATGTAGTAGTCATACATTCCAAGCAAGTGGCCATACTCGTGTGCGAAAACTTTCCAGGACGGAACAGGATCACTAATAGTCCCAATTCCGCCCCCAACCAGCTGGGTGTTGTAAATCAATTTTCCACCAATATCAAAGTCAACGCCTATATATGCGGAGCCGTAATACTTCATCGATAAAGCCGTTGGGGCAAAAATATTCATAGAGGAATAACCATCCAGGCTACCTTTGCTCTGTGCGATATTCAGAGCTTCCCTAACTAGTCTGAAATCTTGTTGTACCCCATCGACTAGAAATCCCCCTGCAGCGTTTGGTGCAAAACTCTTTTCTAAGCTGTTAAGTCTTACGACCGTGGGGAAGATGGTAAAAGTTGGTCTAAATTTTCCATTCGAACTTGAATAATAAAAATTTTCCACAACTTTCGGTGCGAGAACATTCTCAACAGCTGATTCTGGATTTTGAGTAAGTACGGCGTCTGGAAAATCCACGACCAGAATCAAATTCTTGGTGATTCCTAACTGAGGCACTCGAGCCGAGTTGCGGGGGAATCCAAGGCGACCTCCACCCTCAGCATAATCTTTCACTTTGCAATCTACAGCTCTTTGAGGCAAAAAATCTAAGCGAAATGTTTCACCTTTATTATAGTAGACAGTCTGATTAGGAGTTTCAAGAACTAATCTTCCATTATCTTGCGTCTTTAAAATTAGTCTCCAAATGTGGTTAGCGGCATTCTTAAAATAATAGCCATTCAGATCACGACTTAGAGAACCAATTTGCCACTGAGGTGATTGATAACTGTCAGTAACTAACTCTTCTAATACGTAACAACCAATAATTGATTGTGGTTCTGATACAAAGTCAGTGGAATCCTTAGCGAGCAATTTGAACTCGTTACCCGAAGGTACGCGCAGTAAAACGGTTTTTGGAGTAGACAACTCTGGAGTTGCGTCTACAACTTCAGGGCAGCTCGCTAACCAATTTGGCTTTTTTCGCTCTGCAGCAGCCGATGGTTGCGAGTAAGCAAGAAAAAGACAACTTATAAGAATCATAACAATTAAGTTGTTACCCTTATTATGGTGCATAGATTGAGCCTACTCACTTTAGGAGAAATATTTAATTGGGTAGTACATAACCCTGAGCGTGAGAATTTAGCAATGGGGGGTCCTATTTAATCGGGAAGTACAATGGCAGAGGCAGTAGGAGCGAGAGCTTTGCTCTAGCCTAGATGTGGAGGCACGGAAGGAACTGAGTACCTACACATCTGCTTCAAATCCTCCAGCGATTGTGTATGAATTAAAAAAGCAATGATTGCAATTGCTTTGATTTCGAGAAATAATTTAGGCACGAAGATAAGTAAATACGCACTACTGGTGCCCCGAGTGGGGGTCGAACCCACACTGGGAGGATTTTAAGTCCTCTGCCTCTGCCATTGGGCTATCGGGGCCACGTGTACAAGAACCTGAGTGTACTAGGGGAAAATACAGGTTTTATCCACGTAAAAAGCATTGTTTAGCAATGAAATCGGGTCTAGGTTCATTAAGTAATTCAATTCATTGCTATCTATGGTTACCAGGAGGGAACTCACTATGGCAAAAGATTTAGAGGAAGTTACACGTCTGATCAATCTATACATCGATGGTGCAGGAAAAGGAGATGCGGATAAGTTAAATGAAGCATTTCATTCCAGCGCACGTTGGTTTGGAACAATGGCAGGAACTGACTATGACATGGACAAAGCTGGCTTTGTTGCACTGATGGTTGGATCACCTGGAGATGGTGGAAATCTTGTAGCAAAAATTACAGATATCCAGATCGATGGAACTGCTGCTTTTGCAACAGTTAAGGAAGAGGGTTTCTGGGGAACATTAAACTTTACTGACTACTTCTCATTGTCAGTTCTTGAAGGACGTTGGCAGATTACCTGCAAGACGTTTGCTCACACTGGCGGTTCACACGAATAAGTCTTAACGATTAAGAGTTATAGGACAGTGACAATCTGAGCTTGTTAAAAGAAATAATAGACGGGATAGAGAGCTTTTCCAAGGGGAAAATAGGCCAACCTACCTGACTTTACTGCTGCTACTGATGACCGTACTGCTAACAATTGCCAGACCTTCCTGACTTTTTACCCCCAGGACAGGAGATCTCTATGATGAACCTACTGCTTGAATATTGATGACCTTTCTGCATCTTAAACAGTGCAGGCTAGTTCTTGAGTAAATAGTGATCCGTAACCACTTTTAGATGCTTCTCGCTTAACTCTAATTGGTCAAGCTCGAACAACGTGATAATAATTTGATGTTTTGGTCGTTGAAGTTTTTCAGTGATATCCACCAAATTTAAAGTCTGTTCCCAAAGGCTGAGAAGTTGAACCCTTTCAGGCTCAGTCCACTCTTCTTCATGATTCTCGTATTCAACCGACTTTTTGGATATTTGGATTTGTAAGCGAGGTTCTGCCATTTCGATCCACCTTACGAATCGACCCTGAATTGCTGTGGCTTTACGACCCAATTGATCGCCAATCTCTTCTAGATCATTTCCACTGTTAAACAGAGTAAGGGCAAGTAAATCCTCTTCAAGTGTCCATCTCTTACCTGACCGACTGCCACTAACGTCGCTTACTTCAGAGACAGATTCAGATTTAATTCTAGGCAAAGGTTTGAGATCGGAAATTTCAGAAAGACTCTCTGAGCCTCGACATCCAGTGCTCATCCATAGATGACACCCAAAGAAGTTTCCATTTCTTCCACTCTTAACTTCATAGGCTCCAAGATCACATTTCTTGCATCGCTTAACCCCATCTTTTGGATGATTTTCACAGTTGTAGATGCTGGGAGTCTCTACGTCCATTTCCGTCGGTTCACCACAGATAAGACATGGTGGCGTCTTGAATTTACAGACGGGCCAGTTTGTGCAGGAAAGACCTCGCACTTTCTCTTTTTTAATTAGCCAACCCGATTTGCATGAAGGACAGTTGGAAATCTTCGATTCTTCGAAACCAATATGTTCTCCACTTTCAGATTTCTGCATCTCAAGAGCGAAGGTTGATGGGGCCTTGATTGAAGAAATTACATGAGTTGCTTTTCTGGCTCTAGAAATTCCTACATAAAAAACTCGCCGCTCAGACGCATTTGGAAAACTAAAATCTTGATCTCTAACTAAGTCTAAAAGTGGATCATCTTGAATTAAAGATGGAAAGCCTACGCCCGAGGAATTGACATCAAGAACGATTACATGGTCGGCTTCTAATCCTTTAGCCCTATGTATGGTGGAGATAGAGACTGGGCCCGCCCAAAGGCCATCGACTTCAGAAAGTTTAGGCAAACTACGGTTGTATCTAGCGATTATAAATAGCTCGCTGTTAGGGTCTTGGGCGTCCTTACCAATCTCAGTAATAACTTTCTTTATATTATCTACATGGGTGATTGGATCTGTATCCCAATAAAAGTTGAGTGATTGGTCGTATTTAGCTGTATCTCCTTTTGCGATCAATTCCTTAGGAATTTGACGAGAATTTTGCATTACGAATTCTCCTGAATACTGACAAAGACTCTGAGGCATCCGAAAAGTCTCACTCAAAAATAATTGTTCCCGCTTTTTCTCCCAGTTACCCAGACTGATCATAATTTCAGGATCACTGCCCGCAAATTCATTAATGGCTTGCCAGTCATCGCCTACGAAAGTAAATTCAATACTTGGATTATTTGCTTTGAGGCTCTCAATTAGAGCCCAGCGATCTTTTGAAATGTCTTGGAACTCATCAACCATAATGTGTTTATAGGGTAAAAATTCACTTGTGGCATTAAGAATTTTTGTCGCCTCAAGAATCAAACCCGTAAAATCTGTTTGTTTGATTCTGTTTAGTTCAGACAGATATTGTTCGTAGAGCGATAGGAATATCTTGCCGAAGACTACTTCTCTATCAGTCTTGCACTTGGCCAGCAAATCTTCACCCTTGAAGTCTCCCGCCCGATAGAAGCCCAGAAATCTCTTCGTCAATTCGAATATTTTGGAAGTGTAACCAGCCTTATTTGCTGCCTCGAGTATCGCAGCGGTACTCATTGGGCGAATGGGTATCTCGAAATCTCGAAGGTATTTCTCAAGTTTACTAATTAGTTTTCCATCAAGAAGATCTTGATACGAAAGATTTATCAAAGAAGTTTTATTCACTTTATGTGTTTCTACTTTAGAAACCATTTCTTCGACATATTTCTCTGAATCAATCCAAGGTAAGGTTTGATTATTACGATCTATCCCAAAGTATTCAATGTAGATTCCCTGAAAAAGACTAAAGTCTGGTCGGTACCACAATCCTGTTCCCTTAGTCTCTTCATACGGTGCTTCATACTTGTATGGAACCTGATTGCAAAAAAGGTAGTTTGATATCAACCACTCACCATGACTTTTAACCCTGTCTCCCGAAAGGGTCAATGGAATACCGCTTCTTACAAACTGTGCATACTCTTCAATGTTTTTGAACTCGTCATGTTGAAAGTAGGGAACAAGTAATTGAGAAAAAAACTGCTGAAGTAATTTTTTTGTATTCTCGTCAATTCCTTGGTCATAGAACTTCTCGATGAATTCGATTAAATCCTTATCCTTGCTAAAGGCGATGCCCTCAAGAGATTCCATCGAATTGAAATCAGATGGTGAAGCTTTCCCGAGTTGATTAACACTTTTGATAATCACTTGTCTTGCAAAACCATGAAATGTACGGCTGACTACGTCTAGATCCATCTTTTCAGCTCGTTCAGCAATTTCTTCCGCAGCCTTCTTGTTGAAGGCCAAAAGGAGAGTTTCTGGACCTGTGACTCTCTCATCTGTGATCAAGTACTTCGCACGTCCCAAGAGTGCAGAAGTTTTTCCCGTTCCAGCTCCTGCGACTACAAGCGTCTCTGGGGCAAAGGAGGTGGCGACTTTTTGCTGAGATTTATTAAGTTTTTTCGTCAGGGTATAGGTGAAAAGCTCTTTGTACTTACTTCGAGCTTTTCTCTCTTTCACGCCTCTACGCAAGCTGATGAAGTTAAATACATCTACCTCTATCTGGCGTTTCTTGATAGCAAGTGAACGAGGGATCAGATTTTTAGCCATTGTTAGCGAGTCTTAGCCTTAAACGGTACAGAGGCACTAGGTAATTGAGGATGTGCGATGGGGTAGTACAACTGACCAATTCGATTCAGCATTTCTGGCAGAATTTTCGAAACAGCGATTACGTCACCCAATGCAGTATGGGCATTGATTATGCGTTCATTGAAACCATTTATTACGGTGTCCAATTTGTAATTGGGTAGGTCAATGGTGTTTCTCGCCAACCAAAGAGTGTCTAAAGCTGGAATCAAGTCGAGGTCATGCCCAGCCTCATTTAATTCATATGCTAGAAAGTTTTCTTCGAATCGAGCGTTATGAGCCACGATTATTGAGTCTTGGATTAACTCTAGAATTCTTCCGCTTGCCTCATCAAAAGTGGGTGCACCAGTAAGCATCCTTAATTCGATGCCATGAATGTCTGTGCGACCCACATTTCCATCTTCAGGGTTGATCAGTGTTTCGAATCTATCTAACTCATTTCCATCCCTGTCGATTTTCAGGATTGCAATCTCAAGAATTTTGCTTCCAGGGGGATTGAACCCTGAGGTTTCCAAGTCGATAATCGCAAATGGACCGTCAAGTTCATGTATTCCGCTCTTATCTGCGAATCCAAACAATTTACCCTTTTCACCCGCTTGTGCGAATAAGGGTCCAGAATAAGTTCGATTACCGCTGGCCGAACCAGCCTTCTTTGTAGAGGGAGCTTTTGGTTTTGCAGGTGTAGGTGCAGGCGGTTTAGGAGTGTAGGTAGGTGCTTTCTTTGCTGGGGAAGAAGTTCTTGCGGTACTCGAGTAGGTAGATTTCCTAGGCGAAGCCCCTTTCTTAACTGGCTGCTTCTTTGGAGATGAAAAAAGCATGGAGGCGAATTTGTACATACCCCAGAGGATTGCCAAGGTAACTATTAACTCCATGTTCTGACTTTAGCGCTGCCTCCGACATTAAAGAATGCCTCCAATAAATCCAGGCGCCCCGGAACCAGGTCAGAGAGCTTCCAGGACGGGTATAAGCCACAGGCTCATGAATTGTCAGTGGCTGCTGATAACTTCTTAAGTATGGAAAACTTACAAGGTTTTGAAGGCTTATCAGCGCTAGAAGAATCGGCCGTTCGACTTCATGAAATATACAAATCTCTCATGACTGGGGGATTTACTGAAGATGAAGCCCTCTCTCTTATAGCCAAGATGACACACAAAAGTTCAGAGTGATGTTCTTTATAGAAATTAGCTCTGGTGACAATATCAGCGATTTGCGCCATTATTGAATCAGTGGGCGTTAGGGAGGCACAATGAATCTTAAGACCACCGAAGAAATCATCGCTAGGTCAATAGCCCAAGCATTTCCAGCCGCAAATCTTGATATTGAAGGCAATGGGGCGCAGGTTGTTTATAACATTACCTTAAACGAAAAGTTGCTAGTACGACTTGACCATATAGGTGCAGTTTTCAACTTTCCCACACGAGGTTCAGGGAAAATGTCCTGGAGTGGAATCAAGGAGGGTTCACCTGAAACAGTTGCCGCAAGTATTGTTCAAGACCTGGCAAATGCTGGCTTTACAGTTCTATCGCCTGTGGGTAAACGAATTCAGAAAAGACCTGTGTTTATTGGACGATATACATTCTGCCCGCAATGTAATGAACATTCTTTAATCAGAAGAATTGTGTACGGAATGATCTATCAAGAACTTGATAGTGAAAAATTCGTATCTGGTGGACGCGGAATTGGATTCAATGATCCTGAGATTAGATGTATTGGATGCGGCTGGGAAGGCATCCCAGAAGATGTGAGATTTACCAAGAAAATTCGAGGTTAATCAAATAGGACGACTCATTCCAACTGGTATACCCAATCAGGGTCATTCCATAGATTTTGAATATACAGGTGAAGATAAGGACAAGAAGTGTTTCATGGTCTGCGAATGTGGGTGGAAAATTGAAATTGAATCATTCCGCCATCCTTGGAGTCTCATAGAGACCCGAGTAAGAATGAGAAAGCATATGGAAGATTTGGGGCTGAGCTCAGGTGAGTAAACCTATTCACTTTCAAGACGGTACTTTTGACTCTTATTCGCTGACCGCGGATTCCAACATGATCAAAATTGATTGCTATCTTCTTGGATGATGAAAAGCCCAGAAACTAAGGTCGTTTGAATAGTTTCTTTTGGGTATTTGCCTCTGATTGAGCTCAAAACAAGAACTCTCGCCTTAAAACATTGAAGCTGGGGTCAATAGTTTCTATGATTAGGTGCCAAAGTATTCTCCCTAAAGGAATCTAATGACCTCAAAGAAATTCGACATCACCCCAGACATACGTCTGTTGGTGGATATTGGCGAGGCTAATTACGAGGTGCCACAAGCAATAAGTGAACTCATCGCAAACTCAATGGATGCACGATACCTGGATGAAAAAGTAAAAATTGAAGTATTTATTGATGACAATGAAATTTCAATCATTGACAATGGAATCGGAATGACAGAAAACATCTTGGCGGAAGCATTGAGATTAGCAGCTCAAATGGATACCGTCACTGGAAATACAAAAGCAAGAAAAGGAATGTACGGACTTGGACTAAAGGCAGCCTGCGCGAGTCTAGGTAAACATTGGAATATCGTTACCCGTCCAGAAGGCGATCCTAACCAATATTCAGTTGAAATTGATCTTGTTGACTGGCTCAAGAAGAAGGACAGAAAGAATTGGGAAGTTGAGGTCAAATCCGAGAAATTTAAAAAAGGAGAAGGACCAATTGGTGACCGTGCTCACGGTACGGCTATTACCATAACAAAGCTCAAGGAAAAATTCGTTATGGTGACCGCTGTCACTGAAAAATTGGGAATGGCTTATAAACCACATCTCGAGTTTGGTGATTCAATTTTTGTAAATTCAACTTTGGTTACACCTAAGACTTATACGTTAGTAGAAGATAGAAGATATGAAATAGATTTGGAAATAAATGGCTATAAAGTAACTGGCTGGTACGGATTGGATACTAAAACTCACAATAGTGGTGATTATGGAATAAACATTTATCGTGAGAAACAACTTGTAGAAGCCTGGAACAAAGATTTCTTGAGGGCACACCTCATGAGTTCAAGAGTGGTTGGTGAGATTGATCTCCCTTTTGTAGCTGCAAATTTCCATAAACTTGGATTTAACAAAACTTCTGAAGAGTGGCGCTTGGTTAAAAAATATATGACAGAAGCACTGAAACCAGCTGTAAAGGCTTCCGGCCGAATGGCTCAGGGCAAGAAGGATAACTTGCGTCAGGCCAAGGCAATTCGTGGATTAGATTTAGCTTTAGGTCTGATTTCGCCAGAAGATCAGAATTTTGATGGCATTATTGATATTGCTACCGGCGAAGATAATATAAAAACTTCTACTCCATCAAGGCAAACCCAAAATGTAGTAACTGGCAATTTTCAAACCCTAAAAATAGGCGAAGACGAAATTCCTATTTCTTATGTTTTTGAAAAGTTAGACGAAACAATCCCCTGGGACTATATCTTTGATGAGGACACGGGAGATTTGCAAGCGGTGATTAATACCGAATCTCTAATTTACACGGAGACCACAGATATTGAACTGATAGTGGTTATGGCTTTAGCCGAAGCCGTTATGGCTTTTTCCATAAAGCATCGAGGACTTGAATACATTAAAGCTAAAGAAAATCGAGATAATTGGATGCACTTGGTCATAAAAAGTCGCCCGAAGTCCTGGGTAAGAAAATGACAAAGGATATTGAATCCGACAAATTTACCAATTTAGTGGTGGCGTGGAATAAATATGATTCGATGCCATTTAACGAGTGGGTGTTACAGGTATCGGAGTCATACTTTTTAAGTGGATTGACCCTGAAAATGGCTTCTAATTTTCTCAATTGTCAGCCGGCTGAACTTCAAGCAGTTTTAAACCTAGCAATGCTTGAGGATGAAAATCTCATTTTGTTAGCAAAACTTAAGCCACCGAGCACGACATGGTTTAGCTTAGCCGCAGCCTCCACAGATGGTCTCAAAGCAGCCATTCAAGCACTCATGGAAACTAAGGATCATAAATCTCCTTTCCTCGTGGTTGAAAGTGCAATCAGAGAGGTTGAAGGGCCCACAGTCTTTGAAAGAATTGCCGGACTCAGCTCTGAAGTTTTTGGTCATTCGGCTAAGAAGGCACAAACCTACGGACTATTAACCGACAACGGGATAAAAGCTTTGAAGGGATGGCAGACAAGAGTTAAATCCGGAAAAACTCTAACGCCTGCACAAATGGCATATGCAGATGGATTACTTCGAGAGTTAGTGACAAATGGAGCAATAACACGCGAAACAAAGGATGGCGATAAAGAACTTTGTGACGAAATTTTAGATGCTTTAGGCTATGAATAGAAACTCAGGACAAGCTTCAGACGATTTTAAGTCGCTAAGTGTAAGAAGTTTTTACTCCACTACTGGACATCGGATATTAAACGAAGCTCTTACTCCAATCCTGTCCCTGTCAACTAACTATGACCGACTTACTGGATATTTTACTGTTGAGTCATTAGCTTCAGTCGCAGCAGGGTTGGAAGCTATTTACCGTAAAAGTGGAAAGATGCGATTGGTGATTGGAATTCATGACGTACCAGGAGATTTATTGGCAGCAAGGGCGCTAGGAAGTCTGTTACCAGAGACCCTAGTTAATCAAGTAAAGGAAAAATTTTTCGTTGAGGTCGGACAGCTGTCAGACATGACTTCCAAGAGTGCAATAGCGGGTATTGCCTGGATGCTCCGATTAGGTTTATTGGAAGTTCGGGTGGCTTCCCCGAAAAGCCAGCAAGGTATTTATCATCAGAAACGAATGATTTTCAAAGATTCAAACGGAAATGTAATTGCGGGTACTGGGAGCCTGAATGAAACAATAGGTGGTTTGTACAACGTTGAGGAGATGCAATTCAGTTTCTCATGGAAAAGTGTGGAAAACCCGACTCTAGAGTTGGTTCATAGTTTTGAGCAAATCTGGAAAGGCCTTGAGCCTGACATAGACATAATCCCACTAGATGAAGCGTTTGCCACGGAAATCTTGGAAAAATTAGGGAATCCATCTAATCCCTTTGAGGAGCTTTCATCTTTAAGAACTGCTAAAAATATTGATTTCACTTCACTCATACAACTCATACGTACTTCATCTTCGTTCACACCCTTCAATCTATCTTTTGCCAGCCTATACCCTCACCAGGAACGTGTTTTTCATGAATCTTTAAGTAGATGGCCAGTCAGAGTGATGTTGGCTGATGAAGTGGGTCTGGGAAAAACACTAGAAGCAGGAATCTTGATTTCCTATATGTTGCGGATGAAACTAGTTCAAAATGTCACAATTCTTTGCCCCGCAGGGTTATTGAGACAATGGCAAGAAGAAATGGATCGACACTTCAAACTAGATTTTTGGATTTACGAATCCGGGAGTAAATCATTTGTTTCTGCTAATTCTGAACACATAAGTAGCGTTTCAAGCAATGCCCTCAGATCGGCCCCTAAATTAAAATTAGTTTCGGCTCAATGGGCGAGATTGAATGAAAACGAGTTTAAGAAACTATTGCCTGAAATGCTCGTTGTTGACGAAGCTCATGCTGCACGTGTGAATGTAGATCAATACGGCTCCAAATCAACTCGACTATGGAAGCTTTTGGATTCTGTGAAGGAGTTAATCCCTCATGTCTTATTGTTGACTGCTACCCCGATGCAGGTTCACCCATCTGAATATCATGGGCTTCTAAATCTCCTAGGACTTCCAGGCCAGTGGAAGAAATTCGCAAAGTATGAAGAATCACTGAAAATTGTAAGCACTCAGTCTAGTTCGATAGGCCTGAATGAGGCTAAGACAATGGCCGACTTGTTACTTTCATCATTTGAATCCTATTCCTGGTTACCTGAATTGCTTACAAGCAAAGAGTCTCTTTTAATTATGGAATTGCGGCAATCTCAAAGTCAAAGTTCAGCTGCATCGGCAATTCTCATTCAGAACCAGCTGGAGGTATTTAGGAAGATTCTGACTAAAGTACACCCAGGTCATTTCCTTACTTGTAGAAATACAAAAAGCGGATTAGAAAAGTTTGGATACAAATTTCCTGTCCGGAAATTTGACGCACCAGAGATAACAATGAGTGGAAAACTAGAAAAGTATGAGTGGGCCGTTGAAAGTTATCTTTCTCAGGCATATGGTAAAACGGAAGAGTCGCTAAAACCTGGTGGTAAGTTTCCAATAGGTTTTGCCAAATCTGGTTTTTACCAAAGATTAGTTTCTTCGCTGTTTGCGTCTCGAGCGAGCCTTCTCAAAAGGAAAGCGAAACTTAATCTTATTGGAGAGGCTCTCAACGATTCAAATTCTGAATTGCTAATCAAACTTTTAAGTGATTTTGACTTTGAAGATGAAGATTTAAATTCGGACGAATTTGGTCAGTTAGCGCCCGAAATAGATGGTCAAAATGGCCTAAGTAAAGTTCTGGAGAACGTTAAACAAGCCATAATTCTTGAAAATTCCTACATCGAGGAGCTGCTTCGAATCTTGGATGGAGTGGGCGAAAGCATTGAAAACCATGATCCCAAATTTTCAGTGGCCATGAAGTCGCTTGAAAAGTTCTTAGGTGAAGGACCAGTTTTAGTCTTCTCTCGCTATACAGATACCCTTGACGGATTTCTAAATCTATTTTGTAACTCTCATTTATTGAATCAAGTACCAGGATTTGCACTTTACACCGGGGGAAAAGCATGGATTCAAACTTCTATGGGAGTCGTGCCTGCAACAAAATCAGATGTCACGGATGCCCTAAATAGTGGCGTGATTTCCTTAGTCTTTTGTTCAGATGCTGCTTCTGAGGGCTTGAACTTGCAGACTGCAAAGACTTTAATCAATTTAGACGTACCGTGGAACCCAGCACGTCTTGAACAACGGATTGGGCGTATCGCTCGTTTGGGTCAAAAATCTGCTGAAGTAAACATCATAAATTTGTGGTACCCGGATAGCATTGAAGCAATAATGTATGTCCGTCTATTGAGTCGACAAGCGGATTATCAACTTGCTGTTGGTGAAGCTGCAGATATCTTTGCAGATGCCATTAGAAATGAAGTACGTAACAAGTTTGCTGGCGAACAAGTGAGTACAAAAAATGAGTACTTAGAATTGCAACGAGTACGTGAGGATTATCAAAGAATCGCACTGGAAAAGATTTGGCAAACTGATGGAGATTTGCCCCCTGCGTCCACTAACCTTAGAATTGACTTACTTGAGTTTATTAGGTTGTCTGATGCTGAACTTGATACCTCTAGATACTCAAGTGAGCTGACCGCGGAACCAGGGACCCCAAAATCTTTCACACTGTTGCATCCAGCATTTGATGAGATTGGCGAGCTTCTAACCTCAGTCGAGAACCTAGGTAATTCAAACTTATGTCTCATTTTGGATGATAAAAAGTTACTTGCATTTTGCACTTATGATCAGTCAGGTCGCATAAGATTGCTGAACATCATGTCACTTGGCCGAATTTTTCAATCTATTTGTGGGAAATTCACTTTGAATGAGTCAGATTTCTCTGGAGACTCTTTTGAGGAGACACACCTAAGTATTCGCTTGAGAAACTTTCGGCTAGAGCAGTCAAATATTCCCAATCATTTGTATGCAACAGTCCCTTTTGAAGGGATTTTTGCTCCTTGGAGCGAACAAAGCTTTATCAATTTAGAGGTTCAGGAGTTATGTAAAGTGAATGTAGAGTCCTAGTTATGAAGGTTAGATTGGTAAGGCCGAGTTGGTACAAGAGTGAACCCACAGCAGAGGCCAATGAGGGCGTTAATTTGCTGGATGGTGTTTGGCGAGAGGCAACAAATCTATTCATACTTCAAGGAGAGGTAAGAAAAGGATTAGGAAAATCAGAACCTCTGGGAATCCAACCCTTTCTCAATGATGTAATTTCTCAAAGATTTCTGGATTCTGGCTGGACGGGAGATGAAGGCAGATTTACAAAGGGACAAACTTGGTTTCGGATTACATTTAGGCACCAAATGAGCCTTGGTAGTGATTTCTATGATGCGATTCGATTACCAAAGGCAGAAGATGTCAAACAATGTGTGATTCTTGCCGCCGATGACGATTTCCTCAAAGTTATCACGCCACGCGATTGGCGGTCTTTATGTTCATTCTCCAAGCTTTCTGCTCAACTGGCGCAGATGGATGGGAGTTTTTCTCCCCCACTTCTCATCGGCGAATTAAAACCCTTGTCCGCCTTATCCCAAAAATCACATGGATTAATTTACGGATCGAGATTGCGTTAAATTTACCTTCGCATCTCATGGGCAAGAACTTTTCCCACTCGCTCAATCAATCCGATTACCAAAGCGTTCCCCATAAAGAATGCCCGTCTTCCATCCTTCAAAAGGTTGCCTGATTGATTGATACTTGTCCAACCGTCAGGGAATCCGTTTAAGCGCTCGAGTTCCATAGGCGTCAATCTTCGATAGCCACGGCTTGTCTTAATTATGTGTTTAAACCGCGAAGGAGTGGAGCCTCCTTCTCCAGTTAGGATAGTTCGACTTGGGTTTGTTGGTAAGTCAGGAAATGCCATTTTCCCTTCTGCGTAATTGTAATTGGTGCCGCTGCCCTTATGCGTTCTGGCAATACTTTTAGCCCCCTTTAGATATTTCCATTCTTTAATTCGATTCTCTTCCACCCAATATTCATTTGGGACTTTAGAGTCTGGGATAAGTACATTCCCGAGGACCATAGGTTTGTTTGACAACACCGCTTCGGTTTTAACCGTATAGGCAATCCCATTTGAATAATATCCAGAGGTGAGGAAAGGAGACTTGTTCGTTTTTTTGTTGAAAGATGCACTAATACGATCTGCAGATTCATCCAATTTCACTTCATGCAGTTCATGGGAAAGCTTCTTAATTGGTAAAGCACGCGCAAGTATTCCTAACTTTGAAATGACTAATTCCGGTGAAGGCCCCTCAAAGTTCCGCTTGCATCTGGTTGCGACGATAAATACTCGAATACGCCGTTGAGGGAATCCGTAGTCTGCGGCATTCACCACTCTCCACTCAATGTTGTATCCGACATCACCGAGAGTCTTCAGCATGATAGCAAAATCTCGGCCTCTTTGACTTGAGGGAGATTTAAGGAGCCGATCGACATTCTCAAGAAAAACAAATTTTGGTTTTTGGTCTTCCACAAGACGCAGTATTTCCCACCACAGCACACCCTTTTTCCCCTTAAGCCCCTTAGCGCTGTTGAGTGATTTTGCAACAGAATAATCCTGGCATGGAAATCCCCCAACAAGTAAATCTGTTTTTCTTGGGAGAGATTCGACTAGGGCAATATCTTCATTGCTATGACCGTCTGCTCCGAAGCGAGCAACGTAAACATCAGAGGCGTGCTGAACTTTTGTCCCTGGTTCCCATTGATTTGAGAAAATTGTTTTCCAGCCAGCACGTGCTAGACCAATGCGAAATCCCCCAACACCCGCAAACAACTCTGCGACATTTCCGACAGGGTTCGCTGGCTCTCTGAAACCTCTTGATTTATAAGCCACTTATTTCCTCCACCGAGAAGCATAGGAACTTCCACTGACAATAGGTGGGATCGACTCGCAGGCATTAGCCCCGCTACCTTCAAAGTACCTAGTAATCGACGCAAACTAGGCGTAGCATTTTTTTGTGAATATAAGGAAACCCGAAGATCTCCTAGCTGCTTGGGAAGAAGTGCATGGAGTGCTGGAAAGTAAGGACTTAAGGTGGCGCTTTCTTCACCATGAATGCATGAGAGATATTTTGAAACAGCGACCAGAGCGGATTGCTGTTGCAGTAAGGCGGAATGCCAAACTACATGACGTCTTAGCAGACCTCTATGCACAAGACAATGCAACCCAGGATTTTCTTGACAAGCACTACCCATATAGAGACTCACAACCTGAAGAGCTGGGAAGCCGTATAGAGCAGCGAGAAAAAGATGGTGGACGCTGGGGAAGACGATTCTGAAGGCTACTGTCTTTAGTGACAAATGGAACCAATAGCCTGGAATCGGCGAGTAGTGCCTTGAAGCCAGGATTAAATGATAAAAACTCCACAACTTTGACTACCTTTAACCCCAGTTTATAAGCAGTTTCAGAACTTTTCTATTATAGAAATCATTATATCTTTATGTGGAATTGTTTATGAAAGTCAGTGAATTCCTGTGTTTTACAAGAATTAGGCTTTTATAGAGTCTGTTAAATTTGGTGAATGCTTAAATAGGCGAAATATAGTTAAATTATTTGATAACCGCATGTTTGCTGCAATCCCTTTAAGCAGTCATTGGTAAATCAAAATTCACTACATGCGATTAAAAAGAATTGAATTTCACTTCGATATTTTGATACCGCATGTTGGGGCATTTTCTCTTGACTGTTTATTAGTAAAGCAAAATTTCATACATGCGGTTAGGAAAAATCGAATTTAACTTCTATATTTTCAAACCGCATCACTATAACACTATGTACTATACCTACTATAGTAGACCATATTTTGTAGAGCTACGTGTATAAAAATAATTATTTTTTCCGTACGCACATTACTGCAAAGATAGTAACTATAGTAGAGATAGTGGATAGTCTACATAGTAGGGAAGTTAATACTTTTTAGGTCTGCCTGGCCCTTTTTTTATTTGATTGAGACGCCGATATGACGTGCCAACGGCATCTCTTGAAGAAATTTCTATTTGCTCCAGTTCTAAAAGTTCAAATAGTGTGAATTTGAATTGAATCCTATCTTTGAGGTGGCAGGAAGTCTCTGATGTGAAGATAGTGTGCCAAAGATTTATTTCAGAGATTTGTCCTCCTCCCTCGCTAGCCTCGTCAATGAGTTGAAATAAGCGGAACCGTAAAGAGGAATTAAAACACCTCTTTTCAGAGCCAGATGCGCAACACTTGATAGGAGTCAACTCGGCATTTTTTTTGTAAGTTGAGCCCATAAGAATCCCTAGATTTTTATACTGAAAGTAAATTTCTAGGTATGCAAGTGGAAAATATCCACCTTGTATTTGAAAAAAACTAAAAAAGCTGGCATGTTTTTTGAAAAAGGAATCGTAGATCGAGACTCCCAAGAAATCAGCTAGCTCATACATATCGAGACTCTCGCCCATGTACTTATCAAATATCATAATTGCCTTTCATTAATTGTTGGATGTTTGAGACCAGTGAGAGCTCAGAGGAACCTGAGCTCTCACTGGTACTTTTGGAATTAGATGGCTCTTTTGTTTAGGCGGACTTGCTCTTTTAGAAGAGCATCCTCAGCTCTTTTAGCAGCTTCTCTAACCGCGCTACTTTCAGGAGTGATGTAGTGGTCTTCGAGTGTTTTTGTTGATGTGTGACCAGAGAACGCTTTAGTGGTTCCTAGGTCTGCTCCTCTTAGAAAGTTGGTAAAACAGGACTTCCTAAGTTGATAGCGCGTATAGCACTTCACCCCAGCGCGGTCGCAGAGCTGCCGCATCCAGTCTTTGTCGAGCGTCTCGTCTCGAAGTCGACCAATCGAATTTGGAAAGAGAACGTCGTTATCTTCAACCCACCTTGCCTTGTTGAGAGCTTGATGGCGCTTATGAGCAAGAAGAATTGATATTTGCCTTTTAGTCAAAGGCTTGGCGGTACTAGAGCTGGTTTTTGTAGGTGCAAAGTGAAGAGGTTTACCTTTCACCCGTTGAACTTGACGTTCATTAGTGATCAACCAACCCGCATCAGTTTGGTGTAGGTCCGTCCATTTAAGCCCCATGATTTCTGAGGGGCGAAAACCCAATTCAGCACCAATCATTAAGCGGGCTAAATCAAAGGGAGACTCCTTTGCAACTCTGTAGAGTTTTGTTAAATCCTCTAAAGGAATTGCTTGTGAAATTACTGGTTTCATAGAAAGCATCCTTACGCCTTCTGCTGGATTATGAACCTGCTCATGATTCTGCAGACCGTCAGCGTAGGCTTTTGACAGAGTGCGTAAGACTCCAAGAATTGATCCGTGGCCATAGCCCTTGTCTGCAAGGGTGTTGAGTAGATCTTTGATTGCAGCTGGTGATAGCTGCGATGCAGGCATTGAGCCAATATATGGTGTGATCAGGTTTTTGATTGTAGATGAGTAGAACCTAGTGCTATTTGGTCGAATTAGATGGCGTTGAGTTGGTAACCAATTATTTAGGTATTCCTCAACGGTTTGTTTTGGATTAACCACGTAAGTGCCTTTAAAACGCTTGCGTGCTGTTACTTGTTCTACTAACCAAGTTTCAGCCTCAATCTTCTTTTTGAAAGATTGTGTACGTCTAATGCCATGGATGTCATAACATGCCACAGTCCATCGATTACGGTTTTTGAATATAGTTCCCTCGCCATTTGCACGAGTTCGTTTCTTTCCAGTGTTCATCGCATCCTCCTTAAGGATGTTGTACCGATTGTCACTGTGTCATTAAGAACTTTTTACAGTTCCCGTTCGCTATGGAGCGAGTTACTACAATTCTAAACTATAAAAAGAATTTTCGCATTCCTGGATGATTACTAACTGCTTCGCGCTAATATAAAAATATTACTTTTCTATTATAGATTTACGCTTAGAAATTAGTTTTTATTATAGAGTTATACGAAAACCTTCCCAATTAAGAGTTAAGAGGTGGTGGTTGCTCGATCTATCACGCGATAGATCGGGCAATTCCATCCAAGATATCTGATTCAGATGCAACAAATGCTTTCGCTCCGGTGGCTTTCATAATCTCTGAAAGAACTAGCGCACCTGCAGGAATAACATCAACGCGACCAGGGTGCATATAGCCCAACGCTAAACGAGCTTCACGTGATGCAGTTAAAAACATATCGGCAACTTCATGAGTGTGTTCTGCGCTGACTCGGGCTAAGTGAATTGCATATCGATCGTATTCAGTTAAACCCAGGGCCGCGGCGGCAACAGTTGTTGCGGTGCCAGCAACTGCGATGAGAGTCTTGGCGGTTGTGATGGGCACTAGCGCTGCGGCTTTATTAATAGCTTCTTGAATATCAGCGCGTGCTGCCACTATTTCAGTGGTCGAGGCTGGATCGCTGGTGAAGTGGCGTTCGGTCATGCGAACACAGCCAATGTTGACGCTCTTGGCATGTTCAACATGAGTGGTACCAAAGACAAATTCAGTTGATCCGCCGCCAATATCAACGACTAGAAACGGACCATCGGCTGGGGATAGATCCTGAATCGCGCCGGTAAATGAGAGTGATGCCTCTTCATCTCCGCTGATTACTTCAGGTTCAATACCTAGGCGTTCGCGCACGCCATCGACGAATAGGTGGCGATTAGTGGCATCGCGAGTGGCACTGGTGGCACAGAAGCGAATCTTTTGAACTCCGCGCTTAGCGATCTCTGCGGCGAAGAGATCGACTGCAGCGAGTGTGCGCGCAATTGCATCGGGATGAAACTCGCCGCTTTGATCTACGCCTTGGCCGAGTCGAACAATCTGCATGGTGCGAATTACTTCGCGAAAATTATTACCCTCGATATCGGCAATCAGTAAGCGTATTGAATTCGTTCCACAATCAATCGCTGCTACTCGCATGGGTTGCCCTGCCACCACTGTGGAAGTGCCGCGAGTGCTTCATCACCAAGTGGATTTACATCGGGGCCGGCAGCTAAAGAATGTGCGACCAGAGAGTGTAAACATTTAACACGAGTGGGCATTCCCCCAGCAGATACATCCTCAACTTCTGGAACATTAATTCCTAAAGCCGAACGTGCTGCGATGTAATCATCATGGGCTGCGTAATATGCCCCGGCAAGTTCAGCATCAGTTGCTAAGCGATCATTCATATCTGCCATGAGGCCAGTAGTTTCTAAGGTAGAAATCACCGCAGTTAGCCGTGGGCAGGTTGCATAATAAAAAGTTGGGAATGGTGTGCCATCGGCTAAGCGTGGTGGAGTTTCAACAACTGCAGGTTTACCGCACGGGCAACGATACGCAATCGCATGCACATCACGAGGTGTGCGGCCTAACTGGTTTTCAATACAATCTAAATCAGATTGGCTTACTTCTCTCAACTTTTGCCAGCTTCACTAATCGATGCGATCAAACGTGTGTACCAAGGTTGGCCATTGGTTAAAGAGTTAGCAACCTTAGTAGTGGTAACAGGTGTCGCAGATGTGTCGCCTTCTGTAACGATGTATTGACGCTCCCCTGGCAGAACGAAATGCAGACGCTCGCGCGCCTGTGACTTTACGTACTCAGGGTCTTGCCACAACAACAGCTCTTTGCGTGCAGCATCTAGCGCTTTATTATCTGAGCTGAGTTGGGCATTTAGAGCACTGATTTGTGCACGCTGTGTGAAGTAATGCTTAATCGGTGGCGCAAGCGTGAGTGTAAGAAAAAACACGACTGCAAATAACGCCAAGGTACGACTAGACGTGCGACGACGAGTAAATCTGAGTTGTCGCCGACGTGCCATCGCTTGGCCTACTTACGCCTTGAATCGTGGAAAAGCAGCGCGGCCTGCATAGCGGGCGCCCTCGGCAAGCTCTTCTTCGATACGTAGTAGTTGGTTGTACTTTGCAACGCGCTCGGTACGTGCTGGTGCACCGGTTTTAATCTGACCGCAGTTAAGGGCAACAGCTAAATCGGCGATAGTTGTATCTTCAGTTTCACCCGAACGGTGGCTCATCATTGTGCGATAACCAGCGTGATGTGCCATTTCAACGGCGTCGATAGTTTCAGTCAGAGTTCCAATTTGATTGACCTTCACTAATAGTGCATTGGCAGTATGTCCGGCGATCCCCTTAGCCAGGCGCTCTGGATTAGTAACAAATAAGTCATCACCAACGATTTGAATACGTGAACCAAGCGCGGTTGTCATCGCTGTCCAGCCAGCCCAGTCTTCTTCGTTAAGTGGATCTTCAATAGAGACGATTGGGTATGCATCAACTAGTGATGTGTAATAGGCGATCATCTCATCAGATGTCTTGAGCGCGCCTTCAAAGTTGTACTTTCCGTTCTCATGGAACTCAGTTGCAGCAACATCCATGGCAAGTGCGATATCAGTGCCTGGCTTAAATCCTGCAGCGGTAATAGCTTCAAGAATCAAATCAAGGGCAGCGCGGTTGCTATCGAGGTTAGGTGCAAATCCACCTTCATCGCCGACAGATGTTGCTAGGCCGCGCTTTTTAAGAACAGCTTTTAGTGCGTGATAAATCTCTGCGCCCCAGCGCAGTGATTCGCGGAAAGTTGGTGCACCGATTGGGGCAATCATGAACTCTTGAATATCAACGTTGGTATCGGCGTGTGCGCCGCCGTTGAGAATATTCATCATAGGAACTGGTAACAGGTGTGCGTTAGGTCCACCTAAGTAGCGAAAGAGTGAGAGATCAGCAGATTCAGCTGATGCTTTAGCAACGGCAAGTGACGCACCAAGAATTGCATTAGCACCCATGCGCGATTTATTTTTCGTCCCATCAAGTGCAATCATCGCGGCATCGATGACGCGCTGATCCTGTGCATCAAAACCAATAATCTCTGGTGCGATTTCTTTGTTTACAAATGCGATTGCCTTTTCAACGCCTTTACCTAAGTAACGAGTTCCACCATCGCGAAGTTCAGCGGCTTCAAATGCGCCAGTAGATGCTCCACTTGGAACGGCAGCACGGGCTTGAGTGCCATCTTCTAATTGAATTTCAACTTCAACCGTTGGGTTTCCACGGGAGTCGAGAATTTCACGAGCAGCGAGAGCCTCGATAATTGCCATTGCGTTTCTCCTTCATCACTTACATTGTTATGCCAAGTGAGACCTCAACGCTGAAATCACACAAACTTTGATGGGCTAATCCTACCGTGCCTCGATGGCCGCAATCTGTGCACTCACTTGTGCAGCCTGCTTACGTAGCGCGGCTTCAGCATCGATTCCATTGGCGTGTGCCCACGCGATCACAGAAAGCAGGGCTTGACCCACTGCACTTTCATCGGCAAGGCCATGCATGCTCTGTGGAATTTCAAGCTCAACATCATGTGTTTTCGCGCGGTATAAAAGTTTTTCTATTAAAGGTAGCGCCGGCTGTGCCATTGCAATGCCATCGAGAGCTGAAGTACGGCCCTTTTCAAGCCGTTTTATCTCCTCCCAATTTTTAAGAACATCATCAGCTCCGTCGACTTTCAAGCCTTCAAAGACGTGCGGATGACGGCGAATTAACTTATCGGCGATAGTGCGGGCAACATCTTCGATTGTAAATGGATCATTCTCATCATCTTGAGCGATGCGAGCATGGAAATAGACTTGAAGCAGTACATCGCCGAGCTCTTCGCGCATATCTGTGCGGTTGCCGCTGTGTACGGCATCGACAAATTCGTAAGACTCTTCAAGTAAGTACTTAAGTAATGAGTCATGAGTTTGCTCGGCATCCCACGGGCAACCACCAGGAGAACGAAGCCGGTCCATTACTTCAACTAAGCGCTGAAGTTGTGAACCCTGCATGAAAGTGAATTACTTAGTGGCAGGTGTAACTGCAGAGCTTGCAGGATCAGTTGCAACAACATCTGCAACAGTTGGATCCCACTTGCCATAACGTGGATTAATAGTCACACCAAGTGTGGCTGCCTTCTCTACAAATAACTTTTGAACGGATGTACCCAGATCGGCTTGTGCAACGCCGCTAGCGGTAAGTACTTGGCTAATCTTGTCTGATAATGAGATTGCTTCAATGTATGCATCCAAGTTCTCTGCAGCGATTCCTGCCCCAACTAAAGCCGAAGGTAATGAGGCCACTCCACCAACTTGGTCGGTGATGCTGGCACGTCGAGTATCAATCTCAGCTTTGGTGACCGTAATCTTTAAGTCTTTAGAAGTTGCTTGTAGCAACGCAGTTAAAACAAAGAAGCGCAGTTGGCCGAGAGTAAGTGCTGCGCCGGTTTCAAGCTGCATTTGTGAGGTATCAACACCAACGCGTGCTGCAAGAATTGAATCAACACTGCCCTGCACCTTTGCTTGAGTGATCTTTACATCTCCTATTGTTGCTGCAGCTCCTACTTGGGAACAGCCAGTCAGGAAAAGAGCGCTTGCTACGGCGGCTACGGCCAGAAACTTCTTCACTATGAACTCACTTTCGGTGCTTGGCTTAGTTGGTTGACGGCCTCTATGACCCAGGCCAGAAGAGAAGTATCCACTATTAATGGCGCACTCTCGGACGGATTCCATGCGTTACCGGCCTTTAACGCCACCAAAACCGTGCGTGTGGCCGGTTTATAGAGTGAGCCCGGATACAGGCGAGATAGACGCATCTGCTTGGACTCAGGCAGGGCTAAGGGTGCCAAGCGCAGGAACTTGCCTTGAACAACGACCTCGGTTAATTTCGCCGCCTTTGCCAGCGCGCGCAGCGATGCGACACCTAACAAGGCCGTTGCCTCATGTGGCAGTTCGCCAAAACGATCCAAAAGCTCTGCGGCAATAGATTCCACATCGGCGGGGTTCTTAACATCGGCTAAGCGGCGATAAAGATCTAAACGCAAACGCTCACCCAGTACGTACTCAGTAGATAGATGAGCATTAATCGGTAGCTCAACTTTACAATCACTGACTTTTTCTTGGGTCTCAATAATTCCGGCTTTGTAATCATTAACAGCTTCACCAACCATGCGCATATATAAATCAAAGCCAACATCGGCAATATGGCCAGATTGTTCGCCACCCAATAAATTACCTGCACCACGTATCTCTAAATCTTTTAGTGCAACACGCATACCCGAACCTAAATCGGTATTTGCCGCAATTGTAGTTAAGCGCTCATGTGCTAGTTCAGATAATGGTTGATCGGGCGGATAAAGAAAATATGCATAAGCACGTTCGCGGCCACGACCAACACGACCACGCAACTGGTGTAGTTGAGATAAACCAAAGCGGTCGGCACGTTCAACAATTAATGTATTAGCATTTTGAATATCTAGTCCACTTTCAACAATTGTTGTACTTACTAAGATATCAAAGTCACGATTCCAAAATCCTAAGATGACATCTTCTAATGCACCTTCGCTCATCTGACCATGTGCCACCCGAATTCTGGCTTCAGGTACTAACTCTTGAATTCGCGATGCAGCTTGGTCAATAGTTTCAACACGATTGTGTAAGTAGAAAATCTGTCCATCTCGCAAAAGTTCGCGGTGAATTGCCGCCTTAATCTGTCCTTCTTCAGCCGGTCCCACGTAGGTCAATATTGGATGTCGCTCTTCTGGCGGAGTCGTTATCGTCGACATCTCGCGTATGCCAGTTACGGCCATCTCTAAAGTTCGGGGAATCGGCGTTGCCGACATTGCTAGAACATCTACTGTTGTGCGCATCTTTTTAAGCGCCTCTTTTTGTTCAACGCCAAAGCGCTGCTCCTCATCGACAATAACTAGCCCCAGATCTTTAAATACAACATCGCTAGAGAGGATTCGGTGGGTACCAATGACTACGTCGACCGTGCCTTTAAGTAATCCATCCAACGCCTCTTTGCTCTCTTTGGCCGAGTTAAATCGTGAAAGCCCAGCTACCTTGAGTGGAAAGCCGGCATAGCGTTCGGCAAAGGTCTTAGTGTGTTGCTGCACCAGCAATGTTGTTGGCACCAATACTGCAACCTGCTTGCCATCTTGCACTGCTTTAAAAGCCGCACGAATTGCAATCTCGGTTTTACCGTAGCCAACATCGCCGCAAATAATTCGATCCATCGGGTAGGGGCGTTCCATGTCGCGTTTAACATCATCGATTGTTGATAACTGATCTGGTGTTTCAATATAGGAAAACGAGTCTTCGAGTTCCCGCTGCCACGGTGTATCGGGTGAAAAAGCAAAGCCTGGTGAGCTAGTGCGCGCTGCATAGAGACGTATTAACTCACCGGCAATCTGGCGTACTGCTTTGCGTGCACGACTCTTAGCTTTTTGCCATTCACCGCTACCTATACGGTGCACGGTTGGGGCTTCTCCTCCAACGTACTTGCTCACTTGCTCCAGCGCATCGGTTGGCACAAATACTCGATCACCTGGTTGTCCTCGTTTAGCCGATGCATATTCGATTACTAAATATTCGCGCGTTACATCGGCAACCGTGCGCTGCAATAGTTCAACATAACGACCGATTCCATGTTGCTCGTGCACAACAAAGTCACCAGTCCGTAACTCCAAAGGATCAATCGCCTGCTTACGCTTAGATGGAAGTCGGTCTCCATCTTTAACGCTACCTTTACTGCCGGTTAAATCGCGTTCGGTCATGAAAAAGATTTGATCGCTTTCACTTTCAAAACCATGCGCGATTACCGACGTAGTTAGATGCACGCTGCCTTTAGTCGGTTTAGCAGTAAGTTTTTCGACGACGTGTACTGGCAGATCAGCATTTCGAAATATTCCCGCATAGCGCTCTAACATTCCATGGCCGTGAGTCGCAAAAACAACGGTAAAGTGGGCATCTATCGCAGTACGTAGAGCATCAATAGTGCGATCGATATCCCCGCGCATGGGGTCAATCGCGCTGTAATCTAAAAACTCGGTGTCCTCGGCTAAGTCACTTCCAAAGGGGCTTAGTGAGTTACTGACTAGCCCGCAGTGTTGGATTTCGCCAACGAGCTCAGCCCACGACATATATGTGCCTGAACCATCATGAATAGGCGCAACTGCCCCATGAGCCGCGTTAGACCATGAGGCATTGAGGAACTCTTCATTAGTTGCAAGTAAGTCACCTGCGCGCGATTTGATTCGCTCTTGATCGATAAAAATTACTTGGGTATTAGTAGGCATGCGCGCCAGCAAGGTCTCAGTCTCATCAATGAGTAATGGAATCAGCGACTCCATGCCTTCAAAAACTATTCCCTCACTGATCTTTTCTAGTAGCTCTGCTGCAGAGGCAAGCTCTGACTTTAAAGTTAGAGCGCGCGCCTTAATCAGTGCCGTTAATAAAAGTTCGCGGCACGGATAAATCTCAACGCTTCCAATAACCGGCTCAAATGTGCGTTGATCTGCAACTTCAAAATAGCTTAAATCTTCAATCTCATCACCAAAGAAATCTATGCGAATCGGATGTGCGCTCAGAGGTAAGAAGAGATCAACGATTCCTCCGCGAACTGCGAACTCTCCACGGCGTTCTACTAAATCAGTTCGAGAATATGCAAGTGCACCTAAATGTCTAACGAGTTCATCAAGGGATTGCTCATTCCCAATCTCTAATTTCATCAAGGGGGCTTTGCCTAGTTCGGCAATGATTCGGTGGATTGCACCACGCACTGGTGTAACGACAATTGGATTAATTGAGTGCGCTGAATTGAGAGCGTAGAGCGTTTGAATTCGCGCAGCTACCGTATCGCTGCGAGGACTCAAACGTTCGTGTGGCAGAGTTTCCCAGGCCGGAAACTCCATAACGTTGCTATGCAGTTCGCGCAGTTCGTTCACTAAATCCTCTGCACTGCGACTCGAGCTTGTAATCACTAAGACAGGCGAAATATCAGCGCGTGCAGCAATCAAAAATGGATACAGCGGTGAAGGCGCCACAATGTGAGATGCCCCAGGGCCAGCGGTATTGAGTAATCCGCGCATGCACTGCCCCCAAACGTCTATTGGCCCCAACTCCCAAAGGGAGGGGGCTTACGTGCAGTGAAGTCTAATTTATTTTGCCATGCACCTGCTAACTGAGAGGATTGGTCAATGACAACCCAGCCTGGTGCAGTAGCCGCAGATGATGCGGGCCTGCGCAGCGACGTTCGCCAATTAGGCGATTTACTGGGTCAAACCTTGGTTCGACAAGAGGGCCCAGAACTTCTGGCCCTTGTTGAAGATGTTCGAAAAGCTGTGCGCGAAGGTGATGGCGTTGAACTTTTGGCATCACTATCAGTTGAAGATTCAGTGCAGCTTGTGCGTGCATTCAGCACCTACTTTCATTTAGCTAACGTTGCAGAACAAGTACACCGTGCCCGTGTGCTTGCAGATTCACGCGCTGAAGGCGGATCTTGGCTTACACGTGCCGTTAATAAAATTGAAGCTGCACTGAGTGCGCAAACTCCCGGGCATGAATTAACACGTGAAGAGATATCTGTATGGATTAATGAGATGTCTGTACGACCAGTCTTTACTGCACACCCAACCGAGGCTGCACGTAGATCGATATTAAATAAAATGGGTCGCGTCGCTGAATTATTAGATAGCCCACGCGATCCATCGCAAGGTGATCGTTTAGCAGAAACTATTGATTTACTGTGGCAGACCGATGAGCTTCGCTTAGATCGGCCAGAGCCACTTGATGAAGCAATGAATGCGCTGTATTACTTGGATGATTTGTTTCGCCAAACCGTGCCTGAAGTTCTCAATGACTTTGCACGCCAGATGAAACGAATTGGTATCGATGTTCCAGTTACTGCGCGTCCGCTTTCATTTGGAAGTTGGATTGGTGGTGACCGCGACGGGAATCCAAATGTTACCGCTCAAGTCACAAGCGATGCGATGGTGTTACAAGTAGGCCATGCAATTAGAGTCACTATCGCCGCTATGGATGCGTTACGGCAACTGCTCTCAGTTTCTACGCGAATCGTTGGCGCAACACCCGAGCTAAGTGCATCGGTTGCCAAAGATCTTGAGCATCTCCCCGAATTTGAAGCGCGCTTCTTACGTTTAAATGCCGAAGAGCCATATCGGCTTAAAGCAACCGCGATTGTGCATCGGTTAGCATTGACTCGAACTCGTCACACAGTGGGTGGACCACATGTAGAACACCGTGATTACAAAGATACCGCCGAACTTTTAGCTGATTTAACGCTAATGCGGGAATCACTCTTTGCAAATAAAGGTGAATTGATTGCTACTGGCCTACTTGAGCGCACGATCCGTACCGTTGCAGCTTTTGGAATCACGCATGCCACCATGGATATTCGTGAGCACTCTGATGCTCACCACCACGTACTGAATCAACTTCTGAATATCCCTGACTACTTAGATAAAAGCCATGATGAAAAGTTTGAAATTCTTACTGCGCTTCTAGCCAGTGGAAGTACATATGATGCAAGCGCCTTAGATGCTGCAGGTAAGAATACATATGAGACGTTTGTTGCAATCTCAGATCTAATCGCACGCTTTGGCCCTGAAGCCATTGAAACATACATAGTCTCAATGACCAAGGGCGCTGATGATTTGATTGCAGCCGTTGTACTCGGCGCGCACGTTGGGCTAGTAGATCTTGCTAATAAATCAGTGCGAGTTAGTTTTGCACCCCTCCTTGAAACCGTTGCCGAACTTCGCTCCGCAGGTGAAATTCTTGAAAAACTTTTAAGCAATACAACGTATAGATCTGTAGTTTCACTACGAGGCAATGTGCAAGAAGTCATGCTGGGTTATTCCGACTCTAATAAAGACGCTGGAATCGCAACCAGCCAATGGGAGATTCACCGAGCACAACGCTCATTGCGCGATGTTGCAATCAAATACGGTGTGAAACTTCGTATGTTCCATGGTCGTGGTGGTTCAGTTGGTCGAGGCGGTGGACCAACATATGAAGCGCTCATAGCCTTGCCATGGGGCAGTGTTGATGGACAGATTAAGATGACTGAGCAAGGCGAGGTTATTAGCGATAAGTACGCCCTTGCATCCCTTGCCCGTGAAAATGTTGAGCTCGCTCTGGCCGCAAGTCTGGAAGCGACAGTATTAAATCGAGGCCCACGTCAAAGCCCAGAAGCACTGGCTATGTGGAATGAGTGCATGCAGTTAGTCAGTGATAGTTCATTTGTACGATATCGCCAACTCATTGACCATGAAGATCTTCCCGAATATTTCTATGCCTCTACCCCCGTTGAACAGCTTGGAAATCTATTTTTAGGTTCGCGTCCATCACGTCGTCCTGATGCTAAAGCTGGTCTGGATTCACTACGCGCGATTCCATGGGTATTTGGCTGGACTCAATCGCGTCAGATTGTGCCGGGTTGGTACGGAGTGGGTACTGGGCTAAAGGCTGCACGTGAAGCTGGAAAATCCGATGTCTTAGCAACGATGCTCACAGACTGGCACTTCTTTCATACATTTATCAGCAATGTTGAAATGACTCTAGCGAAGACTGATTTGGTATTGGCCCGCAGATACGTAAATGCCCTTGTTCCCCAAGAGCTCCATCACTTCTTAGATGATATTCAAGCCGAGTTTGATTTAACCGTTGCAGAGATTCTCTTGCTTACTAAGAAGACCTCTCTGCTTGGAGACCAAGCTATTCTTGCTCGCACACTTCAAGTGCGTGATGCCTATTTATCACCAATCCATTTACTTCAAATTAACTTGCTCAAACGCGTACGTGAAGCGGGTGAAGCCGCGGATCCTATTTTGCGCCGCGCTTTGTTGTTAACTATCAATGGTGTGGCGGCAGGACTTCGAAATACTGGTTGATTATTAACTATTGAAAGCGGTCTGTGTTCGCTCTAACCCTTGAGTAATTAAGGATTCAACGACATCTGCGCCACGTTGAATAAACTCGGCTAGATCTTTTTGTTCAACCTTTGAAAATACTTTGAGAACAAAATCTGCTGGATCTTGTTGACCCATTGGCCGACCGATTCCTAAGCGAACACGGTAATAATCAGATGTATTAAAGGCTGAAGTCATGGACTTCAAGCCATTATGGCCGTTATCTCCACCACCAACTTTGCTGCGAATGCTCGCAAAGGCAATGTCGAGTTCATCGTGCAGAGCGATAATATTTTCTGGCTCAACCGAATAAAAATTAGCGAGCGCCTTTATTGGACCACCAGTCTCATTCATATAGCTCTTAGATTTGGCCACAATGATTGAGTGCTCACCATTGTTTAACTTGTAGGCAGCAATATCCGTACGCGATTTATGCGACGATAATTTGATGCTATGGCGACGAATAAGTTGATCGACGACCATCTGACCTACGTTATGACGGGTGGCAGCGTATTGATCACCGGGATTACCCAGCCCCACTACCAACCACGTCATGACGGTAAGCGTAAGGGGTTAAGCGTCCTTCTTCTCTGAATCAGCGGCAACGGCTGGAACATCGGTCGCAGCGGCAACTGGTGCCACTTCTTCAACGGCCGTTGAGCGCTCTGAAAGGTGAACAACGATCATCTTTGGATCTGACTCAAGTTCGACGCCAGCAGGAAGTTTGACATCTGCGGCATAGAGCGATGTACCAGCTGCAAGGCCATTGATATCGAGTTCGAAGAAGCTTGGAATTGCAGTTGCCTCAACGCGCACCTCGATAGTGTTGTTAACGTGCTCTAGAACGCCATCGCGATCGTGCTCACCGATTGTGTGAACAGGAACTGACACGACAACTTTTTCACCGCGGCGAACAAGCACGAGATCGATGTGTTCAATGATCTGCTTGAGTGGGTGGCGAACAATCGCCTTTGGAAGTGTGAGCTCAGTCTTACCATCGATAACGATGTCGAGCAAAACATTTGACTGCTTCAACGCTACGCCTAGTTCGCGTGAAGGAAGTGTGATGTGCTGTGGCTTCTCGCCATGACCGTAGATGACAGCAGGAACTAATCCATCGCGACGTGCACGACGTGATGCGCCTTTACCAAATTCGGTACGAGTGACGCCATTAATAGTGATCTCTGCCATTTTTATTACTCCTCATAGTGGAAACTTCGGTTTGTACACAAAGTTCCAGAAAGGATTTAACTCCTACACCGTCGATTACGGAAGTAATTCATACCCTCGCCGGAACAGCCCAAAGGTTAGCCTGTAGGGCCAAGAATGTGCAAATTGCGCTTAGGAAAGGCCGTCGAAGAGGCTGGTAACTGAGCCATCTTCAAATACTTCGCGAATTGCACGCGCAATCAGTGGGGCGATTGATAGCACAGTCAGCCCGTCGAATTTTTGATCCTCTGTGATTGGCAGAGTATTTGTAATAACAACTTCCGATGCCTTTGAGGATTTAAGGCGATCAATTGCTGGCCCCGATAGAACTGCGTGGGTCGCCGCAACGATTACATCTTTAGCACCGGCTTCAAATAATGCATCTACAGCCTTAGTGATTGTTCCGGCAGTATCGATCATGTCATCAATAACCACGCATGTTTGGCCCTGTACATCGCCAACTACCCGACCAGTAATAGATTCGTTTGGAATCCGTGGATCGCGAGTCTTGTGAATAAATGCAATCGGGCAGCCACCTAAAAGATCTGACCAACGTTCAGCAACACGTACGCGACCTGAGTCTGGAGAAACAATTGTTAAACGTGAGCGATCAACTTTGCTGCCAACGTAATTAGCTAACATCGGAAGTGCAAAGAGATGATCAACCGGACCATCAAAGAAACCTTGAATCTGTGATGTGTGTAGATCTACAACCATTAAGCGATCAGCGCCGGCAGTCTTAAAAAGATCGGCCATCAAACGTGCAGAGATTGGTTCGCGGCCACGATGCTTCTTATCTTGGCGTGCATAACCATAAAAGGGTGCAACGACGGTAATGCGCTTAGCAGATGCACGCTTGAGCGCATCGACCATAATGAGCTGTTCCATAATCTGCTTATTTACCGGTGCGGTATGGCTCTGTAAAACAAATGCATCACAACCTCGAACTGATTCTTCGAAGCGAACAAAGATTTCGCCATTGGCAAAGTCATATGCAGAAGTTGGAGTTAATTGAATTCCAAGCTCTGCGGCAACATCATCGGCTAACTCGGGGTATCCGCGACCACTAAATAAACGCAACCGCTTTTCTGAGGATAACCGGATCTCGCCCATATTTAGCCCTTCGTATCACTAGCTTCGGCTGCTTGTGCAGACTGTGTACCTGAGCGCTTGCGCAGGACCCAACTTAATACATTTTTTTGCTTAGCTCTGCCAACACCTATTGCCCCGGCTGGAACATCTTCGGTAATCACCGAGCCCGCCGCTGTATAGGCCCCGTCGCCAATCGTTACTGGAGCCACCAACATGGTGTCGCTACCGATGCGAACATGGTCGCCCACCGTGGTGTGGTGCTTCTCGACACCGTCATAGTTAACAAAAATAGTTGCCGCTCCGATATTTGTACCTTCACCGATAGTTGCATCGCCAACATAGGACAGATGCGGCACCTTTGAGCCCTTACCAACGGTGGAGTTTTTCATCTCTACAAATGCGCCAGCTTTAGAGCCATCACCCAAAACGGTTCCATCGCGTAGATATGTAAATGGGCCAACGCCAGCGCCTTCTCCAATAACGCTGCCTGTGGCAATCGATTCCAGAACGCGAGCGCCCTCTTTGACTATGCAGTCGGTCAATGTCGTACGGGGGCCAATAACGGCTCCAGGGGCGATCTGAGTTGAACCAAGAACGGCACTGCCCGGAAGAATCGTTACATCCTTAGATAGGTGTGCAGTTGAATCGATCCAGGTTGTCGTTGGATCGATGATAGTTACACCTTCACGCATCCAGTTTTCATTGATGCGATCACGCATTAGTGCAGCTGATTCAGCTAGCTGAATTCGATCATTGACGCCTAAGATTTCAGTAAAGTCATCGATAACGATTGCGGCAATTGATGCGCCTTCGCCTTTAAGGACTCCAATTACGTCGGTTAAATAGAGTTCGCCTTGAGCATTTGAATGAGTAATTTTCGTGATTGCGCTAGCAAGTGCTGCCCCATCAAATGCATACACGCCAGAGTTAATTTCAAAGATTATTTTTTCATCGTCGGTAGCATCTTTTTCTTCAACAATGCGTATGAGTTCACCAGATTCATCACGAACAATTCGACCATAGCCAGTTGGATCTGGATGCTCGGCAGTTAACACTGAGGCTACAAATTTTCCAGAAACATGTGCATCGAGAAACTGTGCAAGTGATTGCCCAGTTAACAGTGGTGTATCCCCAGCAAGAACTAAAACAGTTCCTGATGGCGTCTTCCCAGTAAGAGCTAACTGCGTTGCATGTCCGGTTCCACCGCGATGCTCTTGAAATACTGTTGTTGCCGCCGGTGCAATGTCGGCGATATGGGCCTCCACGCTTTGGCGAGAAGAGCCAACAACTATGCGCAGATCTCGTGGTGATAGTTCTGAGACTGCGTGAAGAACGTGTCCTAATAAGGAGCGGCCGGCAACGCTATGCAAAACTTTTGCTTGAGTTGATTTCATCCGCGTGCCTTCACCTGCTGCCAGGATAATCACGGTTTCAACGCTCACAAGTGAATCCTATCGGTGGCCTTTACTTAGTTGCTCCGCCACCAGGTATCGATCCTGGACCCTGGGCTTCAAAGGCCCATGTGCTAGCCACTACACAATGGCGGAACCCGTATTCTCCCTTATAAAAGCTGGTGCTGATGACCACCGTGCCGCGCCTTGAGGGCCACTGATCTAGGAAAGTACTTTTGCCCCGCCTACCGGCCCATATGCACGAGCGATGCTGCCAACTACACCGCTGGCCGTTAGTGCAACGGCTAAATCAAGGCCCGCTTCTTCATCGGCAACAAGAAATGCAACTGTAGGACCGGAACCAGATACGAGTGCACCAAGTGCGCCGTATTCCTGCCCAACATCTAGAACTAGGCGAAGCGCTGGGCGAAGTGAACATGCTGCAGCTTGTAAATCATTAGTTAAGGATGCGCCAACGGTTTTTGGATCGGCCGCTAATAAAGCTTGCATTAAAACCTCATGTGTTTGTGGTTCGGCAATATCTAACTCTGCCCGCAAGCGATCGCACTCTGCATATACGGCCGGGGTAGTTAGCCCCACGGAAGAAAGTGCTAACACCCAGTGATACGTTCCGCGAGAAAGTGCTGGAGTTAACGCTTCGCCATGTCCGGTACCAATTGCTGTTCCGCCACTTAACATAAATGGAACGTCGCTGCCTAACTGCGCAGCAATTTCTGACATCTCTTCACGATTCATTCCAAGTGAAAATAGATAATCAATCGCAACAATTGTTGCAGCAGCATCTGCGCTTCCACCTGCCATACCTCCGGCAACGGGAATTGATTTCTTAATTTCAATATGCACATCTATCTCTAAGTCGTACTCTTGAGCAATGAGCTCGACTGCCTTTACCGCCAAATTATTACTATCGGTAGGAACCCCATGTGTGTGATCTCCACTAATAGAAATTGAAACTCCAGAGTTAGGTTGCGCTAACGTAATGCTTACTTCATCAAAGATTGAGATGGCTTGAAAGACTGTAACTACATTGTGAAAACCATCGGCCTCGCGTGGACCAACCGAGAGCTGCAAATTCACCTTTGCAGGCACGCGCACTGTCACGGTTTTAACTGGCATGAATTGACCCTATTGCCTCGGTTAATAAAAGTCAGGTGCAATTGATGCGATGGCGCAAAAACTTGAAATCTCTAGCGCTTCTCCGCGAAGCGTTGGATCGATTCCCGCCTCAATTAAAATAGCTTCGGCCGCAGCCGACGTGCCATAGAGTGAGGAAAGCGCCGAACGCAGCATTTTTCGCCGTTGGGCAAAGGCGGCGTCGATAATTGTAAAGACCTTTGTGCGCAAAATTTCATCTCCCGGTGTCGGGCGACGTGTGAAGGAGACAAGCTTGGAGTCAACGTTTGGTGCTGGCCAAAAAACCGAGCGCGATACCGAACCTGCGCCTTTGACATCGGCCCACCATGCAGCTTTCACACTTGGGATTCCATACTCCTTTGTACCCGGACGGCCGGCAAGTCGATCTGCAACTTCGGCCTGCACCATAACTACTCCAGTACGAAGCGTTGGAAATTTCTCGAGCAGATGCAAGAGAACGGGCACTGAAACGTTATAGGGAAGGTTGGCAACTAAGACTGTAGGTGCATACGGCAGACTCTGCAACGTCAATGCATCGTGATGTATGACAGTTAAATTCTCGGGATATTCAAAATTCTCACTAACAGTTATGGGTAGCTGCCGGGCAAGTCGATCATCAATTTCAACGGCTATAACTGATGCTGCGCTCTGTAAAAGCGCCAGTGTCAGCGAACCTAAACCTGGGCCAATCTCAAGTGCAACATCATCACTTCCAACTTGAGCAGTGCGAACAATTTTGGTACAGATATTTGAATCAATAACAAAGTTTTGTCCCAATGACTTTGAGGGTTTTAAATCAAGTGCGGCAGCTAGCTCACGAATTTGCTTGGCTCCAAGTAAGGTCACGGCGCGAAACTTCCAAATAAGCGCTCTGCGTTATTGCTGAGTGCAACAGCTAACTCACCCACATCGCTATTTCGTTGCGCTGCCATTGCACGGACAATCGTTGCAATCTGTGCAGGTGTATTTCCTGCACCGCGATGGGGCATGGGTGATAAGAATGGCGAATCGGTTTCGACTAATAATTGATCAATAGGTACCAGCTTTACGGCTTCGCGCAGAGCTGGTGCGTTCTTAAAAGTTAAAGTGCCAGCAAAGGAGAGTATGTAGCCACGCTCAATACAGAGTTTGGCCATAGCAACATCGCCTGAAAAGCAGTGAAAGATAACCTTTTCGGGCGCACCGACTTCAAGTAAAACCGACAAAATATCATCATGTGAATCGCGATCGTGAATCACCAAGGCTTTATCTGTCTTCTTAGCTAGCTCTATGTGCCATTTGAAAGACTCTTGCTGACGTGGGCGAAGCTCCACTGGGGTGCGAAAATAATCTAAACCTGTTTCACCAATTGCACGCACTCGTGGATGTTGTGCAAGTTCGGCGATGACAGCCCAATCGGCTTCAAGATCCTTAACAACCGGTGCTTCATTTGGATGCAATGCAACGGTGGCCAGAACAGATGTATTCCATTTTTGGGCAGCGGCTACACACCATTTAGATTGCTCGGCTGAATAACCGACCTGCACAATTCGATCCACGTTAACTGATTTAGCTTCTGCGATGATATCTGCGACCTCTTGTGAATCTGGCGCGGTGTCAGTGATGATCTCCATGTGTGCATGGGCATCTACCGTTGGAAATGGAAGCGGTTCTGGTAATGGTGCACGTGGGCGATCGATGTCGCGGTTATGCCGATCAGCCATTGGTCTTAAGCGTTAGTCTCTAGACGAGGAAAAAGAACTGGAGTCTTAGTAACGTGAGCACCTTGTGGTAGCTGTCCCCACGTTGCAACGTCACTAATTTTTTGTGCGCTTAATTCACCTAACGACGCCTGTACTCCCAAACTTTCCCACAAGATTTCACACGTTGCCGGCATTACTGGATGTAGCAATACTGCTAAAGCGCGCAGTGATTCTGCGGTGTTATATAAAATACCTTCAAGTGTGGCTTGGTTTAATGGATCTTTAGCAAGAATCCATGGCTCTTTCTCGGTGACATATCCATTAACTTTCTTACAAAACTCCATTATCGCGAGGATTCCGCCTTGGAAATCTAGCGCACACATTGCTGCATCGGCTTTATCAACGGCGGTGCGAAGGGCCTGTTCGAGAGCTTCATCTGAACTAACTGCCGGCACGAGGCCGCCGCAGTACTTTTCGACCATAGCAGCAGATCGTGAAGCTAGGTTTCCAAAGTCATTAGCCAGCTCTGATGTATATCTGGCCGACATGTCTTCCCAAGAAAAAGAGCCGTCGGTTCCAAATGGAATCGCACGTAAGAAGTAATAACGGAAGGCATCGACACCAAAGTGATCAGTGATGTCTTTAGGTGCTATTCCGGTGAGCTTGCTCTTACTCATCTTTTCGCCGCCAACTAACAACCAGCCATGCGCAAAAACCTTCTTTGGTACATCTAGATCTGCGGCCATTAACATTGCCGGCCAAATTACTGCGTGAAAGCGCAAAATATCTTTACCGACTAAGTGCACATCTGCTGGCCATGTTGCCGCAAACTTTTTTCCACCTTCACTATCTGGTGCATCGGTTAAACCAACTGCAGTTGCATAGTTCAAAAGCGCATCGAACCAAACATAGACAACTTGATCCGTATCCCAAGGAACTGGAATTCCCCAATCAAAGGTAGAGCGTGAGATTGAAAGATCTGAAACTCCGCCTTCTAGAAATGAAATAACTTCATTGCGCGCACTTTCAGGCTGACATGCATCGGGATTTGCCCGATAGTGTGCAAGAAGCTGGTTGGTGAAGGCTGAGAGTTTAAAGAACCAGTTATTCTCGTTGACAAGTTCAATTGGCTTGCTGTGAATCGGACAACATTTATTTCCATCAATCTCGATTAAATCACCAGGCAATTTAAACTCTTCGCAACCTACGCAATACGGGCCCTCATATTTTCCAGCATAAATGTGGCCAGAGTCTTTTAGTGATTGTAAAAACTTTTGTACACGTTCAGTATGTCGAACTTCAGTGGTACGAATAAAATCATCATTGGCGATATTTAAGCTAGCCCAATTGGGTTTCCACGCATCGTGAACTAAGCGATCAACCCATACTTGTGGGGCAGTGTCATTTTCTTGCGCGGTGCGCATAACTTTTTGGCCATGTTCGTCGGTGCCAGTGAGAAACCAAACTGATTCGCCTTTTTGTCGGTGCCATCGAGTGAGAACATCGCCGGCAACGGTTGTATAGGCATGGCCAATGTGAGGCGCATCATTCACGTAGTAGATAGGCGTAGTTAAGTAGAAAGATTTGCTCACGTGCTCATCTTATTCGCATCGACCACGGCGGCATAAACAAGACGCTTGGCTATTCCAAATTCGGTGGCAACGCTGGCGATAGCGGCTTTGCGATCCATGCCGGCATCTTCAAATTCGCGGACCCGCAAAACCATATCGTCGGCAGTGACGGCAGCTGAATCTTTGGTGGCTCCAGCAATCACAACAGTTATTTCACCAAGCACCTCATGTGTGTCGGCCCACGTTGAAAGTTCACTCAAGCTTCCTCGAACTGTTTCTTCATAGCGTTTTGTCATTTCGCGACATATAGCGCCTAAGCGTTCTGGACCAAAGACACTTATGGCATCACCTAAAGAATCTCCCAGTCGATGAGGGGCCTCAAAGAAAACCATGGTGCGCTCTTCAAAACGAAGTTTTTCATAAGTTGCCAATCGTGCACCACTACTGCGTGGGGGGAAACCTTCAAAAGTAAAACGATCGGTTGGAAGGCCAGAAAGTGCAACCGCCATTGTTACTGCACTTGGCCCAGGAATAACCTGAACATCGACTCCAGCTTTAATCGCATCACGCATTAATCGAAAACCTGGATCACTAATTGTTGGCATGCCTGCATCAGAGACGACTAACACAAGTGCACCAACTGAAAGCTCTTGCAATAACTCTCGTGTGCGCTCCTCTTCATTGCCTTCAAAGAAAGATACAACTCGTGCAGTGAATGTCACATTGATATCGGCACACAAACGATGAAATCTACGCGAATCCTCTGCAGCGATAATCGTGGCCTCTTCAATCACTTTCTTAAGGCGCGCTGTGGCATCCCCGGGATTACCAAGTGGAGTCGCAGCAAGGATCAAAGACATAGGCTCATCATCTCAGTAATTTTGGGGCCTCAAGCCCATACGATTACGTACATGATCGCAGCGCTGGCCCCCATCGTCATCGCTCTACTATCCCTCGTACTTCGCTTAGTGAACTTAGCTACCCCCAAGGGCTATGTCTTTGATGAGGTTTACTACGTCGATGGTGCGCGTGATTTCTTAAAGTTTGGTGTCGAAGTGAGCGGCAATGGACCCGAATTTATTGTGCATCCCCCGGTTGGGAAATGGCTTATTGCAGGTGGAATCAAAATTTTTGGTAATAATGAATTCGGCTGGCGCTTTGCTGTTGCACTTGTTGGAACTTTATTGATTCTGCTTTTTGCACGGTTAGTACATGTACTTTTCTTTTCGCCCCTACTGACCGCCTTGGGTGGCGCATTAATGGCAATGGATGGATTAGCCCTCGTCCACTCTCGAACCGCACTACTTGATCTATTTTTGACCTTCTTTGTACTGCTAGCAGTGTATTTATGGCATCAAGAAAGACATTGGTGGGCGGCAATCTCAATGGGTCTTGCGATGGGTACAAAGTGGAGTGCAGCATATTTCTTAGCAATTATTGCACTCATCTCGTTATATCGGGTGTTTACCGAACACTCTGGAAAAGATTTGGTTAAGCCAACATTGAAGAAATTATTTCAATATGGATTACTTCCTATCGCGCTCTATATGACAACCTGGAGTGGTTGGTTTCTTAGCAGTCGCGGATGGGATCGTCAGTGGTCATCAAATGTAATTACTTCGTGGTGGCACTATCACGCAGAGATACTGGGATTTCATACCGGCTTAACTGAAAAACATTCTTACGAGGCTAACCCTTGGTCTTGGATGATCATGGGAAGACCAACCTCATTTTTTTATGATGCCCCTAATACTTGTGGCGCTACTTCTTGCGCACAGGAAGTTCTTGCGATCGGCACACCGATTTTGTGGTGGCTCGGTACCGTCGCCGTAGTTGTCTCATTGGGGTTCTGGATTAGGCTTTTAATTCTCAAGAAATCTAATGCCGCATTAAATCTAATTGTTATCGGCATGAGTGCAGGCTATTTGCCCTGGTTCTTCTTTCAGAAGCGAACCGTCTTTTCTTTTTACTCCATCATCTTTGAGCCTTTTATGTTGCTGGCACTTGTTTATTGCGCAAAGTTAGTGCTTGATAGCGATTTAAAATCTGGTCTTTCACAAGCGATTGTGGCGACGGTAGTTGTCGTTATCTTCCTAAATTTTATTTATTTCTTGCCACTATTTACTGGCGATGTCATCACATATGACGCCTGGTTTAAGCGTATGTGGTTAAGCTCCTGGATTTAACTATTGATTAGCTGCGCGGCTTTGATTGAGATTTTCAACGGCTTCATCGGCTAACTGCTGGTCAAAGATTTCATCACGAGATGGCGATACTGCCGCGAGCGCTATGCGCTCTAATCGCTCTTGATCCTCACTCCAAGCACCAGGGGTGGTTAGGTCTATTACTCGTTTTGGCACAATCGCTTTCGGTGCGCTCACATATGTTGGCACTGGTACTTCAGTTGGCGCCCAAGTGTTACGTACTGCTGCACTTCCCTTAGGCAGAATAACTACACCTTTGAGTTCACGTTCAGATAATGGAATCCAGTGCTCTTGACTGTTCTTAGGCGTAACCACTTCAGCCAAATTTGTCGCAGAGACTCCTGCAGTACGACGCTGCAACTGCTGTATGCGGCGATGTTGAATACTATCGGCAACGCTTTGTCGGCGTACATTGGCGATATATATTAAAACGCCGGTAGCAGGGACAAGTGCATAAATAATTGGCATCGTATTCATAAACCCACCTACGATTGTTGAAATGAGTAAAGATGTTAGCAAGACAAAGATAATTCGCCGGCGAAGTAAAAGTTGTGCAATTTTTGCTTCACGATCAAGATCTACATGTAGAGCGCCTGAATCTGTGTGCAGTGAAGAGTTTGCTACAACAGTGAGTGCAACTTTGAAACGTTCAACTGATTTACCAGAAAACTCATTGCGATCATGAATCCAGCGTGGGGCAAAGTACGCCGCCCACATGCCGATGATCGCAATATAGATGAGTCCGGAAGCCATGATGCTTAAAGATAAAGGAGATTGGCTAACTTTTCTGGGATTTAGGCACTACTAAAGCGCCGAATTTTCCTTCACAAAAGTAATGTGATCTCGCCAATCTCCATCAATATGTAAGTACCTGGCTCGCTCACTTTCAAAGTTATAGCCAGCTTTTTCAGCGACTCGACGCGAAGCTGCATTTTCAGGACGCAGATTTATTTCCACGCGGTGGAGCTCCAAAGACTCAAAGGCATACTGTGTGAGAATTTCTACCGCTGCCGTAGTAAAGCCTTTGTTGGCATAGTTTTTATCTATCCAATACCCAATATGTCCCCCGCGAAGCGCGCCATAAATGACCCCGCCTAGTGATATTTGGCCAATTAAGTTGCGTTGATGCCACACGGCAAATGAAAATGAACGACCACAGCGGGCTTCTGCGTTCAGGGTTCGAACCATCTCATAGTACGTAGGTAGAGCTTTATGGGAATCAATGGGTGGAACTGTTGCCTCCCATGGAGAAAGCCACTGCCGATTCTCGGCGCGGACCCTGTTCCAGTGAGTTCGATCGCGAAACCTGAGAGGGCGTAAGTAAATATCCTCCCCACTAAGGAGAACGGGCCAGCGGTTTCTCATAGCTAAGTTAAATGTATCTGCGTTCGAGGATAACAACCGTGACATGTTCGCCGGCCTTCACGTGCTCCTCTTTTTCACCTATTGCAATAAAGGCCGTTGCATCTGAAAGCGTGGAAAACTCTTCTTGGGCCGACAGTGGCACTACCGAATTACCATCTTCAGATAAAGCGGCTCGGATATAAGAGCGTAGGCCAGAGGTAGATTCGATAGCTTTTTCAAGAGTTGCCTTAACGCAAGGACGGTGAATTGTTGCCGCCCCTAACATTGTGCGAATCATTGGTCTTACAAAGAGTTCAAAAGAGATGTATGCAGCGATTGGATCACCGGGAAGAGTTACAACTGGGGTTTTATCTGGCCCAATAACGCCATAGTTATGTCGCCCGCTCATCTCAATTGCAACATCAATGGTGGTTATTTCTCCCATTCGTGAGAGCGCTCGCGTAATAAGGTCGAAAGAATCATCGTGACGCTCGCCGCTGATAATTATTAAATCTGCACGAACTAATTGATCTTCTATAACACTGAGTAGCTCATCTTCATCATCTGGAATCGAATGAACTCGATAGGCAACTGCCCCAACTTCGCGAACTGCAGTTGTAAGCAGCCATGAATTTGTTTCATACTCTTCATCGCCTTTAAGTGCCACACCTGGTTCAACAAGATCTGGGCCGGCCGATAAAACAACTACTCGTGGATGCGGACGGGTTGGCAGATGATCCAAGCCAATTGAGGCGGCAAGTCCGATCTGGGTCGAGCGAATACGGCTACCGCTGCGCATCACTAGCCGTTCGCCGGCAAAAACATCCTCGGACAGAGTTGCACCATGCGCATCCAAGAGCGGCATATCAAATGACTCTAAGGGCTTACAAATAGCGAGAAGAGAGGTGAGAAATTCATCTACCCGCGTGTGCTCTGCCATAATCACACCATACTTGTAAGCTCTGCCTTTTTTGGGATTTAGACCCGCGAAATACTGGAGGGACGAGATGAATCAGAACACAGTGAAGAAAGAGTTGCGCGCACGATTGCGCCGGGAGCGAACTCAAAACTTCTCTGCCTCTGACTTCACTGTGATTGTGAACTCTCCAGAAATTGCCAGTGCCACAACTATCGCTTCCTATGTCTCTTACGGGGTAGAACCCAGTACTGACGAAATTAATCAAGGCTTCCTCAAGGCTGGCAAGAAGCTACTTCTACCGCGAGTAAATGGCGAACTCCTTGACTGGGTGTATTGGAATGGCGATTTAAAAAAATTAAAAGTGAGTAAAAATGTAGCAGAGCCAATAGGTCCAGCAACTACGGATTTTAGTGAGCTTTCAGTGGTCATTGTTCCAGCGCTTCACATTGACAACGATGGCTATCGATTGGGCCAAGGTGGAGGCTTTTACGATCGAGCCCTTACCTATCTTCCTGGTTGGAAAATCGGTTTAGTTCATACTGGTGAGTTAACTGGAATGACGCTTCCACGAGAGGCTCATGATGTTCCACTAGATGCAGCAGCTACGCCATTGATCGTTGTGCGTTTTAAGCGTTAAAGTATTGGAAGATTTCGCGCCATTACTATTCGTTGAATTTGATTAGTGCCTTCATAAATCTGCGTTAACTTTGCATCTCGCATCATGCGCTCAACTGGATAGTCAGAGACATAGCCATATCCACCAAGAATCTGCACGGCATCCTGCGTTACCTTCATGGCGGTGTCACTCGCAAAACACTTACTGGCTGCTGAAAAGAAACGCAGATCATTTTCATTGTTTTCACTCTTTGAGGCAGCTGCGTACGTCAATACGCGTGCGGCCTCAATATTCATAGCCATATCAGCCAACATAAACTGCACGCCTTGGAAATCAAATATCTCTTTACCAAACTGCTTTCGCTCATGCGAATACTTGGCCGCAACATCTAAGGCGCCTTGGGCTAAGCCAAGTGCTTGTGCAGCAATGGTTACACGTGTGTGATCTAATGTATTCATAGCGAGAATGAAACCTGTACCTACCTCACCGAGGCGTCGATCATCGCTTAATTCAACGTTATCAAAATATACTTCGCGTGTAGGTGAGCCTCTAAAACCCATCTTCTTTTCAGGTGCGCCAAAAGATACGCCTGAATCGGATTTTTCAACAATAAAAGCGGTAATTCCCTTTGAGCCAAGGGCTGGATCGGTCTGTGCCATAACGGTATAGAACTCAGATACCCCTGCATTTGAAATCCACTTTTTACTTCCATTTAATATCCAACTATCGCCATCGCGGAGCGCTTTTGTGCGTAATGCAGATGCATCCGAGCCAGCTTCTGATTCAGAGAGTGCATAAGAAAATCCCTTGCCTGCAACTAACTGACTAAGCCAACGAGTTTTTTGTTCTTCATTTCCGCCTAAAATCAATGGCAATGAACCAAGTTTGTTAACCGCAGGAATGAGTGATGAAGCACCACAGACTCGTGCAACTTCTTCAATAATGATCACGGTAGCTAATGCATCGGCACCGTCACCACCGTATTGGGTTGGAACATGTGCTGCAGATAGCCCCGACTTTTGTAGAGCACTGGCAGCTTCCTGCGGATAACGGTGCTCTTCATCTACAGCTTGGGCAAAGGGTGCAATCTCTTTCTCCGCTAACGCTCGCACGCTTGCTCGCAGATCTACATACTCGCTGGGCAAACTAAATAAGTTTTCCATTATTTTTCATCTCTATCACGTTTGGCTAGTTGTTGTAGGAGATTATTGTACTCAGCTAATTCATCAGGCTTGCCCATAGCTGCAGCTCGGGCCGTATTTCGATCAATCCGGTTTGCTTCTCGTGAATCATCTTTAACCCAGCTAATAAAAGTTGCAACTAAAGCCAGAAGGATAGGGATCTCTCCCATGGCCCAGCCAAGTGAGCCGCCAGTTTTTTGGTCTGCTAATAGATCTATAAGCCATGGAGTCTGCATTGAGGCGAAATAGCCTTGATCAATAAGTGTTGTTGTGGACATTAAAGCGACCGAGAAAAATGCGTGAATGCTCATGGCTGCAAAGATAATTACGATACGTACTAAATGCGGAATGCGCCGTGGATTTGGGTCAATTCCAATAACGACATGAAAGAAGAGAATGCCTGCCAGAATGAAGTGGATATTCATAAAAAGATGGCCCGCATAGCTCTGCATGAGGCTTCCAAATAAGTTTGTGAAGTACAGGGCAAAAATTGATCCATCAAAGAATGCCAGTGCAACTATTGGGTTAGTGTAAAAAACTGCCAACTTAGAGTGCAAGGTAGCTAGAAGCGTCCCACGCACACCTCGCTCATCTTTATTTCGTCCTTGCGGCAGAGTTCTTAGCGCTAAAGTTATTGGCGCGCCTAATACGATGCCAATTGGCGCAATCATTCCTAAAATCATGTGAGCTACCATGTGATATGAAAATGCAAAGTGGGCATAGAGACCGAGACCACCACTTGTTGCAAAATCTATGGCAGCGATTCCACTGGCAAATGCGACTGTTCGCCCAACTGGCCACTTGTCACCACGTCGCGTAAGAACAACTACGCCCTTTATATATAAAGCAGCGGCAGTGACAAGTAGCCCTATCATTAAAGCATCTGGCTCATAACTCATAATTAATCGACTCCATGTTGGTGGTGGTGGAGTAGTGATTCCAGCCACTGCAATTGCAGGATCAAATTTTGGAGTTATAGGTCTAGTCGGTGCCTCGTTGGAAGATAACCACACACCCATGGCAAGTGTTGTAATCATGATCAAGGCTTCAGCGAGAATTAAGCGTGCAAAAGCCTTCCAATCAATTGATTCACGATTTGCCAAGTTCTTACGGTGCAGGTAGCCAATGGTGATGAGAATAGTTGTAGCAACAATTTTTGCTATTACTACGTAGGCATATGCGGTACTCCACGCCTCTTTAAAATCTAGCCTTGCCCAGGCATTAACAGTGCCGCTGACTACAACAGCAATTACTGACCATAACGCTAATTGACTAAAGCGCGGCACGGCGATTGGGCGATCTTGTGGATCAAGCAGAGCAATCGAAATTATTCCACCAACCCACAGTGATAATCCAACAACGTGGATTACTAGTGAGCCTATTGCTAATCCATGCGACCCGCTGGATTCTGCATGGCTTTGAAAAACCGGAGCAACTAAGCCAACTAACGAGAGAATGAGAAGAAAAATGGTGGCCAGAATATGCCGGATTCGGAGTGCAAAAAACGCTACTAAAAGTGCAACGACAACTTCAAATAAAAGATACTGCCCGAGAGTAATTTGTGTTACGAATGAACGCAGCACTGTCGGATCAAGTGCAACAGATATTGATTGACCTAGAATATTTGCAAGGGTAAAGAGAATTACACCGATTGTTCCTAGTGCCCACATAAGCGCAGAACCCCACAGCAAGCGCCTGAGTTTTAAAGACGAAGTTGAGAGCTTGCCTTCGTGATCTAGAAGTAAAAACCCCATTGAAAGTAAAGTTCCAATTGTTGCAAAGCTGCCGAGTAAAGACAGGTACTTAAAAATTGTGGAAAATGCGATCATCGATCTCTAAAGAGCTTTCGCGCATATAAAGAGAGCCCGATAAGCATGATGAAAGCGATAATAAGAATAAAGATTATAAAAACATTAGTACCCCAGCTACTACTTGCCGGCGTTTGTGACTTGGTAGGGGTTGGAGTTGGTTCACTTGGTGAAATCACACTTGGTGCTGAAAAGTTAAATGTAAAAGAGCCCTCTAACGCAGCATCGCCCTCAGAATAGAGTAGATAGCTAACTCGATAGATTCCGGTGAGAGTGAGTGAACTTAATCCGACAGTTGCGCTCACACCATCAACCATGATTGTTCCATCATCAACGCGAGTGCCTTCTGGATCAGTGACTATTAACTCATTTGCATCTGGCAATAGCGCAATTTGTGTCGTAAGAGTTACTGAAGTGGGCGCAGATGTAAGACTAGAGCCGCTGATGGGATTGGTCGTAATTAAGGAGTTTGCAGTTGCACTTGCCATACCAAAGTATGCAAAAACAATCAGAAAAGCCGAGATCCGCTTAATTTTCATCACAAACTCCTGCCTTTCTAGCCTCGATTCGCACCTATCGTCTCACTTCTTTAGACTTGCTTTCTACCCCCGCTAGGGTGCAATTCAGATCGGAGCAAGGATGCCTACATATCAATATGCATGCAACACCTGTGCCCATGAGTTCGAGGCCATCCAATCCTTCTCTGATGATTCGCTGACGCACTGCCCGCAGTGTCAGGGGGAGATCAGAAAGGTTTATACCGCTGTTGGGGTAGTTTTTAAAGGTTCAGGATTTTATAAAACAGATTCAGTAGTAAATAAAACAACGACACCTACCCCAGCGCCTACGCCTCCGGCGCCAAAGACTGATTAATCCTCGTGATGCGGTGGTTTATCTGACTTAATTTCTTCTTCGCGCCGAGCTTGTTCGGCAGCTGCTTCGGGGTCGATCTCGTCTGAAGTAACTGAAGGGAAGAGATCGCTCATATCAATATTCTAGCGCTAGTGGAGGAAGTACGTCGTGTTTGAGAATTTAGGTAAGTTCATTGTTAGGCGCAGCAAGGTAGTGCTTCTGCTATTTGTTCTAATGACTTTATTTGCAGGTGGAGTTGGCTCCCTTGTATTTGGAACTCTCGATAGTGGTGGCTATTCCGATAAAAACAGTGAGTCCGCCAAAGCCACTGAATACATCATCAATAAATTCAATGTCCAAGAGCCAATTGTTACTCTGGTGGTTGATTCAACAATTGGTGTCAATGATCCAGGCGTTGCCACAAAAGCTGCCGCCCTAGAACAAGAGATTCTTAACGTCCAGGGAGTTTCAAAGACATTCTCTTACTGGTCTACCGGTGGTGCTTCTACAATGCGATCGACCGATGGCAAAGCTGGCTTCATTCTAGTTTATGCCGATTTAAAAGCCGATGACTGGGATGGATTCCAATCTCTGGGAAATAGCATTCAATCGCGCTTTGATGGTAAGTACAAAGGTCTCGACGTATATGCCGGGGGTGCTGGCGTCATTACCCACGCAATTAACCACAAGATTGAAAAAGATTTACTCCTTGCAGAATTTATTGCAATTCCACTTACTTTTCTCCTTTTGCTCTTTGTCTTTGGTGCCATGGTCGCATCGGCAATGCCACTTTTTGTTGGCGTGAGTGCAATCTTGGGCTCGTTCCTCCTTATATTTTTAATTAGCCAATTCACGAGCGTGAGCGTCTTTGCTTTGAACCTCATTACCGGTCTTGGATTAGGTCTTGGAATCGATTATGCGCTACTGATGGTCAATCGTTTTCGTGAAGAGCTTCATCACGGTAAAAGCGTTGAAGATTCGGTGGTTATCACCGTTGCAACTGCGGGAAAGACGGTCTTTTATTCAGGACTCACTGTTCTGGTTACGATGGCATCAATGTTATTTTTTCCACTCGATTTTTTGAAGTCCTTTGGTTACGCTGGTATCGCAGTAATTTCAATGGCAATAATCGGTGCAGTATGTGCACTTCCCGCACTTTTAGCTTTGCTAGGTGAAAAAGTTGATAAGGGTGTCGTTCGAAGAAGTGCAATTACTCCTAAGGAAGATGGTCGTTGGGCTCAGACTGCGCGAACCGTTATGCGCCGTCCAATTCCAGTGGTGGTCGCTGCAGTGACAATCCTTGGAATCATGGCACTGCCTGTGCTCAATATCGCTTTTGCCCAGATTGATTCTCGCGTTTTACCCGCAACTGATCGTGCCGCGATTTCTTCACAAGTGATTGAGACTCGCTTCGATGGCTTAGTAGGAAGCCCCATAGAGGTTGTAGTGCCTAATGGTGTTGGCCAGGAAAGTGAAATCTCAAGCTTTCTTAACAGAGTAAAAAATGTAGATGGCATCGTACGAGTAGGTGCAATTGAAACTTATGGCAGAGATATTCGCGTTCAAGTTATTTCATCTATCGCATCACGTAGCACTGCATCAGAGAGAGTTATCCATGAGATTCGCGCCTTGGATAAACCAAGTGGAACCCTTATTGGAGGCTCAGCAGCCGACTTTACCGATTCACAAGATGGTATTGCAAGCAAACTTCCCTTTGCATTAGGTTGGATTGCACTGACGGTCTTGATTTTAATCTTTATCTTTACGGGCTCAATCATCCTTCCATTTAAGGCAATAATCCTCAATGCTCTCTCGTTATGCGCCACATTAGGTGTAATCACATGGATATTTATCGACGGCCATTTAAAGTGGCTCGTTGGTGATTTCACAGTTACGGGTACTTTAGATACGGGCTCTGTGATCCTAGTTGCTGTTGTTGTGTTTGGACTTTCAATGGACTACGAACTATTTCTACTCTCACGTATTCGCGAAGAGCATCTGAGCGGTAAGAGTAATGTTGAATCTGTTGCCGTTGGCTTACAGCGTTCGGCCCGAATTATTACTGCCGCTGCACTTCTCTTAGCTGCTGTCTTTGCAACTTTTGTAACAAGTGGTGTTACCTCGATTAAAATGCTCGGTTTTGGTGTTGCACTTGCAGTTCTACTTGATGCAACATTGGTTCGTGCATTATTGGTGCCAGCACTTATGCGCTTATTTGGTGAACGTAACTGGTGGGCGCCAGAGTGGATGCAGCGCTTTACCTTAAAACACTAAGTGTCCCCGGCGGGAGTTGAACCTGCGACCTACCGCTTAGGAGGCGGTTGCTCTATCCACTGAGCTACGGGGACCTACATAGAGGGCAATCTTGTCATGGATTAATCCCCACATTAGACTCAAGAATCTAACGAAAAGGATGTTATTTCCTCATGAGAGGCCAACAATGAAAGCGCTAGTTATAGGCGCGGGCGGAGTTGGCGCAGCAATAGTCAATATCGCCTCACGCAAAAGCTTTATTACATCAATGGTGGTTGCAGATCGAACTCTGTCTCGAGCCGAGGGCGCAGTAGCACGGGTCAAAGATTCACGTTTTTCTGCCGCTGAAGTCAACGCCGCAGAGTTAGAAGATCTGCGCGCCTTAATCCGAAAAGTCAAGCCTGACGTTGTTATCAATGCGGTGGATCCACGATTTGTTATGCCGATCTTTCTTGCATGTGAAATTGAAAATATTAATTACATTGATATGGCCATGTCGCTGTCGCGTCCACACCCTCACTATCCAAACTCTGAAACTGGTGTAAAGCTAGGCGATGAACAGTTTGCGCGCGATTGGAACTGGAAAGAGCGCGATATCTTCGCCTTAGTCGGAATGGGCATTGAACCTGGTATGAGCGATGTCTTCGCCCGTTACGCGTCAGACCATCTCTTTAGCCGATTAGATTCAATAACAATTATGGATGGCTCTAATTTAACGGTGGAGGGCTACGACTTTGCCCCATCATTTTCAATTTGGACAACTATTGAAGAGTGTTTAAATCCACCATTGGTTTGGGAGGACGGTCGCGGCTGGTTTACTACTGAACCATTTAGTGAAATCGAAATCTTTGACTTTCCGGAAGGAATTGGACCGGTCGAGTGTGTCAACGTAGAGCATGAAGAAGTAGTTTTGATTCCACAAAAAGTTGATGCTAAGAAAGTTAACTTCAAGTATGGCTTAGGCGCGCAGTTCATCACAACGTTGAAGACAATTCATATGTTAGGCATGGATCGCAAAGAGAGTGTTGATGTTCAGGGAATTTCAGTTTCACCGCGTGACTTGCTTGCAGCCTCGCTTCCAGATCCAGCAACCCTTGGCTCGCGTATGAAAGGTAAGACTTGTGCTGGTGCTTTAGTAAAGGGCCTCAATAAAGCGGGTCAACCCTATGCATGTTATTTGTATAACGTCGTTGATAATGAGTGGTCAATGAAAAATTATGGAGATCAAGCCGTGGTCTGGCAGACCGCAATTAATCCAATTATTGCGATGGAGTTGATCCATACTGGAATCTGGAAACCCGAAGGTGTTGCAGGTCCAGAGTGGTTTGAGGCAAAGCCTTTCTTAGACTTACTAGAATCTTATGGAACTGAGTGGAAGATTCGCGATGAGGATCCAGCTGGAATCGTTATTTAAATGAAGAGAGAGTTCGATGTACTCATCATCGGTTCTGGTTTTGGTGGCTCAGTCTCTGCCCTTCGCCTGCGTGAAAAGGGCTACAGCGTTGCAGTATTAGAGGCTGGACGCCGCTTTGAGGACAGAGATTTTCCTAAAACATCCTGGCGACTTCGCAAGTTTCTCTTTGCGCCAGCATTAGGTTGTTACGGGATCCAACGAATTCATGTTTTACCCGACGTTTTAGTTTTGGCGGGTGCTGGAGTCGGCGGCGGTTCATTGGTCTATGCAAATACTTTGTATCAACCGGGCGACGAATACTTTAAAGACCCACACTGGTCAGGTATTACGGATTGGAAATCTGAACTAGAGCCTTGGTTTGACCAAGCACGACGCATGCTAGGTGTTATAGAGAATCCTTACTTTTCTCCAAGTGATCGAGCCATGAAAGATGTTGCCGATGAGATGGGTGTGGGGCATACATTTCAAATGGCACCAGTGGGAATTTTTTTTGGAGAAGGTCAAGGTATCAAATCAGCCGATCCTTTCTTTGGTGGCGTGGGTCCTGAACGCAGTGGTTGTCAGCAATGTGGTGCATGCATGACTGGCTGTCAATTCAATGCAAAAAATACTTTGCCGAAGAATTATTTAGGATTAGCTGAATCTGCAGGTGCAAAGGTTTTCCCAATGACTACCGTTAAGTCACTTAAGGAAAATGAAGATGCCACGTGGGAAATTAGTGCAGTAAAAACCAATGACCCATATGCAACGATAGTAAAATTTAAAGCAGATTACGTGATAGTTGCTGCAGGCACTTTTAATACTCAGAAGCTTTTGCATGACATGAAGCGAAAAAATCTGCCAAAATTATCTGACCACCTTGGAAAGCTCTCGCGCACAAATAGTGAAGCCCTCACTGGCGCTATGATGAAGGACACCACAATAGATTTTAGCCAAGGTAGCGCAATTACTTCTTCATTCTTTCCTGATGAGCACACACACATTGAGCCCGTTCGCTATGGCAAGGGCAGCAACTTCATGGGGCTTATGCAAACAATTATGACTGAAGGTTACGATTCAAAAACTCGGCGCAGACATTGGTTAAAGCAGTTTGTAGCTAACCCGGCATTGCTTGGAAAGATTCTCAATGTGCGCCGTTGGAGTCAGCGCACTGTTATCGCTTTGACTATGCAAAATGTTGATTCATCTGTAACCGTGCGCGGCAAACGCGGGCTGTTTGGTTGGCGCTTAACCTCGACTAACGACCCTCTCAAACCTAACGCCACGTATATTCCTGCAGCTAATGAAGTAGTAAGGCGTATCGCCGAAAAACATGGTGGCATCGCTGGTGGCCATATTGGTGATTTGATCGATGCGCCTTTTACCGCTCACTTTGTGGGTGGCTGTGTCATTGGTGATACATCTGAAAATGGCGTCATTGATCCATACCATCGCGTATACAACTATCCGACTTTGCACATTATTGATGGCTCAACAATCACGGCTAACTTGGGAGTTAATCCATCGCTGACAATTACAGCCCAGGCCGAACGTGCAGTGTCGCTGTGGCCTAATAAAGGTGAGATAGATTTACGTCCGGTGCAAGGCCAAGAATACAAGCGGTTATCCCCAACTGCTCCGCATAATCCCTTTGTTCCAAGCGGTGCAATTGGTCAACTAAAAATTAATTAGGAGAAAAATGCAGAGCTGGGCATTAGTTACTGGAGCAACATCTGGAATTGGTGAGAGCTTTACTCGCCTACTTGCTGCAAACAATTACAACATTGTTTTAGTTGCACGAGATGTTAATCGCCTGAATGAACGGGCTCAAGCGCTGGAATCAAAGTTTGGAGTAAAGACCCAGATACTTCAAGCCGATTTGGCTACAGAAGTTGGGTGTGCACTGATCGAAGAATTTGTATTCAATAACCAGATCGATGTCTTAATCAACAATGCTGGCTTTGGAATCAATAAGTCATTCACCACCAGTGGCTTAGCGATCGAACAAGAGATGTTGAATGTCTTAGTACGCACGCCCATGCGCCTTATGCACTGCGTTCTACCTTCAATGAAGGCGCGTGACAAGGGAATCATTATTAATGTCTCCTCCGTTGCAGGCTGGATCGCTGGAGGTACTTATAGTGCCTCGAAGTCATATCTGACGGTGCTCTCAGAGTCGCTTAATACCGAGCTTGCCGCTACAAAAATTCGTGTCAGCGCTTTGTGTCCCGGCTTTACTCGCACCGAGTTTCATCAAAGAGGCAGAATGTCGATGAAAGGCTTGCCAGTGTTCATGTGGCTAGATGCCGATGCGCTAGTAGCCAAGTCATGGAGCGAGGCCCTGGCAGGTAAGGCGGTCTCGGTTCCAGGTTGGCAATATAAACTCCTGACATTCATCATCTATTTACTGCCACGGCCATTTATTAGAAAAATAGGAATGAATGTGCGCGTTAAGCAGCGCACTCCTTGATTGGGTGAGCTGGATTCACCGCGATTCTTAAGGTATGAGGCGATTTTAACAGGATATTTTCAGGCAAATTTCGCTACGATTGCTAAATACTAAGTGGAGGTTTTTATCATGCGTAAGTTAGCAACTCTTGGCACTATCTTATTTTTTGCTGTAAGCGTGATAATTGCACCTCCCGCTTCTGCTGCCGTCAAGATTAGTAATGGTGTTGCATGCACTAAATCTGGATCGATTAAAAAGACAAGCAACGGCAAATATAAGTGCGGCAAGAATCCACTATCTACTAGTAAAAAATTGACATGGCTGTCAATAGACTGTCTGACAATGGCTAATGGTTACAACAAAGCAAAATCAATGTTACCCGCTGCAAAAATTGCAACAGATAAAACTGTCGCTAATTTTGATGCTGATATTCAAAACCAAAAATTAGTGCTTGAAACAACGTTGGTCAAAATTGAACTTTATAAAGTTAAAATGGCGGATTCCATGGCAAAACTTGCCGCATTGAAAGCCGATACGGCAAATCTAACAAAGAATAAAAACAACATCGATTCCTACCAGCGGGCTGTAACCTCCTGGAATAGTGCTATCGCAAGTCTTACAAAGATCACAGGTCCCACTGGTGACGTACAACGTGCGATTAATCGCATAACTAGCTTTAAAACCACAGCGCTAGCCTCTTATGGTGGAATTAAGGTCGATCTAGCAAATAGTTTAACCACCACAAAACTAATGTGTAGCAAGGGTCTCTAAAGAGCTTTCTTGTAACTACCGCCTTCCATCAAGAGGGTGGGGCTTTCCCTATGTGGATTTCTCAATACTCTGACTTAGATTGCATAGATGCGCACTGCCATTATTCGAAGCATAGGAGCTGTGCTATTAATCGTGCACTGTCTGCTGAGCGTTTTTGGAAACTATAAAGGACTCTGGAGCGAACTTTTTCTTTATAACGCTATTGTGCTGTGTGCAATTTTTGTCACTGTAAATGCGCCTCGAATAACTGACCCATTCGCACAGTCGATCATCGTTGGAGCTTTAATATTCTGGCTCGTGGGTTCAGTTATCTCAAGCCTTTCAACATATGGCATCATCCCCGCCTTGTCGCCACATATATCTAACCTGGCGTATCTACTTTTTTACCCTCCAGCAATAATCGGCATCACTCGATTAATTACACCAAGCCGGAAGCTATCTCTTTTGGAGATCTTTGACGCCTTTATCTTCGGTCTTGGATTAAGCACGTTAGGGGCCGCTCTATTTCTGAAGCCGCTATTGCCACACTTTGATGGTGATTTATTCACTAGTTTCTTTGCAATTAGTTACCCAATCGCCGACCTGATCCTTATATCCATAACGCTTTCCCTAATCGCATCCGAAGGCTTCTCCCAAGCATCACTCATTCTTACTTGTGGAATCCTCATTTTCACAGCTACGGATTTATTATTCCTGTGGCTCAATGTTCAGGGAAGTTACAGTTTTGGCACAGTAGTTGACGATGGATGGCTTGTTGGACTGCTCTTGATCTCAGAAAGTGCGTGGCATCAGAGTAGTGAGGGTTTGCACGAAAGGGGAATTAATCCCATCCTGATTGCATTATCAATTTTTCTTAGTGCGACATTACTTGCTGGAATAGCGCTTAAGCCAGGATACTTTCCACAATTTGTCCTATTACCCGCGGTAATTACTTTGCTACTTACTTTTATTCGAATGACAATTGCACTACGTGCTGCGAAAAACATTGGCCACGAAAGAATCCTTGCGCGAACTGATGAACTGACAGGCTTACCAAATCGACGCCGTTTGATATCAGAGATTGAAAGTTTTATCGCTAAAGATGGCGCTCTCCTTCTTCTAGATCTCGATGGATTTAAACCAGTCAATGATGCGCATGGCCATGAAACTGGCGATAAAGTTCTGCAGCAAGTTGCCCTTAGATTCAGCCGTGCCCTACCTTCTACTGCACTTCTCGCACGATTAGGTGGCGATGAGTTTGGTGTGCTCTATGAAGGAAGCCATGAATCGGCAATGGAGATTGCTCTAGCACTTCGTGCAACGCTGAGTTATCCATTTAGAATTAATAGCGACGAGATTCTTATCGGAGTCAGTATTGGAGTCGCAGCAAATAATGGTGCGACGGACTTACTCAAACGCGCCGACTTGGCAATGTACCGCGCTAAACGTGAGGGTATTGGCGTATGTCAACTTTAATCTCTTTCAGGCGCGCTAGTGATTCAAGTCGCTCAAGCCCATGATCCACAATTCGCTGCGGATATGAAATATCGATCTGATGCAACCAGGGTTCATGAATCTGTGCGGCGGGTAAGTGAGCTAGTTCAGGAATATATCTACGGATGTAGTCGCCATTCTCATCAAAGCGCTTACCTTGTTCTACTGGATTAAAGACACGGTAGTACGGTGAGGCATCGGTACCAGTGCCTGCTGTCCACTGCCAACCGTGAGCATTTGAAGCTACATCGTAATCAACTAAGTGTTCCATGAAGAAATCTGCGCCCAGCTGCCATTCAAGGTGTAAATCCTTAACTAAAAATGAGGCTACCACCATGCGTGTGCGGTTATGCATCCACCCTTCCTGCACGAGTTGGCGCATTGCAGCATCTACAAATGGGTACCCTGTCTTTCCAGCTTTCCACGCTTCGAATTTTTCATCTGGCTGGTTGTAACGCATATCCGCAAAGCGTGGTGCATAATAATTTTTTTCGGTTCCAGGATTATTGAAAAGTACGTCGGCATAAAACTCACGCCAGGCAATCTCTTTACGAAACACATCGTGAGCTTTGCTTTCACCAAGATCAACTAACAAGGTTCGTGGATGTATTTCGCCCCACTTCAAATGTGCACCAAGCTTGCTGGTTCCATCTATGCCTGGAATATTGCGGCTCTCGTCATAACTATCGAGTCCATTTTTCTTAAAGTATGCCCATCGTGCCAACGCCGCTTTTTCACCAGCTACTGAAATTCTTGTTCCTTCTGGAATTTTCCAATCCGGAAAATTTCTATCGCGCTCAGTTGGAGTTGCGCACTGTATATTCTTTGGTGCCGCAACTGGCTTACGCCACCCATGCACGCACCAGGCGCGATAAAAAGGGGTGTACACCTTGTACGGTGTCGAATCACTTGGTTTCAGGACCCTGCCTGGTGCAACTGCGTACGGGCTTCCTGTTGAAATAAGTGGAATCCCTGCAGCTGCAACTCCTTCATCGCGCGCAACTCCATAGGGCTCATACTCTTTAGAAATATGCACTGCTGAAGCGTTGTAGCGTTGTAGCAAACTCTGCAATACGTCTACCTGATTACCCACCATCACATGCAATGAGTTACCTAATGAATCATCCAAAGCTCGAAGTGATGCTCCTAGGTAGGCTAAACGCTTACTCCCTGATTCATCAATCAAATTCTTATCTAGAATAAATACTGGAACTACTTCATCACTACTTGCGATAGCCTCTAAAAGTGCAGGGTGATCAGTGATTCGGAGGTCACGACGAAACCAGATAATGCTTCTTTTAGGCCCAGACATGGGTAGATTTAACCATTATGAATGAGATTAAGCGCTTTCAAATCCGCGGAGTTCCGGGAGAAGTTAAACGCGTTCGCTTCGGTGATAGAACCGTTGATTATTGGCTGCCAAAGCAGGAGCCAGAGCATCTGCTGATTGCCCATGACGGGCAGAATATTTTTGATGGAACTACATCTACTCACCGCCACCAAACGTGGCAGATGGCCCAATCAGCGCTAAGAGTGAGTAAATCCTTAAACATCAATCCTCCGGCAATTATCGGAGTCTGGCACAGTCAATCAAAGGAGAATCCATGGGGACGCGGAAAGGATCTCACTCCTGCACGATATTTTCGTGAGGGTCTTCCTGTACATACAGACTTCGCTGATATTTTAGTTGCTGATCAATTAGAGAGTGATCAGTATTTAGCAACTATCTTTAATGAAATCATTCCGGCAATCGCTCCTCGTGTATCACCTACACATACAGCGATGATCGGTTCTAGCATGGGCGGTTTAGCTACTTTGTATGCAATCGGGGAAAATCCACATATGTTCAATACAGCGTTAGCGCTTTCACCACATTGGCCCTTTGCAGGTAATGGATTAGTAGAAAAAACGATTTCGTCACTGCCAGCACCAGGAAGCCACAAAATCTGGATGAGTCACGGCACGAAAGGTTTGGACTCCGCCTACGCACCATTTCAAATCTATGCAGATCAACTTCTTCGTGCTCGCGGTTACCAATCCCATGACTTTAAAAGCAAGGTGTACAACCGCAGTGGACATAATGAACGTTCATGGGCTAAGTATTTAGATCAACCACTGCGCTTCTGGTTAGATGGTAAAAATTAATATTTATAAGGCGCTGGAACTGTAAACTTGGCAATTGGTAGGGTGGCATGGGCACCCAGCGAGTTAGTTGTCACGGCCTTAATCTCAATTTTCTTCTTCCCAAACTCCACGGGATCAAGAAAAATGCTATATGGCGCGCCTGTATCTATCCCTTGAGAGATCCATTTGCTTGTGCCAAGAACTCTGGTAAAGAATTCAACTGATAACAAATCTACTGAACTAACTCCCGCTCTTACTCTATAAAAGCCCGTTAGATCATCGGTCCGAATCGATAATTTGCTAACTTTTACCGCTCCCATATCGATTGCTTTTGATGCTTTAAATACCACCGTAGAGAGTGCTGGTACGGTAAAGCTCACTTTATTTATTTTTGATGTGGCTACTGATTGACCGAGTAATAATTGCCAATCGGAGTTTGATGTAGCTGTAGCGACTTCTACAGTTTCATCGGAATCAGAGTTATTAAAGGCCACTATATACTCACGATTTTCAGCGGCCTCCTTCTTTGATATAACAAAGAGGGCATTCTTAGAATAACGCTGAAGCATTACGCCATTAGCTAAACCTGGATTAGTGCGGCGCAACTCTGAAATCTCTTTTAAGTAAGTTGCAATCGGGCTGATATGTGTTAACTGAAATGAGTCACCAGTACCTACTGGTGGAGTTCCGATGCGATTTTCTTTCTTCCAAATCTCCACTTGCGTAGCAAACATGTCTTGTCGCGCCATTTGATCTGAGCCATTATTTGTGCCAGTCATTCCAACTTCATCACCATAATATACAACTGGAATTCCACGTGAAAAATACATTAATGCATTCGCTAAATTCACTCTTGGCAATAACTGACCGGCAGGTTGCAATCGCTTACGATCAAGAATAAAGCCAAGGCGACCTACATCATGGTTTCCTAAAAATGTAACTAAATTACTAGCTGAAGATGTTGGGCTGGTGTAATAATCATCATTTTCAAAGAGCATGGAAAGCGTTGGCGCATTGGAATATCCTGATGCGTACTCTGTTGCACCAGCTTGGAATGGAAAATCTAAGACCGTTTGGATCTTGTTGCGACGCACATATTCCATGAGGTTAAATGTGTTGTAGTCATACACTTCACCAAAGATAGTGAAATCCTTAATACCTACGCTCGTTGCAGCGCTGTGTATTTGTGGTGACCAATTCTTAAAGAAGTTATCGTCTACATGCTTGGCTGTATCGACTCTAAAGCCAGAGATTCCATAATCTGTGAGCCACTTTGAGTACACCTGCGCCCAGCCCTGCCACACTTGTGGTTTTTCGGTAGCTAGATCATCGAGACCATAGAAATCTCCAAGTTTGTTGCAGTTGCCCTCTCCCCAACAACGGCCTATGTCGCCAACATTGTGGTAATTATTCAGGTTATTGAGCCAAGCGGGCTTCTTGGCACTCTTTGACTCTTCAGGAATATATGCCTGCGTACCGCGATACTTAATAACATCACCAGTGTGGTTAGTGACAATGTCTAAGATTATTTTTAAATCTAGCTTTTTAGCGCATGCAGCAAAATTCGACATATCTGCATTACTTCCTAGGTGTGGATCTACATTGAGAAAATCAACACCCCAGTAGCCGTGATAGCCAGATCCTGCACTAATCGCTTCCTGTTGTGTAACAACAGGAGTTAACCACACTGCAGTAAAACCTAAGGCTTTAATCCGGGCCAAACCATCATCTCCCGGCAGGCATGTTCCTGTTAAGCCTTTCAAATCTCCACCATGGTTAAAAGCTGTCAGCGTCTCGTTAAATCCACCAATATTATTATTACTTTTATCTCCATCTTTATATCGATCGGGCATAACAAAGTAAATTAAATCTTTTGCCAAACCAACCTTGGGAGATTTAACCGTGGCGCCATAAGAAAGGGTTGAAATAGATAAGAGTGCACAAATAAATAGCGCAACAGCGCCTTTGCGCTTCACCGTTAGCCCTTTACTGAACCGGCAGTTAGCCCATTCACAATGTACTTTTGAAGTGATAAGAAGATAATGACGATTGGAATCGAAGCCAGGATTGATCCAGCTGCAAAAGCTCCCCAGTTGGATGCATATTGACCGCCGATGAACTGCTGTAAGCCAACGGCAACGGTACGCCCCTGCATCTCGACCAAGAATAATCGCGCGACAATAAACTCATTGAAGGTTCCAATAAAACTCAACAAACACACAACAGCTAGCACTGGAGTTGCAAGTGGAATAAAAATTAACCAATAAGTCTGAACTGGACTAGCACCATCGATCTTCGCGGCTTCATCGAGCTCAGCAGGAATCGAATCTACGAAGCCCTTAAGCAGCCAGATATTCACACCCATCGAGCCACCTAAGTAGACAAGAATCAAACCGGCTTGGCTACCAAGGCCAATACTTGGAGCAAACGAGTAAACGCGTTCCATGATTACGTACACAGCAGAGAGAGCTAAAACCGCTGGAAACATCTGGACTAGTAGAAGTAATTGAATGCCGAATTTCTTGCCTTTAAACTTCAGGCGACTAAATGCAAAAGCTGAGGCTGCACCGATAACTACTGAACTGATCGCCACTACCGAAGCAATAATTAGAGAGTTCTTCACCCACGACAAGTATGGAATCTTGGGCGATGAAAAGAGCATCTTGTAGTTTTCCCACGAAATTTCTCTTGGTAGGAAGGAGCTTAACTGAAGGCTTCCACCCGAACTAAACGAGGATAAGACCACCAAATAGAGTGGAAATATCGCAAAAAGACACATAGAGGTTGCAAATGCGTGACGCCACAGATTTTCTCTCAGCCACTTATTCATCCGAAGGTCTCCATAACTTTAGATTTACGCAGTCCATAGAATGAAATTGACGCTATGAGTAAGAAAATAATGACCGAGATTGCGCTGGCCAAACCAAAGTCATTCATACCGGTACCAAATGCGATTTGATATGTGTAGCTAATCAAAATATCTGTGGCGCCAGCAATTTCACCATCTAAGGTATCTCTTGGACCACCGCCAGTCAAAAGATAAATTAGGTTGAAGTTATTAAAATTAAAAGCAAAAGATGCAATAAGTAATGGGGACAAAATCTGTAAAAGAAGCGGCAAAGTTATTCGTCTAAATACCTGACGTGGATTTGCGCCATCAATAGCTGCCGCCTCTAATAGCTCTGATGGAATCGCTTGCAAAGAGCCAGAGCAGATCAGATAGAAGTACGGGAAACCGAGCCATAGGTTTACCAGCAGCACTGCAGCACGCGCGAAGGTTGCGCTAGAGAACCAAGCGATATTAGTATTTAAAATATTATTGATGGCACCAAATTCAGAGTCAAACATTCCCGCCCAAATCAAAATACTCATGATACTTGGCATGGCATAGGGCAGAATCAAAATTGAACGATAAATACGTCGCCCGCGCATCTTACGATTGAGTGCTAAAGCCAAGAGCAGACCAAGGGCGAAGGTACTTAATACGGTAAGTGAGGCAAAAACTACGGTCCAAATGAAGACTTTGATAAGAGGTGTGCGAGCACGGGAATCTGTGACCAGCTTTGTGTAATTTTCAAACCAAATAGGTGAACGCCAACCAGGTGCTAATACTTTTTCAGGATTATTTTCCAAGGCAAAGTTACCTCTGCCATTATTTATGTACGTCTCTCCCGTGATGATGTTCTTCATTGTGTCTGAAGCCGCGTCATAAGCGATTGTCTGCCTAAATACAGCTCCAACGCCTTGACCCTCAATTTTTATGTAATAACCATCTTGGTACTTATATCTAATCTTTGAATATGCATCGTTTATGGCTAATTCATCGTCAGAAATAACTGTGAAATCAGGGGCAGTGGTGGCAACGCCATACTCATTAACTGTGAGCGTGGATGCATCGAGCTCTCTTATCGCATCTTCTGTTGATACAAAGAATCGTGTGTTGACAATATCTGAGACTAAAACTGCATAGTTACCGCTGGAGTCTTTGCCAGAGACAAGATCGAAAGTAGTTTGGTTGGTATCGGGTTCAACTCCCAGGATTAAGGCTTGCTCGATTGAGGCTTCCTTAGAGATGTAGTTGCCTGTTTGGTAGTTGAATGTAGACATTATGACTGTGAAAATAATCGGCGCAATAACAAAGGCGATGAAAAAAAGAATTCCCGGAATAAAGAATTTAAGTGGAATCGAAAACTTTGTAAAATAAGTAAAATTAAGCGCGAGGACGGCAATAAGTAAAAAAGCACCGATTGCTATCTCACCAGAAGCAAATGCGCTCTGTGTTAAAAGCGTTAATATCGCAGTAGTTCCCGCAAGCATTACTATCTTGAGAGCGAGTGCAAACTTGCCTCTAAAAATACTGCTCACTGTGTTACCGCTTCCCTGTTAATCAAATGTGCAGAGTGTGAAAGTAGTAGCGTGGGCGGGAATGAATCCCGCCCACGCTAATGAACTTTTAGGCCATGAAAGTTTTAACTCTCATGCTCCAAGAGAAATCTCTTAGAGATCAGCCTTTCCAGCTACAACGTTAGCCTTCCAGATTGAAGCAAGCTTTTTGGCTTCTACAAGTGGATTCTTTCCGTCAACTAGAACTGCAGTCCAATACGCTGGAGCTGAATCCCAGTAGCTAGCTCCACCCTTATTGGTATTCAAGAAAGCACCAATCTGTGGAAGTGAAGAGCGGCTTGCTGCCGCTCCCATAGCCTTCTGGCCTTGAGTTACGAGCGGGCTCTTCTGAGCACCCTTCTCGGCTGGTGGGCGTCCCTCTTCGGCCTGGTAGGCAACTTGGCCCTTAGTTGAAGCGAAGAAGCTTGTAAGAAGTGACTTAGCTGGAACCGCTACTCCATGTGCTTCTGCATATGAAGTAAGGAATGCACCGCTCACACTTCCAAACATCTTGCCATATGTTCCGGCCTTGACGCCTGGTACAGGTGCGATGTTCATTGCAAAGCCAGCATCAGCAAATGTCTTCCAGTGCCAGTTACCAATAACAGCAAATGGAACCTTGCCAGCTAGGAAGTTATCCTGGCAACCAGTATCAGTTGCTGGGAAGAAGCCATTGCTCTTACCCTTCTTGTCAAGAAGTAAAGAGCTTACATTCTTAGCAAAAACAGTTGGATCAAAGCTATCTGTGTAGTTAACGGTGCCATCAGCGTTCATCAAGTATGCATCTGCACCAAGTGCTGAGAATACTGAGTGAGCGCCCCATGACATTCCGCCGCCTGCAATACAAAGACCAGACTTAAGGCCCAGCTTGCTCTTGTTACCTAGGTAGTACGTAACCATCGCACTAAAAGTCTTTGGTGCACTCTTTACTAGCTTTGTGTTGTAAACCATGCCAACGTTGTTGATATCAACAGGTACGCCGTAAAGCTTTCCGCCGTATGAGAGATCAAAGAACTGGCTTGGTGAGAACTGTGCTTTTTGCGCTGCAGTTAGAACTACAGGAGCAAGCTTTCCGCTCTTAGCTAACGCTGGAACCCAGTCGTTACCTGCAACGAAAATATCTGGACCGGTTGTACCAGATGCATTATCAAGTGCTGCCTTTAGTGCATCGTAACTTGAAAAAGAAACAACCTTGATTGTGCTTCCTGGAACCCAGTCGTCACCTTTTGCAAATACCTTTGCTAGATGGGGTCCGCGTGTTTCATCCGCCCAAACGAGAATCTCATTTGCAGCTTGTGCAGGGACAATTGTCAGGCTCGCAGCAAATGACACTGCTGCAGCAAGAGCAAGACCCTTAAGTAGTCTGTTCTTCACTAAGTAATCTCCTTTAAGATTTGAAAACCTCTTCTTGGGGGTGCAGGTTTCCTGGTGCCCCTATCCCACTGCTAATGCGCTAGAAAAGCAAAGTAAAACCCATGGTTAGTAGGGTTTTTACGCTAGTTTTACTGAATCGTTATAAAGGCTTGGCCTTGCATAGCCCTGTTGCAGAGTTACTTGTGGAGCTGCTCCACAGTGGAATCCCAGCCCGCAACTGACTCAACGGCACGTGGGGCTTTACCAATGTATCGAGCCGATGGACGAATGAGACGGCCAGTGCGCTTTTCTTCCAAAATATGTGCAGACCATCCGGCCGTGCGCGCGGCAGTAAACATTGAAGTAAATAAATGTGGTGGAACATCTGCAAAGTCCAAAATAATTGCTGCCCAAAACTCAACATTTGTTTCAAGCACGCGATCTGGTTGACGTTCGCGCAACTCTTTTAATGCTGCGCGCTCAAGTGCTTCAGCAACTGCATAACGTGGAGCATTTAATTCTTTTGCAGTACGACGCAAAGTACGAGCACGTGGATCTTCTGCACGATACACACGGTGCCCAAAGCCCATTAAGCGTTCTTTGCGATCTAACAAATCTTTTACATACTTATCTGCATCGCCAGTTTTTTCAACTTCTTCAATCATATGAAGAACACGTGAAGGTGCACCACCATGTAGTGGACCTGACATTGCACCAATTGCACCAGAGAGTGCCGCAGCAACATCAGCGCCAGTTGAGGCAATAACGCGTGCAGTAAATGTTGAAGCGTTCATTCCATGTTCTGCCGCCGAAACAAAATAAGCATCGATCGCTCTTACATGAAGAGGATCTGGCTCTCCGCGCCAACGAATCATCATGCGCTCAACAACAGTATGTGCTTTATCAATTTCAGACTCTGGTACCTGAGGTGCTGTTACTCCGCGCGCAGCTTGCGCTAAATATGAAAGAACCATCACTGATGCGCGCGCTAAGTTACTGCGTGCTTCAACATCATCGATATCAAGAAGTGGCTTAAATCCCCATGCGGGTGCCAACATAGAGATTGCAGCTTGCACATCTACGCGAACGTCACCAGAGTGAACTGGTAAAGGAAACTTTTCTGCATTAGGTAAACCTGGATTAAACATGTCATCAACGAGCAAGCCCCACACATTTCCAAATGAGACTCGACCAACGAGCTCTTCAATATCTACACCGCGGTATCGCAGCGCGCTGCCTTCTTTATCGGGCTCAGCAATTTCAGACTCAAAACCAATAACACCCTCTAGACCAGGCTTGAAATCATCTGACATGGTGAGCTCCTTTATACGCGTTGTGCACTGCGCTAATTCTGCACCTATGCAAGGGGTGCTGGCGACCACGCCTATAGAGGATGCACTCAGGACGAAAGTGAGGTTCGATACACCTATGAGCGAGAAGAGTTTTGGCCGTGAGGAGATCGCAGCGATGCGCCGTTCCTATGGCGAAATTGGCCTAGAAGCCTTGCCGGAAGATCCCTTCGTTGCCTTTGAGAACTGGCTGCGAGAAGCCCATGAAAATCCAGTCATCGTTGAAGCCAATGCCATGGTGCTATCAACATCGGATAGCGATTCGCGAATTACTACCCGCACTGTTTTATTGAAAGATATTTCCCAGGGTGGCTTTACATTCTTTACTAACTATTCTTCGCGCAAGGCGCATTCGATAGACATCAATCCCCATGTTGCGCTGTTGTTTCCTTGGTATGCGATGGAGAGACAAGTGTCAATCAGTGGAGTAGCTGAAAAAATCTCACGCCAAGAGAGCGAAGATTATTTCGCTACACGCCCATGGTCATCTCAAATCGGTGCGTGGGCTAGCCATCAATCAGCGGATTTATCCTCGCGCGAAGAGCTTGAGCAAAGATTTGTTGGTGCAACGCAGAAATGGCCTGAAGGATCCGTTGTCCCATGTCCTCCACATTGGGGTGGCTACCGTGTGATGCCCCTGCAGATTGAATTCTGGCAAGGTCGCTACTCTCGCCTACATGATCGCTTGAGGTATGAGCGAAGTACCCTTGATACTGATTGGGAGTTAGGCCGCTACTACCCATAAACTTAGCCAATGAGCGCAGAGATTATTATTCCTTCAGCAATTAAGCCTCTCGATGGCCGATTCGGTTGTGGTCCATCAAAGATTCGACCAGAAGCCTTGGCGGCCCTTGCAGCATCTGGGACGTCGATCTTAGGAACATCTCACCGTCAGAAGCCCGTAAAGAATGTAGTGAAGCGAGTTCGCGATGGACTCCACTCACTTTTTAATCTTCCAGAAGGTTATGAAGTAGTACTTGGCAATGGCGGTTCAACTGCGTTCTGGGATATCGCAACACTTGGCCTGATTGAGAATCGTTCACAGCACCTTGTATTTGGTGAGTTCTCATCAAAGTTCGCATCTGCATCAAAGGAGGCGCCATTTTTAGGTGAACCAACAGTTATTAAATCTGAGCCGGGCACACACCCACTCTCAGTTTCTGAAGCTGGCATCGATGTCTACGCCCTGACCCACAATGAAACCAGTACAGGTGTTTCAATGCCAATTCTTCGCCCTGCCGGTACAGAGGGTTCTTTGATTTTGGTAGATGCCACAAGTGCTGCCGGCGGATTACTTGTTAATGCCCAAGAGTTTGATACGTATTACTTTGCACCACAAAAATCCTTTGCATCCGACGGCGGCTTATGGATCGCCATCATGAGTCCTGCCGCTATTGCACGAGTCGAAAAAATCAAGGCCAGTGGACGCTGGATTCCAGCGTTTTTTGACTTAACAATCGCCATTGAAAACTCACGTCTGGACCAGACCTATAACACGCCAGCTTTAGTGACGTTGATGCTCTTAGCTGAACAAATCGAATGGATGAATGCAGGCGGCGGCTTAGAGTTCTCAGCTGGCCGCAGCGCTGCGTCTTCAGAGATTTTGTATTCCTGGGCTGAAAAAAATAGCTACACAACACCCTTTGTTGTCGACCCAGCTATGCGCTCAAAAGTAGTTGGCACCATTAATTTTGATGACGCTATCGATGCCACAAAGATTGCCGCCGCACTTCGTTCCAATGGAATTGTAGATACCGAGCCATATCGCAAGTTAGGCAAAAATCAACTGCGCATTGGCATGTTCCCTTCCGTAGATCCAAGTGACGTGGCAGCTCTCACCCAATGCATTGATTTCATTGTGGAATCTATCTAGTGCCGAAGAGTTTTCAACGTGATCGTTTTTTCTGGATAGTTGCTACACAGACCGCAATTGTTAATTTTTATCTAGGCGGCTTTGGCCCAGCACAATCTCTTCTTCGTGCAGATCAAGGAACTTCTTTAACTATTGCTGGCCTACACGGCACTGCAATGGGTGTTGCATCTATAGCCGCTGGTTATGCAAATCCGCGCCTGGCTCATCGATTTGGTCGCGAGCGATTGTCATGGATTGGGCTACTAATCTTTACTTCAGGTTTGGTGCTATTTGTCGCCTCTCCACCGGTATTTCTCACACTTCCCGCTACCTTAATAACGGGCTTTGGAACATCAATCATTATTAACACAATGCTCACAGCGATGTCGCACCACTATGGCAAGGCTGCAGAAGTAGCTATTCCTCAAGCCAATGGCATTGCTTCAATTGGTTTTGTCACTGGAACTGCATTGATTGGAACAATAGCCATTGCCTTCCCTCATGTGTGGCGCCTTGGCTTACTACTTGCGTTACCTGTAGCAATTGCACTATTTGTTGTTGGTCGTGACAAGAGCGATGAAGTACATGTGCCTGATGAATTTGGCCCTCAAAACGGAAAACTTTCACGTAGTTTTTGGATAGCGTGGATTGGTTTTGTCGCTTGTATTTCAAGTGAGTTTGCAACTGCGTTTTGGTCTGCAGCCCTACTGCGAGATCGCGTAGGTTCAACTGCTGCAATTTCTACGGTAGCCATTGTTGCACTTGGCACTGGTATGGGCATCGGCCGCTGGTACGGTGGACTTGTTTTGCATAATCTCAAGCTTGATACCCAGTTATTAACAACTATCGCCGTGCAATTTATTGGCTTTGTATCATTTTGGTTATCGCACACGATGTTAATCAGCTTAGCTAGCCTATTTACTGTTGGCCTGGGTATCTCAATGCAGTTTGCACTTGCATCTATTCGCTTGATTTCATTTAGCAATGGTCGCCCTGATTTAGCTATCGGCCGCTCATCCCTTGCCGCAGGAATTGCAATTGCGGTTGCACCATTTTTGCTAGGCGTACTTGGAGATAATTTTGGAATTTCTCGTGCATACATCATGGTGCCTGTACTAATCGCTATTGCATTTGGTATTGTTAAATTCATACCTTCTCACCCAGTTCAGGAGCGTGTATGAGCTATAAAACCCGCAGACTAGTTACCTTAATCGTGCTCTTTGGCTTAATTATTATGATTGCGATTGCCGGACTTTAATACGGCACTCACGCTGATATCTGTGGGTACTTGAACCTTATTGCGGTACTTGATCCACACAAACAGTGATGCAGCTAGAGATATTCCGCCACACGCGGCAATTGTTAACCGAATTCCAATAAGTTCGGTTGCAACACCTATGAGTGGAGAGCCAAAAGGTGTGCCACCCATAAAAATAAGTAGATACAAACCCATGACGCGTCCACGAATGGCTGGGTCTGTACTGGTCTGCACAATTGAGTTAGCTGAAACTAAAGTTGTTAATGCAGTGACTCCGCAGATTGGTAGCCACACAATATATGTGATGTAGTTTGGCAAAATAGATAACATCATGATGGAGATTGAAAACGCCATTCCCCCCATAATCACAAAGCGGGTGGTTCGAAAACGTTCAAGACGTGCCGATGCGATTGCACCGGTTAATGATCCCACGGCAATAAAAGTCCCCATTAAGCCAAAGTTAGCTGGACCCAAACCGAATTCTTGCGTTGCCATGAGCGCATTAAATATTTGAAAATTAAGACCAAAGGTCGCAAGAGCAAAGACCATAATCATGACTACATAGATATCGGGACGAGCCTTAGCATAAGCAATGCCCTCTCGGATATTGCCAAGAGATTTAGGTTGATCCTGGTGGAAAAAATCGGCTTTATTGAGTTTGAGTAAAGCAAAGATAACAAAAAAGTAGCTTGCCCCATTAATTAAAAATGATGGCCCCGTACCGAAAGCAGCGATTAATAAGCCTGAGATAGCGGGGCCTACGAGGCGACCACCATTGAAATTTGCTGAGTTTAAACTTACGGCATTGGGTAAATCTTCATAGCCAACGAGTTCGCTTGTAAATGCTTGGCGAACTGGTGCATCAATCGCCGTCGAAATTCCAAGCAATGCGGCCAATGCGAACACATGCCACAGTTGCACCATGTGGGTTGTGACTAAGAGCCCAAGTCCAATTGATGCAGCGCCTCCAACGATGTTGGTTGCAATTAAGACTTTGCGTTTATCCAGGCGATCGGCCAATGCGCCACCGTGAAGTGAGAAAAGTAAGACGGGCGCAAACTGCACGGCGGTAACTAGACCCAAGTATGTGCCGTTGTTATTTGTTAACTCTAAGACGAGCCAGTCTTGGGCGATGCGTTGAGCCCAGCTACCAATATTTGAAATGGTATTTGCTGGAAAAAGGATGCGGTAATTTCGGTGGCGAAATGAGCGCCAGTTGCCATCTACTTTAATCGGAATTCGCATTACTCTTCTCGTATGTCATCAAATATTCGCTCGGTTGTAACCTTAGTAGCAATTGGAACAATCTGCTGGCTCATAGCAGGCGTGGTCGCAGTAGCTATGAATGCAGATGCAAAACTCATTTGGACATGTGTCTTTGGCGCAGGTTTAGGCGTTACTGGTATTCGCTATTCCATACGACGCGCACGGCGCAGTGGTATTTAAGCCTCTAGGGCCGAAGCAATACCACGCAAAACACGGCCTAAGCGCTCTGCTTCTGGGCCCGCTGGATGACGGCCATGACGAAGGCCATTTCCAACGCGATCTAAAATCTTAATTGTGTCTTCAATCATCGCCGCTAAATCATCTGGATTAACTCGTGAGTTCTCCGCCAAAGATGGTGGTGCATCAATGATGTGAACCGACATAGCTTGTGGTCCTTTACGACTATCGGCAACACTAAACTCAAGTTTTGTTCCAGGCTTTACCGTTGATATACCTTCTGGAAGTGATGAAGCAGCTAGATAAACATCTTCGCCTTCATCATTTGCAATAAATCCAAAACCTTTTTCCAATGAAAACCATTTAACGCGGCCTGTAGGCATTGGGGGGCTCCTTTAAGGTTTTTATATAACTATGTAGCCGCAGGGGTGCGGTCAGGTGGTTAGTTTAACACCAGGATCGGCGAAGGTCGCTTCCGAGTGAGCGCCGCAGCCATGATCAACTGAGACTACGCGTGCGTCGTCAGGTGAAATCGCATTGGCACACACGCCAAAGGTCGCGCGCAATGAGCCAGCGATAGGGATAAAGAAGCCACATGAATAACAAGGCTTTGGTGCAGATTGCGCCATTGGAGATTTAGGTCCACGGTCACCGTCGTACCAGCGTTTAGCGGCTTGATCGCGACCTTCGATTGACATAACTCGTGCACGTCCAAAACCAAGTTCAACTGCCATCGCAGTGTCTAACTCTTCATCAGCCGGCAACGCTTGTTCGCCTGCAACTAAACGTGTGTCATCTAATGAGCTTGGAACAATATCGCCGACACCAACATCGCCAGGCAAAATACGATCGCGGTAAGGAATCCAATCCGGTGCAGTTAAGGCATCTGGACCAGGCAGTACAACTACATCGCAGATTGTAGGTTGTGCCTCGGCATCAACTTTTGCAACAGTGACACACCAACGCCACCCTTTATAGCCGGGAAGTTTTGCTTCAAATAAATAAGTGGCGACGCGATTTTCATCATCGAACTCAACAGAAACAAATTTGCCAATCTTAGATGCGTCATGCAATTCATCCATAACTGCTGCGCGGGCAAGGTCGGTTGCATCAAAAGGAGCAGCGTGTTTAGGTGCACCCTTTGGTTTTTTAATTAACGACTTCTTGGCCATGTGCTTAGAGTAAAGCAGAACGCCGCCCTCGTGTTAATTGAGGGCGGCGTACTTTCTAACTACTGGGTTTTAGAAGTCCATGTCTCCGCCACCTTGTGGCATTGGTGCTGGATTCTTCTCTGGCTTATCGGCAATAACCGCCTCAGTTGTAATAAAGAGGGCGGCGATTGACGCTGCATTTTGAAGTGCTGAACGCGTGACCTTAGCTGGATCAATGATGCCGGCCTTAATCATGTCAACGTACTCACCTGTTGCAGCGTTTAATCCGTGGCCTGAAGCTAAGTGGCGAACCTTCTCGACAACTACTCCACCTTCAAGGCCAGCGTTAATTGCGATCTGCTTGAGTGGAGCTTCGATTGCAAACTCAACAATCTTGGCACCCGTTGCTTCATCGCCAGTGAGCGATAACTTCTTAAATACGGCAGTGCCTGCTTGTAGAAGTGCAACGCCACCACCGGCGACGATTCCTTCTTCTACTGCAGCCTTTGCATTGCGAACTGCATCTTCAATACGGTGCTTGCGCTCTTTGAGTTCAACCTCAGTTGCAGCACCCGCCTTGATGACAGCTACGCCACCAGCAAGCTTTGCAAGACGCTCTTGCAACTTCTCGCGGTCATAATCTGAATCACTCTTCTCAATCTCGGAACGGATCTGAGCAACGCGGCCCTTGATAAGTGCGTCATCGCCAGCGCCTTCAACGATTGTGGTCTCTTCCTTGCTGATAACAACCTTGCGAGCGCGACCTAATAGTTCTAGGCCGGCTTGATCAAGCTTGAGACCAACTTCTTCAGAGATAACAGTTGCACCAGTAAGGATTGCAATATCTTGCAGCATCGCCTTGCGACGATCTCCAAAGCCAGGTGCCTTTACTGCAGCTGAGCGGAAAGTTCCACGAATCTTATTTACTACCAACGTTGCAAGTGCTTCGCCTTCAATATCTTCAGCGATAATTGCAAGTGGCTTACCTGATTGCATGACTTTTTCAAGTACAGGTACTAAGTCCTTGATATTAGAAATCTTTGAGTTAACGATAAGTACGTAAGCATCTTCTAAAACCGCTTCCATACGATCTTGATCGGTAACAAAGTATGGCGAGATGTAACCCTTATCAAAGCGCATACCCTCGGTGAGCTCGAGCTCTAGACCGAAAGTATTTGACTCTTCAACAGTGATGACGCCTTCCTTGCCAACCTTGTCCATCGCCTCAGCGATCATTTCACCGATAGTTGTATCGGCCGCAGAGATAGATGCAGTTGCGGCGATCTGCTCTTTTGAATCAACGCTCTTAGCCATCGACAGAAGTTCGGCAACGATCTGCTCAACAGCTTTTTCAATTCCGCGCTTGAGTGCCATTGGATTTGATCCGGCAGCTACGTTACGTAGACCTTCACGTACAAGTGCCTGCGCTAAAACAGTTGCTGTGGTTGTTCCATCACCGGCTACATCGTCGGTCTTCTTAGCAACTTCCTTAACTAGCTCTGCGCCAATCTTTTCCCATGGATCATCTAGGTCAATCTCTTTAGCGATAGAGACGCCATCGTTAGTAATTGTTGGAGCGCCCCACTTCTTCTCAAGGACGACGTTACGTCCACGTGGACCAAGGGTTACTTTGACCGCATCGGCCAAAATATTCATTCCGCGCTCTAGTCCGCGGCGTGCTTCTTCATTAAAGGCAATCTGCTTTGCCATGAGTCGTGCTCGCTTTCGTTAGATCCTGCGTGTGCCGGGGGCTTTATCACTCGCACCCCGAGAGTGCTAACGCCAAATCTACGGGAGGTACTCCTCAGACGCAAAACGGAAGGGCTGCTAGCGGGCGATACGGGTGGACATGCGAGCCTCGCGCAGGCGGCGTAGGCGTTTTACCAGCATGGGAGAGGCTGCGAGTGCATCATCCCGGTCAATTAAGTCGTTGAGAAGTTGGTAGTAGCGCGCAGCGGTGAGGTCGAAAAGCTCCTTGATAGCCGCCTCTTTAGCCCCGGCATATCGCCACCAGCTACCCTCAAAATCTAGGATTCTGGTCTCTAAATCGCTTAAGCCGCTGTTCATTACCGGCTCTTCTTGTGCAGACATGGGTAAAAGCGTATCGGGATGAGCGTAAAAGTGTGGGATTTACAGCCTCTCCATTATCAACTCGATATCTGAAATTTTGGTCCATGGATTAACAATGGCAAATCGCAGAATTGCTTGACCTTGATGAGATGACGGTGGAATAAAACCAATTTGATCAGAGAGCAACTGGTCTGACCAGTTTTGGTAATCACTAGCGCTCCAACCTTTGCGAATAAATGCGACGATTGAAAGTTCGGGTTCGCATACAAGCTCTAAATCTGGATGTGCTCTTACTAATTCGGCAGCACCGCGCGCAATCTCTAATGTGTGTTCCATCGCTTCGGTATAAGCATCGGTGCCATGGGCTGCTAATGAAAACCAAAATGGTAAACCGCGAGTACGGCGAGTCAATTGAATTGCATAATCAGATGGTGACCATGCGCCATCCTTTAAAGTATCTAAATAGGAAGCATGTTGAGTATGTACATTGCGAGCAATTTCAGGCTCTCGGTAAATCAATGCGCATGCATCGTAGGGTGCAAATAACCACTTATGTGGATCAACAATAAAAGAATCAGCCTCTTCAATACCATCGAACTTTGATCGCACTGATGGGGCACAGAGTGCAGCTAAACCGTAGGCACCATCGACATGAAACCAGGCACTGCGATCATGCGCAGCTTTCGCTATTGCCTTTAAGTCATCGATGATTCCAAGATTTGTGGTGCCGGAAGTTGCCACGACAACAAAGACTCGCTTGGTTGTTCTCGCATGAAGTTCATCGATAGCTGCGGCAACTGCGCTGCCCATTAACTTTCCATTTGCATCTACTGGAATTTTCAAAACTTCAACATCCATAACATTTGCTGCACTAACAACCGATGAGTGTGCCTCTTCACTGCAGGCAATAACCCATTTAGTTGCTTCTGGGTACTTCTTTTTCGCTTCTGCGCGCGCAACAACTAACGCGGAGAGATTTCCGATTGTGCCACCTTGTACAAATACACCACCTGCAGTTTTAGGCATGCCAGCTAAATCCGAAAGCCAGCGCAGCGCTTGGTTTTCAGCAAAGACCGCGCCTGCACCTTCTTGCCAGGAGCCGCCGTATAAAGCACTTGCGCCAACGACTAGATCAAAAAGGTTTGCATACTCAGTTGGTGCAGATGGAATAAAAGCTAAATTTCGTGGATGATCGGTAGAGATGCATGCTTTAGCAAGCACGCTTGTGAAGACTTCTAGAGCATCGTGTCCGCCAAGACCCTTAGCGGTAATCGTGTTGCCAACTTCATTAAATAAATCTTTGGCGGTGCGGGGTCCATCTAGTGGCGGATCATTCTTTAATCGATCCAGACTGTACGCCAAAACTTCAGCGGCTAGCGCCTCTACTTCGGCGGTAAATTCATGCATCCTTTTTTGCTTTCTTCACAATATTTCGAAGCATAGTAGGAAAAACAAATAGATGAAATGGTGAAACGGCATACCAATACAGCTGTCCTCCTAGGCCCCGGGGGTTAAATGTTGCCTCCTGAACAATTTTGGTCTTTCCATTTTCTCGTGTAACTGTAAATTCCAGCCACGCCTTACCTGGCAAAACCATTTCGGCATATAACTTTAATCGCCGACCCGCTTCTAACTCTTCTACTCGCCAAAAATCCAAACTTTCACCAACGCGCAAGAAATCAGGATCACGACGACCTCGACGCAAACCAACGCCACCAACTAAGAATCGATCTAAAACTCCACGAGCCCACCACAATAAATCAGAGCCAAACCATCCATTATCTCCGCCAATGCGTTCAACCTGTCGCCACACCTGTTCTGCTGGAACATCGGTAATACGTTCGCGACGATCTCGCAAAACCATTTCACCCGCCCAATCGGGATCCCCTTGTGCTTTTTGCCAAGGTGCAACGGGCATCGTTGCATCCGACCAACGAGTTTCAACACCATGTGCTGTGATCTTTGACAGAGCTAAAGAAATAGCTGTTTCAACATCAATTAAACCTTCAGCCGGCTTTGGAATTAGTGCATCAATACTCTTTGCAGGATCTGCGACAACCTCGCTAATGAGCGAACCAACAAGCGGTCGGGCAAGAGCGGTCGGCACTGGAGTTACTAAGCCAATCCATAAACTAGAAAGTCCAGGTGTTAACACCGGAACCTTAATAATCCAACGCTTCTTTAAGCCAGATAGTTTTGCAAACTTTTGCATCATGTCCGCATATGACAAAACTTCAGGGCCACCAATATCAAAGACTTGATTTACCGGCTTTTCTAAGCGTGCCACGCCCTTTAGATAATACAAAACATCTCGAATTGCGATTGGGTGCGTTTTATTCATGACCCATTTAGGTGTTGTCATGATAGGAAGTCGATGTGTTAAGTGGCGCAACATTTCAAAGCTGGCAGAGCCTGAGCCAATAATAATTCCGGCGCGAAGCTCTAAAACTGATACTGAAGTTGTTGCTAAAGATTTTCCTGTCATCGCGCGAGATGCAAGATGCTTACTGATGTTTACATCGTTTGCGATTCCACCCAAATAAATAATCTGCGATACACCAGCTTGTTCGGCGGCTTTTGCAAAATTACGCGCCATTTCGCGTTCAATTTCATCAAAATTTGGACCTAAATTAATTGAGTGCAGCAAGTAAAAAGCTGTATGAATTCCTTCTAGTGCTCGCTGTAAATCACTAAAATTTTCTGCACTTCCTTCGCAGATATCAACTAGTGATGCCCATGGCTGACCCATAATTTTGTACTTATCGCGCACCAGTATTCGAACATCCTCTTTTTCATCAACAAATGCGCGGACTAATCGGCCGCCAACATATCCAGATGCCCCGGTGACGAGGTACTTACGGCTTTGATTGGGCACGGACATGGTGCGAAGCCTAGACTTACTCTATGAAAAAGACATCTCAGAGGCCCCGGGTAGTAATACTCGGTGCCGGTTTTGGCGGCTTAACTGCAGCTAAAGCGATGTCAGAGTTTGCCCACGTCACACTTGTAGACCGACATAATTTTCAGACTTTCCTGCCCCTCTTATACCAAGTCTCTACTGCCGGCCTTGCCGCCGATCATGTTGCACATCCAATTCGCGGTGCACTTCGTAAAACAGGGGTCGCTTTTCGAATGGGATCCCCGATTTCAGTTGACCATAAAAATAAAACTATAAAGTTAGATAGCAGCGAAACTCTAGAATTCGATCATCTTGTCGTCGCACTTGGTTCGGCGACAGCCGACTTTGGGGTGCCAGGTGTTCGCGAGCATGCACTCGGAATGAAAAGCGTTCATGAGGCGATCACAATCCGAGCCGAAGTTATGCGTCGTTTTGAGGATCTGTGTCGTTTTGAGGATGAAACTATTTTTTCAATTGCTGTCGTAGGAGGTGGACCTACAGGAGTTGAAATGGCCGGAGCTTTCGCCGAACTTGTTCGTGGACCACTAAAGAATGACCAAGCACATGCTGCAGCCCATATCGATATTTACTTGATTGAAGCTGGGCCACGGTTATTGCCTAGTTTTTCTGAAAAACTCTCGGCACGGACAAAGCGAGATCTTGAAGAACTCGGAGTGAAAGTACGCCTTAATACATCTGTGGCACAGATTAAACCCAGAACTATCGAGATTAAAGATGGTGAAACAATTCCATCTGAGGTAACAATTTGGGCTGCGGGGGTACAGGGTGAGCCAAATGCTTCGAAATTAAACCTCCCCTTAATACAATCGCGCATCGATGTAGAGGACACACTTCAAGTTAAAAATTATCCTCACATCTGGGCAATTGGTGATATCGCTGGAATTAAAGGCACTGACGGGCGCTTCTTACCTATGGTGGCCCCGGTTGCTTTGCAGCAAGGAAAATTTATTGCAAAGCAACTACTTCGAACGTTAAAGTCTGAATCGTTATTAGCATTTAAGTACCGTGATAAAGGTTCTATGGCAACAATCGGGCGCCACAAGGCCGTTGTAGAAGTAAAGAACTTTAGATTAGTTGGAATTCCTGCCTGGTATGCCTGGCTATTTTTACACTTGTTCTACCTCTTAGGCGGACGCAATAAGATTGGAACTATGGCCGACTGGACGTGGAACTATTTAACTTTTGATCGCGGTAACCGGCACATTATGGATTCAATGTAGTGCCTGATTACATTAGTCTGCGGGGACACCAGGTTTATACCTATGAATGGGAACATGATGGGGAAGCCGTAATTTTACTACACGGTGGTATGAGTAAAACATCTAGTCTTGACTATATCTTGGTGCCAGCCCTTGAAGATGATTTTCATGTCTTTGCTTACGACAGAACTGCCCATGGTTTTACTGGCGATCAAGTTGGAAGTCTGCACTTTGAATTTCAGACTAATGAGGCCATTGCATATTTAGAGGACGTAGTGAAAGAGCCTGCACACTTGATTGGTTATAGCGATGGGGCAATCATTGCCCTTATGGTTGCAATTAAGCGGCCCGATCTAGTCAAGTCGATTATTTCGATTGGTGGAAATTTCCACTACAACGGCGTGATGCCGGATGCGCATATTATGCGTGCGATAAGCCAAGAGGACCAGGCCGAATACAATTTAATTTCACCTGATGCACCGCACACATTGCTGGAAAAAACTCAACGAATGAATGCAATTTGGGAGAGCGAACCAACGTTAACGGTTGCTGACTTAGCCCTTATTCAATGCCCTGTAATGGTCTTGGCAGGAGATGATGACGTAATAAACCACCATCACACCGTTGATTTATACGAAGCGCTTTCTCTTGGTCAGTTAGCCATAATTCCTGGAACTTCACATAGTGTGATGAAAGAAAAACCTGAACTACTCAATGCAGTTATTGTTCAATTCCTAGAAGATTTAAGCTATCCAGAAACGCGATGGCCGATTCGCCGAACTAACAATCAACCGGAGTAATTTTTCCCGTTGCAACATCATAAATTGCACCACCAACTGAAACCCCAGTGTTGAGTAAACGATAGTTGCGCACCATGTGTACATCTTCAATCAATGCGGCTTGTTGATCTCCAACGGTTTTAAATTCAAGTTCAGATGTATCGATTCCATATTTAGTATCAATTTCAAGGTGGATTTGCGCTTCATCAACTTGCGCCATACGGCAATTGGTATGAGGCATAATCAAGATTCTTTTTACACCTAACAAATACGTTGCCAAAACCAGGGTACGTAAAACGTCATCGGTCACACGCGCTCCGGCGTTGCGCAATATTTTGGCATCACCCGACCTCATGCCAACTACAGAGAGTGGGTTAATGCGTGAGTCCATACAGGTAACAATCGCTAAACCCTTTTGGGCAACTCCGGTTAATTCTGAGTATTTAAAGCTTTTGATGTATTCATCATTGGCAGCTATCGCATCGGCAAATTCATCGTAAGGAAACGCCGACATGATGTCCCCCCTTCTAAAAACTACGAGCCCCCCGTCAGGATTGAACTGACGACCTGCGCATTACAAGTGCGCTGCTCTACCACTGAGCTAGAGAGGCCTACGTGCGAACACGCATCGATCTTGCGACCAGCGGCAATTATGGCAGTGAGTTGCAAAAACTTGAAATCGAGATCAACCGACAGGCGCAGCGGTAGGTTATGCCCGTGAGATTAGGCGTATTAGACGTGGGTTCCAACACCATCCACCTTCAGGTCATGGATGCCCATGTTGGCGCTCGACCATCGCCAACCACCAACTTTAAAGTCGAACTTCGGTTGACTCAGTACCTCAATAAATCGGGCACAATTTCAAACGAGGGAATCGCAGCTCTCCACGAAGCAATCACTAGCGCAGTTGCTCATGCCCAAGAGAACAATACCGATGAGATTTTAGCCTTTGCTACATCGGCCGTGAGAGAAGCAAGAAATGGCGCCGCAATAATTCAAGAGATCAATGAGCGACATCACATTGATTTACACATTCTGACCGGCGATGAAGAAGCACGCATGACATTTCTAGCAGTGCGGCGATGGTTAGGGTGGTCTGCTGGCAAGATTTTAATGCTCGATATTGGTGGTGGATCCTTAGAGATTGCCTACGGAATTAATGAGAGCCCAGAGGCCACACTTTCTTTACCATTAGGTGCTGCACGTATGACACGAGATTTCTTAAGTGGAGATCCTTATTCAGATAAAGATGTGAAATTCTTGCAAGACTATGTTGCGGATAATCTTGAGAAAAAACTTCCTGCAGTTCTTCGCTCTCACGATGCAAATCACTTCGTAGCAACCAGTAAGACCTTTAGAACACTGGCTCGATTATCAGGGTATTGGTTTAATGATAATCCGAAGTATTTGGAGCTGGCTAATTTAGAGGCGCTGACTTCAAAGTTGGCAGGAATGACTGATAAGGAACGGGCTGATTTACCTGGAGTTTCAGCAAGTAGAGCTCAACAGATTGTTGCCGGTGCAATAGTTGCACGTTCAGTAATGGCCTTACTAGATATTGAAAAAGTTGAAATTTGTCCGTGGGCCTTACGTGAAGGAGTTGTTTTGCGCAGGTTAGATTGGCTACAGGGCTAAGTTAGGTTGTAGGGGCTTGTATCCAGTCGATTGCGATTATTTCGCCATCGCGATGGTGCAGAACCCATGCCTCAGCAGGCTTTAGCTCCTGGTCTAAGTTCTTAAAGTTCTTTTTGCCAATTAACTTCTTGAGTAGCTTAGGTAAAATTGGGTTATGGCTACAGATGATTGTACTTTTACCGCTATCCATTAAATCTTGGGCATAATCCAGCGCGGCCTCTTTATCTTTTGAAAAACGGTACTCGCTCAAATCGCTAGAAAATATCGGATCCATATGCAATGAGTGAGTCATCGGTTCGATCGTTTCAATACAACGCATCGCATCGGATGAGTGAACCTGATCAATGGCATATGGGAGATAGTTCGTTAACATTCTCTTAGCTTGAAGTTGTCCAAGGTGAGCTAGCGGACGATCGCCGTCATCTCCATCCCAATCTTCGCGCTTAACTGCTTTGGCATGGCGCAGTAAAACCAATGCAGTTGTGCCAGTTCCAAATTCGAGGAAGAAATCAATGACTGATCTATCGTCATCTAAACTCAGTTTTTTGCGCGCATCTGCAGGGCTGAGCCACTCAATCTGATCAACCTCTTGAGGATCAGGCTTGCCGCTTGGGGCTTCGTTAGCTTGTGCCGACCAATACTTTACAATTTTAGAGATTCCATCGACGACATAGGTTACTTCGCCAAGTTCTGGTCCAAAGATCGATTCATACCCGGTCTCTTCCATGACTTCACGATATGCACAAGCAATCATCGATTCACTTCTATCGCGCTTTCCCTTTGGAAGTGACCAATCGTCATAACGTGGTCGATGAATCAGCGCGACTTCGATTTTTTTCTTCGCACCATATCGCCACAAAACCGCACCACCAGCGTAAATAATTAAGTTTTCCTCGCTCATCTCTAATCCATCCTAGGCATAGTGATTGATCATTGTGGTGTGTAGATCACGCAGGGGATTACCTTCACTATCAGTGCTGCTCCGCACCCACTCGGTTCCCGTTAATTTCCAACTTGCTGTTTCCCCCGATAAGCCAAGGTCGATAATCCACTGTAGTCGCTCATGGTGATCCTTTTTATCAATGCGCACTAAACTTTCAACACGGCGATCTAAGTTGCGTCCCATTAAATCGGCGCTTCCAATCCAATATTCATCATCTCCGCCATTGATAAAGTGAAAAATTCGAGAGTGTTCTAAGAATCGGCCTAGCACCGACTTCACAGTTATATTTTCAGATAGTCCAGCGATTCCTGGCTGCACGGCACAAATGCCACGAATCAAAAGATCTACCTTCACTCCGGCTTGTGATGCTTCATACAGTTTCGTGACAAAAGTTTCATCTAGAATCGAATTAAGTTTGAATTGAATTCCTGCTGGCTTACCAGCATTTGCACATTCAATCTCGCGATCAATTCGTTCGGTTATTCCCGATCGCAGCGTACGCGGTGCCACAAGTAGGCGCGAATAAGTAGATTGCGGAGCAAAGCCAGATAGCTGATTAAAGAGTTTAGTTAGATCTTCTGTGAGCTCTAGATCTGCGCTGAGAATTCCTAAGTCTTCATACATACGAGCTGTCTTTGGATTGTAGTTTCCAGTTCCAAGATGACAGTAACGGCGCAAGCCTTGTGGTTCATCGCGCACCACAAGAGAGAGTTTTGCGTGTGTCTTTAAACCCATAAGGCCATACACAACATGCACTCCCGCAGCTTCAAGCTTTCGTGCCCAAAATACATTTGCCTGCTCATCGAAGCGAGCTCGAATTTCAATAACCGCTAAGACCTGCTTGCCCGCTTCGGCCGCTTCAATGAGCGCCTCGATAATCGGTGAGTCACCCGATGTTCGATAGAGAGTCTGTTTAATAGCTAAAACATGTGGATCTTGTGCTGCGCTTTGAAGAAAATGAACCACTGAAGAAGTAAAGGATTCATAGGGGTGGTGCAGAAGGATTTCACCTTGTCGAATCGCTGAAAAGAACAAATCTGAGTCTTCTGGATCGACTTCGGCCAAAGCTTTTGCGGTGTGCGATCTAAACCTGTCAAACTTCAATCCAGAAACACCTAAATCGGCAATCTTATTGAGTGCAGTTAAATCTAGTGGTGCTGGTGCATGAATGATGTTTTCTTCACTAATGCCAAGTTCATCGGCTAACTTTTCGACTAATTTGGTATCCACACCTTTTTCAATTTCAAGGCGTACTGGTGGACCAAATCGACGGCGCGCCAACTCTTGTTCTAGTGAGAGCAGAATATCCTCTGACTCATCTTCATCTAAATCGATATCTTGGTTACGCGTAATACGGAATGTGTAATGGTCTTGAATAATCATGCCTGGGAATAACTCTTGTAAGTGAATTGAAATAAGATCTTCAATTGGCAAAAACCTACTTGTTTCATTCTTTAATGTTGCAATAAATCGCGGAAGAATTTCAGGAACTTTAACGCGGGCAAAAAACTCTTCATGAGTCTTAGGATCCTTAACAATTACCGCTAAGTTCAACGATAGTCCAGAGATATATGGAAATGGGTGTGAAGGATCAACCGCTAAAGGAGTAAGGACTGGAAAGATTCGATCCTGAAATAATTTAGTAACATACGTTAACTCGTCCTCATTCAGGTCATCCCAATGAACAAACTCAATTCCAGCTTTCTTTAATTCCAGCACAATATCTTTATGAAAAACATTAGACTGACGTTCAACTAAAGCCTTAGTTTGAAGAGAGATTTCCTGCATTAAATCCTGTGGGGTAATTCCGGCGACATTGGCATCGGTAATATTATTTTCAAGTTTGCTCATTAAGGTTGCTACGCGCACCATGAAAAACTCATCCAAGTTTGAGGAGAAAATAGCTAAGAAACGCACTCGCTCCAGTAGGGGCACACGTGTATCTTCGGCCAGCTCTAATACACGCTGGTCAAAGGAGAGCCAACTAAGCTCTCGATCGGTGATATTTTTGAACTTCACCAAGTGATACTCCCCCTTCAAAGTGAATTCTGCATGTCTGTAGGGTAGCCATCTGGCAAACCTGGCGCGATTTCCACCTATTGATTGCCGGTGCCACACTTACGCCCGTGCTTACAAACTATTGGATGAGCCCAGAGACCAATTCAGTTAATCGATTGCCCATGCTCAATCTTGAGCATATGGAGAAGATCTCACTCGATGGAGTCTGGCGTTTTCAACTTTTGCGCAGCCCCACGCATCGGGTTGGCAAAAAATGGGCACAAATCCCAGTTCCTGGATTATGGACGATGCAGCCGACGAGCGATGTATTTTTCGATAAACCAATTTATACAAATACTCAAATGCCCTTTGAAGAACAACCACCATTTGTTCCAGCAGAGAATCCACACGGCGTGTATGAACGTGATTTTGATTTACCGGAAGGCTGGATCTCTAAGCGCGTCGTCTTACACCTGGGCGGTTGGGAATCTGTAGCACTTATTTTTATCAATGGCATTGAAGTCGGCATGACAAAAGATTCACGGTTAGCAGCCGAGTTCGATATTACAAAGTTTGTAAAGCGTGGACGCAATACTGTACGAATCGATATTACTAAATTCTCAGATGCAACATACATTGAAGACCAAGATCAATGGTGGCACGGTGGAATTACTCGCTCAGTAAAGCTCTTTGCGACTAATAAGGTTTACATTGAGCGGTTTTATACAACTGCTGGTCTAGAAAAAGATTTAACGACTGGAACGCTAGATATCCGTGCACATATCGCATCGATTGATGACGTCTCAACTAATGGGTACACCCTGAGAGTAAATATTGAAGAACTGCCTAAAGTTAAATCGGCACAGATCAGCAAAACTTTAAAGGATTTTGCTGCTCCTTTGTGGACCGAGCGCAATGAAGATCTCAAGCGCCAGACTGACGCGTATTTCCATGGAAAGTATTGGCATGGGAAGATGCCCGAGAATGTCGCTCGTACTATCGAGCAGACTGAGCCATGGCCAGCTGGTGAACTTCTTCTACAAGGGCGTATTCCTAGGATTAAACCATGGTCGGCTGAAAACCCTTATTTATATAGGCTTCATATCGAATTAATCGACCCAATTGGAACTGTTGTTGAGGTTTCGCAACAGAAAATTGGTTTTAGAAGTGTGGAGGTTAAAGGCCGCGAGCTTTTGATTAATGGTAAGCCTGTAATTTTCTACGGCGTTAACCGTCACGACTTTAATCGCTATACCGGTCGTGTATTAACACGCGAGGATATGCGCGAGGATTTATTGGAGCTTAAGCGCTGGAACTTTAATGCGGTAAGAACTTCCCATTATCCAAATGATCCGGTTTTCTTAGATCTCTGCGATGAGCTTGGTTTCTATGTCATCGGTGAAGCTAATATCGAATCTCACGCTTTTATCACATCAATTTGTAACGATACGAAGTATTTATCGGCTTTTGTAGAACGAGTTGGTCGCATGATTCAGCGCGATATTCACCACCCTGCAGCAGTGCTGTGGTCGCTAGGAAATGAATCAGGGGCTGGCACAAATCATGAAGCTGCCGCGGCCTATGCCCGTAGTTTTGATCCATCCCGTCCGCTGCACTATGAAGGTGGAATCCGCGGTAACTGGATGGGTAGTCATTCTTTAACCGACGTCATCTGTCCTATGTATCCCGAAATTAGTGCAATAAAAGATTATGCGATGTCTGGCAAACAAGATCGCCCACTCATTATGTGCGAGTACTCGCATGCAATGGGTAATAGCAATGGAACTCTTGCCGAGTACTGGAAAGTGATTGAATCGACTCCCGGCTTACAAGGTGGTTTTATTTGGGAGTTTTGGGATCACGGTCCAGTGCAAACTTTGCCAGATGGCACAAAGCGAAATGCTTATGGTGGAGATTACGGCGAGAAAAAACATGATGGAAACTTCTGTTGTGATGGAATGGTCTTTCCCGATCGCACCGCCAAGCCTGCCATGCATGAGTTTAAAGCGATCGCAGCCCCGGTTTCGATTACCCCAGTTAAATCAGCGGCCGGCCAGTATAAATTGTTCAATAAGCATTTCTTTAAAGATCTCAGTGAATACGAACTCCACTGGTCGATCACTAGAGATGGTTTAGTAAGTGACGGTGGACGTATCAAGCTGGCCAAGGTTGGCGCACGAAAGAGCGTGGTATTTAAAGTTGCCTCGAAACTCCTCAATAAGCCTGATGGCTTAGGTGAGAGATTTATAAACTTTACGTTGGTGCGAACTTCAAGTACCGCATGGTCGCCAGCTATGGCAGAGATTGGCTGGAGCCAATGCGCACTTCCTTCTCGTGCACTCACTGTTGCCGCCTCTAAGAACTCTGACCTATTCACTAACTGTGTAGATGATTCTGGACAAATTGTTTTACCGCACGGAGTTGTTGTGCCACAACTTTCTTTGTGGAGAGCCCCTACCGATAATGATCGAATCGGACACATGGCAACTAAGTGGAAGCGTTGGGGTTTGCGCGATATCGAGCGCACCGACTGTGTAGTTTCACAAAACAGTACAAGTATAAAAATCACAAATTCGTGGCAGACAAGTACTGGAATCAATATCAAGCACACTCAGATAATCACTCCTGTTCCCAAAGGTTTTAGAGTTAAAGAGAGCGTTGTGCTTCCAAAGGGTTTAAATGATGTCGCACGCGTGGGTTCTAACTTTGAACTAAGTGGCTCGCTTGCAGATCTCACATGGTTTGGAACCGGTCCAAATGAGACCTATCCTGATCGCACACTTGCGCGAGTCCATCGCTATGTCTCCACAGTTGCTAATCAATACGTACCTTATGTGCGACCTCAAGAAAATGGTGGACACAATGCTGTTCGCTGGTTTGAGTTAACAGATGCATCCGGGCATGGAGTTCGCTTTAAATTAGCTAAGCCGATGCAGGTATCGGTGACTCCTAATCGCGCAGTTGATCTAGCCGATGCAACCCATGATGTTGAAGTAAAACCCTGCGGAAACACTGTAGTTCACTTAGATGCAGCCCACCGAGGAGTTGGAACTGCTTCATGTGGTCCAGATACTTTGCCGTCATACATTATTAAGCCAGGTCAACACACGTGGGAATGGGTTGTAACCTCAATCTAAGTGCGAGATCGGCCAATGAATTGCAATTGGGTATTTACAGCTTCGACCATCTCCAGATGACTTGCCTCGTGCGCGACGCCACATCCATGGAAGTGCAAAAGTTATAAACCACATAGTTGTGAACCAAACGCGCAGGGCTGCATACTTTTCTTTCGCTGGCGGCAACGGTTCACGCCAGTTTTTATCAAATGGAAGTTCGAGTAGTTCAAGTACGGCTTGTGCAACTCGGTCATGTCCCATTGCATTTAAATGCAATCTATCAAAAGCTAAAAATCTCCGATCGCTAAATGCTGGCTCTTCATTTGCATCGGCGATAATTGCGCCGACTTCTTCAGCTACTGCACGCACATTTCGATTGAACTCTCTAAATCTCGTCTCCCACATTTTGGCCGCTTTGCCAGTATTTCCAGTTCTTTCAAGTACTGTGAAAAGCAAGATTGTTGCACCCGATGCAGCTAAACGCCTTACTGCATCGGCATAGAGCGGAAGCACTAAATCTGCTTGGTAGTTTGGTCGCATAACATCATTTGCTCCTGCATGAAAAGATAGAAGCGTATGAGGCCCAGTTACTTGGGCAATTGCCGCTTCAATCTGTTCATCGACTACTTGGTGAACCAACTTTCCACGCACCGCAAGATTGGCATAAGTGAAATCACTACAATTGGCGGCCATTACATCGGCGGTACGGTCGGCCCAGCCTCGATAATTTCCATACTTTTTTTCGTCCGACATGCCTTCGGTATAAGAATCCCCAAGTGCAATAAAACGCTCGAAAACCACTTCTATTACCCCTTGCGGCGTGCCTGATCTACCCAGAAAAGAGCGATCGCTGTTGCAACACTTGCGTTGAGAGATTCAGTGGTTGCGCTGATTGGAATGGAAATAACTAAATCACATTTTTCCCGGGTTAAACGCGCTAAGCCCTTTCCTTCGCTGCCGACAACAATCATGATTGCCTCGGTTGCAACCTTCATTGAGCTAATGACATCCTCGGATTCTCCATCTAAACCAACGACAAAGAGGCCTTCTTTCTTTGCCGCATCAATTGTGCGTGCAAGGTTAGTAACCTGTGCGATTGGCAAACGTGCAGCTGCTCCAGCCGATGATTTCCAGGCCGATGCGGTCATAGATGCTGCACGGCGCTCAGTCATAATCACGCCTGCTGCACCAAAAGCTGCTGCGCTTCGAATGATTGCACCTAAGTTACGTGGATCGGTTACGCCATCAAGGGCGACGATAAGTGCTGGATACTTTGCGCGTTGCAAAATCTCTTCAAAGCTTGAATATTGAAATGGTTTAATAGCAAGAATAATTCCTTGGCTATTTGGTGAGATACCTTCAACTTCAGCGCGATGTGCCTCGCGAATTGGTAAACCTAAATGCAGGGCTAACTTGAGCGATTCTGCAACGCGATCATCTACATCGATACTTCGTGCAACTAATAACTCAGTTGCCGGAACCGCCTCACGCAGCGCTTCTAAAACAGCGTTACGTCCGGCAACGATTTCACCACGCGGGCGATCACCACGCGGCGCACGCGCAGTACGCACCTCTTTGCCATCGGCTTTTTTAGCTACGGCTTTTTTGCGCTTTGCGGCGGCGTGATACGGGCGGTCTTCAGCCTTGGGAGTTGGGCCTTTACCTTCTAAACGTTTTTTATTTTTCCCACCCGTACCTGTAGTGGCTCCCTTTTTAGAGGCACGTATTGCGCCTTTACGGGATGAATTTCCTGCCATCGTTAGCTCTTTTCCATAATCGACCAACGTGGCCCTTGTGCAGTGTCCTCAATTGTAATTCCTAAAGCGAGCAGTCCATCACGGATCGAATCTGAGGCAGCAAAATCCTTACGCTCACGAGCCGCAGCACGCTCTTTAAGCGCTAATTGAATAACACCATCTAATGCATGGGTGAGATCACCAGATGCTTGTCCAGTAAAATTGGAATCAAATGGATCGCAACCAAGAATTGATAGCGCTCCGCGGATCTCACTAGCGTTTAACTCAACTGCGCCACGATCATTATCAGTAACTGCTTGATTTCCAAGGCGCAAATTTTCAGAGATAGATGCTAAGCCTGCAGGTACTGCTAAATCATCATTCATCGCATCGGTAAAGGCTGCACTCATTGTTATGGCTGGCGTTTTTCCTAAAATCTCAGTGGCGCGCTTTAAGAAGTTTTCAATGCGGCCAAATGCAACGGCAGATTCAGCTAACGCACCATCTGAATATTCAAGCATCGAGCGATAATGCGCGCCGCCTAAATACCAACGCAGTTCAATGCCCCGAACTTTCTGCAAAATCACTTCAACCTGCAAAGTATTTCCGAGGGACTTACTCATCTTTTCACCGGATTGAGTAACCCAAGCATTATGTAACCAGCGCGCAGCAAAGCCATAACCGGCCGCCTCTGACTGTGCGATTTCATTTTCATGGTGTGGGAAAACTAAATCTAAGCCGCCGCCGTGGATATCAAAGCTTTCACCAAGATATGCGTGCGCCATCGCAGAACATTCCAAGTGCCAACCCGGACGACCCGCACCCCAAGGGCTTGGCCACGAAGGTTCACCGGGTTTAGCCGCTTTCCATAACGTAAAGTCTCGAACATCTTTTTTGAATCTCTCATCGGCATCAGATGCTGGTTGTAAATCATCGACATGTTGACGAGAAAGCGTTAAGTAGCGCTTTAATTTACGGACTTCAAGATAAACATCGCCATTACCCGGAGCATATGCGCTGCCGTTATCAATGAGTATCTGCATGAGTTCGATCATCTGTGTGATGTGCCCAGTTGCCCGCGGTTCATACGTTGGCGGTAAAACATTCAGCGCGGTGAATGCTTGCGTGAATGCACGTTCGTATTTCAACGCCAATGCCCACCACTGCATATTTTCATGTGGTGCTTTTTGTAAAATTTTGTCATCAATATCTGTAACGTTACGAACGAAGGTTACGTTGTAGTCATTATGGGTTAACCAACGCCGTAAAATATCAAAGTTGATTGCGCTGCGAACATGGCCGATATGTGGGGCACCCTGAACTGTTGCACCGCAGACATACATAGATACTTCACCAGGCTTAAGTGGGCTAAAAACGCCGACTTCGCGCGTTGCGGTGTCGTATAAATACAGTGCGGACATTTCTTAATTCTACTGCTTGTAGACCAAAGCGCTTGCAACTGCCGCAATACCTTTGCCTTCACCCGTTAATCCCATGCCATCAGTGGTCGTTGCCGATACTGAAACAGGTGCACCGCCCAGGGCCTTTGAAATCGCTTCAATGGCTTCGCCCCGACGCTTACCAATCTTTGGCTTATTACCAATAATTTGCACAGTTACATTTGAAATAGCATAGCCAGCATCAGTAACTAGTGTGAGAGTCTGTTGTAAAAGTGCAGCGCCCGATGCATCTGCATACTCAGGGCGATCGGTTCCAAAGTTACTTCCTAAATCACCTAAACCTGTTGCGGCAAAGAGCGCGTCGCAAATTGCATGGGCTGCAACATCACCATCTGAATGTCCTTCAACACCTACTTCATCTGGCCAATGCAAACCTGCCAGCCATAGCGCACGGCCAGCACCAAATACATGCGCATCGGTACCGACTCCGGTTCTATACCTGTGGTTGAATCCAAGAAAACCTAGTGCACTATTAAAATCTGCAGGGGTTGTTATCTTTAAAGCTCTATCTTCACCCTCTATAACTACTACTTGGCCACCGAGTAGCTCAATAAGGCCCGCATCATCAGTTGCTTGCTTGCCGCTTTCATGTGCATCGCGCAGCACCTGCGTTGAAAAACCTTGAGGTGTTTGAATTCTGCGAAGTGACGAGCGATCGAGCGTCGCAGTCACTCGCCCTTCGCCGTTAATTGATTTAACGGTATCGACTTCAAGTAATCCTGGAATCACAGCGCTGTTTCCACTGCGTAATGCGGCAATCACTCTTTGAGCTAAATCAGTACTGGCTAGAGCTCGGGCGGCATCATGAACTAAAACAAACTCGCTAGTTACGTGAGCTAAAGCATTGCGCACACTATCCGAGCGAGTTGAGCCACCTGATACTACGGTGATGCCATCGCCTACTAACTCACTGATTTGTTGTTCAAAACCCGTCGGCGCGGCGATAATTAATTGATCGACAACAGGAGCAAGTGCCGAGATTGCATGCTGCACTAGCGTGCGATCACCAAGTTGGATTAGCGCCTTTGGATATCCTGCGCCAAATCTTTCACCACTGCCGGCTGCGGCAATGATGGCGCTTACAGACATAGTTTTAGGAAGCAAGAACCTCGTCAAGGATTACTGCAGCCTTTTCTTCATCAGTGCGCTCAGCAAGTGCGAGCTCTGAGATAAGGATCTGCTTCGCCTTGGCGAGCATGCGCTTTTCACCAGCTGATAGTCCGCGATCTAAATCGCGACGGTATAAATCGCGAACAACTTCGGCGACCTTAATAACATCTCCCGATGCTAACTTCTCAAGGTTTGCCTTGTAGCGGCGTGACCAGTTGGTTGGTTCTTCGGTATATGGCTGGCGTAATACGTTAAATACTCGATCTAGTCCGGCTGAATCGACAACATCGCGGACGCCAACGAGGTCGATATTTTCTGCAGGGACTCTAACGGTTAGATCTCCTTGTGCGACTTTCAACACTAAATAGGTCTTTTCTTCACCTTTGATCACACGAACTTCTATCGCTTCGATAAGAGCTGCTCCGTGATGAGGATAAACAACGGTTTCGCCGACCTTAAATGTCATGTGTTGCCCTTCGCTAGAGGGTCAATTGTACCAGCCATTTGCGACTCAGTCACCTTGCCATATTTAGTGCAATACCAGCGTATTCAACTACTTATTTCATATGAGAGAATATCGCCCATGCGCCGCATATTAATTGCACTTATTTCATGCACGCTTGCATTGACATTATCTGCATGCGGTGCTGGGCTCAATGCTTCAACACGGCAAGTAAAGCAAGTAACTGACGGCGTAGAAAATGCGATAACTACAGATGGCAATAACATCAAACTGCGCAATATTCTGGTTGTAGAAACTGCCCAAGGTGCAGGAGTACTTATTGGAACTCTGGTTAACGCTAATCCTGATGACGACACACTTCTTGGTGTAGCTATAAATGGTCAAGTTGCAACACTTACTGGAATAAACACGGTAAGCCAAAATCAACCAGTTACTTTTGAAGGCGCATCCGCTAATGCCAAGGCAGTTATTCCAACACTTGGTGCTACAGCTGGATCACATGTTCTGGTAACGATGTTCTTTGCGCGCGCTGGTGAAGTTACTGTTCAGGCAATTATCCGTGCAGCTACCGAACAATATGCAGGAATTACCGCTTAATTACTTCTTACCTTGATTCGCAACTGCAGCGATTGCATCTGAGGCTGCAGCGGGATCTAAATACTCTCCACCCTTGACTACTGGAGTTAAATCAGCATTAAGTTTGTAGTACAAAGGAATGCCTGTAGGAATATTTAATCCTGCAATATCGGCATCACTAATGCCATCTAGATGCTTAACAAGTGCACGCAGTGAGTTTCCGTGGGCAGTTACTAACACACGTTTACCCTTTTTGAGATCTGGAACGATCGATTCCTGCCAATAAGGCAACATGCGATTGATGACATCTTTAAGGCACTCAGTCTTTGGTGCAGAGATGTCGGCGTAACGGGCATCATGGCTTTGCGAAAACTCATCAGTGTCATCTATTGGCGGAGGCGCAACATCAAAGGAGCGACGCCATAAGGCGAACTGCTCTTCACCGTATTGGGCCAGCGTCTGCGCCTTATCTTTGCCTTGCAACGCGCCATAGTGACGCTCATTGAGGCGCCAACTACGTTGCACCGGAATCCAGTGGCGATCGCATGCATCTAAAGCTAACTGCGAGGTATGGATCGCACGACGCAATAACGAGGTATGCAGTAGATCGGGCAACAATCCGCGCTGGGCTAAAAGAGCTCCTCCGCGACGGGCCTCGTCTTCACCCTTGGCAGATAAGGCAACGTCAACCCAGCCAGTAAAAAGATTTTTGGCATTCCATTGTGATTCGCCATGGCGCAGAAGGATAAGTTCGAAGGTGCTCATGGATACATCCTAAACCAAATGTTTGAAAGCCTCTAAATTAGCTAGCGACTCACCACGTGAGGTTCGCCAAGCCCATTCACGGCGAATTGCATTGGCAAAGCCCAGTTCAAGTAATGGGTTAAAGGATGAATCAGAGATTTGAAGTACTGCACCAACTAAACGATCTATCTCGCGATCGGTCACGGCCGTTAATGGCAGACGGCCTACTAAGAAGATATCACCGAGCTCATTGGTAGCAAAAGCAACACCGTATAGCGATGCATTTTTAGCAAGACACCAGGCGTGCACTGCAGCTTCATTATCATCGGGCTTTCGGATCACAAATGCATTGATGCTCAATGAATGATCTCCAACAATGAGTGCACAGTGAGTCTGTAATTTCTTCTCACCGGGCAACGTGATCAAAAAAGTATTGTTGTCGCGCTTATCGAACTCAAGGTCATGCGAATCTAGAAACTCCTCGATTGTAATTCGAGGATCGATTGCAGCCATTATTGGCCAGAAATCTTTCTGGCATGCAGTGCATCAGTGATAACTTGATCATAGATATCTAAGGTTCCACGAGCAGTTGCATCCCAACCAAAGTGTGAGGCATGCTCGACGGCTCCCATTGAAAGAAGTACGCGTCGCTGTGGCTCTTGCAGTAAGCGCGCAATAACCGATGACCACGCCTTTGGATCATGCCCATCAACTAAAACACCTGAAATTCCATCTGCTACTGCCGTACGTAAACCACCTATTGCAGTTGCAATTACTGGTGTTGCGCAGGCTTGGGCTTCAAGGGCCACTAAGCCAAAAGACTCGGAATAACTTGGTACACATATCAAATCAGCGGCGCGATACCACTTAGGTAATTCTGCGCGTGGAACAGGTGGCGCAAAACGCACAACATCATCGATGCCCAACCATGTAGTGAGCTCTTGCAGACGTTCAACTTCTTCAGAGTTAGCCCCTGATGCTCCACCAACGATATTGACAATTAATTTCGCACGCATCAAAGGTGAGTGTTTTACTAACTCAGAAGTAGCACGGATCAATACTTCTGGACCTTTGTGGGGTTGAATACGTCCAACAAAAGTTACAACTAATGCATCGTGTGGAGTGCCGATACTTTCTCGAGCGGTTTTACGACCTTGTCCGGGGGTGAATGTATAGAGATCAACACCAGGGGTAACAACATGAACAATGTCTGGGCAAGCCTCATACAGCGAGACCAGACTGGCTGCCTCAGAGTCAGTGTTAGCGATCAAAGCTTGGGCGGCGGCGGCGACTTGGGTTTCCCCTTGAACACGAATCATTGGCTCTGGAGTTTCACCCTCAGCTAAATTCAGATTCTTCACTCGCGCCATAGTGTGCATGGTGTGGATCAGTGGAATTTTAAGTTCAGCTGCGGCAGGCATGGCAACTTTTCCTGAAATCCAATAATGCGAATGAATCGCATCGTAGTTTTCATTTCGTATGATCCGCAAAAACTCTTTTGAGAGTCCCGAAATATGCACAGGCAACTGTTCTTTAGTTAAATGTCCGTGGCCACAATCAAAGTAGCGAACTCGCACACCTTTAGATATTTCAACTATGTCAGGCTGCTCAGTTTCGGTACGGCGTGTAAAAATATCAACCTGAACCCCCATGGCCACCATACGTTGAGCAGATTCGACGACATAGATATTCATTCCACCTGCATCGCCAATACCTGGCTGATCAAGTGGAGATGTATGCACCATTACGGTAGCTATGCGCCCGTTCATGAGGTAAGGGTACGACTACTTAGAAAGTTGTGCGAATGGAGCCAACAATGTGACCGCCACCGTAGACCTTTTCTAACTCAATATCAGCGTCAACGCCTAATAACTTCAAACCCGCAACAGTTATAGCCTCACGTGGTCGCATGCCTCCGTCATTAACTTTAAAAGCATATGTGCGACCATCGGGCACCGATGCCACCATGATTGATTCAGCGCCACTTTTCATGAAAACTCCAGGATTATTTTTCATAATCTTTGTAGACATTCGATGAGGCCCTGCAACCATCTCTGGAAAATCTCGACAGGCTTGAACAACGCTTTGATGCACTGAATCAACTGAAATTGTCAGCGCTCTAATTGCACGTGCAAGACCAAGCAGAGAAATCAAAAATAACGGTGCTCCGCATCCATCGATTGCAGTATGAGTAATTTTTTCACCAGATAATGCTTCCAACTCATTCTTAAAGGCAATTTGTAAAGGGTGTTGTGGATCTAAATAGTTTCCAATGGGCCAACCATTTGTAGCACAGCCCAAAAGCATTCCAGAGTGCTTACCACTACAGTTCATGGCTAAGCGCGTTGGTATTGGTGATGCAAGAGCCGCAGCTTCATCGAGTGGCCTGCCTTTGATATTCTGTAATGCGTTTTCATCTAAACCAGCTAACGCTAAAATCTCTAGCGCTCCATTTTGATGCATCTCTAAACCTGAGTGAGATGCACATGTAAGTGCTAATAATCGTGGCTCTAATTTAACTCCGCTGCGCACCATGGCCGATGCCAGAATAGATTTATATGAAGATCGTGGATAAATCAGCTGTGCTGGATCACCTTTATGCATCATGATCGAACCATCACTGTTGAGTGCAACAAAGTGGCCTACATGGCTAGATTCAACGACATCATTTCTTACTAGTTCGGCAAGGGTTTCTCCGATGAGCAATGACATTAATTAATCGCTCTGGCGTTCAAGCGAAGACCAAATATGGGCCTGTAACTCTTTACCTTCAGCGGCCATGTCGTAAGCAAAGAAAAGTTCTCCCGCTACAAGACCGTATAAACGCACTCCTGCCGTAACAATCTTGGCACTTGGCGCTGAGTAGCCTTGATCTAAAACTAATTGAATCTTCGGACCATCAAACTGTCCAACCCAACCCTCAGAAATTCCAGTGTTGTGTGACATAACAACCTCTAAAACATTATTGGGCTTAGTGCGCCAAAAACCAGCTTCGGATGCACCGGGGCGCACTATCTCACCCTGCGCATCTAATATCCATGAACGGGAAAAATAATTTAAAAATGGACGACCGTCGTGATTAAAGACAACTTCATGCGCATACTCAAAGGGTTCTATACCTGGATATTCACCACGACCTTTGCCGCGCCATGTACCAACTAACCAGGCCAATGGATTGAGCTCTGCATGTAGGCCTTCAGGAATTGTAAATACCATTTATGGGCGTCCTCTAAATTTAGGTGAGCGTCGCGCTTGTGATTGGCGACCACGGAATGCATAAATAATCAGAGCTATGCCTAGCGCAATAGCTGCAAGACCAAGAATTATCGATGTAAAAAGCTCCATGCGCCAAGCCTACCTTGACTAAACAATCACTTCCTGCGAAGCGGGCACACCATCAATACTTAATGTTGCCTCGATTGGCGTATTTCGCTTCACAATAGCTAGTGCGATTGTGCCAAGCTCATAATGGCGTGCAACGGTGCCAATAAATCCAACAACTACCCCATCATTCTCAACCTTTGTACCTCTAGTTGGAAATGCAACATCACTACCATCAAGGTGCAGCATCACTAATCGCCGCGGTGGATTGCCTAAGTTGAAAACCTTTGCCACGGTCTCTTGTCCGCGGTAGCAGCCCTTATTCATATGTACGGCCTTGTTTAATACGCCAATTTCATTAGGAATTGACTTGTGATCAGTCTCAAAACCAATTCGTGGACGGCCAGCAGCAACGCGTTGAGCATCCAGCGCCCATGTGCCAATTTGTGTAGCCACTAAATTAAACCCAGCACTTATATCTGCAACTTCAGCACGCGCTACAAGTGCAAATGGCCCACCAATCTGCGTTGTAGCTCCCGGTGCGCGCAAAACTGCGTATTCATCGCTGGCATCGCGCACATCAACGCGCAACATAAATTTCATCTTAGTTAAGTAAGTAATGAGTGCTTCAGAATAACCAGGGTCTAGAACTAACCATGTTGTACTACCGTCATCGACTAAATTAAATTGATACTCAATACGCCCTTGCGGATCCAAAATCATTGCATCCATCCAGATGCCTACGCCTAGATCATTGAGGAACTGGGTTGTTAAATCATGGAGCCATTTCAAGCGATCAGCCCCGCTGACTGCGATGACGTTTAAATGCCCAAGATCGGCCCACGCAGTGCCTGCCTCTAATGCGCGCTGTTCTTTAACGGGCTCACCAAAGTGCCAGATTGCACCTTTATCTACACCGTCTTCGATCAGCACCGCGCTCATTGGCAGTTAGTACATGTTCCGTAGACGGCAAAGTGTGTAACGTCGGTTTTAAAGCCGTAGTCATCGGCTAATGTATTTACAAAGTTAGCGGCAACATCAATGGGCGCATCGCCAACGCTTGCACACTTTCCGCACACTAAATGCAGATGTGTCAGCTCTTCGGCAGCGTGATAGGTCGCACCGCCATGGCCTAAGTGGGTATGTTGCACAAGGCCCACATTTTCTAACGTCTCTAAGTTGCGATAAACCGTTGAAAGATTGATTCCTGGATGCGTCGCACGTACTTTCTCAGCGACTTCTTCAGGGGTTGAATGACCAAGCTCTCGCACGGCAGCTAGTACAAGTTCGCGCTGAGGCGTCAGACGTAAGCCCTTTTCATGAAGTTCATGCTTATCAGCCATGTGCCTACCTTACGCGAAGAAGCAGTAAATAAACTTCGCACCCAAGGCAGAGGTTAAATGCTGCGTTCAAAAAGGCGGCGGCAAGCGCAAATCCCGTAGCTATAACAAAGAGTGCGCTAATGCCGGTGATTGATCCTGCAATGGCGGCCAGCGCAAAGACTAGCCCTACGCTTTGGGCGAACTGAGGTGGGCGAACATCTTCGATAATCACCGCACTCTTTAATCGTGGCTTAATAACTCTTCGGAAGAAATACGCATAAGGCGTGAACTGTGGCCCACGAAATGCTCCGATTGCAAAAACAATCGCTTGTGCACTGATAACCCAAAGGCTTTGAGTTGCCAGGGCTGCGGCTAAAACTACTGCTGTGAGGACGGCTGAAAAACGTGGACCACGTGCATCAATTGTTAAAGTTGGGTTTTTCTCGTTCAAAATCTGTGTCATGTACTTTTCCTTTGGTCGGTGAATGGGTAATTGTTTTAAAAAGCAACAATTACATTCGACACAAAGCGCCAGCTAAGCGGCCATAATCAATGACTCGACGCTTAGTGAAATTCCTGGCAAAAGACATGTCTGAAATTATAAAGACTGCTACTAGTAAATGCGAGTTGCAAACTAGTTGCGAATAGCCGCGAGCGCATTGATTACCTGCTCGCGCTTAGGTGCACCTACTGCTCGCCCAACTTCTAAGCCCTGTGAGTTCAGAATTAATGTCGTTGGTGTACTTATTATGTTCAGTTGTCGTACTAGATCTAACTGTGCCTCGGCATCGACTTCCACGTGGGCTACATCTGGCATGCCAGCGACAATATTTTCCAGCAGAACCCGCGTAGCCCTACATGGCGTGCAAAAGGCCGACGAGAACTGCACCAGAGTTGCGCTAGATCCCAGCGCCCCACCAATCATGGCTTGGCTAATTAGAGAGCGCCCTGCTTTGGCTTTAACTGTGCCGCGAGAGCGTTGATACCAAAGCCCGTAGATAGATGCCAGTACCAGCACAATAACGATTGGAAGCATTGATTTCACAGGGGTAGTCTGTACCAATGGCCAAGGTCTTGCTACTTACGAATACCTCTGGCGCGAGCGCGGAAGTTCTACCTGCACTTGGTTTGCTTGCACATCAGGTTCGTATCTTGCCCGCTGAAGCCAGTGTCTTGGTAGATGTACCCGATGTTGATGTCATCCTCGTTGATGCACGTCGCGATCTACCTTCTGCAAAGTCTTTAACCCGGCTTTTAACTACAACAGGTCTTGGTTGTCCCATCATCGCCATTGCAACTGAAGGCGGCTTATCCGCAGTGAGCGCTGAGTGGGGAATCGATGATGTCATGCTCGATACCGCAGGCCCTGCCGAAGTCGATGCCCGTATTCGCATCGCTGTCGGTAAGCACATTGCCGCTGTAGCTAGCAGTGATCCTCACTCAGGGGAGATTCGTAGCGGTGATGTCGTGATTGATGAATCAACATATACCGCGCGCCTGAAGGGAAATGTTTTAGATTTAACGTTTAAAGAGTTTGAATTGCTGAAGTATTTAGCTCAACATCCAGGGCGTGTATTTACTCGAGCGCAGTTGTTGCAAGAGATCTGGGGCTACGACTATTTTGGTGGCACCCGCACGGTAGATGTGCATATTCGCCGCCTGCGTTCAAAGCTTGGTCCAGAGTTTGAAGCGATCATCGGAACTGTTCGCAATGTTGGGTATCGATTCACGATGCCATCAGGTGGCAAAGAGAGCTCTATTAACGAACGCGTATAACTATGCGCCATATATTAAAGATTCATCGAACTCTGCAAGGTCGAATTCCAGATACTGATCATGGTTTTTCGATTGAAAACTTTAACCCCGCACTTCATAAAGCTGCTTGGCTTATCTTAAATAACAGGATCTTTGCCGATCATCCCGATCAAGGTAATTGGGAGTTGCAAGATTTAGAGAACCGAATAGCTCAACCCTGGTTTGATGCCAATGGTTTTTTTATAGCGATTGATAGTGGGCAGTTAGTGGGTACATGTTGGACCAAGATTCACCACGATCTAGTCAATCAAGCCCCCGTTGGTGAGCTCTATGTTGTTGGTGTTGATCCGCAACATATCGGCCATGGCATTGGTCGGGCGGTCTCTATCGCGGCAATGAACTACTTATTTACTAAGGGAATCACCGAGGCTATGTTGTATGTGGATGCGGACAATATAAATGGCTTAAAACTCTACGAATCCTTGGGATTTAATTAACTAAACGAGAGTTAAAAAAGGAGCCAGGGGAACTGGCTCCTTTTTTATGCACTTTTTATTTATGGTCTAACTGGTTTTACCGGTTTCACTGGAACTGCAGCCTTTGCGCTTGCAACAACACTCTTGAGAGTTGTGCGTGCGGCTACACGTGCATCTTTTGTTGTTGCAGCTGCGATCGCAGCCTCTTTAACAATCTTGGCGGCAGCGATAGTTGCCTTAGCTGTTGCCATAGCGCTTTGACGTGCAGTGCGTGCAGCTTGGAAAGTGGTCTTAGCTGCTTCGAATGCCGCTTTCTGCTCTGGTGTGAGCGCGACTTTATTAGCAACTGGTGCCGCTACATCTGCAGAGGCTCCTGAAACTCCTGCGAGTGCAAAGATTCCAGCCATTGATGCCGCTGCGATACTTCGAGTTAATGTCTTCATGTGAGCCCCCGTAACTGCCACACCTTTGTGCGGATAAGTAAAAGATAGAAGCCAACTGTGTGGTAATCCAAAGTCAGCTCTGTGGGTTTCCTGTGAGTTCGGCGCACATGAGGCGAAATGCATGGGTATGGGCATCAACATCAGCGGCAGTTGTATCCGGGCACATCAAGGCCATGTTGTGAAATGGCGTAATGAGAAAGCCATCATTGAGCATGCGCAGGTGGATGTACTGCTCGAGTTCAAAATCACCGGCGTTATGTGCATCGGCCCCAGTTACTGGCGCGGTCGTGCCAAACATATATTCACCCCGTGCACCTAAGCGATTACACGTCCATGGCAGATCAAACTCATCTATTGCAGCATCCACGCCATCTGACCAGCGTGTGCCTAAATCAATCATACGATTAAAGTTTTCTTGCGTTAAAACCTGCGTCAACGTTGCGCGCATTGATGCCAGCGATAGCGCATTGCCAGCTAATGTGCCACCGATGCCACCAGTATCGATAATCTCTAACTCAACCAACTTCTTGATTGAATCGGCGATCTCTTGCGTCATTCCAAAAGTTCCCGTTGGAATTCCACCGGCGATTGCCTTACCAATAGTCAGGAAATCCGGCTTTAATCCCCGATCGGCAGTCATTCCCCCTGGGCCAACTGAGATCGTATGAGTCTCATCGATAATTAATATCGTTGCATACTTTTTCGCTAACGCCTGCACGGCCTCTAAATAACCAGCATTTGGTAGAACAATTCCAACATTTGTCATGGCGGGCTCCATCAAAATCGCCGCAACATCACCATGAGCTAAGGCCTTTTCCATACCAGCAATATCGTTGAACTCAACGACGCGCGTAGTGACATCTAGAGCAACTGGAGCACCAATATTTCCTTCGCGGGCTACGGTATTTCCGCCTGCATCAAGGGTCGCAAAGCTTTCATCAACGCTACCGTGATAACAACGATCGATAACCACAATCTTTGAACGTCCAGTAATCATTCGTGAATATCGAATTACATGGCGATTAGCATCGGTTGCCGACACCGTGAACTGCCACAGTGGTAAGCCAAAGCGACGTGCAAGTTCGCCTGAAACAAGTGCGGCATCGGCCGTTGGCAACATGGCGGTAATGCCTTTACCCACTTGTTCGCGGATCGCAGCAACAGTTGCATCGGGTGAGTGCCCGGTCATTGATCCTGTATCACCTAAACAAAAATCGATATACGTATTTCCATCAACATCGGTGAAACGTGCACCTTTAGCGTTCTCAACAAAGACCGGATATGCACCTGGCCATTTAGCCATCCACGACATTGGTACACCGCCAGGCATGTTCTTCTTACCGGCTTCAAAGAGTTGGCCACTCTTAGGATGCAAAGTTAAGAAACGTGCATCTTCTTTAGCGCGCAGTTCTGCTAACCGAGTGCGATTTATCATGACTAATCCAGATCCAATCGTTCGAAAACAAATAACGCTTCAATGTAATCCTCGCCAGTAATTCCTAAATTCTGAGCATCAGGTGGTGCAGTCTGTGGCTCAATACACACGCCTTCGCTATCTTCAGTAAAGACAACCCACCATGGAGCATCGGATTCGATGGAGATTCTCGCAACATCCTCCCAAACCACTGCAGGGGTGCCTTTTATGCCGGTAAAAGCATCGTCCCAAGGTTGCGGTGTTGGTTTGCACCGTTCCCCTGTCGGTATTCCTTCGCTATTGCGAATCAACATCTCGGTGGCTTCAAACTCAACCTCAGCGCTTCCACCACGATCTAAATCTCGCGCAAACCAAGGATGCATGCCCATCCACACTGGTAAGTCACAACCATGAGCGTCGTACTCCAACGACCACCGCACGGCATCATCTAGAACTTCAATTCTCTGCTCTACCGTTGCACCGTTATAAGGCGCTGGCAGATGCAGCAGTGATCGCCCTGGGCCAATCTCTTGCCAAGAACTAATCAGACCAAAACCATGTAAAGCATGTGGTGGATCAATGGTTGCTGGTAGTTGAAAACTCTCACCAGCTGAACTTGTAATTAAGCCTTCATTAATGCGCCCAGCCCATGGAGCCATTGAGTACCACCCTGATGTATGAACCTGACCGCGAAAAGGCACCGCGAATTCATTATCGCGCCATTTCAATGAAACGATTCGGCCACCGTTGTCATCATCAATGGCAATTTGAAACTCGGCATCATCTATGAACTGCATTAGAACTCCATTATTAATTCGTGCCTTCGTGGAGGTTGAGCACCCGCACGTGAACATGTGATTGCAGCTGCAACTGCCGCCTTATGTAAAACTGTGTTGAGGATATGACCTTCAAGGCCTGCAACAGAGTGCTGTATAACGCCTTCTACAACTATTGCACCAACGGTATCGCCGGCACCAACTGTATCTACAACCTCGGTTTTAACACCATCGACTTCTTCTATGCCGTGCTCGGTGTAGCCAATTAATCCATGTGCGCCTCGAGTGATAACAACACAACTCACTCCACCAGCGATCCATCGCTGCGCAACTTCATCTAGCGTCTCATCTGGGTATAACCACTTAATATCATCATCGCTGACCTTCACCACCGAAGAGATCGCCACCCATTTTTCAGTAGCCTGGCAGTACTTTTCGTGATCTGACATCACCGATGGACGAATATTCGGATCAAAGACAATCGGTGCAAACTCACCAACCTGCACTGCCCAGTCGTAGAGAACACTGGCTGCGGGCTCAACAATCGTTACTAACGTACCGATATGAAGCACTGATGGTTTTAAGCTTTCAGGATCGGGTAGCCACGAAGAATGAAAGTCAAAGGTGGCGGTGTCTTCGATTGCAAAGGCATAACGTGCTGCGCCTTGTGCATCTAATGTAACCGTTGCGGTACATGTTGGCTTATCGCTACTTAAACACAGAGCTAAGCCAACATTGTCTTGTGATAGCTCTTTCCGAGCGCTGACCCCAAAGGCATCGGTAGAGATTCCATCGATAAAATCAACCTCATGCCCTAAGCGCGCTAAAGCTTTAGCAGTATTAGCTGGTCCGCCGCCGACAACCGGACCGGTTGGCAAGATATCTATAAGAACTTCTCCGCAGACCCAGATGCTCACGTGAGCTCTCCTTTGCGCCCTCGGGCTAAGCCCCGGCTTGTAAATCCCTCTGTCACCTTCTGCATGTGGCTAATTGTGCCTTATCTTGGGGTTGTTTGAACAAGGTAACCTTTCTCAATGATTACTCTTCCAGAGACCGACCTTGTGGTTCATCCCCTATGCCTTGGTAGCAATATCTTCGGTTCAAATGCGGATGCGGCTCAATCTCACGCAGTATTACATGCTTACCGCAACCACGGCGGCAATTTCATTGATACTGCCGATGCCTATAACCAGTGGGTAGACGGACATGTTGGTGGTGAGTCCGAGACAATTATTGGCTCTTGGTTGAAAGAGATAAATAGCCGCGCAGAAATAGTTATCGCAACAAAGGTTTCATTGATGAAAACTCGTCCTGGGCTTTCTGCGGAAAATATTATTGCTGCATGTGAAGAGTCGCTCAATCGACTACAAACCGATTACATCGATCTGTATTACAGCCACGGCGATGACCCTGATGTACCGATGGAGGAGGTTCTCGGTGCTTATGCCCAACTCATTGCACAGGGAAAAGTACGTTATATCGCCGCCTCAAACTTTTCACCAGAGCGTTTGCGCCTGGCACTAGAAATAAGCAGAGACAATAACCTGCCTTCATATGTTGCCGTTCAGGATAAATATAATTTAGTAGATCGCGCTTCGTATGAAAATAATATGGCACAAACCGTCGCGCAATTTGGTTTATCTAATATCCCTTTTTATGGAATTGCTCGCGGCTTCTTAAGCGGAAAATATCGTCCTGGAGTAACAGAGGTAGATTCTCTGCGTGCAGCTGGTGCACTTGAATACGCAAATGATAAAAACTTTTCCATTGTGGCCGCGCTAGACACAATTGCCGCGTCTCACAATGCATCGGTAAGCGCAATTGCCCTAGCGTGGCTGCGCCAACAACCCACAGTGAGCACACCAATTGCCTCGGCTAGAACCGTTGATCAACTCAACGAAATAATCCGCGTCGTTGAGCTTTCCGATGAAGAGTTAGCGCTGCTTTCAGCCCTTAGTTTGTAGGCGAGTAGCCATCAGTACGGCTGTGTCGAGCCAGCGTTTTACCTGATCTTCAGGGAAAGGTTTATCGCCAGTTGTGAGTATGTATAGACCTGTAAACACGGCGCCAGAAAATTGGTAGAAGCCTAATAGCTGACGTGCACCGGTTCCAACATCGATTTGTGCATTAACAAATACACGTGAATCTTCAGCCACTACGCCAGCTGGCGGAGTGGGTAGAGTATTAAATGCGTAAGGGATCTTTGCGCCAGCTGAGTCTCTAAATCCGCCATCAATAACGCACTGCTCCAAAGCCTTAGTGAGTTCAGACTTTGCAGCTTGTGCAGCCGTTATCGATGAATACCTCACTACCTCGGTAGATAGAAATACATAAGGACTATCTTTTCTTGTAACACTCATCTGTCTGCGCTCTCTTCGATTGCTTTCAGATGGAAAGTTACTGCTGCATAGATCAAGACTTGGATCCTCTAACGTGGTGCCTCTAATCATCGGCAGGACGGTCCACTCTTGGCTAAAGTCCGCTGAGTTAAAGCCGAATGCTGACAGGGCTAGCTGCTTACTCTCAGCCAGAGAGGTATCGTTTGCTGGAGCGCTGCGATCGAGATTTGCTACATTGGTAAAGCTTCCAGTGGTTGTGGCAATGCCGTATAAAACAAAGTTGCTTCCAGTTACTCTAATAGTTTTTTTAGCTTTGCTTAAAGCAATTGTTGCGCCAACTCGCAATTTCGTCGATGTTGATTGTGCAATTGTGGCAAGCGTTGTAGCTCCTGTAACTACCGTTGCCGTTCCGGCGCCAACAAGCACGCTAATTCTTCCATTTTGCAGAAATGAGGCCGTGCACTTTCCGGTGCATTTCTGTGCATCAGGGCCATACGATGCAGGTGCGGCGCTCCATTTTCCAGTACGGCCCGCCTTTCCTACTAATGAAACCGCGCTCTTCATAGTGAGAGTGCCAGTTAAGCCATTTCCTAAGCAGTCAAAAACCTGCGCAGTTGTGGAGATTGGGTTAGTTGGGTTAACAAGGAATGCCGGCGCCGTCTTGGCATCACTTCTCTGCGTGATAAAGCCATCTTCATTGACTAAGTTAGTCATGCACAGACCGCTGCCAGCATCTTTAGCGCCAGTCCATTTTACTAAGTATTGGTTATCTACAATCTCGGCGGTTTCAAAGTCAGCTGTCACTACAGGACGGCCTCTATCAATTGTTACAGAGACGGCTGGAGTCCACTCGCTGGTGTTTCCTGCTACATCTACTGCTCGAATGGAGATTGAATAAGCTCCTTCAGGCAAATCTCTCACATGCACGGTTTGTGGGGCATTAAAAGGATTAAGAACTGTTGGCGACCAATTCAATGTTACTGAACTTGGTAAGTCACTTACTACCCCATTGATTTTTGCTTGGAACTTAGTAACAGTTGTTTCAGCATCCTCATAACCCTGTGGGATGATTTCAAAATCTGGATACTGCCAAAAATTTGTTGAGCCCAGTGTTGGTACTGGTGGTGGTGTTTTATCTGGAGTGCGTGTAATAGTTACAGCGGCTCCGTTGGCAACGGCCGTTGCTGAAATCGAGATATTGCCAGAGTACGTCTTTGCAGATGTATTAGTCATCGATCCGGTTGTTTTTGATAAAACATAGGTGAATGAATCTAGGTTGAGCATCCACATATCTATACCTAGCGCTTGGCTAAACTCTGGCTGCGTCAGATCTTCAGGATTTGGACTCACTAAAGCTGAAATAGGTGGCGGATCTAAGCGGAAGATCGCAAGGCCCGCATCGTAAGTGACTCCAGGTAGCTTTCTACGATATTCAACCCAGTAGGCGGATTTACCATCGCGCAAATAAATAGCTTTTGTGCCATTTGCAAAGTCTGATGGAGATAACGTAATCGTCTCATTGAGCCAAGACTGCTTTACCTGTGAAACATCGAGCAAGCCCATAGTCCACTGGTGATAGGTATTGAGCGGTGATGGCGTATCAACATTGCCCATCACATCGATCGCTCCACCATATTCAACTGCTTGGCAGTCGCTGCCCCATGCTCCATCTTTTGCGCCCGACTCACATCGCAAGAAATTAGTGTGCCCCAGCCCAAATGTATGGCCTAACTCGTGGGCAATAACAAAGCTTGAATCTGAATCATGTAAGACGAGTAATCCTGATGCGCTTTTAGCCTCACCTAACGGTGCACGACCGCTCCACACGCAGCCGGCACGGGGAGTGATGATGAGTAAATATCTTTTGCTGTAATCACTAATTCCTAAACGTGAGTATGCCTCAGACTTTATCAACTTCATAAAGTCATCTGAATCAGATCCAGTGCATGGCATTCTTCTTGCGATAGCGATTGGAGTTGTTAAGACTTCTCCAGAAATAAAATTAATAGTACGGTCTTTAGTATCTCCATACAAGGTTGTGAAAGTTTTCCATCTAGCATTTACATCGTTATTAATTATTTTTGCAATTCCAGTTGCATCAGCAGGTGCTTTACGGGCACCAGGCCATGTAACTTCAACAACATCGATTACTCGAGTATCTACGGCAACGGCAGCGGTTAATCCCAATGAGGAAAAGCCGATAACTAAAACGAGGAATACATGCACTCTTCTCTTCATACGCGTACTTTAGAGGCTCCAGGCCAAATTTTCATGCCGGTAAATAACCCACACGGAATACTCAGAAAGTTCTAACTAAGTAAACCGCTGTAGCATCTTCTGCTGCCACCATCAATGCCACCTATTAAAAGGCCGAAGCCCCACCCCCACTAAAAGTGGGAGCAGGGCCTCGGTTTTAGATCTTTAGAAGATCTTTAAGGCTTAAGCCTTAACCTTCTTCTGGATCTTGATGATGATATTTGTTAGAGCAGTGATCTGAGCCTTGATTGCAGCGAAAGCAGTTGCAATAGATGCAGCAAGAGCTGCTACTGCATCAGATGCTGCCTCGGCTGCATCCTTTGCACCATTTGCTGCTTCAGTTGCATCTTGAGCTGCAGCAGTTGCTGCCTCGGCTGCATCGCGTGCACCGTTAGCTGCCTCTGTTGCTGCATTAGCTGCATTAGCTGCATCTAGTGCTGCATCAAGCGCTGCTTCTGCATCTGTTGATGCATTTTCAGCGGCTGCCATAGCACCCTCAGCGGCTTCCATAGCACCCTCAGCGTTCATGGCTGCTACATCTGCTGACTCGCCTGCAGCGACAGCTGCATCAAATGCTGAAACTGCTGCATCTGCTGCTTCTGCTGCTGAATCGGCTGCCATTTGAGCAATCTCTCCCGCTGCTGTTGCTGCATCTGCTGCATCTTGTGCAATAGCTGCTGCATTATCTGCTGAATCGACTGCGGCAAGTGCATTATCTGATGCTTCTTGTGCAATAGCTGCTGCATTATCTGCTGAATCGATTGCATTAAGTGCACTCTCTCCAGCTGAAATAGCTGCCGCTGTAGCATCTTCTGCTGCTGCGATCGCATCTGCTGCATTATCTGCTGCAACCTGTGCAATATCTGCTGCATCTTGAGCTGTAGCGTTAGCTGCATCTCCAGCATCGATAGCATCTTGAGCTGCTGCAATTGCTGCATCAGCATTGCTTGATGCCTCAGTTGCCATGTCAATTGCATCGTTGATTAGAGCTTCTAGAGCTGCTGCGTTAGCTGCTGCTGTAGCTGCTGCTGTAGCTGCTGCTGCTGTAGCTGCTGCTGTAGCTGCTGCTGCGTTAGCTGTAGCTGCTGCTGTAGCTGCTGCTGCGTTAGCTGCTGCTGTAGCTGCTGCTGCTGTAGCTGCTGTAGCTGCTGTAGCTGCTGCTTCTTCAACTGCGATAACTTCAGCTGACTTAGTAGGTGCACCAACAACAGTGACTGTAACTACTGCTGACTTAGTAGGTGCTGCTGCGCCAGTTGGATTAGTAGCTCCAGTCGCCCAAGCAAGTGCTGCAGTTCCTGTTGATTCAATTGTGATTGTTCCAGTTCCAGCTGATGCATCACCAATGATGGTGAAAATTGACGTTCCAGCTGCTGTAAAGTTGAGTGATTGTGATATAGCTTGACCTGAAAGGCGAACCTTGTCAGCTGCTGTTGCTGTAAGTAGTCCATTAGCTGCGTCAACGACGTTACCAAAGACATCCTTTACTGTCACAGTTACTATTGTATTTGAGCTTGGGCTCAATGTTGCAGCTGCAACTACTGCAGATACAGTGTAGTAATCAGTCTCTGCGTTATATGCCCAGAACTTAATGAGAACAGTCTTTCCGCCTGATGTAACAGTGATTGTGTGTAGACCAACTGTGGTAGCAAACGCATAAACAGAAGCACCTTCAGCCTTGGTTACAGTTGACGAACCTGCATTCCATGCTGTTGATGACGTTGTTGATAGGTATGAACCAGCATCTGCTGTGTAAGTAGATGAGTTATCAGCTGAAGCGTCTGTTGCCAAAGTAATAACTTCGGCAGTAGTTGCTCCTGATAATGCACCGCTAGATACTGTGTAGATCTGAGCTCCAGCGGCATCATCTGCTGTTCCATCAGTTGGAACGAGAATAGCTGGATAGATTGTCACATCAGCGGCTAGAGTTGTATCAGTTACAGGTGTTGTTGCTCCTGTTGTGCCTGAAATTCCTGTGCTAAGTGATGTGATATTTCCAGTTGTGGTGTAGCTGACAGTAGTCACTGTTGCACCTGATGTTGTTATTGCGACAGGTGATGATGTTCCTGAAAGAGTTACGTCATAGACATAAGTTTCAGCCGTGGCAGTTGTCATGCCAGTAGCTGAAGTGACTGTAACTGTTGCAACACCTGATGCGTTTGTAGTACCTGTTGACAATAGGTTTGCAGCTGATACTGAGGCACGATATGCGCGAACAAGTGCTCCTGAGCCAACTGGGTTAGCAAATTGATCAAGAACTGTGACTGTTACATCAGTTGATGCACCAATGATGCGAACCAGGCTTCCGTTAGGTGAAACTGTTGGAGTACCTGCGCCCACTGCTGAATTCGCCTGAGTGACAGTAATCACGGCACCTGAGCCTACAACTCCGTCAATTGCGGTCAGTTGCGTAACAGTTGCTGTTGAACCTGATGCTAATGCATTTCCGGCAAGTGTAAAAGTAAAACTTCCTGCACTTGCTGCAGATGAAGTTGCATTTACATACGCTGTTGTTTCGCCATTAACTGTTCCTGCACTAGCTACGATCTTAAAACGTAGAGTTGTGCTGGCGGTAGCAGATGTAAATCCAACAGTAACGCTTGCTGTACCTGTTGGTACAGTTGCTGCTGCGCCTGTAACTGTAGTTGTTCCATTTACTGCATTAGTTGGTGCAGAGACAGTAATTGCACTAGGCACGCCTACTGCGATAACAGTTGCGGTTGTTGTAACTACTGCAGTCTGAGCAGCAAGTGCACCAAGAGTTCCTAGAGGAGACACTGTCAAGGTAGCTGCTGTTGAAGCTGTGCCACCTGCTGTGAAGACAATAGATGCTGTTCCATCGTAAAGATTCGCTGCAGTAGGAGCGGCGGAAGCTGCGATAGACAAAGCTGTTGCACTGCCTGCGTATGTTCCTGAAGTAGCTGTAATTCCAAATGAATCAACCATTGTTGGTTGAGTAACATTTCCAGCAGCATCGAGCAATGTAACTGTCAGTGTTGAAACACCTGAAGTTACAACTGAAGATGCGCTGACAGCTGTTGTGTAACTTGCTGCCTTGCCACGTGTTGTGAAGCTAAATGAAACAGTGTCATTTGATGCTGCACCTGTTCCACCTGACGTCGTTGTAATTGTTCCAGCGTAGTAGCCAGCAGTATTAACTTGAATACCCACTTCTGCTGTTGCCCCAGCGGACTCTGCTGTGGGAGCGATTGTCTGAGGAGAAGTTTCGCCCAATGAGTCAGTACCAACGCCATCGACGATAACTCCACGAGCTTCACCAATACTTGTGTTCGCTATGATCTTTGCTATTGCTGCTGAGGAAGGCGCAGTGGTTAGGTTGAGTGTGAATGTATCGCCTGTTGTAAGGGCTAGGGTTGTGGTCCAAGAAAGCATTGCAAAGGGAGCATCATCCAGGGTTGATCCCGTTAATGAATAGGCCACTGGTGTGACCGTAGCCGTTACTGCAGCCGCGCTTGAAGGCGCAGCAGATAACAGACCAAATCCCATCGCAGATACTGCTACAAGCGCGATGCGCTTGCGTAGTGTCTTTGTAGACATTTGTTTCCTTTCGTTTAGTCGAAGCTCGGACGATCCGAACTTCGGCTTAGAACGATTTCTCGTTCCGCTCGATTCATCGTA
>CAMBDL010000004.1 GCA_945865365.1 Streptomyces griseus
AACACCAACTCCAACACCAACTCCAACACCAACTCCAACACCAACTCCAACACCAACACCAACTCCAACACCAACACCAACTCCAACACCAACTCCAACTCCAACTCCAACACCAACTCCAACACCAAAGCCAAAGCCAACGCCAACAGCTATTGGCGATCCAATTGGTGCAATTGGTGGAACACCTTCGCCTTCGCCTTCACCTTCTTCAACACCCACAGGTACCTCTGGTCCCCAGGATGGAGCACTATGTGATGAAAATGGTCCAAAGAATGGTCGCAGTTCTACAGGTATAGAACTTGAGTGCCAAAAAGGTGGTGATGGTAAATATGCATGGCATCCACCAACTCCTTCACCAACTCCTTCACCTTCGCCTTCGCCAACTCCTTCACCTTCGCCTTCGCCAACTCCTTCACCTTCACCTTCACCAACGCCTTCGCCTTCACCAACAACCGATAATTCAACGGTTGGTTGGCATTTCAACGGATCGGCCTGGGTTTCCCAAGGTGAAGCATTAAACTGTCCTACGCCTTTGATCGCACAAGGTGCACTTTTAGACTTTTCTAAAGTTGTCTCATTTGTTCAACCTGGTCAAACACGGGGTGGAAGTTACAAACCGCATGCTGGGCTCCGTTGGTCTGAATACGGGGGGTATGTCAAAGGTGTGACTATTACTGCACCGTTTGATGGAGAGATAGTTGATGTGGCTCAATATAAGCAGGGTGGGATCTATCAGTTTTTAGTAAATATCATTCACCCTTGTGGGGTAATGCTTCGGCTTGGCCACCTACTTGAGCCATCAGATTTTATGAAAGATATCTTAAGGAATATTCCCCCTGCTATCGAGAATGATTCCCGTGAGAATTTCTTATCAGGTGTTTATATTAAAAAAGGCCAAGTGATTGCGACAGAAGTTGGAATGCCACCACCAGCTTCACCTGATTCTTTAGGCTCTTTTATGGATCTTGGTATCCTAAATCTACGTGCGAGAAACCCAATCCTTCCATTGAATTTTTCATCGAACGCAGACCCTAAATATTCACTATATTCTGTGTGCTGGTATAAGAGTAGTTTTTTGTCTGAAGCTGATCGCACACAAGTGATGAGTTTGCCATTTTCGAATGGCGATGCAACTAGTGACTACTGCAAACCGTAAAAGGGAAAGTTCAAATACAATACTTATATGTCGCTCTCGTTTTACGTTCATATCCCGTACTGCGTAAAGCGCTGTGGTTACTGTGATTTCAATACCTACACACCATCTGAACTTCAAGTTGGTGCAACGCTAGAGATCGTGAGCAATGACTACATCGATGCGGTCTTAAAAGAGTTAGATGCTGCACCCCTTGGTGCTGTGCCAACAATATTCTTTGGGGGAGGAACACCATCTCTACTTCCAGCCGATGATTTAGGTCGCGTTATTGCAGCGATCAAGGAGCGCAATGGGTTGGCTGATGGTTGTGAAATAACTTTAGAGGCTAACCCAGATTCAGTAACTGCCGAAAAACTTGCGCAATACATAGAGGTTGGTTTTAATCGAATCTCTTTTGGAATGCAGTCTGCAAAGCCTCATGTATTGGCCGTCCTGGACCGTACGCATAATCCTGAGAATGTTAAGAAGTCAGTTGATATGGCACGAGCTGCAGGTTTTAAAAGTATAAGTGTTGATTTAATTTATGGAACCCCTGGGGAATCAATCGATGATTGGCGCGATACGGTGACTAAAGCGCTAGAGCTCGATATAGATCACATCAGTGCATATGCGCTCATTGTTGAGACTGGAACAAAGTTAGCTGCTCAGATCAAACGCGGTGATTTAACAATGCCTAATGATGATCTGATGGCCGATATGTATCTATTAGTCAATCAATTATGTGAGGCACATGGATTTACTTGGTACGAACTATCTAACTGGTCAAAACCCCACCATGAGTGTGCTCATAACATTGCATATTGGCGTAATAAAGAGTGGTGGGGTCTTGGACCGGGAGCACATTCACATATAGATGGAAAGCGTTTTTGGAATGTTAAGCACCCTACGGCCTATAAACAACGCCTGTTTTCCGGAGAATCAGTAGTTGCAGATAGTGAAACGCTTACTCAGATAGAGATTGAAGTTGAGCGCATCATGTTAGGCATAAGAATGCGTGAAGGTCTAGAGATTTCAACTTTTTCAACGCAACAAGTGGAGCTTCTGGGTGGCTATCAAGAAGATGCATATCTAGAGTTATTGAACGGTCGAGTTGTTTTGACCCCAACTGGGCGCTTAATAGCAGATCGAATCGTCCGAGAAATAACTATCTAGTATCCTTGCCACCATCATGTCATCGCGCCGTCTAGAAATCCTCCGAGCAATTGTCGATGAGTATGTCGCGACGCAGGAGCCGGTAGGTTCTAAATCGATTGCCGACCGCCATGGCTTAGGGATTTCCCCAGCCACGATTCGCAATGAGATGGCAGTTCTTGAAGAAGAGGGCTTGATTACTCAGCCACATACAAGTGCTGGACGAATTCCAACTGATCAGGGCTACCGAGTATTTGTAGACAAGTTAGCAACCGTTAAACCTTTATCCTCGGCTGAGCGACGCGCAATCGAAACTTTCCTTGAGGGTGCCCTCGATTTAGATGATGTTGTTATGCGCACCGTACGTTTGTTAGCCGATGTGACAAAGCAGGTCGCCGTTGTTCAATATCCATCAATGGTTAAATCGCGGGTGCGTCATATTGAGTTAGTTGCTTTAGCACCTGCGCGTCTTATGATGGTTTTGATTACCGATGCCGGACGAATCGAGCAACGCGTGATTGAACTTACTCAAGATGTATCTGAACAGTTCTTGCACACGCTTCGTACTGCTTTAAATAATGCCATGATGGGCCACAGACTTCCTGAAGTTGCTGATCGTATTAGCGGAGTTCTAGAAAGTTACGGTGTCCATGAACGACGTGATGTTGCAATAGTTATGTCGGCCGTCATTGAAATGGCCATGGAGCGCCCAGAAGAGAAGATCGTTTTAGCTGGCACTGCTAATTTGGCGCGCTTCCAAGAGGATTTCTCAACAACAATGCACCCAGTACTTGAGGCCTTAGAAGAACAAGTAGTTCTACTTCGTTTATTGGGTGATACAAATCAGACCGTTAAAGTGCGCATTGGTCATGAGCAAAAAGATGCAAACTTGCGAACAACATCATTAGTGGCTGTTGGTTACGGAACAGGTGAGACGGCATTGGGAGCTCTCGGAGTTATTGGACCAACCCGCATGGATTACGCAGGATCAATGGCTGCAGTCTCTGCAGTAGCTCGTTATGTTGGCCGATTTATCAATGAGGGTGCATAAGTGGCAGATCATTACCAAACGCTCGGTGTTTCTCGTGATTCATCGGCCGATGAAATCAAGCGTGCATATAGAAAATTAGCTCGTGAGCTTCATCCAGATGTTAATCCTGATCCTAAAGTGCAAGATCAATTCAAAGAGATTACTGCTGCTTATGAAACGTTGAGTGATTCTAAGAAGCGCCAGAACTATGACATGGGTGGCAGCGGTTTCGGTGGCGGAGCTAACTTCGGTGGCGGCTTTAGCGACATCATGGATGCATTCTTTGGTGGGGGTGGATCGCGTGGGCCACGTCCTCGTATGCGTGCCGGACAAGACTCTTTGATTCGCATTCATGTTGACTTACATGAAGCTTGCTTTGGAGTAGAGCGTGAGATTAGCGTAGAGAGCGCCGTTGTATGCCCTAAGTGCACCGGTACTGGATGCATCGATGGCGGCGAACCAATTGTGTGTGAAGTATGTAGAGGCCGTGGCGAAACACAACAAGTTGTTCGCTCAGTTATCGGACAAGTAATGACCTCGCGTCCATGCGCACCATGCTCTGGTTATGGAAGTATTATTCAAAATCCATGTCGAGAATGTGCTGGCGAAGGTCGTGTTCGCTCTCGTCAAGATATCACTGTAAAAATTCCAGCAGGCGTTGAAACTGGTAATCGGATTCAACTATCAGGTCGTGGTGAAGTAGGTCATGGCGGCGGACCCGCAGGCGATTTATATGTTGAAATTGTGGAGTCTGAACATGATTACTTAATTAGAGAGCAAGACACTTTGCATATGTCACTCTCACTTTCTATGTCGGCGGCGGCCCTTGGAACAACGGTCACAGTTGAATCACTCGATGGCCCAGTTGATGTTCACGTTAAATCTGGCACACAGAGTGGAACGCCTATTGCAATCAAGGGCAAAGGAATGACACGGCTTCGCCATGGAGGTCGTGGCGATTTGGTTGTCCATGTTGAAGTACAGACACCAACAAAATTGAACCGTGAAGAAGAAGAGTTAATGAAGAAATTTGCCGATTTACGTGGAGAAAAATCGGGAGATGCCCACGTTAGGAGCCACGATGGCAGTATCTTTTCTAAGATCAAAGGAGCGTTTACTAAGTAATGCTCACACTATTTTTCGTTGATAATTTACCAACTCAAGTCGGCTCCTTATATGAATTCGATAATGAAGACGCTCAACACGCTGTTCGAGTTTTGCGAATGGCTGCAGGAGAAACATTTATGTTAGCCGATGGAACTGGTGCGTGGAGCCAGGTAAAGGCCTTTGCAGTGAAGAAGAAATCGATGGAAGTAGAAGTTATTGCTAGCGGTTTTCAAGAAGTGTTGCCAACCACAATCACAGTAGTACAAGCGTTACCTAAAAGTGATCGAGCTAAAGAGGCCATTGAGCTATTAACCGAGGCTGGTGTGGATCGAATTGTGCCTTGGGCAGCATCTCGAAGTATTGGTAAAGCCTCAGAAAAGTTTACTGTCACAGCACGAGAAGCAAGTAAGCAATCGCGCCGTTTACGAATTCCTGAAGTCACGGATATCGCAACCACATCGCAGATTTGTGAAGCTATTGCTTTGAGTGATCTTGCAATTGTTTTTCATGAAAGTGCAGAGATGAAACTCAGCGATTGCGTTTCATCGCATAACGTTGCCCACCTGCTCATTATTATTGGCCCAGAAGGTGGAATTACTCCAACGGAGATTGAGGAGTTCAAAGCAGCTGGCGCTAAAGTTGCCTTAATGGGACGACCAATTCTTCGTTCGGCGCATGCTGGAATCGCGGCAGTGGCAGCAGTTTCAGCCTTGCTCAAGGTATGGTGATGACGTGAGTCAGGATGCCAACTGTTTGTTTTGCAGAATAGTTACGGGAGATATTCCTGCAGATATTGTTGCTAGAACCCAGACCGTTGTCGCCTTTAACGATATTGATCGGCAAGCACCAACTCATGTTTTGATTGTGCCAACGCACCACTGCGCCAATGCCGCCGAACTTGCCGCACAATCGCCAGAGGTTTTAGCCGAGCTCTTTACCACCGCCAGCACTATCGCCGCCTCACGAGGCATCACTGGCTACCGAACTGTCTTTAACACCGGTGCTGAAGCAGGCCAGAGCGTTTTTCACGCCCATCTTCACCTTATAGGCGGCCGTTCGCTGGCATGGCCACCCGGTTAAAGATAGATTTATCCTCAATGGAGCGCACACTGTTAACGGTACCTATTTCCATACCCATGGTTGCACTCATCGGTCCACATGATGACAACTTACGCGCAGTTGAAGCGGCATTCCCTTCAGTCAATATCACCGTTCGTGGAAATGAAATTACTCTTCGAGGCCCACATGTTGACTGCCAAAACCTCGAGAATTTATTTGCCGAGTTAATGGTTGTGATTCGTTCTGGAAATACGCTTAACGTGGATACAGTAAAACGATCTATTGCGATGTTAGAGACTACGCCCATTGATCACCCAGCTGAGGTCTTATCGCTCAATATTGTCAGTAATCGCGGCCGAACGATTCGCCCAAAAACTGCAAACCAAAAGAGATATGTGGATGCAATTGAAGATCACACAATTACTTTTGGAATTGGTCCTGCCGGTACAGGAAAGACTTATTTGGCAATGGCCAAGGCCGTTGCGGCTTTGCAGAGCAAGCAAGTGAATCGAATTATTTTGACACGCCCAGCAGTAGAGGCAGGGGAGCACCTAGGTTTCTTACCTGGTACTTTGAGCGAAAAAATTGATCCGTACCTGCGCCCTTTATTTGATGCACTTCACGACATGATCGATATCGATACAGTGCCGCGTTTAATGCAATCTGGCGTTATTGAAGTCGCACCACTTGCATACATGCGTGGGCGCACGCTGAACGATGCTTTTATTATTCTCGATGAGGCTCAAAATACCACTCCTGAACAGATGAAAATGTTTTTAACCCGTCTAGGTTTTGGCTCAAAGATGGTGGTCACTGGTGATGTAACCCAGATAGATCTACCTAATGGCCAGCACTCAGGTTTACGTGTTGTGCGCGACATTTTAAAAGATATCGACGATATTGCATTCTTAGAACTTACCGCTGAAGATGTTGTACGCCACCGATTAATTGGTGACATTGTGAAGGCCTATGACCGCTTTGATGAACAGCGCCAATCCCTGCGTCCGATTCGACAATAAATGACTATTGAAGTTACAAATACTTCTGGGCAACTAGTTCCAAGTGCAGAAATAACATCTCTTATGCGCTTTGCTATGAAAACCTTGAAGCTGAACCCTGAGTGTGATCTTGCAATCGGTTTTATCGAAGACGAAGCAATGACTGAGCTTCACATTAAATGGATGGATGAACCCGGAAGTACAGACGTTCTTTCTTTTCCAATGGATTTGCCTGAGTTTGAGGGTGACATTGTTACCTTGGGAGACATTGTCATTAGTCCCACTTTTGCAGCCGCCCAAGCAAAAACTGCGGGACATTCGAGCGAACATGAGATCTATATTTTAGCCACGCATGGATTACTGCACATTATTGGTTATGACCATGCCGAACCAGAAGATGAGCGCATCATGTTTGCACTTCAAGTAGAAATAGTAGAAAACTGGAAGAGAACACAATGAGTCCGATAGCAATTATTAGCATCATCGCACTCTTGGCATTTGCTGGCTTTCTTGCCGCCAGCGAATCGGCGTTGACCTCAATCTCACGTATTGTGGTTGAAGAGCTGGAAGGTAAGCGCGGAGGAGTATTACTTCGTAAATACAGCGCTCAACCTGCACGCTACCTCAACGTTATTTTGCTGGTACGAAAGCTCTGCGAATTTACAGCAACGGTTTTGCTTGCTTCGATTTTGCTTCGAAACTATTCATCGGCCCAGGCTATGGCCTTGACTGTGGCAATTATGGTGGTGCTGTCCTACGTTGTAGTTGGCGTTGGCCCACGCACGCTAGGCAAACAACAGCCACACAAATATGCCCGCTATGGAATCATCGTTGCCTACGGTTTAGCTTTTCTCTTAGGACCAGTCACGAAACTTTTGATCACAGTTGGTAATGCAATTACCCCAGGTAAAGGCTTTAGATCGGGGCCATTTACATCAGAGGCCGAGCTTCGAGATTTAGTAGACCAAGCTCATGAGCGTGGCCTAGTGGAATCAGATGAACACGAGATGATTCACTCTGTATTTGAATTAGGTGACACGTTAGTGCGTGAACTCATGGTTCCTCGCACTGACATGGTTTGGATTGAAAAAGATAAGACGTTGCGCCAAGGTCTGTCCCTTGCGCTGCGATCAGGTTTTTCCAGAATTCCTGTAGTTGGTACTGGTCCCGACAACATCATAGGAATTGTATATGTGAAGGATTTAGCCAAGCGCGCCTTGGATCACCATGAGGCCGAACAGACTGAAAATATTGAACAACATATGCGTCCTGCAACTTTTGTTCCAGAGATAAAGATGGCTGATGAGCTCTTGAAAGAGATGCAGCGTGATCAAATCCACTTAGCCGTGGTAGTTGATGAATACGGTGGTACAGCTGGAATTATCACTATTGAAGATATTATTGAAGAAATCGTTGGAGAAATCGAAGATGAATTCGATGATGGTGAAGATCACTTCACTTGGTTATCACCTGATAGAGCCCGAGCTAATGCAACGCTTCATATCGAAGATTTAGCCGATGAGTTAAAGATTGAAATCAACGAATCTGATTTTGAGGATGTCGATACAATTGGTGGTCTTATGGCTCAAAAGCTAGGCCGAGTACCTATTGCTGGAAGCACAATCTCATTAGAAGGTTGGTCGATAACATCTGAGCGCCCATTGGGACGCCGTCGCCGAATAAGTAGTGTTTTGATTGAGCGGTTAGTGGATGAGATTGAAGACCACGAGTAAGCGATAGAATTACGAAATGCGCATAGTTCGATTTTCTCCTGGTCCAGATTCAGGTTTAGGGAGCGATCCCCTTTTTGGTGTTTTAGAGGACGACTCAACGGTTTCGATTATTACGGGAGATCCAATTTATTCTGGCATCACTAAAACCGCTGCCTCAATTGAATTAAGTAAGGTGCGCTTACTTGCACCTGTCATTCCTCGTTCCAAGGTTGTCTGCATCGGCAAGAACTACGCCGACCATGCTGCTGAAATGGGAGGGGTTGTTCCTGAAGAACCCATCATTTTTTTAAAGCCAAATACATCGGTTATCGGACCTAATGACACAATCGTATGGCCAGAAATGTCTGAACGGATTGACCACGAATCTGAATTAGCAATTGTCATTGGTCGCTTGTGTAAAGATGTTCCGATTGAACGGGTTAATGATGTAATTTTCGGTTACACAATCGCTAACGATGTCACCGCAAGAGATTTGCAGAAAAAAGATGGGCAGTGGACGCGTGGAAAAAGCTTTGATACTTTCTGCCCTATTGGCCCCTGGATTGATACTGATTTCATACCTGGCACACAAAAGATTACTGCAACTGTGAACGGTGAAATGAAACAATCAGCACAATTAAGTGACATGATTTTTAAAGTTCCAGAGATTATTAACTTCGTTTCACGTGTGATGACGTTATTGCCTGGCGATATTATTTTAACTGGTACACCAGCGGGAATTGGCCCCATGATCGCTGGGGGTAGCGCAACTATGGCCATTGATGGCCTAGGTGAATTAACAAATAAAGTGAGCAGAAATTGAGTAAAAAAGTAAAAGTTCGTTTCGCGCCATCTCCAACTGGTGATCTGCACGTTGGTAATATTCGTACAGCCCTATTTGACTGGGCTTATGCTCGCCATACTGGTGGAACATTTCTCTTTAGAATCGAAGATACCGATACAACACGCGTAACCGATGAATACATCAACGCTGCAATCGATACGTTGAAATGGCTGGGTCTTGATTGGGATGAGGGACCAGAAGTAGGTGGAGAGAATGGTCCTTATTTACAATCTAAGCGCTTAGATATTTACGCCCATTGGGCAGCAAAGTTCATCGAGCAAAAAGATGCTTATTTCTGTTACTGCTCACCCGAAGAGCTTGAGGCGGTACGCGAGGCACAACGTGCGGCCAATGTTGCCCCTGGCTATAACGGACACTGTCGTGACTTAACAACAGAACAAATTGCCGCATTTAAGGCCCAAGGTCGCACTGGCGTAGTGCGTATGCGCATGCCCGATGGAGGTACAACCTTTACCGACTTAATTCGTGGAGAGATGGCCTTTGATCATAAGTTTGTGCCCGACTTTGTTTTAGCGCGCGCCGATGGTTCACCGCTCTATACCTTGGCCGTTGCCGTTGATGATATTTTAATGAAAGTCACACATGTTTTACGTGGTGAAGATTTACTATCTTCCACACCACGTCAGATACGGGTGTATCAAGCAATGGGAGTTGCACTAGAGGACTATCCAGTCTTTGCGCACCTTCCCTTTGTTATGGGCGCTGACAATGCAAAACTTTCTAAGCGCAATGGTGAGGTTTCGATTGCTTGGTATCGTGATAAAGGTTTCTTGCCCGAAGCAATCTGTAATTATTTGGCATTGCTAGGTTGGTCACCCGGAGATGATCGTGAAAATGTTACGATGAAAGAGCTCTGCGAACTCTTTACTGTTGAGAAAGTAAATAGTTCACCTGCGCGCTTTGATATGAAAAAACTTGAAGCTATCAATGGTGACAAGATTCGTGCTCTTACTATTGATGAATTCCTTACATGGGCCTTGCCATTTTTGACTAAAGCAAAAGTGATCACTGGAACTGCCGATGAAATAGCCCTAGTAAAGCGAGCTCTCCCAATTATTCAAGAGCGAATTATCATGTTCAGCGAAGTTCCAGCGATGTTGAACTTTCTCTTTGTAAAAGAGTTTGCGATTGAGGCAGAAAGCCTTCCCAAAGTCACAGATTCTGGCGCTAAAGATGTCTTGAAGCGATCTCTGAAAGAGCTAGAGCCAATTAGCGATTGGACGCATGCCACCATCGAATCTGCACTGCGCTCATCACTAATTGAAGAGATGGGATTAAAGCCCCGCATTGCTTTCGGTGCCGTCCGTATTGCAACTACAGGCAGCACGATTTCACCACCGCTCTTTGAATCAATGGAATTACTGGGTAAAGAGGCCTCTTTATCGCGAATTTCGGCGGCGTTGGCACTGTGATTGCGCTGGTATTCTTTGCCCTTGCAGTACAAGTATAAAAAACTTGGGGTATGGGGTAATTGGCAGCCCTGCTGATTCTGGTTCAGTAAGTCTAGGTTCGAGTCCTGGTACCCCAGCGAACTACAACTAAATATGTTTTGTCCTAGTAATACAAAGATTTAAGGCACGGCCCCGTCGTCTAGCGGCCTAGGACTCTGGCTTCTCAAGTCAGCTACGAGGGTTCGAATCCCTTCGGGGCTACGTATGGTTTCTTTACTGCAGGCTCTTCCGGCATTCATCGCTACTGCCTTTTTATTGGCGTTAGTGCCGGGTCAGACCGTTGCAATGATTTTACGTCAAGCCATTGTTGGTGGATCTAAAGTTGCATTCACCACTCTCTTGGGCACAAGTGGTGCATTAATTATCTGGGGTGCAGCATCTGCAGTTGGGTTGTCTCAAATATTTGCTCATTCACAGACCGCATATACGGCGCTTAAATATTCAGGCGTTGCCTTTCTCACTTTTCTAGCGCTTCAAACTTTGTGGTCGCTACGGAACGAGAATGGAAAGTTTGATTACGATGGTAATGTCAAAGTTGGCCTTGGCCCCGCCTTTCGCTTGGGATTAATCACTAATTTAACAAATGTCAAAGCAGCGGTCTTTGCCGTTGCCTTCGTTCCACAATTCGTACCAGCGGATTTTAATTTGGGGTGGGGGATATTTATCCTCTCAATTTTCTGGGCACTTACATCTGCCTCGTGGTATTCATTTTTGATCAGTGTAATTGGCAGGGCTACCGCTACTTTGGCCAAACCAAAGGTTCGTCGCATACTTACAGGTTTCTCAGCCCTAGGAATTCTCTTTCTTGCAGCAACTTTATTACTCACATCACCCAGGTAGATTAATTGATATTGACGCGTCCCCACCTCAATAATGGCGGGGAATCATTGAGCATATTTTCACCAATCCAAGTTGCGCCATCTAAGTTATCACCAAGGGCCTCAACGAACTTCGCTTGAGGTAAAGCTTTAGCAATGTGGCCTTGAATCAATGTTACGTAGCTTTGGTTACTGGATGGACCTCCATGGATCGCAATAAGAGGCGCATCACTGGTCGCTCCTTTTGCGCCCAGCCATGTTGCAATCACAGTATCGGCTAGCAGTTGTGCGCCTCTATCTCTAATCTCTTGTGCCGATGCAATATTTGAATCGGCTGCATCTAGCAACGTCTTAGCAGAGTTAATGGCAAGAGTTGCAGCATCGGCGGCATTCTTTATCTGAAGCTGATCGTATGCAGCTACTTGTCTCTGAAATAACTCTAATAAACCATCATCTTTTCCACGGCCCTGACGAAAAGCTAAAGCACGAGTTATTGCTAATTTGCCGAGCCAAAAACCTCCACCCTCGTCACCAAAGGTGCTTCCCAATCCATCTCTATGGGCAAAGGCTCCATCTTTCCCGCCAACTGAGACGACCCCGCCGCCAATCGATAAAACAACGCCGCTGCGTCCCTGAAGTGCGCCAATGAATCCAGCGAGACCATCATCAATGACGGCGACCTTCGTAGCACCAAAAAACTCTTTGCACAAAAGCGCATAAGTAGAAACATCTGGAACCACTCCATTGAAGCCTGTGCACGATAGCGCAACGGTATCTGCCGATAATTTCTCAATCGATTCAAAGACGGTGCGCAGAGCAAGAAGTGGATCTTCACCAGCTAATTTGCCGCGGGCCGATGTGATGTTCTTTTCAGCCAGTCGGATGCGGCTCCCTGACTGCCCTAAATCTACGCTAAGAACCATAGGATGAAGAATAGTTCAAAGCTATGTGGGAAGATAGACACATGAAGCAATTAGGTGCAGTTATGTCTTCGGAGATCGCAGAAACTCCAACGGTCTTCTCCAAAATTCTGGGTGATCTATCGGCCTTTGAAAGTGTAAGAAATCTCCTAAAAGATGAGAAGATTCAATCGGTCTTGATTTTGGCTCGTGGAACATCTGATAATGCAGCCCATTATCTCAAGTATTTAATTGAGACTCAGATTGGTCTTCCCGTAGGGCTCACTTCTCCTTCATCAGTAACTGTTTATAATTCAGAACTAAAATATTCAAACACACTTGTGATCGCAATTAGCCAAAGCGGTCAATCTCCAGATTTAGTTCATTTTGCCACGGCGGCACGCCAAGCGGGTGCTTACTTAATCGCTATGACAAATGATGAAACTTCACCTTTAGCAAAGATCGCACACCATCACTTTCCATTACTAGCCGGACCAGAGCTTGCCGTTGCGGCGACTAAGTCTTATAACGCACAACTCTTGATTTCATATCTTCTGGTTTGCTCATGGACGAATAAGAAAGTCAATGCTGCACAGATTATTAGTGAGGCGGCACGAATCGCTGCATTGCCTGACTTAGTTTCTAGGGCAGTTGTGAATACAAGCCGCAATCGTGAGATTGTTTTATTAGGTCGCGGCTTTGCCTATCCAAATGCACGCGAGGCTGCACTTAAGATTCAAGAGACTTGCAAAGTCTCCGTGCAGGGCCTTTCAACGGCTGATTATTTACATGGTCCAATTTCAGCTCTGACAGATGAGACTCAAGTCTTTATCGTTGCGCCGAAACATTTACCGGAAGATTCAATCCTTGAGGCCACCACCAAGATTAGAAAAATAGCACAGCGCATTTATTGGATTGGCAACGGTGGAACACCTTTGGGAGATGACATTGTTTTAGCTGGATCGAACTGCGATGATGAGATTACTTCAACGCTTGTCGATGCCATAGTTTTACAGCGCTTTGCTATGGAGTTTGCCGTGGCTTCTGGCTTTGATCCTGATGCACCAGAAGGATTATCAAAAGTAACACTCACGCACTAACGAGAGGGAGACAATGGCTACAGTCAAGAAAGCAGTAGCAAAAAAGGCCGCAGCACCCGTACAAGTGCGGCTAGGAGTTGATTGGCGTTCTTTCTATTTATACGCGATATGCCTCATTACTTTATTGATTGTTTTATTCTCGGTTGTCTCATTTGTACATGGAATATTGAATGTAGTCTTTCCAGATCCTGGATACGTAGATATGAATACGCCTACAACAGCAACGTCAAAATTGGCACAAGCTCAGCAAGAGACTATTAATCAACGCCAAGCTTTGAAGGGTATGTTCACATCGTTGACTACAGCCTGTATTGCGGCACCTTTATACCTATACCACTGGAAGCAGACCAAAAAAGCTTAATTAACCAATCAGTTCGCGGTTGCGCTTGATCTCGCGATCATGTTTGCAAGGCCGTTCTATGTGTGTGTCATAACAAGCATCGCACAATAGAACCAACTGATGACACTCGGCCTTTTGGCAGTTTCTAAACTCTTTTGTGGGGCCATTGCAGTGGGCGCATTCACCAATTAACTTGGTATGGTCACTGAAATCAATTGTTAAGCGATCATCAAATGTATAAAGGGAGCCTTCCCACAGACCATCGTCGCCAAAAGTATTTCCATAACGGACGATGCCACCTTTGACTTGATACACCTCTTTGAAACCACGATTTTTCATGACTACTGAAAGGATTTCGCATCGAATTCCGCCTGTGCAGTATGTAACGACTGGCTTATCTTTCATGTGATCGTACTTGCCGCTCTCAATCTCTTTAACAAAATCTTGTGAAGTTGTTACATTAGGAATAACTGCATTCTTAAACTTACCGACTTTTGCTTCAAATGCATTTCTACCATCAAAGAAAAAGACGTCATCGCCACGTTCTTCAACTAACTTATTAACTTCTTCTGGACGCAGATGAACTCCACCACCAATCACACCATTGATATCGACTTGAATCTCACCTGGGTTACCAAATGCAACTAATTCAGATCTCACTTTGATCTTTAATTTTGGAAAATCATTGCCGGTGCCTTCAGACCATTTAAAATCAATCTTCTTAAAGCCAGGGTATTGGCGCGTGTTTTTAATGTACTTCTTAATATCATCCATGTTTCCACCGAGTGTGCCATTAATGCCATGAGGTGAAATAAGAATTCGGCCCTTAATGTTGAGCGACTCGCACAGTGTTTTTTGCCATAATTTCACGGCCTCAGGATCTGAAATCGGCGCAAAGCCGTAGTAAAGAATAACCTTATTAAAGTTCATCTTGACTACGCCCTTTCTGCTAATAACAACGGAGTTAAATCATGAGCTTGAAAATCTGTTGTCCACGCAGGATTAGGTCGCCCAAAGCCCTGCGCGATAACAAATGAAGCACGTTCTTGCGGAGAGTCTCCGCCATGCCCGCCTTCATCGATGTGACCATGATCGGTAGTAATAACTACTAACCACGGTTCATCAGCTGAGGCTCGGGCTTGTACCGCTGTAAGTAGATTGTCCACGTAAGTATCGATTCTTGCAATTGCACCCTTGTATTCATCACCTAAAGCTCCACATGCATGGCCCGCCTCATCAGCGCCACAAAAGTAAATGAATGAGACATCGGGAGCATGATTCTTAACAGCATAGAGCGCGGCTGTAGCGATTTCGGCATCTACAACCGTATATCCATATGTTTCACCATCGCGAACCAATACGCGATGTCGCAATGCTTTTGCTTGCTCGCGGCGCTCATGAATGATTGGGCCATGTCCCGCAGGATCAACAAGTGGTGGCCAACCAGCTGCGGCAAAAGTTGTTGTACTTTGATCTTGATAAAAAGCACGACTCAATAGATCTGGATTATGTAAAAGTTTGTGTCCGGTAAAAGAGTTATCTACAACACCATGGCGATCAATAGTTGTTCCCGTAAGTAGCGTTGACCAACTTGGGCCAGACCATGTCGGCGGATCAATAGTGAGGGTCGAAAAGAAACCTTCAGCTTTGGCTTTAACTAAAGCCGGGGAGACTTCTAGAGCGGTATGAAGATTAAGACCATCGATACCAATCAGAAGAATTTTGCTTTTCATTTAAGCAACGGCACCAGCAATGGCTGCAGTGTGGGCAGGTGAAGATCCACAACATGAGCCAACAATATTGACGCCCATGGCCTTCATTTCCGCTGCATACTTTGCCATTTCTTCAGGTGTTCCATCATAAATAAACTCATCGCCGTGCAGCTTTGGTAGCCCCGCATTTGATTGTGTAATGATGTAAACACCGTCAGGACGCGCATTCACCATCTCTTGTGCAATCACAGCCATCTCATCTGTGCCTCGACCACAGTTCGCGCCGATAATGCGAACTCCTAGCGCTGCCAGTTGAGTCACAGCCATCGCTGGCTTAACGCCCATCATGGTGCGCAGATTTGTATCAAAACTCATAGTTGCAATTATTGGTAGACCAGGTGCAACTTCTTGTGCAGCTTTAACAGCCGCTTCAACTTCTCCTAAATCTGACATAGTTTCAATCAAGATTGCATCTATGCCGCCAGCAACTAAGCCTTTAATCTGCTGTGCAAATAAAGCTTGACCACTTTCCAGTGTCATAGCTCCCATTGGCTCCATTAAGTCACCAGATGGACCAATATCTCCCATAACAAAACAGCCAGGGTGGCGATCGGCCACGCGTCTAGCAATTTCGGCACCGGCTTTATTAAGTTCAAATATGCGATCTTCTAAACCATGCATGGCAAGGCGGCCATGGGTTCCACCGAAAGTATTTGTTGTAATAAATCGAGCCCCTGATGCTGCATAGGCGTCAAGCACTGCCTCAATCTCTTCAGGTTTTTCAACGTTCCATAGTTCGGGAGCGCCGCCATCGGTTAAGCCACGATCCTGCAGCATTGTGCCCATTGCGCCATCGGATGCGAGCGTGCCTTGATCAAGGGCTTCATAGATGGCAGACATTATTTCTCTCCTAAGCTCTTAATAAACTCTTCTAATTTCTCTTCGCTTAGTTCAGTTTCAAGTTCATGTGCAATTCGTGCAGCGAGTGCGTCAGGAGAATCACTGGCTTGAACCCAAGGATCTCTATTCCAGCCTGCGGTGTAGGCATCGGCATCGATCTCGCCTAAGCGCATCGCTGCCTCATCGATAGCCTCTTGAAAACGTGAAGCAAGCATCACTTTAATCGTGGTCTCTGCCTCACGAGCTATGACCATAGATGGGATTTCACGCCAGCGCATGATTTGATATTCACTCATGTGCCAATTCTATAGGGTCAAATCACATGAACTTAGCCGCCTAACAAGTACCCTAGTTACATGATTAATCTGCACTCGGTTGATATGTGGCAACAATTATCGATAATTATCAACGCCATGATTGCGGCAATCCTTGGGTCGCTGATTGGGTGGGAAAGAGATCGTGCTGGAAAATCTGCGGGGCCCAGGACTATGGCATTAGTTGGCTCGGCATCAGCGGCCATTGTGGCCATTGGCGCGGTGTTAGACGTTGCTGCTCAATATGGCGATCCCACTCGCGCACTACATGCAATTATCACCGGAATCGGATTCTTAGGTGCTGGCTTAATCTTTACCGATAAACATTCTTCTGGCATTCAAGGGGTTACTACAGCAGCAACAGTGTTTTCAACTGCCGCAGTTGGTGTCGCAGTTGGTTTAGGCTTTCAAGTTGTTGGCGCAGGATTAACCGTTGTGATTCTAGTTATTTTGCGCTCTACACAAGTTCTTGAAAAATCAATTAATCGCAACGCTTAACGTTTCTTTACTTTCAGAACAACGTTTCTATCTTCAGGACGCCCGCTCCACCAGGTGACATCATGGGTTGCCCCTAACTCTGGTCGTTTTTGCCAGACATTGGCGCTCACTGCACGGGAAAGTGCAGCGATCTCAATTGGATCCGTGGCACTTTTATAGTCAGCACCACCAGCGTGATCGATGATGCTTAAGCCGAGGAAGATATCCCCAGCAGAATCTTTTACAATTTCAATTGTTCGAGATTGTTGTGGCCAGTCAGCATGTGATGCAGTCTCAATCTGCCAGAAACCTTCGACTTCTTCTTGCCGGCCAATCCATTTAATGTGGTGGCGATGCTCGTGCCCGGCAAACCAAGCAATTACGTGAGGATATTTCAGAAGCATCTCTTGAATCTCTTCAACGCATACGCGACGTCCGGTGGGAGCGTAACTATTGAACATTTTGCTCAATGGATGGTGGGATGCAAGAACGACAAGTTTATCTGAACGTGCAACTTCATTTTCTAACCATTCAAACTGTTCTTCATCGAGGGAACCTTGCCATCCACCAAATTGGTTCACACTATCGATTACAACAAGTTTAACTGCGCCAATATTTATAGCGTAATACATATGTTTATTTTCTACATGTGTCTGATTAAATCCATGTCCGACCGGAAGTCCAGGTGATGCTAAATGCATGGCAGCAAACTCACCACGTTGCACAGCACGTCGCTCAATGTCGGCGCTCACTTCTACATACGGTGCATCAAGAGATTCCGGGTAACCTGCCGGACCAATTTCCTGGAAACTGGATAGCACTTCTGCAAGCGACACATGTGAGGGTAAGCCGGTATATCTTTTACCAGCGATCATCGCAGCATTAATTGTTGACTCAGGTGCCACGGTTCCTTGTAATAGTGCATCGTGATTTCCATGTACGGCATACCAAGGAAAATTTAATCCAGTTGCTTTAAAGGCTGCTCGACATGAGTTCAACAGATTTGGAACAACAGGGAATCCATATTTTGAGCGAGCATCATCATCTTCTTTTCCGTCTGGAGTTCCATGCGGATGCCAATAGCGTGTGTCGTAATGATCTTCTCCATCATCGATGACACCTTCGTATCGGGCGGTGTTGCCAGAATCAGGACGAAACTCTTGTCCATCAAGAAGTGCTAAATACCAGTTCACTTCATTGAGTTGGGCGTTGTCGGTTGTGTCTCCAGTAATAATTGCGCCATCTATTGCATGGCCTGAAAGTGGACCGAGCGTAATTTTATTGAGAGCCTGCACCATGGCTTCAACAACATGCGGTGAGAGCATTGAATGGGGACGATACGTGCCGATTGTTCCGACTTTTTCACGAATGGGGCTATCAGGATCTGCCCAGCGATCTAAATACTCTGGCCGCGTAGGTGATTGGGCATCGCAGACGTGCAGGTCAGATAAGTGGTGCATGAGAAGTAAAGGTGTGCTTGTCGCTGGAAATGCGTGGCCAATGTGTTTTTCATCAGGGCCTTCAATAATCTCGCGCCAACCTAACGCATTAGCTTGACCACGCACGTATGCCATAGTCAGTATCCTAGCGAAATGGATTTAAAAAGCACGAGCATGATCGTGTTAACGGGCGGGACAAGTACGCGTTTTGGCAGCGACAAATCTGCAGCGTTAATTGCAGGGCAATCTCTCATCGCGCGAATCCTCAAGTCGATTCCAGATGAGATTGATGTAATTGTTGTTGGGCCAGATCCGGCAGTTGCTGGTCGAAAGTATGAGTGCGTGCAGGAGCAGCCAGTTGGCGGAGGTCCTGTTGCAGGCTTTGCCGCGGGGCTTGCAATATGTACCAGCGAAATCGTTGCTCTCATCGCCACCGATATGCCTTTTGCGGTCACCCGAGTAATTAATCTTATGAATTCGATAAAACCTCATGATGATGCGGTGATGTATGTTGATGATGATGGATTCAAACAGCCGCTTGCTGCGCTTTATCGAGTTGAAGCAGTTGAGATGGCGCTCAATTCTCTTGGTAATAGTGCGGGCAAATCCATGCGCGAACTTATTTCACACCTAAAAATATGTGAAGTTGGGATGAACAAAGAGGTAGCAGATTCGCTGAGGGATATAGACACCCCTGCCGATCTTGACGTTGCCATCGCTTTTGAGGCCACGTTGGCGGATAATTCGAAATTATGAGCGCACTTGTTGAAGGCAGTTGGGATGATGCTCGCGCAATAGCGGCAACAACATTTAAGCGCCTACCAAGTGAAAGTATGGCACTTAATAAGAGTCTTGGTCGCACACTTGCAGTTGATGCAAGCGCCTTATGTGATTTACCAACGTATGCAACCTCAGCCATGGACGGTTATGCAGTGTGTGGGCAAGCACCTTGGAGAATTATTGGTGAAGTCAAAGCTGGGCTGCCCATGAAAGATGTACTGCAAGAAGGAACTGCTGTAGGAATTGCAACTGGTGCAGTAATTCCAGTTAATACCTTTGGAGTTATTCGTTGGGAAACGGCGCACGTTAACGCAGACATTCTCGAAGGTGATGTCGTTGCCGATCAAGATATTCGGCCAGCAGCGCATGAGTGCACAATAGGAGACGTGCTAATTAGCGCTGGAACAACACTGAATCCGGCAATGATCGGCTTGCTAGCAGCAGCTGGTTTAGACACCGTGCAGGTTTTTAGAAAACCAAAAGTTGCACTTGTCTTGCTGGGTGATGAAATTCAGCTCACCGGTATACCAAGTGAAGGCTTAGTTCGCGATGCACTTGGGCCGCAACTTCCAGGTTGGTTAGAAAAACTTGGTTGCGAAATAGTAAGCACGCACTACATTTCTGATGAGCTTGAGCTAGTAGTTGAGTCTCTTCAAAAAGCCTGTGCAACTGCCGACATTATTATTACTACTGGGGGTACAGCCCAAGGTCCTCGTGATTACTTACACAGTGCATTAGAGCGACTCAACGCTAACATTTTGGTCGATACCGTGGCTGTGCGTCCGGGTCATCCCATGTTATTGGCCGATATTGATGGGCATGCACTTTTTGGTTTGCCTGGAAATCCGCAATCTGCAATCGTCGCACTCATCTCGCTAGGTCAACCAGTAATAGATTCGATGCTTGGAAAACCTGCACAGGAGTTACAGGTGGTGAAGACTCACGATGAGTTAACTGCGCCACCAGAGTTCACGCGCCTCATTATCGGCAACGTACGAGATGGTGAATTTTTCGTTGCCCCTTATCTTGGCTCAGCGATGTTACGTGGTTTGGCTCAGTCCACTGGCTTTGCAGTAGTAACGACAAGGCTTACGAGTCCTGGTCAAAGCGTTCGTTGGCTATCACTGCCATAGCCAATTAGAATCCACGGTATGAGTGATGGATTAACACATCTAAATAATCAAGGCCAGGCCAATATGGTTGATGTAACTGGCCGTGAAGCCACCGTGCGCACTGCACATACTTCAGCGAAAGTTAATTTATCGGCACATGTAGTCGAACTGCTTCGTGACGGCACTACTCCAAAAGGTGACGTCTTATCTACGGCACGTATTGCAGGAATTATGGCCGCTAAGAAAACAAGCGAGTTAATCCCACTATGTCATCCCATTGCAATAAATAAGATCGCAATAGATCTTCAGATTATTGATTCTGGTGTTGCCATCAGCGCTGAAGTGATCACATCAGACCGAACTGGGGTAGAGATGGAAGCGCTCACTGCAGTTAGTGTTGCTGGTTTAACTATTATTGATATGGTCAAAGCCCTTGATCCACATGCTGTAATCACCGATATTCGCGTGGATTCAAAATCTGGCGGAAAGAATGGCGATTGGAAGCGCGCATGAGCCCGCGCAGCGCAGTTGTTATCACAGCAAGTAGTCGAGCCTCACAAGGTATTTACTCTGATCTGAGTGGGGCCACCTTACGAGATGGGTTAATAGCTCTGGGTTACCTAACGAGTGAGCCCGTAATAGTTGCCGATGAAGTCGATGCCATAAGCCAAGAGATTCTCAAAGCGCTAGCTAGCAAGACACGTTTAATTGTTACTACAGGCGGCACCGGAGTTTCACCAACCGATATCACACCAGAGGCGACTGCCCCCTTTATCGAAAAAGTGATTCCAGGTTTCTCCGAAGCTCTACGTGCATATTCGCGCGATAAGGTTCCAACAAGTGATTTAACTCGAGGCTTAGCCGGAACATGTGGTCAGAGTTTGATCATTAATCTTCCTGGATCACAAGGTGCCGTGAAAGATGGGCTTGTCATTATTGAACGTTTAGTTGGACATATTTTGGATCAATTAGATGGTCTGGATCATTAATGGCAGAGGTAGTGAGTGCAGTTGTTACCAGCGAAGTAGTTAATATCGGCGACCTAACTGCCCTTGTAAAAGATGATAGCTGTGGCGCGGTCGTTACATTTACTGGTGATGTTAGAAATCATGATGGCGGAAAAGAAGTCCACGTTTTGACGTATGAGATTCATCCCTCAGCTGGGCAAGAGATTCTAAGAATTACCCAAGAGGTAAGTACAAATTTTGATGTAGTAAAAGTTGCTGTGGCACATCGTTATGGGGCAATTGCTATTGGTCAGACTGCTTTTGCCGTGGCGGTTTCAGCTCATCATCGTGAGAGCGCCTTTGATGCCTGCCAAGCTTTAGTGAATACAGTTAAGGCAGAACTTCCAATTTGGAAGCATCAAGTTTTTACTGACGGCAGCGATGAGTGGGTGAATACCGCATGAGCACTCTCATAGATACGTACGGCCGCACACACCGCAATCTACGAGTCTCCCTCACGGATCGGTGTTCGTTGCGATGCACATATTGCATGCCGCATGATTTCGCTGCATGGTTACCTTCTGAGAATCTACTCACTACTGATGAGCTCTTATTAATTATTGAAGTTGCAGTTAGCCAAGGCATTGATGAAGTTCGATTAACTGGGGGAGAACCATTACTTCGCCCGGATATTGTTGAAATTGTCGAACGAATCGCCGGTCTAGCTAACGCTCCACGATTAACGCTTACTACAAATGGAATTCGCTTACCTGAATTAGCTGCTCCATTAGCTAAAGCTGGATTAAATCGAATTAATGTCAGCTTAGATACTTTGAGTCGCGAGCGATTTAAAACTCTGACATATCGAGATCGATTTAATGATGTGATAAATGGACTTGAAGCTGCCAATAAGGCTGGTCTTTATCCAGTAAAAGTTAACACTGTTTTGCTCAAAGACATTAATGATGATGAAGCTCCAGCTCTCTTGACGTGGGCACTCGAGAAGAATTATTCACTGCGCTTTATTGAACAGATGCCCTTAGATGCTGGTGGAATTTGGGACCGGGCTACATTGATTACCGCCGATGAGATCTATGCCTCTCTGTCAGAGCAGTATCAGCTCACGCCAGTAGATGGCCGTGGATCTTCACCTGCTGAGGAGTTCTATATCAACGGCACTAAAGCTACGGTTGGAATAATCGGTAGCGTTACGCGACCCTTTTGTGGTGCTTGTGATCGAATTCGCTTGACTTCAGATGGCCAACTTCGCTCATGTCTATTTTCAATCACTGAAACCGATGTACGCATGGTCCTAAGGGATCAGACAAAGAGTGCAGCTGAAAAACGAGAAGAGATAGCGGCCCGCTTCAAAAAGACTGTGATCGAAAAACTTCCAGGTCATGGAATCAATAATCCAAGTTTTATCGCACCACCTCGACCGATGTCTGCAATAGGTGGTTAGCCACCAGCAAATCTGGGCAAAACGTCGATAACACTGCCATCTTCAATCGAAATATTTTCATCATGCACCACTACTGAATCCACTAGAAAGCTGCACTGAGACACAACGTGGGCAAGAGCTGAATTAGCGCTACAGGCTTGATCTAGAATCTGACGCAGTGTTGCTGCTTCACAAGTAGCTCCATCTGTACCGGCAGCGGCGCGGGCAGCAGCAAAGTATCTGATGTGTACCCCATTACTCATATCTGCATTGTATGGTTAAGCCATGCTCGAGTACATCCTCATCTTTGCCGTAGGAATACTCGTCGGCGGGATAAATGGAATGGCCGGTGGCGCATCTGTTATCTCTTATCCAGTTTTGCTTGCGACAGGCATGTCGCCAGTGAGTGCGGCAATTTCAAATGCCTTAGGAGTTACACCCGCTAATTTCTTTGCTCTTATCGCTGTTCGTCACCAGATGCGTGCATATTTTAAAGAGTACCGAAAGTTAATAATCATCTCTGTCATCGGTTCGACAGCGGGAGCCTTGCTTTTGTTGTCAGTACCACCCGGTGTTTTTGAGAAAATGGTGCCGTTTCTACTACTCTTCGCCAGTTTTTCATTTTTGATAAAAGCCAAACCAAATCGCGGAGCACGGCACGATCTTGTTGAACGCATAGGTATTGCAGCTAGTGGTCTTTACTGCGGCTACTTTGGTCCGGGTCAAGGAGTCATGGTCATTGCAGTATTGGCACGCGACATTCGTCGAGATCCAAAGACGCTGAATACCGCCAAAAATCTCATCGTTGGGTGGACCTCATTAATCTCAAATATCATCTATATCTTTAGTGGGAGAGCAGTCTGGCCAGTCGTAGCCGCGCTGGTTGTGGGGGCCAGCATTGGTGGGACATACGGGGGACGCTATGCAGCCAGGATGCCGGCCACGCTCTACCGAGCTTTAATCCTGACAGTAGGTTTTGGCGCCTCCCTATGGCTCTTTTGGAAGTACTACCTAGCCTAGGAGCCGCTATATCAATCTGTATATGACTGATATATCATCTCTCCCGTGAGCCAAGCCATCCATATCCTGAGCAGGGAGTCGACCTCGTTGTCGGAGGAGGCCTATAGCCGCATCCGCTCGATGATCATTACCTTAGAGCTAGTTCCTGGCTCGCTCATTAGTGAGAGCGTTCTGATGGCCACACTTGGCTTTGGCCGAACTCCGATTCGTGAAGCTCTGCGCTCGCTAGCTAATGAAAAATTAGTTGAGGTCTATCCACGCAGAGGAATGTTTGTTTCAAGTGTGGATGTTCAAAATCTTTCAGCTTTATCTGAGATTCGTGCAGTCTTAGAAATCAAAGCCGCCGAGTTAGCGGCTGAACGCTCTACCCCGGCAGATCATGTAGTTACAAAGGCACTGATCGCTGAAATTAAGGCAATCAAAGGTGATGTCGATATGGCTACCTTGATCGGTTTAGATCAGCGAATACACCACCATATTTATCAATGTACTCACAATGAGTTTTTGGCCGCCGCTTTAGATAATTATTATGCCCACGCGCTGCGAATATGGTTCTTAGCACTTGATCGGGTAGCAGGACTGACTGAAGCAATTATCGAACACCGTGCATTGCTAGAGGCAATTTCTAGTAGTGATTCACAAGCGGCAGGAAAAGCCATGCAAGATCACGTTGAAGGTTTTGAAACATCTATACGTAAGTCTTTATAACCACCACTACAAGAACGAGGATAAGTGCTATGAGTAAGTTACCTGTAAAGGCAAAGTGCGTCGTTATTGGCGCAGGCATCGTCGGCAATGGCATGGTCTACCACCTTGCTAAATTGGGCTGGACGGATATCGTGCAGATCGATAAAGGACCTTTACCTAACCCTGGCGGATCAACGGGCCATGCATCTAACTTTATCTTTCCAGTTGATCACTCAAAAGAGATGACTGCAATTACCGCTGAGAGCATGCGTCAATATAAAGAGTGGGGAACTTTCACTGAAACTGGTGGTATCGAAGTTGCCCGTACACAAGAACGCATGCAAGAGCTTGCACGTCGCATTACATCGGCAAAGTCATGGGGCATCGATGGTGGTCGAATCCTCACACCGGCAGAAGTAAAAGAGTTAGTGCCATACATCGATGAGACCATCATTGTTGGAGGCTATTACCAGCCAACGGTAGGCGTTGTGGACTCACTTCGCACAGGTACGTTGATGCGCGAAGCCGCTATTGAAATGGGTGCATCACATTCTTTTGCCAATATCGAAGTTCTAGATATTACTGTTGCTAATGGTCGAGTAACTGGCGTAGTGACAGATCAAGGCACTATCGAAGCCGATTATGTTGTGATTGCAACTGGTTGCTGGTCACCCAAGCTTGCTGCTATGGCAGGTGCACATATTCCGCTTACTCCAGCGGTTCACCAGATGAAGGATATTGGTCCAGTGCCGTTCTTTGCTGGTACCAAAGGCGATATCGAATGGCCAATCGTTCGCGACATGGATGTATTCATGTATGAACGCCAACATGGAACTGGCTTAGAAATTGGATCTTATGCTCATCGTCCAATTCTCTATACCCCAGAAGATTTGCCATCAAATGCAACTGCCGCACTTTCACCAACGGAGTTTGCTTTTACACAAGCGGATTTTGATATTCAAGATGAACATGCCTATGAATTAATGCCATCGATTGTTGGCGATGAAAATGTTCGCGAAAAATACGCTATTAACGGAATTCTCTCTTACACACCAGATGGAATGCCTATTCTTGGCGAAACTCCTGAAGTCAAGGGCCTTTGGTCTGTTGCTGCAGTGTGGATTAAAGAAGGTCCAGGAACGTCTAAGTCAGTTGCAGAATGGATGGTGCTTGGAGATTCAGAGATTGATCTGCACTCTTCTAACATCGCTCGTTTTCATGAACATCAAAAAGCTCAGTTCCACATTAAGTCGCGCGTAGATGAGAGCTTTAATAAGACTTACGGAATTGTGCATCCTCTTGAGCAGTATGCATCAAACCGAAATGTCCGCCTCTCACCGTTTTATGAAGCCGAGAAAGAGTTAGGCGCAGTCTTCTATGAAACTGCTGGATGGGAGCGCCCATTTTGGTATGAGTGCAACAAAGCATTGGTCGAGAAGTTCGGCGACAGGGTGATGCCTCGTGCTGCGGAATGGGAATCACGGTGGTGGTCTCCGATTATCAATGCAGAGCACCTTCAAATGCGTGAGAGCGCCGGCATCGTTGATTTATCTGCCTTCACACTCTTTGATATCACTGGGCCATCAGCTTTAGCTGTTGTACAAAAAGCAGCACTGCGCCAGATGGATGTAGCAATTGGTCGTGTGGTTTATACGCCGATACTTGGTCCAAATGGTGGCTTTAAATCCGATTTAACTATTATGCGTCTAGGCACTGATCACTTCCGTGTAGTCACAGGTGGCGCACATGGAATGGCCGATAAGAAATGGTTTAGTGATCTACTGCCTGCCGATGGATCAGCACAGATTGCTGATCTAACATCTAGTTATACAACTATTGGTGTCTGGGGCCCTAAATCTCGCGAGATCATTCAAGCAATTACAAGTACCGATATGGGCAAAGATACTTTCAAGTTCAGTACCTGCAAAGTGATTGAAGTTGGTCCACTTCGTGTCCTAGCTTCACGAATCTCTTATGTAGGAGATCTTGGGTGGGAGTTCTATATCCCAATCGAACAAGGTGCCAAGTTATGGCAGATGCTGTGGGAGTCAGGCAAAAAGCACGAGATGATTCCAGTCGGAATCGGTGTGTATGGAACAACGGGCCGACTAGAAAAATGTTACCGAGCGTATGGTCCAGAGCTAGAGACTGAGTACAACGTAGTTGAAGCTGGTATGCAGTCACCGAAGTTAAAAGAGGCGGACTTCATCGGTAAAGCTGAACACGTAAAGCATCGCAGCGAAACTCCAGTAACTTTATTGTGCACACTGTATGTAGATAATCACACTTCTTCTTCTGGAGTGAAGCGGTACATGATGGGTAATGAGCCAATTTTGACATTGGATAAACAACCCATTGTTGACTCGCATGGCCGCCGCTCGTACGTAACAAGTGCTGGTTCTGCACCTTCAGTGGGTAAGCACATTCTGATGACGTACTTACCGACCGAGCTAGCCGTTGCTGGCAACAAATTTATTGTTGAATATCTCGGCGAGCACTATCCATGTTCAGTTGCCCAAGTGGGTGCAATACCAGTATTTGACGCTACTAACGAACGGATTCTTGCATAATGGATGTACTAGTCTGTTTAAAGCGCGTTCCACTTGCTGGCGGAACTCTTATTCTCACGCCTGATTCTCGGGATATTGAAACTAAACATCTGGGCTTTGGTATTAGTCCGCACGAGGAAAATGCAGTCGAAGCCGGTGTTCAGTTAGTTGAGCAGATGGGCGGAACGCTTACTTTGCTTACGCTCGGACCAAGTGATGCCGAAGAACAACTTCGTTCGCAGCTAGCAATTGGTGCAACACGAGCAGTACTGATTGAGACCGATGGACAAGAGTGGGATCCACAAGGAACTGCGGCAGCTTTGGTTGATGCCATAAATGCCGAAGAGACCAAGTTTGATTTGATTATCTTTGGCGCAGAATCCGCAGATAGCGCTGGTTATCAGATTCATATTCGTGTGGCTCATGCCCTTGGTCGCCCAATAGTTACTAATGTGAAATCTATGAAAATTGAAAATGGAATTGCCAGTTGTGAGCGAGTAGTTTCAACTGGTCGCGAACATTATGAGGCTCCACTTCCTGCAATCATTACGGTTCGAGATGGTTTAAATATTCCCCGTTATCCATCGGTACCTGGACGTATGCAAGCGCGCAAGAAGATTGTTGATATGAAGAAAGCCGAGCCTCGAGTACCTAAACTTGAAAAAGTTACTTTGGCTCTTGCTCCATCTAAAGATAAAGGCGCAGAGATTCTTGGAAAAGGTGCCGATGCAGTTCCTGCTTTAGTCGATGTCTTGAAGCAGATAGGAGCTTTCTAATGATTTTAGTTCTTATCGATCACGATCGCGGAGTTATTGATCCGCTCTCTTTGCGTGCCCTTACTGCAGCGCGCAAACTTGGTCAGGAAATCGAGGCCGTAGTTATTGGTAATGATGGGGCATCCTTAGCCACAATCGTGGGTGAGTACGGCGCCAAGGTATTGCACGTTGCAGCTCATGCTGCACTGACCGATTACACACCGATGGCATCGGGACGAGCCCTGAAAGATTTAGTTGAAAAGTTAAAGCCCGCTGGAGTATTAGCCGCTGGTAGCCCACGCGGAAATGAGCAGTTAGCTCATTTAGCTGCATTCCTCGATATCCCAATGGCCGCTGAGTGCTCAGAGATCACACTTGGCACACCGCACCATGTGTTGCGAGCCAGATGGGCAGGAAATCTTATTGAATCTGCCAATGTTCACTCCGACTTATTGGTTGCAACAATTGTAAGTTTTTCTATAGAGCCAGAGTCAGTACAAGGTGCAGCTGCAACAGTTTCGCAGTTTGAACCAGGCTTACAACCCGCAGATACAGTTGTAAAAATATTAAGCCGTGACTCTGGAGAAACCAAAGGCGGAGTAACTCTTAATGATGCCAAAGTTATTGTCTCTGGGGGCCGTGGAGTAGGCGGACCAGATGGCTTTGGTAATTTAGAAGAGCTTGCTGCACTTTTAGGTGGCACCGTGGGCTGTTCTCGAGTAGTCACAAGTTCAGGGTGGCGTCCACATGCTGAGCAAGTGGGACAGACAGGTACAAAGGTTGCACCGGATCTCTACATCGCTGCGGGAATATCAGGTGCGATGCAACATATTGCAGGAATGAAAAATAGTAAGACAATCGTGGTCATTAATACAGATCCAGAGGCTCCTATTTTACGTTATGCCGATTACGCAATCATCGGTGATTTACACCAAGTAATACCCGCGCTCACAAGCGCCATACGTCAGGCAAAGGGATAAAAATGTCGGATATCGAAATCGCACAAGCTGCAACTATGAAGCCAGTTAATGAGATTGGCGCATCCCTCGGTATTGATGTTGAACATTTAGAGGCCTACGGTAAGTACAAAGCAAAGGTGAATTTGAAATATCTGACTGCGCTGCCAGAACGCAAAGGCTCTAAATTGATTTTAGTTACGGCCATTAGTCCAACGCCTGCCGGTGAAGGAAAGACAACGACAACCGTTGGTTTAGGCGATGCACTTCGCCATATTGGTAAGAACGCCATGATCGCACTGCGCGAACCTTCTCTAGGCCCAGTCTTTGGAATGAAGGGTGGAGCTGCCGGAGGTGGCTATGCCCAGGTTGTACCCATGGAGGATATAAACCTGCACTTTACGGGGGATTTCAACGCAATAGCTTTAGCCAATAACTTACTCGCAGCCCTTGTCGATAACCATATTCATCATGGTAACGAGTTAGCAATTGATATTCGCCGAGTCACTTGGAAGCGCGTGATGGATATGAATGACCGTGCACTGCGCGAGATTATTCAATCTATCGGTGGAGTAGGTAATGGATATCCACGCAGCGATGGCTTTGACATTGTCGTAGCCTCCGAGATTATGGCGATATTTTGTCTTGCTACCTCGATTGAAGATCTTAAAGCTAAGATTGGCAAGATAGTTGTCGGCTACAAACGCGATAAGACTCCTGTATTAGCCAGTGAACTTAACGCACAAGGTGCCATGACTGTAATTTTGAAGGATGCTTTCCAACCTAACTTAGTACAGACCCTTGAAAATACTCCAGCCTTTATTCACGGTGGTCCATTTGCTAATATTGCACATGGCTGCAACTCAGTCGTAGCAACTACTTCGGCTTTGAAATTAGCCGACTACGTTGTCACTGAAGCAGGATTCGGCGCCGATCTAGGAGCTGAAAAGTTTATCGACATCAAATGCCGTAAATCAGGGTTACGCCCATCTGCATGCGTGCTAGTAGCAACGATTCGTGCAATTAAATATCACGGCGGTGCCGACTTAAAAACTATTACTGATGAGAATCTGCCCGCACTTGAAGCTGGATTAGTAAATCTTGAACGACATATTCATAACATTAAGAATGTTTACAACCTGCCATTAGTGGTCTCTATCAATAACTTCACAAGCGATACTGCCGCTGAAGTTGCGCTGCTACGTTCGCGTGTAGAGGCTCTAGGTGTAAAGATCGTGCTAGCAACTCACTGGGCCGATGGCGGTAAGGGTGCTGTAGATTTAGCACACGCCGTTGTGGAGCTATGTGAGCAGCCACAGAAGATGACTTTCGTCTATGAAGATGAACAGAGTTTGTGGGAGAAAATAACCGCCGTTGCCACCAAGGTGTATGGCGCAAAGGAAGTGACGGCCGATGCCAAGGTGCGTCTGAAACTCAAAGAGCTAGAAGCCGCTGGTTATGGCCATTTTCCAATCTGTGTAGCAAAAACTCAGTACTCTTTTAGTACCGACGCGGCACTTCGTGGAGCTCCCAGTGGGCACTCGCTCAATATTCGCGAAGTAAAACTCTCGGCTGGCGCAGAGTTTATTGTCATGATCTGCGGTGAGATTATGACGATGCCTGGCCTGCCTAAAGTTCCAGCTGCCGAACGTATTGATTACATCGATGGAAAGGTCGTAGGTCTTTTCTAATGAAGTATTCGCCATGGTCACAAGATGCAGCTCGCGTGCTTCTTGCGACCCTGCGTGATGAAAAAGGGCCTGTGTTAATGGCGCTGCAGTTAATGCAAAAAGAGTTTGGCTATGTCAATCCAGAGTGTGTTCCATTGATAGCTAACTATTTTAATAAATCACGTGCCGACGTCCACGGAGTTCTTACTTTTTACCATGATCTACGTACAACCCCACCAGGGGAGCATCAGATTTCAATCTGCGTGGCTGAAGCCTGCCAAGCCGTTGGCGCACGATCTTTGGAAAAAGAGGTTAAAGCACGGTACACCGCAGAGGTAAGTGATAGTTATTGTTTTGGTAACTGTGCACTTGGTCCAGCAGCCATGGTCGACGGAAAATTAATTGGACGAGCAACCCTTAATAAAATTGAGAAGGCTCGCGCATGAAAGTCTTCGTACCGAGTGATAGCGCCGCGATATCTATTGGCGCTGATGATATCGCTGCAAGAATCGCTCAGATAGATCCATCGCTAACTATTGTACGCAATGGTTCACGCGGAGCGCTTTGGTTGGAAACTTTAGTAGAAGTTGAAATTAACGGCACACGTTTTGCATATGGTCCCGTGACTGTAGAAGATGTGCCATCACTCTTTGATGCTGATTTCCTGAATGGTGGCTCACATTTACTTGCACTAGGCAAGACCGATGAGATCGAATGGCTAGCGTCACAAGACCGTGTAACTTTTGCACGCGTTGGAATCATTGATCCGCTTTCACTTGAAGAGTACGGCCATCATGGCGGCTTAGCTGGTTTAAGAAGTGCACTTAACTCAACGAGTGAGAGCATCATCAACGAGGTGACAGAGTCAGGCCTTCGCGGACGAGGCGGGGCAGGTTTTCCCGCAGGCATTAAGTGGAAGACCGTTGCCCAGACAAGCTCAGCTCAAAAATATATCTGCTGCAATGCCGATGAAGGCGATAGTGGAACTTTTGCCGATCGCATGCTGATTGAAGGAGACCCATTTACTCTCATTGAAGGTATGACAATTGCTGGCATAGCAGTCGGTGCTACTGAAGGTATCGTCTATCTGCGCTCTGAATATCCACATGCAATCTCGATTTTACAGAAAGCGATTGAGTTAGCCAGAGAGTTTGGTTGGCTTGGAGAGCGTGTTTTAGACAGTGCCCATGCCTTTGATATTCAGATACGTGTTGGCGCTGGTTCATATGTATGTGGTGAAGAAACGGCGATGTTAGAGAGCATTGAGGGCAAGCGCGGTGTAGTCCGAGCTAAGCCACCATTGCCAGCGATCGAAGGCCTCTTTGGGCAACCAACAGTAATTAACAATGTTCTTACGTTATCAACGGTGCCAATGGTGTTAGCACAAGGTGCAGTTGCGTATAAGGCTCGTGGAGTCGGCAGATCACTTGGAACACAGGTTTTTCAATTGGGCGGCAATATCGCACGTGGTGGAATAGTCGAAAAGGCTTTTGGCATAACTCTTAATGAGTTACTTGAAACCTATGGTGGGGGCACATTAAGTGGTAAGCCTTTTCGGGCGGTACAAATTGGGGGACCGCTCGGTGCATATTTTTCAACCGAGCAGTTAGAAACATCTATGGACTATGAATCCCTCATTGCCGCCGGTGGAATGCTCGGGCATGGTGGTGTGGTTGTCTTTGATGATTCCGTTGATTTAGCAGTTCAAGCAAAGTTTGCCATGGAGTTTTGTGCAATTGAATCCTGCGGCAAGTGCACACCATGTCGAATTGGATCAACGCGTGGTGCTGAGACTATTGATTTGATTATTCAAGGCATAAAAGTCGATGAGAATAAGAAGTTGTTGTTAGATCTTTGCGAAGTAATGACCGATGGCTCGTTGTGTGCCATGGGTGGATTAACACCAATGCCCGTTAAAAGCGCGATGGTCAATTTCCCATCGGATTTCTTAGGAGCTGCCAGATGACCATGATTTTTGAGCCTGATTTTGGTACCCCGGCCAGTGAAAAGAGCCAACTGGTGAGCCTTGAGATCGATGGCAAAGCTTTAACGGTCGCGGCAGATACCTCGATTATGCGTGCAGCTCTCGTTGCAGGAATCGAGATCCCAAAGCTATGTTCAACCGATCGATTAAAGGCTTTTGGTTCCTGTCGTCTATGTGTGATTCAAATTGATGGACGCAATGGAACCCCTTCCTCGTGCACTACTCCAGTGGCCGAGGGCATGAAAGTCTCTACGCATTCAGAGAAACTCGACCGTATTCGCAGAGGCGTGATGGAGCTGTATTTATCTGATCACCCAGCAGAGTGTGCAACGGGGGACGAGTGCGAAGTTCACGGAGTTGCCAAAAAGATCGGAATCACAACAACTCGGTATGTAAAAGGTGAAACTCATTTAGATTTAAAGAAAGATGAATCAAATCCTTACTTCACCTTTGATTCTACCGAGTGCATTGTTTGTAATAGATGTGTTCGTGCATGCGATGAAGTGCAAGGAACTTTTGCTTTAACTATTGAAAACCGAGGATTTGTAGCACGGGTTTCATCATCCGGAACTTCATTTATCGACAGTGAGTGTGTTTCCTGCGGCGCTTGTGTTCAGGCATGCCCAACTGGAGCTTTGACTGAAAAAACACTTCTAACGATTGGCGCCCCAACTTCTTCTGTTGTCACAACATGTGCTTACTGTGGAGTTGGCTGTTCCTTTAAAGCCGAAATGCGTGGCGATCAATTAGTGCGCATGGTGCCATTGAAAGAGGGTGGCGCTAATGAAGGCCACTCCTGTGTTAAAGGACGTTTCGCTTACGGATATGCAACACATAGTGATCGCATCACTAAGCCGATGATTCGCAGCGCGATTACCGATCCCTGGAAAGAGGTTTCTTGGGATGAGGCGATTTCCTTTGCCGCAGATGGCTTAAAGAGGATTCAATCAGAGTCCGGTAGAAATGCTATTGGTGGAATTACATCTTCGCGTTGCACAAATGAAGAAGTCTATGTAGTTCAAAAAATGGTAAGGGCAGCCTTTGCAAATAACAACGTTGATACATGTGCGCGCGTATGCCATTCACCTACGGGCTATGGCTTAGGCCAAACTTTCGGTACGTCGGCTGGAACCCAGGACTTTGAATCAGTTGAACACAGTGATGTGATCATGTTAATTGGCGCTAATCCAACTTCGGCGCACCCGGTTTTTGCCTCTCGTATGAAGCAGGCAATTCGCAAAGGCGCACAGCTCATTGTCGTTGATCCTCGTGTGATCGCCTTAGTGAGAACACCAGAGGTAGTCGCTGCCCACCACTTGCAGTTAATGCCAGGTACAAATGTTGCCGTGATAAATGCTTTGGCACATGTCATTGTTACTGAAGGCCTGGCCAAGCGTGATTTTGTTGATGCGCGGTGTGAAGAAAAATCCTTTAAAGATTGGGAAGCATTTATTTCATTACCCGAGAACTCTCCTGAAGTATTAGAGGCATCTTCTCGAGTACCAGCCGAAGAGATTCGCAAGGCGGCGCGTTTATTTGCTTCGGTCCCCAACGCTTCAATTTATTATGGTCTTGGTGTTACCGAACATAGTCAAGGCTCAACAATGGTGATGGGAATTGCTAATCTCGCCATGGTTACTGGAAACATCGGCCGGAAAGGTGTGGGAGTAAACCCTCTACGCGGACAAAACAACGTTCAAGGATCTTGTGACATGGGCTCATTCCCGCATGAGTTACCCGGCTACCGACATATCTCAAATCCAGATACCCGCAAAATCTATAACGATATGTGGGGAGTTACTTTAGATGCAGAGCCTGGAATGCGAATTCCCAATATGTTTGATGCCGCACTAGCCGGTGAATACCGCGGACTCTATGTACAGGGTGAAGATATCGCGCAGTCTGATCCAAATACGTCTCACGTACACGCCGCCTTGCGCGCTATGGATATGGTGATCGTTCAGGATTTATTCCTCAATGAAACCGCAAAGTTTGCACACGTCTTCTTACCAGGAACATCGTTCTTGGAAAAAGATGGCACATTTACAAATGCTGAGCGCCGCATTAACCGTGTCCGTCCTGTTATGAAATCACCCACGGGTAAAAGTGAGTATGAAGTCACGTGTGATTTAGCAACGGCCATGGGATATCCCATGTCTTATGAAAATGGTGCGGCGATCATGGATGAGATTGCCGCCACTACTCCCACATTTTCTGGCGTTTCATTTAAGAAATTAGATGAGGTAGGCAGCGTGCAGTGGCCATGCAATGAGGCTAATCCTGATGGAACCCCAACGATGCACTTGGAGACATTCATGCGCGGTTTGGGTCAATTTATGCGTACGCCTTACGTTGCTACCGATGAAAAAGCTAACCGTAAATTCCCGCTTCTTCTTACTACTGGTCGCGTATTGAGTCAGTACAACGTAGGCGCACAAACACGTCGCACAGCCAATAACATCTGGCACACCGAAGATATTTTAGATCTGCATGAGTCAGATGCCCAGATGCGTGGAATCGCCGATGGCTCTTGGGTCAAGCTCGCAAGTCGCGTTGGTGAAACAATTATGCGTGCACGTATCACCGATGAAGTTCCGGCTGGTGTTGTGTACACAACTTTCCACTTCCCGGAAAGTGGCGCCAACGTAATCACTACTGATTTATCAGATTGGGCCACTAACTGCCCTGAATACAAAGTTACAGCAGTAGAAATTACCCCAAGCATTAAAGGGCCAGGGGAGATGGTTGAGACGCACATTAGCGGTGACTCGCAATTAAACTCTATTGTGCGAATGGCGAATCAAATTGCCGCCAATATTCCGGCAAGTGATGCACCGGAAATCAAAGTCGCACACCATATGGTTCAGTTCTGGACTAAAACTATGATTGAGCGACTTCATAAAGACGTGGATAGATCACAACTTTCACCTACTGTAATAAAAGCGATTGAAGTACTTCTAGTTACTCAATAAAGCGAGTACTTGCTCACTGAGCTGCCCATAGCCAACGTGTTCTATTTGAAGGGGTAGGCCGATTTCTTGGGCTGCACCCAAAGCCAGGGCTTTCAATTCATCTGTGGGTTGTTGTGCCAACCAGATAACGCGCGAATAATTCTTGAAATAGTCATCACGTAATTCAGGTCGCTTATCTAATCCGAGTTCAACGATGACACTGCGATGGAAGGATTTAACGAGAAAGTCAGTAAGAAAATAAGTACCAGCATCGGACTCCATTATCTCTGCAATCTTTTTAGTACCTGCAAAAATGTCATAACAATGGTTACCGCCTAAACGTTTCACACCATGTGTTGCGATGACCGAATCTAACGCCCCGTATGTTCCACAATCGGCGTAGGCGACTGCGCAATGAGAGTGTTTATCTTTGATTTCATGCAATAGTGCATCAACCTCACCAGCGATTTTCTCTGGGCGGTTATGAAGCAGCGGTGGCAACGGATAAATGACTACATCCAGCGCATTCTCGATAACTATGTCGCTGATATGTGTAGCCAATGCACCGCAGGCTACGATTCCGATGCTCATACTGGGAAAGCTAGTCGATCTACAAACTTGTCATTAAAATCTGTGCGATCAGAGAGTTCTACGTAGTCAATCTCCTCAAGAAGTGCGTTAGCACCATGTCGCTCTTGGGCAGATAACAAAACCATTTTTGCGCCTTCACCTGCGACGTTACCGGCAGACATAATGCGCATGACCGAGAGCTTTGGTACTAAGCCAATCTTTATTGCCGATGCAGGGGATAAGTAGGAGCCAAATGAGCCTGCGAGCAGTACCTGTTGAATTTCAGACTCAGCAACACCAAACTCTTCAAGTAGTAAGGCCCAGCCTGTAGCAATAGCAGCTTTAGCAAATTGAAGTTCACGGACATCTCGCTGTGTTAAAAAGACACAGTCGCTCAAATCGCCAACTTCCTTACTCCATGTGAGAACAAATACTCTTTCGCCCTCGCGCTCTAATAAGCGATCGGCCAAAGTTGGTGCAACTTGTCGCGCAATCTCATCAGTGACAAAGCGCCCTGAGTGGTCGAGCAAACCAATACCTACAAGTGATGCACAGGCATCTACTAAGCCAGAACCACAGATTCCAACGGCAGGAGCGTCATCAATGGTTCCGATAATTAATTGGCCATCGGTAATCTTGATGGTTTCAATTGCACCAGATGCCGCGCGCACACCACATTTAATACTCGCAGCCTCAAAAGCAGGACCTGCGGGTGCGGCGGTAGCTAGAATCTTTTCACCATCACCTAAGACGATTTCACAGTTTGTACCCACATCGATGAATAAGCGCAGGCGCTTGTCGCGATCCATACCTGATGCAAGGGCTCCAGCGATAATGTCTCCACCAACGTATGCACCGAGTGAGGGCAGAATGACTGCTTTAGCTCGTGGGTGAATTTCGATACCAATCTCGGCGGCATTGACATCAGGAAAATCAGCAGAGGACATAATAAAAGGTGCAACACCTAAGGCTTCTGGATCGATACCTAATAACAAATGATTCATCGTTGCATTTCCTGCGATTGCGATTTCATACACGTGCAGTGGGTCAATTCCAGCCTCAATACAGACTTCTTGGGTCAGTTGATTTAAGGTTTCCTGAGCGAGCGAGCTCAGTTTTTCAAGGGCATTGGGATCTAACATAGTTGCACTAATGCGAGTGATTACATCAGCGCCAAATGGCTGCTGCTTATTGAGCATTGATTTAACGGCTAAAGGTGTGCCGGTATTGAGATCTAGAAGTGTTGCAACAACCGTAGTTGTTCCTAAGTCATAAGCGATTCCATATCGAAATTCTGTGGTGTCTCCGGCTTCAATATCAATGAATTCTTGATCTACAAAGACTGCAGTCACTTTAAAGTTAGCGGCTCGCATAACTCGTGGAATGTTTCGCATGGCTGCAAGTGAAGCCGTGCCTTCGATATCATCGATAGCATCGAATAAGCGCACGATATCGGTACGTTGATCGTGCAACGTAGGCTCTTCAAGCTCTACATAGCGCTTTTGAACTGCAGGCCTCAAAATAACTTGGCGACCAACGCCAACGGTTGCAGCTTTTGGACGCGTAGTCAGTGGTGGAACATCGATAGAGATATCGGTACTAGTGCGCACCAAACATGCCAGACGCCATCCTTGCTTGATTTCGGTCTCTGTAAAAGCTCTAAAATCTAACTTTGATGGCTCAACATTGCCATCGGTAATCTTCACTTTACATTTCTTGCATGTTCCATATCCGCCACACGTTGAATCAATTGCAATACCGTTCCATGATGCGGCATCAAATGCACTCACACCTGTAGGTACTGTAATTGTCTTCTCGGAGGCGACCGAGTTATCTTTTTCTAAAGATCTAAAGGCAAGCTTGACTCGTCCAGTGCCATCGTGCTGGGGCACTAGAGACGGATCCAGCTCTTTTTTACTAATAGTTAGTTTCCTTGCGCAGCTTTTGCCGCTTCCATTGCTCGAAAGCGTGTAATCCAGTTTGATCCCCATGGATCCAAGCCAAGTAACAAATCTGCGGCACGCACAGATTCAACAATGAGCGGTGTACGTGAATCCATAACCGCACATGTCAAACCATGTGACATGGCAGCTGGCAAAAATGCAGCGTTCAGTGCATGTCGATAAGGAAGACCAAAGGAGATATTGGATGCACCCAGAGTCATATTCAGGCCCCATTTTTCACGGATGAGATAGATAGTTTCAAGCGTTATTTTCACTGCTTCTGGGTCGGCGCCTACTGTCATGGCTAGGGGATCAATTATTAAGTCCTCTAGTGGAATTCCATGTTTTTCTACAGCACGAACGATTTTCTCAGTGATAATCATTCGTTCGGCAGCCGTTGCCGGAATACCAGTCTCATCGTTAGGCAGTGCAATGATGGCAGCCCCATGCTTTTTAATAAGCGGTAAAACCAATTCCATACGATCATCTTCGCCAGTAACACTGTTAACAAGTGCCTTGCCTTGGTATGTCTCAAGTCCAATTTGTAGCGCTTCAATAATCGAGGAGTCAATACAGATGGGTGTATCGGTGATGCTCTGGATTAAAGTAATTGCCTTGGCTAGCAGCGCTGGCTCATCAGTAAGAGGAACGCCCATGTTGACGTCTAGAACATTAGCTCCGCCAGCAATCTGATCAGCTACATCTTTTTCAATTGCAGATAAGTCACCCTCACGAAGCTGTAGTTGAAACTTTTTGCGTCCCGTTGGGTTAATACGTTCACCAATAATACAAAATGGTTGATCATGACCGATTGTTACGGTCTGACCTGGTGAAGTGAGAACGGTATGCATTGTGTTACCCCTGTCGTTTCGGTGTACGGCCTAAGTCATTCATAAAAAGATCGAGCGTTTCATCATGTCTAAAATCAGTTATGTGTAGGCCTCGCACACCAGGAAGTGTTAAGGCATGCTGTGCGAGCTCCAGAGTTAAGTTGTAAACCTCTTGAGCGGGATCACTTGCACTGCTTGCTCGCGCTAATACGTCAGCAGGAACGTCGATACCGGGGACCTTGTCATTCATGAAGGCCAAACCTTTAGCACCTTTCATTAAAACGATGGTCGGTATAAGTTTTAAATCAGGAGCAACTTCTGCAACGCCTTTGCAGAATGCTTCAAGGCGATCAGGGTGATAACAGATTTGTAGTTGTAGGAAACTTGCACCTGCGCGGTGCTTCTTTAGAGCCCGTTGAATTCGATAATCAAATGGGGGAGCGGCAGCATTTTCAACTGCACCGATATAAAAATCTGGAGCTGGGTTAATTTTTCGGCCCGATAAGTAGGTGCCTGTGGCCATAATTCGCGCCATATTGATGGCTTGGGCACTATCAACGTCAAAGACTCGACGTGCCTCTGGTTCATCTCCAGCCGTTACATCGTCTCCAGTTAATAACGAGAGGTTAGTAATTCCATGTAAAGATGCACCGATCATGTCGGCTTGAATAGCTATACGATTTTTGTCGCGGCAGACTATTTGCATAATGGGCTCTAAGCCATGCATCTTCATCGCAATTGCAGTCGTTGTATTAGATGTATGGGCATGTGCTGCAGGGTTATCGGTTGCATTAACGGCATCAAACCAAGGCGCTAAACGTGCGGCATTTTTAATCACGGAATCCATACCACCACCATCGATAGATGGAAATTCAGCGGTAAAAACAAGTTCAGAAGTATTCTCTAATTTTTCACGCAAGTTAGACATCAGTGCTCACCAACTGACCAGCCAGCAGGAACCTGCTGATCGCGTTTTGTCACTAAATTGATCCAGGAAGATGTTCCCTGTAGTTGCATATCTACTGGTGGGCGCAGTTCGTTGTAGTGCTCTTTCCAAACTTTTGGCAACGGTAAAGAAACCGTTCGATCATATGCCTTAACCCAGATGCATTGCATCTCAGGATTTACTTCACAATTTCCATTTTCACGAACTCCACCACAAGGTCCGTTTCGCAGCGTCTTGGGACATGTCATGGGACATGTCATTCCTGTTGAATGCAGAACACACTGCCCGCACATGCGACAGTCCCATACAGGCTTCTTTACTGCATGCTCGACAAAGGGTAGAAGTTTCTTTAGCATGATGGAGCTTACGCAGAGACCGATGCTCGTTTTTTAGATATTAAATCTTTAGCAATACGCACTGCGGTAGATGCATCGGCGGCAAAGCCATCGGCGCCTACAACATCGGCATACTCCTGTGTTACAGGTGCCCCGCCCACCATGATGATTACTTGATCGCGAAGTCCAGCCTTAGTAATTTCATGGATATTAACTTTAAACATCGGCATCGTTGTTGTTAAAAATGCTGACATACCCACGATATCTGGCTTATGTTCAATAATTGCAGCCACAAACTTCTCTGGAGCAACTTGAACACCAAGATCAATCACCTCAAAACCTGCGCCTTCGAGCATGATATTAACGAGATTTTTGCCGATATCGTGAACATCGCCTTTTACTGTACCCATTAAGTAAGTTCCAACAGTCTCAGCGCCAGTCTCAGCAAGTAATGGTCGCAAAACATTGAGCGCACCCGACATCGCTTTACCCGAGATGAGCATCTCTGGTACAAAGAAATCTCCGCGCTCAAAACGTGCGCCAACTTCTTCAAGAGCTGGGATTAAAGCATCAAAGAGGATCGCGCTAGGTGTCATGCCATCGGCAATGCCCTGATTAGTTAACTCTAGTACGGCTGGAGCATTTCCAACTAAGGTCTCGTCAAAGAGCGCCTTGAGGATGTCGTCATGAGTCATGCTGCACCTATCTTTCCTTCATTATTTGACTGGAGCGTGTGGATCTCTTCGATGATTAGGTCACCGATCTTTGCTAAATCTTTTTGGGTCAATCGAGGTGACGGACCAGAGATTGAAATTGCTCCAACAACGCGACCGTCATTCTCGCGAATAGGTGCCGCTACAGCAACTAAACCATCCTCTAGTTCATCAATAATTATTGCGTAGCCTTTTTTGCGAACACCTTCGAGTTCAACAAGTAAACGAGGTCTGGATGTAATTGTCTTAGAAGCTAGTTTTTCAAGTCGACCCATAGGTATTGTTGCAACACCGTAAGCCAACAGTATTTTACCAAGAGCAGATGCATGGAATGGAATTCGCTTTCCTACCCAATTTGTTGCACCCAATAAGTAATGTCCATCGACTTGATCAACGAGCTTCATCTCACCATTACTCGATACTGCCAGGTTTGCCGTTTCACCAGTAGTGTGAGCCAACTTTTCCAAAACTGTGTGCATACGTGCAACTAATACAGAGTCATGATTTTGCGAACGTGCAAAGGTTGATAAAACATCACCAGCAATATATGCACCATTGCGATCTCGGCGGATTAATCCTTGACGTTCAAGGGCGCTTAACATGCGCGATGTAGTGCTCTTGGGAATCTCATGCGAACGTGAGAGCTCTGATAAAAGTGGCGGAGTCGAACACTCCAAAATATGAATAAGAAGTGCGCTGGCGCGATCAATCGCCTGCGTGCCAGTAACTAACTCGCTCATCACCGACGCCTTCCTGAGTGTTCCATAATATGGAACCACTGTTCCACTATCTAAGGGTATTCTCGTAGGTGTCCAAAGGTCAATAGGCGCAAGGAGTGTCACATGTTTGAAAATCGGATGCCTCGTTATGAAATCCTCAGTGAAGAGTCGATGGCAACACTGACACTTGGGTGGCGTCGAATCGTCTCTGAGATCGGCATTGAGTTCATGAGTCCTTGGGCCATCGATGTACTACGTGATGCTGGGCAGACGGTAGAAGGCGACAACGTCAAGTTTGATCCAGATTGGATCCTTAAGCAGGTAGCTCTTGCCCCTAGTGAGTTTAATCTTCGCGCACGAAATCCTAAGAACAATGTTCATATTGGTGGTAATTCAATGGTCTTTGGTGGCGTCTATGGTCCACCCTTTGTTCGCGAAGGTGATGTTCGCCGCGATGCCACATTTAAGGATTATGAAAACTTTTGTAAGCTAGCTCAGTCTTATGACGCTCTCGATAGCGTTGGTGGAGTCGTCTGTGAACCAAATGATTTATCTCTAGATTCTCGACATTTAGATATGGCATATGCCGCGGCTACCCTGACCGATAAGTTCTTTATGGGCAACGTTGTAACTGCTGAAAATGCTAAAGATGTCATCAAGATGTCTGAAATTATTTTCGGCGGCCGTGCAGCGATTGAAGAAACACCAGCGCTCATCTCGCTTATCAACTGCAACTCTCCTTTACGCTGGGATGATCGCATGCTTGATTCTCTTCGCGAATATGTTTTGGCGGGGCAACCAGTTGTAGTCACACCATTCTTACTCATGGGAGCAATGAGCCCAGTAACCATTCCCGCAACTCTCGCACAACAAATCGCTGAAGCCTTAACTGGAATTGCGCTGGCACAAACACTCAACCCAGGATGCCCAATTGTATTTGGATCATTTCTATCCAATATCGATATGCAATCTGGTTCACCACAGTTCGGTACACCTGAATCAGGGATTGGCCTGTTGTGTACTGGTCAAATTGCGCGCAGTTTTAACCTGCCATTTCGTGGCGGTGGTGGTTTAAACTCATCACAAACCGTTGATGCACAGTCTGCTTACCAGACGATGATGACCATGATGCCAACATTTTTATCTGGCACTAACTGGGTCATGCACACTGCCGGTTGGTTAGAGGGCGGCCTGGTTTCCTGTTATGAAAAATTTATTCTCGATATCGAAATCCTGCAGTCGCTGATGACAGAGTTCACGCCCCTTGAATTCAACGTCGAATCTCTAGCCTTTGATGCCCACCTAGAAGTTGGCCATGGCGGTCACTTCTTAGGCGCAGCCCACACTATGGAGCGCTTCCGTGACTGTTTCTATCGGCCATTCCTGACAAATAGTGATAACTACGAGCGTTGGATGCGCTTAGGAGCACGAGATACAAAGGATCGCGCAGCCGAGATTTATAAGAAGAAGTTAGAGGATTACGTAGCCCCTGAAATCGATGCATCGATGCTAAAAGAGCTCGATGAGTTTGTGGCAATGCGCAAAAGCCAACTAGATTAAAACCACTATGGTCGCAACGCTATTTATCAACGGTCTCTGGAAGCAGGCAGCAGATGGTGGCGCTCACGATGTTCATAGTCCTCACGACCAACGTGTTGTGGCTACGGTATCACAAGCGACCAACACCGATGTTTTAGATGCAATCGCTGCTGCACGTGCATCATTTGATAGTGGTGTTTTTACTTCGTGGACATTTAAAGAGCGTAGCGCACTTGTTGCAAAGATTGCCGACTTGCTTGAGCGCGATGCCGATTTAGTTGCACGCAAAGAAAGCGATGATACGGGCAAGCGATTTATAGAGGCCCAGTACGACATTGCCGATGTCATTGCAACTTTTAGACATTTTGCAGCCCTTGGTACCAAAGAGCATGACCGAAGCGTTGACGTTGGTTTAGCCCATGTAACAAGTCGAATCGTGCATGAGCCATTAGGCGTTGCATCATTGATTGGACCTTGGAACTATCCCTTGCTCCAAATTGCATGGAAAGTCGCCCCAGCCTTAGTTGCAGGATGTTCTTTTATAGTTAAGCCCAGTGAACTAACGCCGCAGAGCGCAGTTGCATTAATGAAAATAATTGAAGAGGCCGGTACACCCAATGGTGTAGCTAATTTAATTCTTGGCCCAGGCTCTGTGGTAGGTACTCCGTTGATTAATGATCCTCGCGTTGACCTTGTCTCATTTACAGGTGGATTAACTACGGGGCAGACCATCATGACTGCGGCCGCTAAAACAATTAAAAAGTTAGCCCTTGAACTCGGCGGCAAAAATCCACACATCATCTTTGCCGATGCCGATATTGATGCAGCAATCGATAACGCTGTTACTGCAGCATTCCTACACTCAGGCCAAGTGTGTTCTGCCGGAACTCGCTTGCTTGTAGAGCGCTCGATTCACGATCGCGTAGTTACTGAAATTGTTCGACGCGCAGCTCAGATTCGCCTTGGCGGCCCTGATGATTTAACGGCTGAAACTGGCCCACTTATTAGTCAAAGCCATCTGCGCAGCGTTACCGAGTACGTTGAGAAAGGTATCGCCGAAGGTGCAACGCTCTTAGTCGGTGGAAAACGTAGCGACTTACCTGAACATGCCAATGGTTGGTATTTTGTTCCGACCGTTTTAGATAACTGCCACACCCAGATGAGTTGCGTACAGGATGAGTCTTTCGGCCCCGTCATGACGGTCGAGGTTTTTGATACTGAAGCCGAAGCAATTGCGCTAGGCAATGACACAGTATTTGGTTTATCAGGGGGTCTCTGGAGTAGCGATAGCGCTAAAGCGGCTCGCGTTGCTAGCGCCCTTCGCCATGGCACGATCTGGGTTAATGACTTTGGCCCATATCGCCCGCAGGCTGAATGGGGCGGATACAAGCAATCTGGCATTGGCCGCGAATTAGGCGAGCATGGCTTGGGTGAGTACCTTGAAATCAAACACATTTGGACTAACAATTCACCTAGTCGATCTGGATGGTTTTCAGATCCCACATAAGGGGAGAGTCAATGAGTTCTGAAGCGCCGATGATCTCTGTGAAGAATCTTTGGAAAGTCTTTGGTTCAAACTCGCAAAAAGTAATAGGTACACCACTAGCCGACTTAACTCGCGCCGAACTACGTGCCCAGACTGGCAACACCATTGCAGTGCGCGATGTTTCATTTGATGTAGCCCCTGGCGAAGTCTTTGTTGTCATGGGTCTGTCTGGTTCAGGTAAATCAACGCTAGTCCGATGCATGACCCGGTTGATAGAGCCTACGGCAGGATCCTTAACTTTCGAGGGTGAAGATATTTTACAAGTCGATAATGCTCGTTTACGTGAGCTTCGAAAGACACGATTCTCAATGGTGTTTCAACACTTTGGTTTATTGCCTCACCGAAATGTCATAGACAACATTGCCTACTCTTTAGAAATTAATGGAGTTAAAAAGACCGAACGTCATGCGCGCGCTAATGAAGTGATTGAACTCGTTGGCTTGCAAGGATATTCACATGCCTATCCTGAGCAACTATCTGGTGGAATGCAGCAGCGCGTGGGCTTGGCGAGAGCACTTGCAGTAGATCCACAAGTACTATTTCTAGATGAGCCCTTTAGTGCGCTAGATCCACTTATCCGTCGCGATATGCAGCAAGAGGTTATTCGACTGCATCACGAACTTGGTAAGACTATGGTTTTCATTACGCATGATCTCTCTGAAGCGGTAAAAGTGGGCGATCGAATTGCAATTATGCGAGATGGTGCAATTGTTCAGATTGGAACTCCTGAGGATTTAGTTGCGCACCCTGCCGATGATTATGTGGCAAATTTCGTTCGAGATATTGCTAAGTCACACGTTCTCACACTTCGCTACCTTGCAAGGCCAGCTAAGCCAGGAGAAGACACAAGCGGCCCCGAACTTTCGGCCGACATGATTATTAGGGATGCATGCAGTTTGATTCTTGATGAGCAACGTCCAATACGGGTCAGCGATAAAGGAAAAGCATTAGGAGTCGTTTCAAGTGATGATGTTTTGCGAATCATCTCTGGGGTCGCTTAATGCGTATTAGAAAGTCATACCTACTTCTAGCTTCGGTAGCCATATGGATTCTCTTGGGAAGGCTTTTGCACGGGAAAAATACCCTCCAGATAGATACGTATGAAAACACTTCTTTCACCCGTTTTATCGGGGAAAAAGCCCTAGATCTTCGTGGAAATAGAACTGAGAGCCCAGCTTTTATTTATTTCTTTAATCCCATTCGCACTGTCATAGATGGATTTGTTCAATTTATTAGAAATCTCATCGCCGTTCCTGCGCCAAACTCGGTCATCCCAGTTATCGGTTGGCTAGGCGTAGTGGCAATCATCGCATTTGTCGTCTTTGCCACCAGTGCGTTACGAACAGCGCTGCTATCTGTATCGCTGCTTTTAGGGTGCGGCGTACTTGGTATGTGGCAATTTACGATGGATTCCATTGCAATGACGTTAGCGGCAGTACTGCTCTCACTATCCATTGGAATTCCACTTGGAATCTGGGCTGGTCTCTCTGATCGGGTATTAAAAATACTGACTCCATTTTTAGATTTAGCTCAAATATTGCCCACGCTTGTCTACATGGCGCCTATCGCTCTGGTATTTATGATTGGTGCGGCATCGGCGACTATTGCAACGATGATTTATGCTATTCCAATTTGTATTCGCATAACTTCACATGCAATCAGAAACCTCAACCAGTCACCCATTGAAGCCTCAGAATCAATGGGTTCGACCCGTAAACAAACTTTGACCAAAGTTCAGATGCCGATGGCAAAACAGATGATCGTTCTTGGAATAAATCAAACAGTTATGGCTGCAGTCTCATTTGTCGTTGTCGCCGCTTTGATTGGTGCACCCGGGCTAGGCAAACCTGTGATTGATGCTTTGATCATTAGAAATGTGGGCCAAGGCTTCGTTGCCGGTTTTGCCGTGGTTTTTCTTGCAATTTTGATGGACCGAAGCACAAGCGCTGCAGCTAAACGCCAAGAATCTTTCGTTCCACCGACTGAAGCCCAGATTAAGCGTAAGCGATTTATCTTAATGGGTGCTGCACTAGGGGCGATAATTTCTGTAGTTTTCTCACGCACAATGCTGTGGGCCGCGGTGTGGCCTAAGGAAGTTACGATTGCACCACAAGTTGAAAAAGTTACAAATAATGCCACTGCGTGGGTATTAGATAACCTCTATATCTTCACCGTTGGATTTAAGGATCTAATTTCATATTCAATTCTTAATCCGCTAGAAACTCAACTTTCAGCCTCACCTTGGTATGTAACGGTTGCGATGATTGTTGCACTGGCTTCAATTATTGGTGGATTACGTACAGCGATTCTTGCATTTTGTTTAGCAATGGCAATTGTTCTCTCAGGGCTTTGGTATGAAGCCATGCTTACCTTGACCCAAACTATTGTCGGTTGTTTATTGACAATGGTGATTGGAATTGCACTAGGTATTTGGACGGGGCGAAGTGATCGTGCAGAAAGAGTTTTACGGCCATTTCTAGATGCTGGTCAGACTCTTCCAGCCTTTGTTTACTTAGTCCCAATGCTGGGATTATTTGGGCCAACAAGATTTACCGCTATTGCTACGGGTATCGTGTATGCGATTCCAGTAGTTGTAAAGATTGTTTGTGAGGGTATTCGCGCAGTTCCACACTCACTTATCGAAGCCGCAACTGCAGCAGGTTCAACCACGCGTCAGATTATTACGAAAGTTCAATTACCTGCAGCCAAGAAAACAATTCTGCTGGCGACCAACCAAGGTCTCATCTATGTATTAGCTGTCGTTGTAATTGGTGGTTTTGTGGGTGCTGGTGGCCTTGGATATTTGGTCATCGTAGGAAACTCAAAGCCCGAGCTGCAAGGAAAGGGGCTCATCGCTGGAGCGGCGATTTTGCTACTTGGTGTTATTTTCGACCGAATTATGCAAGCCGGGGCCAAGCGTTCGGGATAAATAGTCGAATTAGCGCCTACAAGTACTAGTTTTAGCCCGATTCCCGCTCTAGGCTAAGGCAAAACTTACACTCTTTAGGAGGGTTAATGAACTCACTATTTAATCGCCGTTCAGCGCTCGTTACCGTCGTGATTGCAGCAGCACTAGTTCTATCTGGCTGCAGCAAGGGCGTTAATGATTCTGCAGGCGGGGCATCAGGAGATTGCGGTTCATGGTCAATTGCCATGCACGCATGGGGTGGTTACACAGCATCTGCACAAGTAGTCGCTGAAATTGCTAAGAAAGAATTAGGTTGCACAATCACACAGACAACTCTGGATGAAGGTCCAACTACATATGATGCAATGGAAGCTGGAACAATCGATGTAATAATCGAAGATTGGGGCGGCGGACGTTGGTCAGAATGGGTAGATCGCGGCGCTGTCTTTGAAGCAGGAGAAAACGGCAACGTTGGATTAATCGGTATGTATGTTGCTCCATGGATGGCTGCAAAGTATCCAGACATTACAGACTCAAAGAATCTAAATAAGTACGCAGATCTATTTAAGACTGCAGACTCAGGTGGCAAGGGCGCATGGTTTGAAGGCCCAGCTGGTTACACAACAATCGGTGAAAAAATGGTTTCAGCCAATAATTTGAACTTTAAAGTTATCTTCTCAGGTTCAGAGGCTGCATTAGTTGATGGCTTTACAAAAGCCGAAGCTAATAAGACCGCATTCATTGGTTATGCATGGCAACCATGGACTCTCTTTGCAAAGATTCCTAACCTTGAATCAGGTCATGTTAAATTCCCTGCAAATGATTGGTCTGATGCCGCAACAGCAAGCGGTCTCACTGATTACCCATCAACTCCACTCATTAAGTTAATTTCTAAGAAACTCAATGATGCAAATGATCCATTTACTTCACTGGTTAATAACTTCAAGTGGACAAATGATGATCAAAATGGTGTAGCTGCCGATCTTGAAGGCGGAATGACTGCAGAAGAGGCGGCCCAGAAATGGATCGATGCTCATGCTGACATTGTTGCTACCTGGCTTGGTAAGTAACTAATAATCTATAGAGCAAGGCCTCTACTTGGTGAAAAATCATCGAGTAGAGGCCTTGTTTTATTAGTACAGTTAGCCATATGAGCGAGCACTACGACTACATCATTGTTGGTGGTGGCTCGGCAGGCTGCGCCCTAGCCAATCGCTTAAGTGAAGATCCCAACCATAAAACCTTGGTCCTTGAGGCTGGTCGGCGTGACTATAAGTGGGATGTATTTATCCATATGCCGGCAGCGTTAGCTTTTCCAATTGGTAACAAACACTACGACTGGATGTATGAGTCTGAGCCAGAACCATTTATGAATAACCGTCGCATCTATCATGCACGTGGCAAGGTTTTAGGTGGCTCATCATCTATAAATGGGCAAATTTGGCAACGTGGTAATCCTTTAGATTATGAACGTTGGTCCCACGATGCTGGAATGAGTAGTTGGGACTACGCGCACTGTCTGCCGTACTTTAAAAAGATGGAAAACTGTTTAGCCGATCAAAGCAATACTTTTCGTGGCACCAGTGGCCCACTCAAATTAGAGCGCGGAGCCGTGAAAGGTCCGCTCTTTGCCGCATTCTTTAAAGCAACAGAGCAAGCCGGTTATCCACGTACTGATGATGTCAATGGTTATCGTCAAGAGGGATTTGCAGCCTTTGATCGCAACGTCTATCGAGGACGTCGCCTAAGTGCCGCACGCGCATATCTCTATCCCATAATGAAGCGCGCTAACTTAACAATCAAGTTACGCGCACATGTGACAAAGGTTTTATTTGAGGGTACAACTGCTACAGGTGTTGAAGTAATGATTAAGGGAAAGAAGCATGTTTTTACATCGCGTGAAGTGATTTTATGTGGAGGGGCTATAAATACTCCCCAAATTCTACAACTCTCTGGCATTGGAAATGAAAAGGATTTAGCGCCACTTGGGATAAAAATGGTGCATCATTTACCCGGAGTCGGTGCTAACTTGCAAGATCACCTTGAAGTCTACGTTCAGTACAAATGCAAGCTGCCAGTAACCCAACAACCGATTACTCAGTTCTGGCGCCGCCCATTTATTGGTGCAGCATGGCTGTTCTTTCGCAAAGGCCCAGGTGCAACAAATCAATTTGAGGCAGGGGGCTTTACGCGCAGCAATAACGATGTGGCCTACCCAAATTTGATGTTTCACTTTCTACCGCTTGCCATTCGTTATGACGGAACGGGGGATACGCGTGGGCACGGTTATCAAGTCCACGTAGGTCCTATGTATTCAGATTCCCGCGGCCGGCTCACAATTAAGAGCGTCGATCCACGGGAAAAGCCTGCGATTTTGTTTAATTATTTATCTACAGATGAAGATCGCCGTGAGTGGGTTGAAGCGGTTAAAACTGCGCGAAATATTCTGACTCAGCCCGCAATGAATGATTTCAACGCAGGCGAATCATCTCCTGGTGCATCGGTATCAACAGACGCTGAGATTTTAGAGTGGGTGCGCAAAGACGCCGAGACTGCTTTGCATCCTTCTTGCACCGCCAAGATGGGTACAGATGCAATGTCGGTTGTGGATCCAGAAACCATGAAAGTTCATGGAGTTAGCGGTTTGCGAGTATGCGATGCATCAGTATTTCCATATGTGACTAACGGCAATATCTATGCACCTGTAATGATGGTGGCAGAAAAGGCAGCGGATTTAATTCTAGGAAAATCACCACTACCTGCAGAAAAAATTGAGTTCTATCGCCATGCCAAGTAACGAACTGACACCTTCTGCAATAGCTAAAGTGAAAGTACAGAAGACCGATTCAGATACACCGAGTTCGGATTCAGTAGTTGTAGAGGAGCCCCTTGAAATTCGCATTAAACGCGGTGGAAAAGATGAGCAGCTCGGAATAACTATGCGTACACCGGGTAATGATTTAGAGCTAGCTGCAGGATTCTTGTGGGGTGAGGGTTTTCTTCAAAACCCTAATGAATTAATAAGTGTAAAAGTCTGTGGAGATAAAGAGCTCTCGGCCCGCCAACGCGCCAATGTTGTTATCGCAGAGGTAACTGAAAACTCTCAAGGCTCGGTACGAATCCTGGAACGCCGCTTCACAATAACAGCAGCTTGTGGCGTGTGCGGATCTACCAACATTGCTGATTTACATAAGCGTGGAGTAACTAAAGTTTCACACACGACACATACCGTTCAAGAACTTGCCGCGATGGTCTCACTTCTAGATGGCCGCCAACGTATCTTTGAGAAGACCGGAGGGCTTCACGCTGCAGCACTTGTTAATCCAGATGGAGTTGCAGTGTGGGTTCGCGAGGATGTTGGGCGCCATAACGCCGTCGATAAGGTAATTGGTGCAGGACTCATGGCCGGTGTAATTCCCATGGCCAACTGGACATTAATTGTCTCAGGGCGCATTGGTTATGAACTTGTTCAGAAAGCTATCTGCGCCAGGGTTTCAGCCATCGTTGGGGTGAGTGCACCGTCGTCACTAGCTGTTGATTTAGCGGCTGAGTTTGGCTTAACTCTCTTAGCCTTTGCCCGCGGTGGAGTAGCAAAGCATTACTTACCAAACCATAATATTTCCGAAAGTCAGGTGTGAGATGAGCGCATTCAATCACCCACTCGATCCGCTGAGTTATGCCGAACAAGAGTTAATCGTTGCTCATGCCCGATCTGCGTGGAAACTAGAAGAACACCACCTCTTTGCAATGCTTCAACTGCATGAACCAACCAAGGCGCAGTTAGCTTCGGGGACAAAGCTTGATCGCACAGCGCGTGTAACTATGTGGGATCGCAAAAAAGCGATTGTAACTGAAGGTTTGATTACTACTGAAGGTATTGCTAAAGAATATAAAGAAATCCCTGGCGCTAAATCTCCCGTCAGCGTTATTGAATCTGCGATTGCCCTTGCAGTTGTTGCGAAAGATAAGTCGGTTATTGAGGCACTTGCTCGTCGCGGTATCGATGACATAAGTACTGTGCATATGGAGACATGGCCAATCGGAGCCCAGATTCCTAAACACTTAGATGATGGCCGCCGACTTATCTGGACACCGATGTGGCATCAACCAACTCCAGATGCAAACTTTTACGCACACCCTATTCATGGCCTGCATGCAATTGTTGATATCGATGCAGAGGAAGTGGTTGGATTAGAAGATAACGGCGACGTTCCTATCCCACAAACTCCTGGGCCATATCGAGAATCCCAGACTGGCGCACATATAAAACTTAAAGAGTTAATGATTCATCAGCCTGATGGCGCATCCTTTGACGTTGAAGGATGGAGTATTAAATGGGAGCGATGGTCATTTCGCATCGGCTTTGATCAACGTGAAGGCTTAGTAATTCATGACGTGCATTTCAATGATGAGGGCACTGCGCGAAAGATCGCCCATCGCTTATCAATCGCAGAGTTAGTTATTCCATACGGTGATCCGGCACAAGGGGCATATCGCAAAAATGCCTTCGATACAGGTGAATTTGGCTTAGGAAACTTCACGAATTCACTCACTTTAGGCTGTGATTGCCTAGGTGAGATTGTTTATCTCGATGCAGCAGTAACTGAAGGCGATGGCCGAGTTCGAACAATTAAGAATGCAATCTGTATGCATGAAGAAGACTTTGGAATTCTGTGGAAGCACGTGGATGTAGATGGGCATACCGAAGTTCGCCGTGGTCGTAGATTTGTTGCTTCATCAATTGTTACGGTCAATAACTATGAATATGGTTATTTCTGGTACTTCTACCAAGATGGATCAATTGAATTTGAAGCAAAGTTAACTGGAATTGTTCTGACCTTGGCCGATACGCCAGGTAAGGACCATCCATCGGCAACTGAAATAGAGCCTGGTCTATGGGCGCCTTATCATCAGCATATTTTGTGTGCCCGTATGGATATGGATATTGATGGCACCGATAACAGTGTTGTTGAAGTCGAGTCATTTGCCCATCCAATTGGCGAGAAGAATCCTTATGGTGGGGCCTATGAAACTCGCGAAACTATATTAAGTAGTGAGAAAAAAGCTCAACGTTTAATCGATCCTTTGAAGAGCCGCTTCTGGAAAATTGTCAATCCACAACGAAAGAATCATGTGGGAAATAGCGTGGGTTACAAGTTAATTCCCGGACATACTACTTTTCCTTTAGCTCATGAAGAGTCAATACTAGGTATGCGCGCAGGGTTTATGTACAAGCACCTATGGGTTACACCTCATACTGAAAGTGAGCGTTACCCAGCAGGTGACTATCCATTCCAGCATGAAGGCGGCGCTGGACTTCCAGAATGGACCAAGGGCGATCGTTCTACCGAAAATACAGATGTAGTTCTTTGGCATGTCTTTGGAACTAATCACATTCCACGCACCGAAGATTGGCCGGTTATGCCGGTTGAACGCACAGGTTTTCATTTAAAACCATCGGGATTCTTTAGACGCAGCCCGGCTATGGATGTTGCATCATCTGAGGCTGTAGAAACTAGTTGCGATTGTTAAAAGTACGAGCGTTCTTAAAGGCTGCGCACTTTGGCCCCACAATGCTGATTACTGCAATCTCATTCTTTCTTGCAACCCGCTTATGGTGGGAAGGCCCAGCATATGTAATCGCATTCACTGTTTTCTTAGGCCAACTGTTAATTGGTTGGAGCAATGATATTTATGATTATGCAGATGATGTAAAGCATGATCGGCTAAATAAACCCTTAGTTGCCGGCAGTATTTCAGTGCAAAAACTTCGTACTGCCACATTTATTCTCTTGCCGATTGCAGTTATCGCTAATCTAATAGGGCCACTGGGAATAAAAGGCGGCTCTGTTTATTTACTTGGGGTTGGCTGCGGAATCGCCTATAACTTCTACTTCAAGTTCTCCCCACTTTCGCCTTTGCCGTATGCAGTGGCGTGTGCAGCGTTGCCCGCCTCAATTTTCTACGCTACTGATCGCACACCGACATTAGCGGTATTGGCAGTTGGCTCAATGCTAGGTGTGGCGTTTCATTTTCTTAATGTACTGAAAGATTTATCTCAAGACAGGGCGAGCCAGATCGGTGGCCTTCCACAGCGCCTGGGTAAAAACACTTCTTCAGTGATAGCTCTAGTTCTAGCTATTGCTTCGGTACTAGTTTTTACTACTGGCCAAGTAGGTCAGAGCCTAACTTCACAGGAAGGGATTAATCTTCTAACATCGTCTACTTTCACAGTCGGTGGAGATAGACCTACTTTCGTAACCGTGCCAACAGGCTACTCACATAGCAGCCCGGCACCATTAATCATTGATTTACATGGATACATGAGTAACAGCCTTGCCCACGAAAGATTCGCCATGATGGATTCGGCTGCACACAAGCGTGGCGTTATTTATGCCGCCGCCGATGGATTGAAAGATTCGCAGGGGTATCAATTCTGGAATGCATCTAAGGCCTGCTGTAATTTCAATAATAATCCAGTTGATGACGCAGCCTTTATTCAGTCTCTTATTGATGAGATCTCTAGCAAGTTCTCAGTCGATCCCAAGCGCATCTATGTCTTCGGCCATTCAAATGGGCATTTCATGACTTATGCATTTGCCTGCACATATCCGCACACTGTTGCAGCTATCGCAGGATTAGCCGGAGCCATGGATGTTGATTCTGAGTCTTGTGGTGCTACTTCGCCCGTGAACGTTTTGCACATTCATGGAACTAGTGATGAAGTGATTACGTACGAGGGTGGATCAATAGTGAGTAATTTTTATACAAGCGCCAAGCAGAGCGCTCAGCGGTGGTCTGATATTGATAAGTGTTCTTTACCTGCAGTTACAGGTGAAGCATTTGATTTAGTGACATCTCTTGAAGGGGCCGAAACTGTTCCTTCAATTTATTCCTGCCCTCAATCAACTGTAGAGTTATGGAGTATTAATGGGGGAGCACATGGCCCAGTCATGGATTCTAGCTTCGGCTTGAAGGTAATGGATTGGTTACTCGCACACCCTAAGAAGTAACAGTCAGTTGAATTTCAAATACATCACTGCCGTGAGTTACATGCAGAGTAGTAGTGCCAACCTTGAGTGCCTTTACCGCAGGATTGGTTGTGTATGTTCCTTGATCTCCACCAGGTATAAATACAGCGATATCCATATCTACTAAGGTCACACTCCACTTGTCTGGATCAGTAACGGTAAAGACCACTGAATTTCCAAGGCGTACTGATACTTCTGAAGTCATCGCCGGATCGATCATCACTGGGGGTAGAGCTTGTGGCATCTTGCCGCTGGCAGTAACAGTCTTAAGAGACTTTGCGACTGTCAACAACTGCGCATATGTAATCCCGCCAATGGCCTGCACCTGAATCTCAGTTCGCTTTAAATTCTTTGCAGCTTTATTGGTAAAGATTAAGTAGCCACCCAGGCGTCCAATATCTTCAGTTCCGCACCTTTTATAAGAAGCAGGTTTGCTCGGATCACAGTAGACATATAACTTTGCCTTGACGCCATTTATTGGCAGTGTTTTCAGGTACTTCGACAAACCAGGGTCAGAGCATTTAACTCCCGCCATTGTCTGCATAATCTCTAAGTAACGTTTAGTACCGCCGTACTTAACATAAATCCACTGCTCGCTGCCCATGCCGCAAGTAATCAGTTGGAACTTACTGGCTGTTAAACCCAATGTATAACTTGGCTTATAGACCGTATAAGTAACTCCAGTTTGAGCATTAGAGAACTTATCGCCTGAGCCCATGGCAATTGCCGTTAACGGAGAAAGAAATATTGCACAGAGGGCTGCAGCAATGGCTTTTCTCATGCCCACATCATAACTGAGGCGCACAGATAGGTAGACTCCATGCATTATGAGTGCAATTAAGGCTGGAATTAAAAGAGTTATCACGCTCTTTACTGCGCGTCGAGCATGGGTCAGACAGATAGCTGTTGCTGGATTAGCCGGTGCTACAGCGTGGGCAGTGGGCGATCAATTAGTAGTCAATGGTGGCGTTGTTGCAGCCATTGTCTGCACCTTGAGTATTCGGATATCGCTGCATAAATCCCTTCGTGAAGGCTTTGGACAGATAGTTGGTACCGCGATTGGTGCATCGGTTGCCCTCACTGCAGTCTCTCTTTTTGATTTTGGATTTATATCGGTTGGCATCACGATTATTATGTGCGCAGTTGTAGGACGCGCACTTCATTTGGGTGAAGTCGCTTCCATCAATGTACAAGTAACGGCACTGATTGTCATCAGCCCTGGTCTATCAGAAAGCACAGCGTTACATAGATTAGCTTCTACGCTGATTGGTGCAGCGATTGCAATTTTCTTCTCATATTTTTCTCACCACAAAACGCCAGTTGGTCGCTCACTTGATCAGATTCAAAGAGTTAGCGTAAAGGCAGCGACTTTACTTGCAACAATGTCTGAAGGTGTTGCAATAGGGTATACGCAAAAAGAAGCTGGGAACTGGTTAGCTAAGGCACGACTTCTAAATGAGGAAATTCCAATTATCCGTGCGCAATCTGTTGAAGCCCGTGGACATGCGCGCTGGTTTCCAACGGCTCGAAAAGATGAGGCCGAAGAGATTTACATACAAGGCATTGCACTAGAACATACAGTTGTGGAAATTCGAACAATCGCACGAACCTTATTTGATTCAGCAGTGAGCGGAGGAATTGCAGATTCAACACAAAAAGCTATCGCCGTTGCTTTATCTGCAGCTAGTTATGCAATCTCATCTAAGTTTGAAGACGTTGGTCCAAGTTCGGATGATTCGCATCAAAGCGCTACTACTGATGCGCGTGAGGCCAGTGCGGCATTAACTGAAACTTTAATGGGTGATGCTAAAGATGCCGATCAAACACAAATTGTGCGTGGGATATCGATGGCGGCAAATATCGAACTTATCGCTGATTCACTAGATCGGAATTCACCGGCTTTGCGTGAAGTAATGACACCTGATGAACCGGCTGAGGCTAAGGTCTTGCGTATCTCAGTTCCTGCGCCGATTCGGAAGCTGGGAAAAGCTATCTTCAGGCGTAACCGTTAGATGTGGAGGCACTGCAACCGACAGTCATTAAATAGCGTCTAATAGTTCCAGGTCCGTATGAATAATGTGGGCAATTAAACCTCCAAAAAGTGAATTACACCAAGCAAACCAGGGCCTTGTGTAGTCCTCAATCTCATCTACATTAAATGATTCATGAAGTAATCCAGTGCCAGCACTTGAATCTATAAGAGTCCTTAGACAATCAAGTTTTTCATTCTTATCTGTTGCGGTAGCAGCTTGCATGATCAAGGCGATAGGCCAGAGCATATTCCTACTTGTATGTGATGAACCAACGCCCTTACCAAATTTGCCAGAGAAGAAATTTTCATTTGCTGAAGAGAGAATTAACTTTCGCGTTGCTTGATACTTCACATCAGAAACCTCAAGGGCTCCAAGAAAAGGTAGCGAAAGCAGGCTGGGAGCATTTGCATCATCTAGCAAAAGTTTATTCCCCAGGCCATCTACTTCATAAGCAAAGACTTCACCTAATTCTGGATGCTCAACCGTTGAATGTTTCTCAAGCCCAGAAGCCAGGCTCTCAATTATTTGCTTGATCTCATTAACAGGCTCAAAAAACTCCAGCTCTTCAATTAATCCGAGTATCTTTTTCAAAATATGCAGAGCATAGATATTTCCTGGAATATTGAATGGATATTTACAAGCATCATCTGATGGACGAAAACTTGAAGCGATTAATCCGGTAGGGGCATAGGCAGGGCCAATTCCCGAATTCGACAGAGTATCTGCGGGATTATCAGTTACGCGATCAAAATAATATGCTCCATGCCCGTGCATTCGGCGCTGAGTTAGAAGAGTTTTCACAGTGAGTGAGATTGAAAGCCTCCAAGTTCTATCAAATGGAGTCGTATCGGCGGTATGAGCCCAATAACTGAGTGCCAGATCCATCGGATATATCAAGGAGTCAAGCTCCCATTTACGTTCATGGACTCCTGGAAGCATGTGCGTCAAATCTTTGGCATGGACTCCAAATTTCTCGATCTCATAGAAAGCATTTGCATAAGGGTCCTTAAGAATGCACTCTGCATGACTTCTTATTAGGCCTCTAAATAGAGTAGTTAACTTGGGTGATTTACTTATCAAAGGTAAGTAATGCTGCACTTGTGCACTCGAGTCTCTTAACCACATAGCTTGAATATCCCCTGTAATAATATGGGTATATGGCGCACCGCTCCTTGTAAAAACATATGCAGTTGTGTCTAAAGTATTAGAGAATGTATTTATATACAGCCTTCTAAGATCATCAGATTTTATTAATGTTGACGTCTGATCAAGGTATTCATCTAGAGTTGGAGAATAAAAAGCGCGATTTCTTGGTAGCGGTCTTTCCCAATTATCAAACTTGGTATAGTGCTTAAAAACCTCCATGATTAAATCTCTTCGAATAATAGAATAAGAGAAGTATTTTCAGCTAATACATTAATAAAAATAAATATTCCTTGATGTGATTCACAAAGAACTTCACCATTTCTGGCATTTATGATCTTATAGTGAGCCAAAGAGCTAGGAGGAGTATATTCAATCGTATGTAAAAGATTCTTGTGATCAAGTTGATAAATAATAACTATGGGGTTAAAAGCATCGGCTTCAATGGCGAAAGCGATACTTCTACACCCTTGTGAATAAAGTTCAGGTTGAGGCGTAAGGTGTTTCACGAAGGCATTAGATTGAAATCTAGGTCTGAACTCTTCTTTATAGATCGAGACATATTCCTGCAAAATGATTTGCTTGCCTATTGAGAAATCTGGCAATCGCGCACTTATTCCGAATCCACCAAGGAGTGCAATGGAGAGTGCAAACTCAAGATCAGAATCTGAAGATTCGATTGCGTTAAAGCTTTGGTTGGGATGCTCTCCACGCCATTGGCTATCACACCAACCCAGGAGTTTTTCAACTGGAAAGAAGAGAGAGGATGCCCAAAAACATGACAGGGCGTGCTCTGGCCAATCAGTATCACTTGAAAATCCAAAATCTACGTGCTGGGCCATTGCTAAATCCCATCGAAGGCCACCCGAACTGCAGTTTTCAACTATGAGATCAGGATTTTTCAACTTTATAGAGTCCAATAATTGATAGAGAGCTAGGAGATGATTATTTAATCCCAGCAAGCTCGGGTGCCCATGGTCATTACGATTACAGCCGGGGCCTGGATCAATATTGAAATCCATCTTAATCCATGCAGCGTTGCACTCTTCGATAAGATTTTGGGATACGTTTTCTGCCCACGTTAAGGCTTTAGGATTTGCAAGGCATAGATATCCCAGATCACTTCCATCGTACTGCGCCATGAAATCTGGATGCTCGATCAGAATCTCTGCTTTTTTCCCAATAGCTTCAATCTCCAGCCAGATTCCAAACTCCATGCCAAGATCTCTTATGTTCTGGGCAATATGGCTAAGTCCACTTGGAAAACGCTCCGTGTTTCTCTGGCCCCAATCTCCACGAACATCATGCCAGTGTGATTCGATTTGTGATGGACCAAACCAACCGGCATCTAGAAGTGCAACTTCTATCCCAGCTTTTTTAGCAATTACAGCATTGGATACAAAGACATCCTCATTGATCTCTATATCTTCATATGGCCACCAAGAGTTCCACTCAGTCAGTAGCTTTGGTTTACCAGATGAATTAATGCTACGAAATTTGCTAATGAAATCCTTCGTACACTCATCTATGCCCCCGGACTCGACAAATGAAGTGATAACTTGCAGGTCATTGCAATCGCTGTCAACGTGGATTTCCAAGGTTTTTGAGCCGCAGATTGTAGTTATTCGCCAATTACCCGACCATGCCACTGCAAGAAAGTAAGCACGTTCACCATCTTCTACAATAATATATGGGTGATATCCCTTACTCGACCTTCCAGAAGTAACTGCTATCTCCACATTTGAAGTGGCGTTCACACAATGAGGCTGCCATTCGCTACCCCAGTCAGAACTCCAGTAATGGATGCGCGTTAAAGATAGATTATTAAAATGGGAGAGTGAACTTTCAAATCCGTTCACGAATTACCTATTCCTGTAGAGACCCCACGGACGAGGTATTTGGAGCTCATGGCAAGGAGAATAAGCGTTGGTGCGGCAGTTATACAGAGCGCTGCGGCAACCAGGGGTTGGTTTGTTGTATAGCGCCCGCCAATACTGGCTAATGCTGGGGTCAGCAAGCGCTGGCTTTGATCAGGCAGAATTAGATAGGCATAGAGAAGTTCGTTCCACATACCCAGGAACTGAAGAACGGCAAGGGTGGTGATGCCCGCGGCAGCATTAGGGACGGCAATCTTGAAAAAAGATTTGAAGAATCCTGCACCATCAATTCGTGCCGCATCCAATATCGTATCTGGCACGGCACTAAAGACAGACTTTAGGAAAAATACTCCAAAAGGAATATTCGTACCGATATAGACAAACATTAATCCATGTAAATGACCCACTAATTCAAACTTAGAAAGTAAGAGATAAATAGGAATTATGAGAATCTGACTTGGAAGGAGCATTACCGCGATAAAGGACCAATTCATCGCCTTACTACCAGGGAAGTCATATTTCGCTAATGCAAAGCCGGCAAAGGAGGAGAATATAATTGCGGTTAGTAAGCTGATTCCAACCACCGTTACTGTATTACGAGCTGCAGTGCCAAGTGAATAATTTTCTATCAAAATTCGAAAACTATCTAAGGTGAAAAATTTAGGAATCCCATAGGCATTCTTATTATAATCTTCAAGTGTTCGCGCCGATGTCATAGCAACATAAAACAGGGGATACAAGGTAGTTATTGCCGCACTTAATAGAGCTAAGAAAATTAACAGGTTGGTCCGCAAGCTAAATTTACGCATCTCTACCTACCTGCGTCATTCTTGAGATGTTTGCTCTGTGCAATTGTCAAAAGTGCGATAACACCAAACATAATGATTGCAAGGGCTGAACCTTCACCCATATCAAAGGCAGAGAACGCTTTTTGATACACAAGGTAATCTAAAGTTGTTGTCGAATACATCGGTCCGCCAGCAGTCATGACAAAGATAAAGCCGAATAAAGAGGTGAAGGTGTACAGGGTATTTATGATGGAGACAAAGGCAAGTTGTTGTTTCACGCTTGGAATAATGATGTAACGAAACTTTTGCCACCAACCAGCACCATCTACTTCTGCTGCGGCAAAGAGATCTGTATCTATACTCATGAGACCACTGAGCAGAATCATCATTGAATAACCAAAGCCAGCCCAAATAAGCGCTAGAACTACCACGAAAATCGCCATATTTGCCCGCGCAAAGAAGTTGATGGGTTCAAAACCAAACTGTATCAAGGCGGTATTTATAGGGCCATTGAGCGTAAAGGCTGATCTAAACATGAGGCCGATAACAGATGTTGATAGAACTGAGGGTAAGAAAAAGATGATTCGAAAGAAACGCCACCCCCAAATTTCTTGATAGAGGAGTACGGCCGTAAATAAGCCGAGAAAAATCACCACAGGAATAGCGATAAGAAACTTTAAATTAGTCACAAAGACTTCATGAACTAATGGTTCTGTAAAGATATTGGCATAGTTTGAAAGACCAATAAATTTGGAAGTCACGCCATCGGTCTTTAAGAAGGATATCCAGACTGCATAGCCGATCGGATAGAAAAGCAGGGAAGTGACAACGAGAAAGGCAGGCAGTGCTGCAAAGAGACCTATTCTCTGTTTTTGTTGGGTCAGAGTGGCGCCCCTAATGTGACCTTGAACTCTGCCTGCGAAGGTTGGCCCCTTGTCGGGGCCAACCTCCAACAGAGCAGGTAAGGTCATTCTCTCTTTTACTTATTCTCAGCTAATGAAGCTTGCAACTGTTTGACGGCATCGGCAGGTGTTGTCTGACCGAGTGCCACAGAGGCGTTTAACTTGTAGAACAAGTCATTGGTTGGTCCAGGCATAATGTTGTCAAAAGGATAAACCTGTGGATTTTTTGCAACATCTCTTGCTTGAGCTTTTAGTAAAGGGTTGACAATGACAGTTGCATCAGCGTTAACGTGATTTGATGGTTCGGTCTGTGTGATCTTTACATATGTGTCGATGGTCTTAGCTTGCATCAAGTACTTAAGGAACTTAATGGCTTCGACCTTATTCTTGCTGTACTTAGTCACTGCTACTGCCACATTTGTTCCACCGGCAAGAATCTTTGGATATTTAGAGCCAGCTAACTGTGGAATTGCAAAAGTACCTGCATTAGAACCCATTGCTTTAAAAATTGGGTCATTGTCCCAGCCGCCATCAATGATCATCGCACCCTTGCCTGCAAGGAAGCCATTGAGACGATCACCTTGTCCGGCAGTAGTTGCATCAGCGTTAGTGACACCTGATGTGTAGAGTTTTTGGTAACCCTCGTAGGCTTTTACCATCGCCGCCGAATTGACCTTTGTCTTTCCGGTATACATATCGAAAAATGCATTTGGACCAAGTTGGCCGCCAACGAGTGATGCAATTACCCATGCACCGGTGTAACCCTCAAGATTTGTCTCCCAGATTGGTGTATCGACACCAGAGGCCTTAAGAGTGTTAGCTAAATCTAGGAATGCTTCCCATGTCTTAGGTGGTGTACTCATATCTATATTGTGCGAAGCCATAATACGCTTGTCATAGAAGACATAGAAGTATGAACCTGCACCGTATGGCATAGCCAATAGTGGACCAGTTGGGTTGTAGCCTTCTCTAACAGTTCCCGTTCCTTTTATAAGAGCAAGCTCTGCTTTAGTAAAGTGCTTATCTAATGGCTCCAGGAATGCTGCGAAGGAAAGTGTATTTCCACCAGCAAAACCAATTTTGATATCTGGACCATTCTTGGCAATTGATGCAGCTTTAAACTGTGTGTCAGAAACACCGCCATCAATCTCTGATATAGCAATTGTGACGTGGGGATTCAATTTCTCATAGGCAACTTTTGCCTTATAGATAAATGATGTCTTTGTATCAAGGGCACCATTTGTTAAGTGACCCATTAAACCCGGATCCCATACTTTTAGCGTTACTTTCTTTGTTGCTGCATTTGCATGTGTTACAAGCCCACTAATCGCAAATACTAAGGCTACAGCAGTAATAATACTGAACGCCTTACCCATTCTGCCTTTTATCATCGTCGACCTCTCCTATTAGATAGTATTACTTGGTTTAACTCAATTACCACCGATTCCACATCTGTCGGTGATCTTGTGCCCATGCATATGCAGCTACCGTCCAGCCTTGAATCATTTGTGGAGGCTGAACAATTCGGTTGAAGCCACGTCCGAAGCCATCGGCCGCGCCTTCAATATCAATGACTTCAGAGCTGACCCAGCCATGTAATGGGGCATCGCTTCGAAGTAGTTCTGGAAAACCGCCGATTGAATCAATAGCTGCAACGGTTCTTCCAATGAGTGCTGTTGCTTGTGGCAAAAAGCCATGGCGCAAGAGGCCTCTGCCAGCAAAAATTCCATCCATAGGCCAGGCGGATCCGGTGTGATAGCCACCTGGTCGATATGAGGGATGCGCGCTCGATAGCGTTCGCAAACCTGCAGGACCAAGTAACTGTGGATCGGTGAGCGCATGGGCAATTACCATTCGATACATATCCCAATCAGGGCCATCGAAAATCGCTGAATCCAAAAGGCGTCCTTGATTACTGGCTTGGGAATCTAAGGCACGCTGCTTTCCCTGCTTATCTCTCTCTGTGGCCATTGCGAATCTATCTCCGAGCCACATATGTTCAATCAACTTTAAACGAACGTGATGTGCTTTCTCAATGAGTTTTTCACCATTGAGAGGCCAATCTAAATATGGACGCAATAGATAAAGTTGCGCAGCACCCGTTAACGCGTCATAGACTTCCGCCGCTGTTTCAATCGATGCTAGAGATCCCTCACCTGCAATCGTGCCATCTGCATGGACATAAGAGTCACCTGAGTCTTTCCAAAACTGATTCTTTATTCCTTGTGGATTAGATCGCTTTGATTCTATTAACTCTGAAGGGGTTTCTAATCGAGAGAGAATCCACTTTGTTGCTAACACCGCGCGCTCTCCAAGAGTTTTATTTCCAAGTTGAATATCTAGCAAACCCGGCTCCTCGAGCGCCTCTTTTGATAAGGCTTTTAACCACAGTGGCGTGCTATCAACTGAACCGAAGTAGGGAAATGACCAACCCTCCCTCTCCATAATTTCACGCGCACGTTCATCTCCAGCATCACGAATTTCATGCGCAATACGACCAGGTTCTTCCTCAGATTGAGTAACAAAACTCTCTCCTTGTGCCTCAGCTAATGCGCAGATGACTCCACGCCGAAGGCCAGGCACACGTGCGCCAAGAAAATCTGCAATTATTAAAGAGTCTCGGCCGAAGAGACATCTAAATAGATTTTGTTCACCAACGCCACGGTGATGATCAAATGGAATTGATGCATATGGAATAAGCCATGGACCCCGATATGCCAGCGTCCACGGAATTACAGTCTCTAACGGAGGTCTAAAACGTGGATCGAAAACCGGATCACTGGGGGAGAGGATTAAGCGTCGCGAAATTACACTTTCACCATCCTTGATGTCTGTATCTGCCACGACACTCTCCTCACACCTGAGCCACTGGGAAGGCGGTTTTTATGAGTGTATTGATGTAAATTTTTCATTACAAGAACAGAACGATATGTAATTATTTTGTTACATTCTATGTCGTTGAGCGTATGATTAACTCCGGCTCAAGTTCATGGCGCGTTATTTGGCCAAACTCTTCAGTTGAGCGCAGAATCTCAACAGAGCGTCGACCGCTTGCATCTAGATGTGTGCGAACGCTTGTGATGCCTAATATCTCAGCTGTGTCGGTGTCGCCGTATCCAATGAGGGAGCAATCTCCAGGAATCGAGATGGTCAATTCGCGGGCGAGAAAGATTACAGTCATTGCCAACAAGTCGCTATCGGCAAAGATGGCATCAGGTGGCTTCTTGGCTGTAAGAATCTTTCTAATCTCACTCACCGCCTCTACAGAGGTGGGATCAACAAGCAACTCTGCACTGGCCAACCTCTTCTTCGGATCTAAATGCTCTCTAAAAGATTGCAAGCGAATTCCAGGATGTAGATCTAAAGCTGTTGGTCGTGCGCCTAGCAAGAGAATTTTTGAGGATTTACTCTTATTGAAGAAGTCGGCCGCCAACTCACTTCCTTTTTTATCGGAAGTGAAGACGCGAGAAAAACGTGCATCATCGTTATCGATTAAGACTGATGGTATCTGAAAGCGCTTAAGGTATATAGCAACCTCAGGAGCTACTGGAACGCCTGAGAAAATTACTCCTTCGATTCGCTTAGTTACAACTAATTTCTTCACATAATCGATTGAGGCTAAGGAATCATCGACATCATAGAGAAGTAGTTCATGTGGCCAAGGACGAAGTGCATTTGAAATTCCGCGCAGTCTCTCTAACTCCCCATGACGATGAAATAATCGTGTAAAAACAGCTATACGTGCCATAGATAGGTTACGTTCTAAAATGCGAGGAGCTTTGTAGTGAAGAGCTACGGCAGCCTGACGAATTATTGCAATCGTTTCTGGCCTTACAAGAGTTGGATCTGAAAATGCTCGGGAGGCAGTTGCGATACTTACCCCAGCGTAAGCAGCCACTTGCGCAAGCGTGGCGCGTTTAGTCATAGGTTCTCACGATTCGATCATAATTAAAGAGCGACTAGAAAGGAACAGGCTCAGGCTATGAATGCATCCCCGCCTAAGGTATCCTGCACCTATCTGCTTTGAAAACAAATGACTTGGAGCTCCACCCGTGAAGAAAATATCTCGTATCCTTGTGCTTGCCCTGTTGGCATCTCTGCTCACCACCGTTGCAACACTGGCCCCTGCGCAGGCCGCGCCCGGCACGCTGACTGAGAATTTTACAACTTCTTCGCTTTTTAACGCCAATAACTGGGTATCTACAAGTAGCGGAGATTTTGGTGCGCACCCATGCCTGAGCGCGCTGAACGATTCAAATCCAGCGATCACGCTATCGCTAGGTACAACGTTGCCAGGGTGTAGCAGCCGCCCAGATACAAGCGGGGCTGGTTCACTCTTCTTAACATCAAATGACAATCAGCAAGCCGGCACGATGCTTTATAACCAAGCTCTACCAACATCTGGCGGATTAGATATCTCTTTCTATCAAGCACAGTACGGCGGAACTGGCGCTGATGGAATCTCATTCTTTGTTAAGGATGGATCAAAGACAGATCTAACCGTTGGCCAGCCAGGTGGAAACCTTGGATATAAGGGAATTCCTGGCGCACTCTTTGCTGTTGGTTTTGACTCATATGGAAACTGGATGAATCAAGGCTATGGGGATGGCGAGTGCACAAATAATATTTTAGGTGGAGTTCCTAAGGCACTCGCAGTTCGCGGCCCCGATACAAGCGACGGTAAAGATGGTACATCTGGTTTTTGTATTCTTCCAGGTGGATTTGTTGCGCCGAACGGTGCAATTGGCGCTGAATACTTCGGTACAGGATCAGATACCCGCGAATCGGCTGCACGACCTGTGAGAATTCTTGTAGATCCTTCAACAAACAGTAATCCTAAGATTCGCGTATACATGTGGAAATCAGGATCATTAACCCAAGACGTAAACACTGCGCCAATTGCACTGACGGTAGATCAACCGGCAGATTATGTTCAGGCTGGTACTTTCAAATTTGGTTTCTCTTCATCTACGGGTGGAGCTAAAGATATACATGCAATCTGGGGTCTTGGAATTGCACCTCTTATCGCCGAATCAGCACCTACTATTTATGTAGTACCTGATGATGTAACGGTAAGAGCTGGTGAAGCTGCGATTTACACATATAAGTTCTATTCCGATGCGGCAAAAACTATAGAAATAGCGGCTAATACCCTCTCTTATCCACAAAATATATGTGGCAGTGCCTACACTCTGAGCACCAATTATCCAGCCACGCTGCCGATCACTTGTACTGGTGCAGTTGCGATGTACAACACCATCACAGCTGACAGAGCGATATTAACTGTTGTTCGCGGAACACCATCAATTGAACCTGCAATGAACACAATCACAGGTTCTAGTGGCACACCTATTACTACAACGGCTGCTTATACTGCACGCAACTTCTTGAACATTCAAGATCTTAGATACACGATTTCACCTACGCTACCTGCAGGACTTTCATTCGATGCGACCACGGGAGTTATCTCCGGAACTCCAATATCGCTCAGTGCAGGCACATATACGGTCACAGCAATATCTTCTACTGAATCTGCAACAGCGAGCGTGATTATCAATATTGCAGCACCACTAACTTATGTCTACACAATCATGTATGACAAAGGAGCTGGTACTGCAGGTTTCTTGAACGCACAAAGAGGCACTGGTTCATCTGTAACGCTTTCAGCATTTAGTACCTCGACAATGGTGAAACCGGGATACACATTTCGTGATTGGTTGGGATCAGACTCCCTTACCTATGTAGATGCACAATCAATTACTATAAATGGCGCTCTAAATCTGACATTGACAGCCCAGTGGAGTACTAATCCATCTCGCACAGTTACTTATAACGCCGGCGCCGGAACTGGCATAGTCCCAACTCAAGTTGATGTTCTACAAGGAGAGACATTCGTAGTTGCAGTAGGAACTGGATTAATTCAGCCGGGCTACACATTTGCCGGCTGGAAAGATCTAGCTGAAACTGCTTATGCTGCTGGTGCTTCTTACACAGCGGGTGTAAACAACGTCATCCTTACAGCCCAGTGGAGTGTTACCAGCCAGAACGTCACGTATGTAGCAAACGGTGGAACTGGCGTGGTTCCAACGCAAGCCAATGTGGCAACTGGCGCAACATTTACTGTCGCCGCTAACTCGGGTTTAACTAAGGCGGGCTACTCATTTATAGGTTGGAAAAATGCTGCAGATACAGCATATGCAGCTGGCGCAACTATCATCATGGGCGCAACAAATATCACTCTGACTGCTCAGTGGCTCATTAATTCCTATGTTTATGCAGTCGCATTTGAAGCAAATGGTGGAACAGGAACGATGTCAGGACTAACCGGTTCTGGTTCTTCAGTCGCACTGTCGCCAAATACATTTACGCGCACAGGATATTCATTTTTAGGCTGGATGGATGATACATCCATGACCTACGTAGATGGTCAGACTTTGATGTTAGTTTCTACAACAGCTCTGGCATTACATGCTCAGTGGTTACAAGATAAACCAGTAGAACCAGTGTTAACAGACAAGATCACTTCAATAGCTCCAGCAAAAGGCTTTGCGAATGATCAGATTGTTATAACCGGAGAATTTAACCACGTCATAAGCTCAATATCTATTGACGGTAAGTTGTTGCCAGCAAACTCATGGACACAAACTAAAACTACGGTCACCTTTATTGCTCCTACCCACGATGTTGGCAAAGTTGATATTAAGCTCATTAATGGCTTTACGCCTGAACTTGCTACACAGCAATTTGAGTACCTCAAACTGGATGACATCAAAATTGGCATCGATGATATTAAGTGCCTTGGCACATTTGATAAAGCATGTTCACTAAAGCCTGGTGCAGTGCAACCTGTTTCTTTCCAACTTGCCTCAAATGTACTTTCTGCAAAAAGCATTAAGACACTCAAAGCGTGGAAGCTTCAAAATGCAAAGCAGGTCATTATTTATGGCTATGCATCACCAGAAGGATCAAAAGCGCTCAATGATAAGTTAACCAAGAAGCGGGCGGCTGAAGTTGGGGCATGGTTAAAGAAGACCTGGCCAAACCTATCTATCAAGACAATGGGCCTTGGCACCACCTTTAACCGCTTGTGCAAGCCCTTTAAAAACAGATGCGCAATGATCAAGATTGTCTCTGTAAAAAAGTAGCATTTCTGCTTGTAAATAAGAGCGGGCCCAAGGCCTATTGACTTTACAAGCAATCAGACATCACTATTGTGACCACGACCAAAGGGTAGGTGAGTCATGAAGATCAGCAGCATCATTGCAGGCAAGCGGGTTGAGACTATTTCAGCTGGCGCCAGTATTCATGATCTAGTTAGCGCCCTTAATACGCATCATGTAGGCGCACTAGTTGTATCCAGTGATGGAAAGAGTATCGATGGCATTGTCTCTGAACGAGATGTAGTGCGCTCCATGCCAGGCAAGTTAGATGAACTAATTGGAATGCATGTTCGCGACATCATGACCGCCGACGTTCATACATGCACCCCTGATACAACCGTTTCTGAGTTAATGATCATGATGACCGAGCTCCGCATTCGCCATGTACCTGTTGTGGATGCCGCTGGCGATCTAATCTCTATCGTCTCAATTGGCGACGTTGTGAAGAATCATGTTAGCGAAATCGACTCAGAGCGCACGGCATTGCGCGATTATGTTGCAGGTAATGCTTAGTAAGAATTCTCGTACTCATACAAAAGCCCCACAGAGATTATTCTGTAGGGCTTTTGTTCTGTAACTCTTGGAAAGATCACTCTTTGACTAAGAGTTAGGTCGCGGGTTCGATCCCCGCCAGCGGTGCACACCATAAGTAGCCCCTTAGTTAGTCGCGTGGGGCTACTTTTATTTTCACCTGGCAGACACACGCTCAACCCTGAATCTGACTGATGCGATTAATGGCGTGTTTGCAAGAAACTCTGCCGAGTTGGAGGAAACTTGTTAGCACAATCCTTTACTACTGCAACGGAGAGGCAGAACTATGGATCACAATCTAGTCGCTAGAAGGTTTCACAATAACGAGATTGGATTTAACACAACACGCATGACCTTTTTATTCGGAAATGCAGCCCTGCTTGCGATTAACTCATTTGCGGATCTAAGTAGCTCGTCGAAGCTCGCTTTATCAGCATTTGTTGTCATGCTCAATCTTGCAAGCCTTCTCGCATTTGATACAGAACTAAAGACTTTTGCAGCCCTTGCAAAAGATAACGCTGATGAAAATTCACACTATGTCACTGAGGGCAAACAAACCCCATGGGGCGCTTTCAGAGTGTTTTGTTTACTGATCTGTATTGTTGCCGCGGTCACTCAAGTAATGGCCATCAACGCCTAGTTCCAAACTTTAACTCGGTGATTGGGAATTACTCCGTTTAATGGATTAATTCCCAATCAACCTTGTGAGATCTTAAATAGAAATATTTAGATACTTGCTATGTGATTAATTAACCCACCACCACGGAACTTTAATACAGGTGTCTTTTGCCAAACTTCCATGGCATCATCAAAACTTTTAGAGTTTGCAACGAACTTATCTTGTGCTGCACCAAAATCTGCTGCACTTGCCCATTCAATTGCAAATAGCCACGCTCCGACAAATTCGCCGTATCCGCCTTCCCAAATGTTCACATCTTTAGCACCCTCTGCAAGGAATTGTTTCTTCCATTCGCCAAGGCGTGCCATTTGCTGACGTCGAGTTGTACCCTCTACGCCTTCACAGATCCAGATTTCATTTGTTATTGCCATAGTTATATCTCCTTCGTGCCGAGTTTCGGCTTTTTGTAACGAACTAGCATCGTCAGGTCATTACAATAGAAATGAAGAGTCATTATTCAGCGTGCGCTTCTCTTGGGCTAAGAGCCAATGATCCTGAACTAGATCCGATCAACTAAGCAGGTGCTACTGGGGGAGCGCGATCGCCGAAGGCAACACAAACTCTGGCTTCTTTGGCTCATCCTCTGCTAAATCTTTTAAAACCTTTTCAACTGTGGATATCACACCCTCAAGGCCATTTTCAGCGGCATTAATTGCTTGCGCTAAGAATCTATTGAACTCTCGGCCAACGCTGACATCAAATAAAATCCCCGATGTTTTCTGGCGATTACTGACATTAAAAATATAATCACTCTCATCATCGGATGTCGCCGCACCATTCCACTTAGCAAAGGCCCACTCTTTAGTGTTATACATGCCGTTAAACATAATGCGATCGGTAGAGAGAATTACATCGCCCACTTCTTTGTATGCCTGTATGGCATCACCTGGCACGAATGTTCCGCGCATAGCACCCACTCGATATCGAATTCCGGCAACAACGGGAATGCTTAACCCCTGAGTACCTCCTACATATTGGCCGGGAGCCCTGCCAGCTTCATGAAACTGTCCGCGGCCGCTCCAAATAACAATCTCGCCAGGTTTTTGCACAGCTAAATTAGAGACCGCATCTTCACCTTTGATTGCGCTCTCAAATGCCCCCTTAATCTTGTTAAAGATCTCAATATCTCTCACCCACCTAGCGTGCCTACGTTGATAGGTGCTCAATGTGATTGCGAACTCACGCTTGGCTCTTCTATCTGCCCAAAATCCCATGGCCCTAGTCTGCCCCTAACCACCGACATTGTCAGTTACTCGCGTAAAGCTACTTCTTTTTTAAGTTACGGTAAAAGTTTTCATGCGGCCCGATAAGCAGAAGCTTGAGACTTCCCACAGAAACAAAGCGATAGGCCAGAAGCCACTCTTGACGGTTAATGATGAACTTATAGACGTAGATACCTTCTAGGTCAGCGGCTTTAGCATCTCCAAGAAGGGGATTTGCGACCAACTGATTCAAAGCCTTATCTAATGAAGCCTTTTGATTCTTATGAAGCTTCTTTACCTGGCGAGCAAAAGTCGGTGTAAGTAGTAACTCCATTACCCGAATGCGTAGTGGCCAGCAGCGGTCTCAGCATCACTCTTTAAAATCTCTTTAATCAGAGCGAAGGAGAGATCAGGATTAGCCTCAGCGATGGCAGCGATTTTGAAATAGAACTCAATCTGCTTCGGAATCGATCTGTGCTCGATCGCAGCAATTCGTCCGGCCGCCTGAACAAGATCATCTGAGAGCTTTACATTTGTCGCCATGGTCAGAACCCCTTTGAGTATCCACACCATATCAGTAAAGGTATCTAAAAGTAACCTTTTGCCACCATAGCCCCAGCCCACTATATCCTTGATCTTCATCTATCCTCTTTTCACTTAGGCTCTGAATTTAATAATTAGGGACTGACAGAAAAGCAAACTAATCCACAGGTTTCAATAATTCGCGGACCACCGACATTGTCAGTCGCCGAGAGTAGTTTTAAACCATGTTCGAGACCATATTTTTCGCAACCCTGATCTTCCTCTTTCTAAACCGCAACAAAAAAAGGCGCAAACCACGTGGCCTCGATGCAGAGCTCAAAGAGCTCATTGAAAACTCCAACGATGCAACCGGTATTGGCCTTGAGATCAAACGCCTATTACTGGATGTAATCAACGATGATAAGAATGATCTGGAGAAGTTCTCTGACGTGCGCCTTGCCCAAGCCCAGCGAATATTAGATAGAGCAGGTCCAGGAGCTTTGTATTGGATGAGTGAGATTGCAGGCCAATTAGCCAGCCTGTCGGCTGCGCAGATAAATGGAGTTCCTACCAACGTCAACGCCGAACTGCGCGATGGTGCGACTCCAGAGGATATTGTGCGAATCGTTGTGAGGCCCTAAAGTCCACATCTCGCCTTCAATGGCTCACGTGGGTAGGCTTAATCCAGCGCGAAGGAGATGTTTATGCCGATATGGATGTGGTTAGTTGCCGGTGGCGCACTCCTTGTTGCCGAAATGCTCACTGTTGATCTTCTATTTGCCTCATTGGCTTTCTCGGCATTTATGGCTGCAGGGGTGCAATCACTCGGTTTCAACATGGCTGTGCAGGGTTTCACCTTCGGAGTAGCGGCAGTCATCTCTCTTTTTATTTTGCGTCCTATTGCGCTGAAAAATTTGAAAAAAACGACACCAGATTTTGCAACCAATGTTGATGCTTGGGTGGGTGCAGCTGCCTTCACAATTTCAGAGGTTACTGATCGTTCAGGCCAGATTAAACTCAACGGTGAAATCTGGAGCGCTCGCAGTGAATCTGAGATAATTCCAGAAGGCTCCAAGGTTCGTGTAGTTGCAATCGAAGGCGCCACCGCAGTGGTCAATCAGAAGGGTTAAGCAATGCTGTCATATTCTTTCGGAGTCCTCATACTGCTCGTTATTATCTTTGGAGTCATTCTTGCCAGATCCATCCGGATAATTCCACAGGCCAGTGCAGGATTAGTCGAGCGCCTAGGCCGCTATCACCGCACCCTTGGGGCAGGGCTCACAATTATTATCCCTTTTGTCGATCGCCTACGTCCCCTGATTGATATGCGCGAGCGAGTTATATCCTTTCCACCTCAGCCAGTAATCACCGAGGACAACTTAGTTGTTTCAATTGATACGGTTATTTATTTTCAGGTGACAGATCCAAAATCTGCTACCTATGAGATTGAAAATGTGATTCAAGGTATCGAGCAGTTGACAGTCACAACCTTACGTAACGTAGTGGGTGGTCTTGATCTAGAAGCGGCCTTAACTTCTCGTGACTCAATCAACGCCGCCCTTCGTGGGGTTTTAGATGAAGCCACTGGCAAGTGGGGAGTGCGCGTTAACCGTGTAGAACTCAAGGCGATTGATCCGCCTCCAAGTGTGCAAGAGTCGATGGAGAAGCAGATGCGCGCCGAGCGTGACAAGCGCGCGGCAATTTTGACCGCCGAAGGTGAAAAGCAGAGCCAAATTTTAACGGCAGAGGGTGCACGCCAAGCAGAGATTCTGCGAGCAGAGGGAGATGCACAAGCTGCAATTCTTCGCGCCGATGGTGAAGCCGCTGCAATCAAAAAAGTTTTCGGTGCAGTCCATGATGCCAACCCTGATGAAAAAGTTTTGGCCTATCAATACCTTCAGCAACTACCTGCAATTGCCAATGGAAGTGCCAGTAAAATCTGGGTTATTCCAGCTGAACTCAGCGGTGCAGCAGAGCAGATCATGAAAGCCTTTAAAAAATAAGATCAGAGGTGGCCACCAACAAGCTTTTGCGGCGCAATCTGACTAGTCGGCCTTAACAGGCAGGTTCACATAGTTGTAAGGCCTTATTGCCTCTTATTATGTAGGAATCAGAGTGTTGGCAAAGATCTGCCAGGCAAGGGCTGATTTAGCGATCAAAGATAGCGTGATGTAGGTGCGCTCTCCACGGATGTAATCACTCCACTTTCCAACCTTCTTGTACTGCAACCACTGCACAAGGGCAAATGAGTTAAAGAAGACAAAGATTGTAAAGACGATTCCATAAACAAATGCCGGCGCCGATGTATCACTGACCCCACCGATAGAAAAGACATAAAACAAAAGAACAAGCCAAGGAACAAATCCGGCGATACAACCAAAGATAAATGGAAGCCATCCGCCATTACCCGGAGTCTCATATTTTTCCTGTAGCCAACCAAATAAAATCATCGATGCATTAACGCCAAAGATAGAGATAATCGATGAAATCTCGGCAACACCTGTCACCTGTGCGATTAATACAATCATCACAGATGAGCTAATCGCATACTCGACCCAGCGGAAGTAGTTTCTCTGAGCAGCAATTCCTGCGCTATAGCGACCAAAGAACTGCGGACTTGCAACGATAAAGTGCGCTAGCGCCGATAAACCTAAGAAGATTGCAACAGTTAAACCGACGGGTGTGCTAAATAAAACCACCGGAGCTGAGAATGTAGAGCCTGGAGGTCCCGACATATAGGTTGCAGTGATTGGTAGTGCAAAGTCATTACTCAATGCCAAAACGGCAATCATTTGCGCTAGATGCAGCGTTCCTGCCAGCACATTTGTTCTACGAAGGCTCTGTGTTGTGATTGGTTTTCTCATAGCGCAAGCCTAGCCGCCCCGCCATAAAAGCGCCCTAACACAAGCAAATTTCACCGAGAAAGTTCGTTTATCCTGCGCTAACTTTGCCCCATGCTCGGTGGAATTAATAATGAACTATTTATCCAAGGCTTTGGTGGATTTATTGGAGTAGCCATTCTTATTCTCATTCTTAAGTGGGCATTTCCTACCAAGAAAGATCCGGTAGCAAAAGCCGAGCGCAAAGCCGTGAAAGCATCGCTGCGCCAACTACGGCGCAAGTAAGCAGGGCTCTCCATGTCACTCGTCGTTATTACCGGTGGATCTCGCGGTCTAGGTTTTGAAACCGCTAAAGCGCTAAAAGCACAGGGCCATGACATCGTCTTAGTTGCTAAAGACAGCGCTCGCCTTGCCCAGGCTGCAGCCGAATTACACTGTGATTATCGCAGCGTTGATCTAGAAGATCTCGTCGCTGCCAAGAAATGCTTCGATGAAATCTTAGAAACCTTTGGTACACCAGAGATAGTGATCCTCGCCCATGCAGTGATGAGTGCAAAGATGTCAAAGACTCTTAAGAGCGATAATGCAGAGTGGCGCAGAGTAATGGCGATTAATTTAGATTCAGTATTTTGTGCACTCAACATATTGGCCGCACCTATGGCAGCCGCGCGCAGTGGCCGAGTCATTGTCTTCTCTGCATGTTTAGGTCGCATGTCTGGACCAGGCAACACTGGGGGATTAGCGCCTTACAGAGTCAGTAAAGCTGGCGTGAACGCACTCGTTCGAAATCTGGCACATGAGACTGGATTAGGCAGCCGCGGATTCTTAATCGATGCGCTGTGTCCTAATCATTCACGCACCGATATGGGCGGCCCCGATGCGCCTTTATCTGCCGAAGAAGGTGCACAAACAGCAATCTGGCTAGCAACTCGCAAGTTCGATATTAACGGCGCAACAGATCAAGAGAAGGTAACGGGAGTTTTGTGGGAAGAGATGAAAGTCGTGCCCTGGTGATTACGTGTTACCAGACCAAGGGGACTAAACACTACCTAAACGTGCGTTTCACGCATGCTGCTAAACAGTAGCTCTGTCAAAATAATTAAAGCTCTTTAGAAGCGTTTTCGGAATCTATTTTTAGAGAACGAATGAGTTGTAAGGCTTTTCTACCCGTTACCTCTAACTTTCGATATATAGCAACTGTCTCCTGTCTAATCAGTGATTCGCTATAACCAATTTCTAGCGCAATTTGTGCGTTATTAAATCCGCGCCCGAGTAAGTCAGCAATAACTAACTGCCGATCACTCAATGGAAGTTGAGGTAAGTCAATCTTTTCCTTAATATCAACAGCAGCCAGGACAATCGGCTTTGGAAGATGACTTGAATAAAGCCCCAACAGTGAACCAATTGCAATATAGAAGACTTTCATCGCCTCGGTTAGCTCAAGTTTTTGCGTAGAGTAAAGAGCCATTCCACCATCTGGAGAAGCTGGAATAGCTACCCCTGACACCCACGTACCTTCATAACTAGAGCCAGCCTCGAGGTGATATTCCTTTTCATATTCAGTTTCGTTCTGGGCAATGAAGACAGTGTTCTCACGGATCGCAGCGCTGAGAGGGATTTTCACTTGAATGGGCAGATCAAAAAATGATGCATATTCATCAGAACTCCAACCGTATCCGCCGAGTGGACAGACAAAACCATTGTCTATGAGCTCACCTATATAGAGGTAGAAGCATTTCTCTTCACTAAATGTGTTCATGACTAGGAATTTTGAGATTTCGTTAAAAGTTTCCGGTGAGGCCGCAAGGAAGTCAGAGAAGGCAAGAATCTTCTTAGAGTGCATAAGCCCCCCTTGCTAATCCTTTGGTGAATAAGTATTTTGTTGGCCGATTTGAGGGTACTCCTACTATGTGATTATGGGCAGATAAGACTTTTAAATCTCACATGTGTGGCTGGCCATGTCTGGACTTTACCAATCCTGCCTCATGCCTCTAGGGCTACTTTGCGAACTCAGGCGCATCTGATGCGTTATGAAACCAAGAGGCAACAGCGCTCAACCACGCTCGAACAGGAGGTAAGTCAGTGAAGCAGATTCGAATCGTAGATGAAGAGGGGAAACCGACTCGTTACGCCTACCTTGAGCATGAGAACCTTAAGTTTGAGTTTGAGTTCTACGCTCACGAAGAGGGTGAAGGTGACTATGAAATCATTCAAACTGTATCGCCGGAAGAATTTGAATTTATCGCCACTATGTTCGGACTAGATCCGAGGCAAGACATACTTTCCCTAGTCCAAGAGATTTCAGACTCGGGCAGAGGCGGAGATCTCATCAACGCCCTTAACAGTAAGGAGATAAAGAATGAGCTCCATAAATGGGGGAGCTACATAAGTTTTAGAGACTCAGATCGTTAAGAGATATCAATCTTCCAGAGTAGGCTTGATGTATGACTAAACAGCAAGAGTTCACAGTCCTGCAAACCTATAAGGATTTTGAGCTTCGCGAATATCTTCCATGCGTCATCGCAGAGGTCAAAGTCTCTGCCAATTATTCAACGGCATCAAGTGCTGCATTCTCTTCATTATTTAAATACATCTCACAGGGCAATAAGTCCTCACAAAAGATCGCAATGACTGCCCCAGTAATTGCCGCCCAAAGAGCAGATAAGCCCAATACTGATGAGTGGTATGTATCTTTTGTAATGCCAGCCGGCAGCAGCTTTGCCGATATGCCAGATCCAAATGATTCACGAGTGACCTTGCGTGACTTAGGTGCGCAGACCTGTATCGCTACTTCATTTCGAGGCAAAGCAACGGAGGAGCTCTCTGCTAAGAAAGCGGCCCAACTGCGGGCAGCAGCCGTTAAGGAAAATATTGCGCTCTCTGATGAAACGCGAATCTGCCGTTTTGATCCACCAGTAAAGCCCGGCTTCTTGCAGTACAACGAAATTGTGATCCCTGTTTACACTGGGAAGTAGACGTTGGCAGGGGAGCTCGGTGATTAAGAGTTAACGGACACCCAATAGACACTCCCGCTATCCCTCTCCAAGATCCCGTACTCAATCATGTGCCGTCTAATGGCTGCGGTGTCGGGGTGGAAGGTTGCGATTATTTCATTGAGAGCTTTTTCGGGGTAGCGCACATCGGGGGATAGCCTCTCGGCGATGCGATGGAGAACGGCAATCTTCTTGGTGGTATTCACGGCCCGGGCCTGTGTGACTACCGCACATTGGCCAGGTTTGAGTATGGTACTGTTTCTTGTACCACTCATGAAAGGCCTCCCTCATGGCAATTACCGCCTCACAAGCACGAGCTCAGTTATTTCCATTGATCGAGCAGGTTAATGCCGATATGAAGCCTGTTGTCATCACATCCAAGGCTGGAAACGCGGTTTTAATCTCAGTCAGCGAATATGAATCCATGATTGAAACTGCGTATCTGCTGTCTACACCTGCCAATCGTGAATGGTTGCTGGAGTCCTTGGCTCAAGCCGATCGCGGAGAACTGCACACTGTGGAGTTTCCACTCACAACAGTTAGAGAGAAAAGCAGGGCCAAGAAAAAGAGTAAGTAAGTTCAGTTGTGCCTAAAAACAAATTAGACCAGATTGTCGCCACTCCTCGAGCCCTTGCAGATCTAGATTACTGGCGTAATAGTGGCAATCAAAAGAAACTAGATCGAATTAATGCATTAATCGCTAATTCTTTGGAGTCGCCCTTTGTAGGGATCGGTGCGCCAGAGCGGCTGAGGTTTCAAGACCAAGATACCTATTCACGACGCATTGATAAAACACATCGCTTGGTCTATCGCGTTGAGGGTAAAAAACTAGTAATTATTTCTGCACGCTTTCACTACCAGAAGTAGCTATTTACAATTGGCCAGGCTTGCTTTGATAACGGCCTGGATTAACGTGGCATCTACTTCCCAATCAATCGGAAGTTGAATAGTCTTTTTAAGGGCATTGCCCTCTTTAAATTTTGGAGCAAACTCTTTTAATACCTTTGCATCCCAAGGGGCGATTAGCACATGCTTGGTAGATGCCGATGCACCGAAGATGTAATCCTTACCTAACTTCACCATGGGCTGGTTCCACGCTAAGACAAATTCCAACTCCGGGTATTTACTTTTAATCACTTTAAAGATCGCTTTGATTGTTTTTGCCTGAGGCGCGGGAATAGATGCGTAATACTCAGTCGGCGTTGAAAAGCGTTGAGAAGATTCAGAGCCTCGTGAATACATAACAAGTGCGTTGGCGTGGGCTTGCGAAAAGCCGTAGTTTTCTTTTAAGTGAGCAGTTTGTTCTGGATATTTCTTGCCTTCAAGTTTTGCCATGAGCTTAAACCAGTAGGCCATCTTTTCGCCGTACTTCTTTTCAATGGCGGGGAAGTGGGCTTCACGGGAAGGATCTGTAGGCATGGCAAAAGAATAACCCCCGCAGCGATAGGGCCACGGAGGTCATGTCTCGTATCCATGCGCGAGAGTCTCTCGTCATATAAGGTTTCCTCCTCCGAGTTAAGAAATGAGAAATACCGTGGGCGCTTGTCAATGCGGTTACACCACAGATCCAGAGAAGAACTGCAACGGAACACATAAAGTTGTAAAAGCCGTGAAGGAAGATATGGCTGAGAAGCTTGCAGCTAATGGCTTTCCGCACGCTGCCGAGTATGTAAAGAACAACTAAGCACTAGCTGTATGGGTGCGGGTAATGCAGGAACTACTCGCTTTAATGACTAGAGAATTTTGTCCTCATAAAGTTAGTCATACGTTGTTCAAAGTGAAGAGCGTAGACATCTACTCATCGGTAGTTCCAGTTACTAGAGCTTAAAGAATTGCGTGTGAGAGTTCTTAGGCGATTCCATTGACATAGCTACCTGCGAGGCTTAGGTTAGCAACTCAATGTGATTCCCCGCACAACCAAGATTATAATGCTCACAAAAGGGCGTTTGCCAATGGTTACGTCCTTGCAGAAAAAAACTGACTGGGGAAAAGTAAGGGGTTTCAATTATCAGCCCAGTTACACATCCAGCGGCTTAGAGACATGGCGTAATTTCGATCCAACAATATTTGAAACTGAACTGAGACGGGGAAAAAAATACTTCCCCGGAATTAATACAGTGCGACTGTGGCTTTCGTGGGATGCCTATATCAGAGGCAACAATCTTTAATGGGTCGTTGTGACCCATTTGTGCACTTAAGGCAGGCAATGGCGATATCGAGCATCTCCCGCTAGAATGAGAACGTTGTTTCCGGGGTCGATGTAATTTCGAACCGGCGGTTATAGTCCGCGACCCGATGCCCACCAGGTATCGGTTGACTCAGTGAAACTCTGAGACCGACGGTTAAAGTCCGGATGAGAGGAACCAACAAAAGGTAGGCATTGACCTACCCTTTTTGTGCGCTCATGCACCCACCCCGGAAACTCGTATGTTGAGTGGGGGTAGAAATGGATTACACAGTTGCTATGCAACGTGCCATTGCCCTGTCCGAAAAAGCATTAGGTAAGTGCGCACCGAATCCAATTGTTGGAGCCGTGATTGTTGATACCAGTGGAAATATTGTCGGAGAAGGCTTCCACGATCGCATGTCCAGTAAGGATCATGCAGAGGTTGTGGCGATAGCTAATGCGGGTGCCAATGCACAAGGGGCGACCATGGTTGTCACCCTCGAGCCGTGCAATCACACGGGAGCAACCGGCCCATGCGCGCAAGCGATTATTGATGCAGGAATTACATCGGTTGTTTATGCAGTTTCAGATCCCAACGCGCTAGCCGCAGGAGGAGCAGAGACATTGCGTGCTGCAGGTATCACGGTTGTTGCAGGGGTGCTAGAAACTGAAGCGGCGTTTTCAAACCGTGCGTGGTTAATGAAGATTCGCAAGAACCGACCATTTTTTACCTGGAAAGTTGCGGCAACCCTTGATGGCAAAGTTGCAGCCGCTGATGGAACATCGAAGTGGATCACCAATGAAACCTCCCGCGCAGATGTGCAGGTATTGCGTCGCCAAGCAGATGCAATTGTGGTGGGCACTAATACCGTTATTGCAGATAACCCACATTTGATTCCACGCGGTGATTTTGCTGGATTTACACACAATCCCATTCGCGTTGTTTGTGGCGAACAAGAGCTGCCAAAGGATGCGCAGATCTTTGATGATGCTGCTCAAACAGTTGTTGTTAAAACTAAGGATCTAGATGTCTTGGTTGAAAAGCTTAATGAATTAGGTGTTAACCATGTCTTTGTCGAAGCTGGACCAACTCTGGGCAGTGCGATGTTGGATGGATGTTTGCTTGATGAGTTAATCATGTATCAAGCACCAACGCTTCTGGGCACTGGCAAAGAGTTCTTTGCCTTTGACTACCCAACAACCATTACCGATCAGATGCGAATGGATCACATCAGCACCGACGTTCTCGATGGAGATGTTAAATCGGTGTACAGAATTAGGAACGGTGAGTGATGTTTACTGGACTCATTTCAGAGCTCGGCACTGTTAGCGCAATTACTAAAGGCGCAGATTCAGCGGTGTTTACCATCAATGCGCCCGCACTTAGTGCTGAGATAAAACTGGGGGATTCAGTTGCAGTCAACGGAGTGTGCCTGAGTGCAACATCAGTAACTGGCACAGAGTTCACGGCCGATGTCATGATTCAAACGTTGTCGCTGACTTCACTGGCGCACATAAGTGTGGGCAGTGCAGTAAACCTTGAGCTTGCCGCCCAGCTCAATGCGCGCATGGGCGGACATCTGGTTCAAGGTCACGTCGATGGAGTTGCCACTGTTATCGAATTAGCTCCGGGGGATAAGTGGGCCCAGTTAGATATTAAGGTGCCGGCAAAGTTGAGTAAATATATTGTCAATCAAGGCTCTATCTGCCTTGATGGGGTTTCACTCACCGTTGGACAGATCAATGACGAGAGCGATCTAGTGACGGTGTGGTTGATTCCCGAAACGCTAGAGCGCACTAACTTGTCGGGGAAGCAGCCAGGGGATTTAGTCAATGTTGAAGTTGATGTTCTCGCAAAGTATGTCGAGAGATTACTCATTAAAGGGGATAAGCCATGAGTGATTTCGCAGCTGCGCTCGAGGATTTCAAGAGTGGAAAATTCCTGATTGTTACCGATGATTCAGATCGCGAAAATGAGGGCGATTTAATTCTGCTTGCTCAAATGGCAACGACTGAAAAAATAGGTTTTATGGTGCGCCATACATCTGGCGTTATTTGTGGCGTTACTACCGAAGAGATTGCCAAGGGCTTAAAACTGCCGATGATGGTTGCGCGCAATGAAGATAGTCATGAAACGGCATTTACAGTTTCAGTAGATGTGATTGAGGGGCGAACAACAGGAATCAGTGCCGAAGAGCGTGCGAACACGCTTCGCGCCTTAGCTAATCCAGATGCCAAGGCTTCAGAGTTTTTACGCCCAGGACATATTTTTCCACTGGTAGCTGTTAATGGCGGTGTTCACGAGAGAGCCGGACATACTGAAGCCGGTATTGCCTTATGTGAATTAACAGATTCATACCCAACCGCGGCTATCTCTGAGTTAGTTAACGATGATGGATCGATGATGCGTGGGCAGAGGTTAGAGGATTTTGCCGCTAAGAATTCGATTAAGAAAATCAGCATTGAAGAGATTAAGGCCCATAGTAAAAAAAGAGAGCGCAGCACTGCTGTTGATTTCCAGTGGGCGAAACTGCCCATCGGTGATCACCAGTGGCGAATTACGACATTTACTTCACGGGGCGGGGCAGAACATGCCATCGTGGCACTGGGAGATTTAAATGATGCAAGCGTATTGGCCAGGATTCACTCTGAATGTTTAACGGGCGATGCCTTTGGTTCTTTGCGCTGTGACTGCGGGCCACAGCTGATGCAGGCAATGAGTGAGATTGAATCCCGTGGCTCTGGAGTCATTATCTATCTGCGCGATCACGAGGGCCGAGGAATTGGACTGAGCCAGAAGATTAGAGCTTATGCCTTGCAAGATAGTGGGCTAAATACACTGGAGGCAAATATTTCACTTGGCCATGGCGTAGATGAAAGATCCTATAGCGATGGCCTTGAAATCATTAAGGCGTTAGGCATTACAGATGTGGAGCTACTGACAAATAATCCAGATAAGTTAGCGATCTTCGCCGGATCTGGAATCAGTTATAAGGGACGCACACTTCAGATACAAGCAAATGAATTTAACAGAGGTTATTTAGAGACGAAGCGTGATTTATTGAGTCATACGTTAGGGGAAATTTAAATGGCCGGAGATGCACCAGAGATAGAGCTTAAGAAGTTTCCAGATATAAAGGTCGCAGTCATCAGCGCATCGTGGCATCCAGAAATCTGTCAAGCACTCGTTGATGGCGCAGTCAGAGGCTTTGAGCAATCAGGTGTTTCATCCATTGAAGTGCGCCGAGTAGCTGGCTCATTCGAACTGCCACTTGCTGCTCAACTTGCATTTGATGCTGGTTTCGATGTTGCAGTAGTTGTTGGCCTCATTCTTCGTGGACAGACTCCGCATTTTGATTACGTCTGCCAAGGTGTTACTGCAGGCATCATGCAGGTCTCATTGAGTCGATCTAAACCAATTGGTTTTGGTGTTCTTATGTGCGACACACTTGAGCAGGCACAAGAGCGATCTGGCTTACCTGGCAGCTTTGAGGATAAAGGGTATGACAGCGCCATTGCTGCGCTCACACTTCTCGAGTTGGATAGTCAGTAAAGAGTAAGAAACTCACCGAAAGAGACGATGAGTTCTAACGCTACTTGGTTACAGTGAACTTTGTTACTGCAGAGACGGCGTAACTATCATCTGATAGATAGCGAAGCTCATATTGACCAGCTGGTAATGACCCACCGGTGTCGGCACTCGTGATAATTACTTGGCCATTCACAGTTGCCTTGGTGTAGTGAAAACTCGACTGCGTGTAGTAAATACCTGGCTCTGTCAGTGAGAAGATGGCGATCCAATCGAACTTTCTGGCGTAGGCATTTGTCCACGTTGCAGTAATCGATTCACCTTGAGAATACGAAGCCTTGTCGGTATCAACCGATGGAACGGCGCCTTTGGCTACAACCCAAAAAGGCGTTAGCTGAACCACTGCATCTTTAGAGATCAGTGCAGCCTCATACTTTCCAACGGCAAGTGTTTGAGTTCCGAATGTAAGTGCACCAAAGTAGCCAGCCTCTTGTGGTGGGCTCGATATGATCGCTTGAGTAAGAGGATTATCGCCAGCCTTTACGATTGCTATTAAATCCTCATCGCCCAGAGGTGCGTGATAGGCAACACCCAGCGAGTCACCTTGTTCATAGCGCAGTTTGTTCACGGCGACATATGCCGGGGGTTCAACGGGATTTATCTCAATCTCCGAAACAACACCAAGGTGGTCAGATGGGAAAGGAGTTAGACCAAACGTAACATCGGCTCCGCCTGCCGGGCCAACGATTCCACTGGAGATTACCTTGGTACCTCGTGGAGCCCAGATAAAATCGATGCGATCTACAACTTCATCTGGCGCAATGCGTGGATATGGATAGCCAAGCGTCCATGTGATTCCCGGAACCTTCTTTGGATCAGGAAAGATTGCGCGATATGTGTCTATCATTCCTAAATCTGCAACGGCCTTTGATACCGGCCATACAACTGGAAATTTATTGGCGTTGCGAATGCCAACGGTACTCTCGATCCAATCTAAGTGACTTGGAGAGTTAAAGTCGCCAGTAATAACAAGTGGCATCTTCTCTTTTAATAAGCGCTTCCATGTTGGAAGAAATGTATTGATCGTTGGCATCCGTGTTGCTATTTCAGATTTCAGAACATCGTCAAGCCCCATATCCTCCATGATTTGATATGGACCATAAGGATCAGATGGCAAGTGAATATTTGACAGTGCAAAAACCTGCCCTGGTGCAATCTGAACATAGGTATACAGACCGCCACCATCACCTGGCTGAATCAAAGGATACTTGGAGATAATTTGCAAAGACTCGTCTACAAATGGCCAACCCAGCAGCGCGGCTATGCGCGGTGCATTTCCATCAGATTCCTGCAAGCCAACTACATCGGCGCCAGAGATCTTAATCGCTTCAATTACCTTATTAAAATCTACAACACTGCCACCGATCCAGATATTAAAACTCATCACCTTAACCTGTGTAGTACCAACAACCTCATGAATCGCATCGGCAGCATACGTTGTTCGATCAGGCTTAGATTGAATCATTAGTCCAGCGAAGCCTGCAAGTATCGTAATTGCCAGAATTATTGCGACGGAGGGCTTGATTCTATTTCTCATTGATACAACCTTCATGGTTCATAGGTTTTCGTATGGCAAGCAACTCAAATCTACTGCTTAAGCGATACGGCGACTATGGTCTAGTACAACGTTTTGGCGAAGAAGCTCTTCGTCAAAGCGCTCAGTGGCACGACGGATGCGACTGATGCGGGAGTGCTGATCTAGCTCCAGATTGGTGTAATGATCTACTGGTTGACGATGCGTGTGAAAGTACAGTGTGATCTGCGATAGGTTCATGGGTAGATGTTGACATTAGGACGTAACGACGATGGGAACTGAAGGTGAATGGCTGGTTGTTTTTAATCAAACTCTCATTTGATTAAAAACTGATGTCGTAGTTAGAGGTAGCGCCAGCTTTTAATGAAGTGTTCATAAGAAGTTTTCCAGGTATTTCCTTGGTGTAAATGGTGCTTAGGAGAGATTGTCCCATGAAAAAATTTCCATTAGCCCTCGTAACACTCTTCACTACCTCCGCACTTATTACCACTGGGCAACTTCCAGCACTGGCAAATGAAGCCACCGTTAAGGTCACCGAGATCGCATCGATTAGCTCTGGAGATGGTGAGGGCAGTAGCGAGATCGCCGCGTTCCACGCCAGCTCAAAGCGGATTTTTGCGACTAATGGTGTAAAGAACGCAATCGATATCTTTGATATTTCAGATGTAGCAAATCCAAAGAAAGTTGGCTCGGTTTCATTAACTCCTTATGGAAATGATGTTACTAGCGTTGCTGCCGGCCGAGATGTTGTTGTAGCTGTTGTACCTGTTACTGAAACATTCTCAGCAAGTGGTGTACCTACAACTTCTAATGGAAAGATGGTTGTATTTGATACCAACGGAAAGGTCTTGAGTTCACCAGATATTTTAGGTGTATTACCTGACTCGGTAACTTTTGCACCAAACGGCACAACGGCACTTGTCGCAATCGAGGCCCAGCCAGTCTGTGCAAAGGATAATCTGGCAACTGCTGAAAAGGAGAATTTAGATTACACAAAGGCTTCAGATCCAGTCGGTGGCGTATCAGTTGTTGATCTAAGTAATCCAGCTGCGCCAGTTATTAGATTTGCTGGCTTTGATCAATTCACTGTGGAGCAGATGAGAGCCAAGGGAATCGCGCTCTCCTCGGTTGTAAACAATGTATCTAAAGATTTTGAGCCAGAGTTTGTCACTGCAACAGATAACAACTATGCATATGTAACTATTCAAGAGGCCAATGCAATTGGCAAACTTAATATTAAATCTGCAACTTTTGAAGAAATCACACGTGCCTTTGAATCTAGAGTCGACAAGGTTGCTCGCGATACCAGTGATAAAGACTCTGGCGCAGGTCCCCGAACTTATCGAAATGTAGTTGGGGCCTCACAGCCGGATGCCATCGCCGGCTTCAAATGGGGCGCGGGACACTACTTCTTGACGGCCAACGAGGGCGATGCGCGTGAGTACACGTGCCTAAACGATGATCTTCGTGCCGCCGCACTCAAAGTAGATACCAGACGTTTCCCTGAGTGGAGCACATGGTTAGGTACCGCTGCCCTAGGCCGCGCAAAGATCAATCCAAATATTGGCGATGTGGATGGCGATGGAGATATCGACACTATCCACTTACGTGGTTCAAACTCAATGACTATGTATCGCAATGGATTAGTGATCTGGGATAGTGGCTCACTATTAGATCAGATTCAGACGCAGGCCTTTGGTGTTGCAAATATCAATGGTTCACACTCTTACTCCTCTGATAAGAGCACGATGAACTATGTGGGTCAAGATCGCTCCGATGATAAGGGCGCAGAGCCAGAAGGTGTTGCACTTGGAATGGTCGGTGATCGTCGAATTGCAATCCTTGGCCTAGAACGAATGACTGCTCTGGCCATCTTTGATATTACCCAGCCACGAACGCCAGTCTTTCAAGAGTGGCTTCAGATGCTGCCAACAAAGGCAACTCCAGCAAAGGATGTTAAGTACTGGTCACCAGAGGGAATCGTCTTCGTTCCTGCAGACAAGTCACCTTCTGGCAAAGCACTGATCATCACAAGCTATGAACTATCTGGCTCACTCTCGATTCATGAGATCGAGCCACGCAACTAAACTCTGAAACAATTAAAAGACCACCCCAATGTAGCTGGGGTGGTCTTTACAGGGATCTTGACGAGCGTGCCATTGGGGGCAAAGAACTGGTCGATCTGTTGACTTATAGGGATAAGCATAAAGAAGAGTGTGTGCGTATAAGAGTTAAAAGGCCTAAATCTCTCTCGTCCTACATGATTTCCTACTCCATATTAAGAAATGAGATATTCCATGGGCGCTTGCCAGTGTGGTTACACCACAGATCCAGAGAAAAACTGCAATGGAACACATAAAGTTGTAAAGGCAGTAAAGGAAGACCTGGCTGAGAAGCTTGCAGCTAATGGCTTTCCACATGCTGCGGAGTATGTAAAGAACAACTAAATACTCACTGTGCACGTGCGATAAATGGAGATAGAGTAACTCTTCCCATGAAGCGCTTTCCATTTATACGAGCCGGTCTGATCTTTGCTGTCTCACCACTTCTTCTTGCCTTGGTTACTTCAATCTTTCAAGGTGGATCTATGTGGAATGAGGCCAGTGGCACAGGCGGCTATATCTGGTTCATGATGCTCACGCTGCCGGTTGGATTTGTGCTGGTTGTTATTGGTTTATTGAAGTTAATAATTGGCAGGTTGAATAAGTGATTCTTGTAAAGAAAGCTACGCAAGTGCTGCTTGGAGCAGCGTTGATGTATGCGGGAATAACGCACCTAACGACTAGTCGAATTGAGTTTCAAGCACAGGTTCCTTCTCTCTTGCAGTCACAGGCTGATTTTGTAGTTCTGGCATCGGGAGTTGTTGAGATTGTTCTTGGTCTATCTCTAGCGGCCTTAGGCAGATACCGCGCCCAGGTGGGCTTGATAACGGCAATCTTTTTTATTGCAATCTTTCCGGGAAATATCTCGCAGTATCTCAATCACACCGATGCATTTGGATTAGATAGTGATAAAGCCAGATTGGTACGTTTGTTTTTTCAGCCATTGTTGGTTGTGTGGGCGATTTGGTCTACTGGGGCGTGGGTTATCGTGAAGCAGATAAGGCGGCCTGGGCGAAGAGGTTCTTACTGATCTTTGCAGGCTATAGCAGCGCGATCGCAGCGGTAAGTGGTATTGAATGGGCGAGGCTGGTTTTCGGGGATAGGTTTGACAAAAAACCCTTGGAAAACCACTGTGCACTCTTGACAGCGATGGCTAAGAAGTAGATTCTTTCATTACTGGAAACCTTTCCAGTTTCGAGCCAATCTCGGTGTGTGGCTCATAGGCCAAAGAGGGGTTCATATGAAAATTCGAAAAAAAGCATTTGCAGTGGGCTGCGCAGCTGCCGTGCTTGTAACTTCACTCAGTTTTACTGGGGCGACGGCATCAAACTCATTTAGCAGGGCATTTCCTACTAAGGCAGTGACTTTGACTATGTGGTGGTGGGGCGATCAAGAAGCACCTGGTGCAAAGCTCTGGGTTGAAGACACTGTCAAGGCGTATAAAAAGAAGCGCCCAAATGTAACTATCAAAACCGTTCTTCAAACAACTGAAGGATTAGTTCCCGCATTTGCAGCTGCAGCTGCAGCGAAAAAGGGTCCAGATCTACAGTACTTCTGGGGTGGAATTTACGCCCAGCAACCTGGATGGGATGGCCAAATCGCGCCAGTATCAGATTACATTCCCGCCTCAGAGTTAAAGCATTACATCAATGCAACGACAGAGCTTTCATTTAAAGGAAAAATTTGGACAGCGCCATGGTATGTAAATCCATCATTCCCAGTACTTGCGCGAACAGATGTCTTAAGTAAATACAACCTAAGCGTTCCAACAACATGGAAAGATTTGCTCAACGCGTGTGATGTCCTCAGCGCTGCAGGCGTGCCTGCATTAGCTGGTGGAGTAAAAGATGGCTGGTTCGGCGGTTGGTTGTATTCAATCATCGGTGGACAGTCTGTTTCATCAAGCAAAGATGTAGTAGCGGCAGTGGTTGGAACACAAAAATTCACTGATGCAAAGCATGCTGATTGGTGGACACGACTTCAGGAGACTCAAGAACACAAGTGTTGGAACTCAGACATCAACTCTCTTGAACTGTATCAAGCGCAGCAGTTATGGAAAGACGGAAAGGCGGCTATGACTGTAGTAGCAGGTCCTGATGCTCCAAACTTCGCTAACGCAGTTGGCGCCTCAAAGGTTGTCGTTATGGCAATGCCAAAGTGGGGTAAGGGACCATTTGCTGGCAAGATGGGAAGTACGTCACAGACCATCGGTATCACGCAGTGGAGCAAGAACAAAGAAGTTGCAGCCGACTTCTTGATGTTCTCTCACGAGAAGGCTCAACTCAATAACTGGTACAAGCGCACAGGATCTATGCCAGCTGATGACCGTTTCGATATGAACCAAGTCAAAGATCCAGTCAAGAAGGCTCTATTCCAAAGCGCACTTCCTGGTGGACCATACCTAGAGAACTTCATTCCTGCCCAACTAGATACTGATGCAGTATTTACCAATGTGCAGTTGGTCCTCAATGGAACTAAGACCGGTAAGGCAGCAGCTGCCGAAATGCAGACTCTCATGGAGAGGTTACGCAAGACTGATCGCAAGCTTGTCAGTAACTTCACCGAATGGAGTAAATGATTAAATCCGTACCAACGGAACACCGCTTCACCGCCCCTAGAGACTTAGGGGCGGTGTTGGGCCGTTTAAGCACATCAGGACCATTTCTGTGGATTCTTCCAGCAGGAATATGTGTCCTGCTTATTTTTGGCTATTCAATTATTGACCTGGTCCAGCAAAGCTTTAAGTACCGTGGTGATTGGGTGGGATTTGAGAATTTCTCACTAGTTTTAACCGACCCGCTTTTTCGGATAGCAATATCCCACAACTTTTTACTTTTGTTTACGGTTCCCATTCTTGCTGTACTGAGTTTTATGTGCGCAGTCCTGCTATTTGAAACTAGAAAGGGAATGAAGTTTTATAGATCGGCAGTCTTCTTACCGTATATTCTTCCAATTCCTGTGATCGGTGTAGTTTTCGGACAACTATTGCAACTCAATGGTGCCCTCAACTCAGCCTTACGTGCAATGGGCTTTAACAACTTAGCCCTTGATTGGCTTGGAGAGCCAAGTCAGGCGTTATGGACTATGAGTGCGATCATTATTTGGAAAGAGGTCGGCTTTGGGACAATTTTGATTCTTGCACGCCTCATTTCGCTCCCACTTGAAACCTTAGAGGCAGCACGCATTGACGGTGCTGGATTTTTTAGACTCCATTTGAAGGTGACACTTCCGCAGTTAAAACCGGTAATTCTTTTTTATCTAATCAATGAAGCTATAGTCATGGTTTCTTGGGTTTTTAACTATGTTTATGTAATGACCAATGGTCAAGGTGGCCCAGGAAATGCAACCGTGGTGTCAGAGCTCTATATTTATCGGAGCGCCTTCCAAAATAAATCTCCTGAATTGGCTGCAACAGCTGCGCTTCTTCTCCTTCTAGCCACACTTATTTTTATTATAGGTTTCTTTAAAGTTCAAAGAAATGCCAATCGGGGTCTCTTCAATGAGTAAGAAATACACACCGATTGAAAAAGTGGGAATCACGTCACGCCAATTGATACTTATTTTAATAACAGCTATGGCAGCTGTGCCTGGCTATCTCATGGTGACTGGCTCTCTTAAAACACAGGCAGAATTTCTTAACTCACCTTGGTCGCTTCCAATGAATCCAAATTTCCAGGGATACTCGGCTGCGTGGAATGATCAATTTCCAACGTGGTTTAGAAATAGCCTCTTAGTTACTGTAACCGCGGTCTTCATCACGATTGTTATGGCCGCTTGCGCTGCATGGGGTTTTGCGCACTGGAAGTGGAAAGGTCGAGACACAGTGCTAGGGATACTCATCTCGTTGATGGTTGTACCCCCCGTTGTTTTACTCATTCCACTCTTCACATTGGGTGCAAAACTTGGATGGATCTCTACTTTTCGAATGCTTATCCTTGTCTATATAGGCCTCATGTTGCCGTTTTCAATTTACCTGCTGACGAATTTTTTTAGAGCTATTCCAGCAAGCCTTACTGAGGCTGCAGAGATCGACGGAGCATCTAATTTTAGAACCTTCAGATCCGTAGTTCTTCCGCTTTCTGGTCCTCCGCTTATAACTCTCACGATCGTTAATTTGCTCTGGGCTTGGAACGAACTTTTATTGGCTTTAGTGTTCTTGCAAAGCGATGAGCAAAAGACTCTTATGGTCGGTATCACCGGATTTCAGAGCCGATATTCCCTGTCGATCCCAACTATTATGGCTGGTATGACTATTGCAACGCTTCCATTATTTATTACATATGTTTTTGGTCAGCGCTACTTTATAACTGGTTTGACCGCCGGTTCAGTTAAGGGGGAGTGAGAATGGAGTTTTTAGTCTCGATAAATGTCGACGTACCTCAGGATTTTCCGGCCTCTAGCTTCGAACAACTACTCATTAGAGAGCGATTGCGCGGAAAAGAGCTCAAGGCCCAAGGTTCAATTGAGCGCATATGGAGAGTCCCTGGGACGAGAAACAATGTAGGTATTTGGAAAGCCGAGGATGCCAGCGAACTTCACTTACTCTTGAGCTCCTTGCCAATCTTTGCATTTATGAGAATTGAAATACTCCCGCTAGCAGTACACCCATTAGAAGAGGAAATGAAATGAAAAAACTTGATCAAAAGGTAGCTATTGTCACTGGGGCTGCTCAAGGAATCGGTCGTGCAATAGCTGATGAATTAGCGCGGGCGGGAGCGCATGTTGCTGTATTTGATTTAAATATAGAGAGTGCACAGATTGCCGCAGCAGAGATTTCTAAGTTGGGCGTTACCTCTCGAGGATATGCCGTGGATGTTTCACAGTCGAAAGTGGTTGATGATGCATTCGCACAAGTCGTTGCTGATTTTGGACGCTTAGATATATTAGTAAATAATGCGGGGGTTTCATTCGTTGGCCCTCATATTAAAGATGTCACCGATGAAGTCTGGGATATTAGTCTGGGTGTTATGCAAAGTGGTGTGTTTTACTGCATGCGCGCTGCAATAAGATATTTTCTTCCTCAGAGATCTGGAAGCGTGGTCAATATTTCATCTATCCGAGGCTTTTCTTCCAACCCAGGAAGAATCGCATACTGTGCAACTAAAGCTGCAGTAATTATGATGACTCGCGTGGCCGCAGCCGAATGGGCACCATATGGCGTTCGAGCTAACGCAATCGCACCAGGAGTGCAACGAACTCCCATGTGGGATATCGATGTTGAACTCGGCGTCGTTGATGAAGAGCGTGTATTAAGAGTTACTCCTGCTGGACGCTTAGGTGATCCCAAGGAGATTGGAAAACTCACCGTCTTTCTCTGTTCCGATGATGCCGATTTCATCAATGGGGATTGCATCACTATAGATGGCGCACTTACAACGGTTCCGATCGATGGCGCGGTTACTCGCCCGAAATGATGATTCACACCTTAGCTACTGAAGAGTTGAGTATTTCAGTCCTGCCAGAAAATGGTGGGGCTATTACTCATGCTGTTTTTCAGGGGCAAAACTTTCTAGCTAAAGCCCCTCATCCCTCCGTAGAGCCAAAGTTTTTAGGCACAGAGCAAGACTGGGTGGCAGCCTGGAATGGTGGCTGGCAGCCGCTTCTACCTAATGCCGGTAGCGAGTACCTACATGGCAAGTATCCTCAAGGTTTTCATGGCAATGCCTCTCAAGCAGCTTGGAGTATTTGCGAGAAAACTGCGCATTCCCTGTCTTTAGAATGGAGCGATGAAAATCTTAAGAGTCAACGCTCAATAACGATCAACGAAAGTGGGATAAGGCTTGCTGGATCTCTCGTTAATCGTGACACAGAGCCTCGACCTGTCATCGTTACTGAGCATTTGATTTTAGGATCTGATTTCTTAAAGACTGCAGTGCGATTGGAGCCAGTTGGTAATGCACAATTTAGAGAGTTAGCCTACGACGGCTCTGCTAACGGTGCTGAGTTTGGACCATGGGAAAGTTTTCACAACACAAATTGGTCAGTAGTTACATCTCAGACGCCGGCAAGAATGGGTGTCTTTTCAGATATTTCATGTATACGAGTAAGCAATGAGAATTATGAGATTGAAATTTCTTGGGATGCAGAAAATCTACCGTATCTTTGGATTTGGGAGGAGATGGCATTCACGCAAGAACACCCTTGGAATGGAGAGTACGTGGCTCTTGGCATTGAACCCTCGAGTGCAGCTGATGGAGTTGGTTTAGGTGGTGGTTCAGTAAAAACTTTGGCAGTAGATGAAAAATTGAATTGGTCCGTACAGTTAAAAATCAAAAAGAGAGCGAGTAAATGAGATGGCAATTCGTGGCGCAGTCCAACATACGGGATTAACTGTGAGCAACCTAGAGAGATCTATTGATTTTTATGTGCGGATTCTCGGCTGCACACTCATTATGGCCCAGGAAAAAACGGGAGGTTATCTTGCAGAAATAGTCGGGTATCCCAATGCCAGCGTGAAGATGGCGCATTTAAGTGATCCGGCGGGCCACCATGTTATTGAATTATTTGAATATGTCACACCTGAAGTGCTGCCAACAGATCTTGAACCTCGACGAATAGGCAACGCGCACCTTTGTTTTATGGTTTCTGATCTAGACCGAGTTTATTCTGAGCTTCAAAATGAGGGAATTACTTTTATCTCCGGCCCTGTAGCAGTCGATACTGGAGCAAATGCTGGAGGTGCAGGACTTTACTTGCGAGATCCCGATGGAATTACCATGGAGCTTTTTCAGCCCGCTCCAGGTACCGCCGCTTATAAACTATTACATGGTGAAAAATGAAAAACTTCACTGAGCAAGTTATCGTAGTCACTGGTGGCGCACATGGAATTGGGAAGGCGACAGCTGAATTATTCCTAGAACTCGGGGCTCGAGTAATTGTTTTCGACCGAGAGCAACCAGAGAAAAAAACAGAGATTGACAACCTCATAATTGATTTAGGCAACCTCTCTGATTTAGAGAGTGCAGTTGCAGATGTTGTTCAGAAGTATGGAAGAATCGATGTGCTCGTAAATGTCGCTGGAATTTCCGTACCAAATACAATTCTTGATCTTGAACTTGATAAATACTTCACAACTTTAGATGTAAATCTTCATGCTCCGCTATTTCTTATGAAACATGTCGGCAAGATCATGGTCAAACAATCATATGGACGAATCGTTAACTTAACGAGTATTCATGGAAAATTGAGTGAACCCACTTCCACTGCCTATGACGTTAGCAAGGCAGGCCTTGAAGCGGCTACACGAACCGTCGCCCTTGAGTTTGCAGAATGTGGCGTGCTAGTTAATGCAGTGGCTCCAGGCTTTGTTGCAACTCGGATGTCGATCGTTAATGGTCAGGATGAACTTGAAAGCGATTGGTTTAATGAGGTTTATATTAAAAATAAGCGGTTGCCAATCGCTCGTCCAGCTTTGCCTATTGAGATTGCTCACGTTATTGCATGGTTAGCAAGCTCTTCGAATACATATATGACGGGCCAAACTCTCACTGTTGACGGTGGATTGTCGGTAAGGTTCTAAATTATGAAGGCTGAGGTTACATTTAAAGGAGTTGCATTTCCCGAGTCTTTGCGTTGGCGCGGTGGCGACTTGTGGTTCTCTGATGTTCTAGCGGGAGTGGTGTACAGGGGCGACATTGCAACTGGGGAGTTACATACAGAAGCTGAAATCCCACCTCTAGTATCTGGTCTTGGGTGGTTGCACTCGGGTGAGTTATTGGTGGTGGATTGCGAAAAGAAAGCAGTTGTGCGACAAAAATTAAGTGGAGAGTTTGCGATTTATTCAGATTTCAGTTCTCATTGGAAATTTAGCGCTAATGACATGCTTGTTGACTCTGATGAGACTGTCTGGGTAGGAACCTACGGCTTTAATCCTGAAGGGGATTCGCCTGTACCAGCCGACCTAGCACGAATCGCAAAGGGAGTAATTGACTTTCCAATCTCCGGACTAGTTTTTGCAAATGGAATTGCACGCATTGATGACAGCAGGATAGTAGTTGCGGAGACCTTTGCTGATCGAATTTCAATTATTCAAACCAGTGGTGAAGTTAAACTTCTTAAGCACATTCAATTACCAGGTAATGCAACCCCTGATGGACTCGTTGTCGATAATCAGGGTTGTGCTTGGGTAGCATCGGCATATGGCGAGGCAGTTCTTCGAGTGGATCTTGAATCTGAAGAAGTGGTTCGAGCGATTGAAATTCCAGGTAGAGGTGTTTATGACTGCACTTTTGGAGGAGTGAATCTCGACAAACTTTATGTTGCAACATCGACGATCGATGAGACACATGTATTACGGGACTTACCCGGAGAAATTCTTTGTTTTGATTTAACGACAGATTATCCAGGTCTTCAAGGAATGGGGAATAAGTAATGGCACAGGTTAGATTCCGTCAGGCTATAGCTCTGGCCCTTGCAGATGAAATGCGTATAGACCCCGCAGTTATGGTCTTTGGTGAAGATGTTGCACAAGCAGAAGGGCCATTCAAAACATCTGAAGGTCTACTGGCTGAATTTGGTCCTCTTCGAGTTCGGGATACTCCAATTTCGGAAATGGCATTTACTGGCGCAGGAGTGGGCGCAGCCACAGCTGGAATGAAGCCTGTTATTGAGATTATGTTCATGGAGTTTATGGGCGTTGCTCTCGATATGGTTGTAACAGAGGCTGCAAAGTTTCACTATTTAAGTGGAGGGCAGTTTAAAGTCCCTATGGTTATACGCGCTTCAGTTGGAGCAGGTGGAGGGTTTGGTCTTCAACATTCGCAAACATTAGAGAATTGGTTGGTTGCAACGCCAGGACTCAAAGTTATTGTTCCATCAGATATTCAATCGGCCTATGAGTTAACACGTGCAGCGATCCGTGATCCTGGTCCGGTCGCAGTTTTAGAGCCGCGTGCGCTCTATGGTGACAGAGGCGCACTCGTTCAAAAAGAAGATGGACTCATGGAGATTGGTAAGGCGCGAATCATGCGAGAAGGCGCCTCACTGACCGTAGTTTCAATGGGTCAGTTAGTGGGTAAATCTCTTGAAGCTCTTGCGGGCATGGATGTCGAAGTCATCGATCTTTCTACTCTTGTACCGTGGGATCAAGATTGTGTTTCACAATCCATCAAAAAAACTGGCAGACTCGTTATCGTGCAAGAAGCACCTATTAGTGGTGGTTGGGGACATGAGATTCTTTCACTGATGGTGAGTAAGCATTTCGCAGATTTAAAAGCTCCTCCTTTTATTATTTCGCCCCCAAATGCGCCCGTTCCTTACGGAAAAGAGTTAGAAGAGTTATACATTCCGCAGCCGGGTTATATCAAAGAGCAGATTGCTCACTATCTAGTGACTAACCAAGTTCCGACCCCTTGGTGGATTCAGAGAGGGTTGCTCTAATGACTACACAGAATGAAGTTCAAAGTAAGCGCCGAAGAGATCTAGCAGATCCAGTTGAACAGTTACGGCGAATGCTTGAGATTCGATATTTCGAAGAAGAGATAGTGGGATTATTCTCTGAAGGCCTCGTCCATGGAACCACTCACACATGTCAGGGTCAAGAAGCTCTCAATATTGGCTTAGCAGTAACACTTAATTCAGATGATTTTGTTGCTTGTACATACCGCAGTCACGGTTTCGCATTAGCTTTAGGCCTCACACCCGAAGCCGCACTAGGTGAAATTATGGGTCGTACAACTGGATGCATTGGCGGAGTCGGGGGCTCCATGCATCTATCTGCACCAGAGTTAGGGCTTTTGCCAACCTTTGCAATTGTGGGTGCTGGTCTGCCTATTGCTGCAGGTGCTGCTCTTGCATTTCAAACTCGTGGAGAAAAACGTGTTGCAGTCGCAGTATTTGGCGATGGGGCGGCAAATATTGGGGCTTTTCATGAAGCTCTTAATTTGGCTTCTGTTTGGAAACTACCAGTCATCTTTGTCTGTGATAACAATTTATACGGTGAGTACAGTCGAATTGAAACAACAACGTCGGTTGTTGATATCGCACAGAGAGCGGCATCATATTCTATGCCATCTGAAATAATCGATGGCATGAAAGTCGATGAGGTTATTTCTAGTTTGAATCGTGCAATTGATCGTGCACGTTCTGGTGGCGGTCCAACACTTATTGAAGCAAAGACTTATCGCTATGCAGGTCATTCAAGAGCTGATTTAGCAACCTATCGTCCTGTGGGTGAGCTCGAGTCGTGGCTCCCTCGTGATCCAATTCTCGTTCGACAAAATGAATTAGTTGCATCCGGTGTACTTACGTTAACTGAAGTTGCAAAAATATCAGAAGAAGAACGAGAAGCAATCGCGCGAGTAATTGAATTCACCCGTAACGCTCCCTTCCCACAGCCAGATGCTATTTTCAAAAATATTTGGACAAGTTAAGGGGTTCATATGAAGTCAACAGCAAAAATGCCAAAAGTAGCCGACAGCGTTGATGAGGTCTTTATTTCAGAAATTCTAGTTGCCCCAGGAAGTGTGGTTCAAGCTGGAGATCCACTGATGCTAGTAGAAACTGATAAAGCAAGCGTTGAGGTTCCATCTCCGGTCACTGGAACTGTTATTACAATCTTGGTCGAGATCGATCAAGAAGTAAGTACGGGAACTCCAATCGTTGAAATTGAAACTAGCTAAATCTTCTTCTTATTTCGCACTCTATTAGTACTGCTCTCACGGATAATAAAGTGAGTATCAATCACTGTTTTACGGGGTTTAGCGCCACGCATAATTTCAAGCAACAGGCGAGCCGACTCTCGGCCAAGCATCTCGGCATCGCGGTATACCGATGAAAGCTGCGGAAGGATAACGTCAAACATAGGCCATTCGTCGATGGCTACAAAAGAGACATCAGTTCCTATAGTAAGACTAAGGGAGCGTAGGGCACGTATCGCACCCGCTGTAGCTCCAACTCCACCTGTGAGAATTGCCGTTGGAACGGTGGGAGAAGAAAAGAGCAGATACGTTTGACGTTCAGAGAATTCTTCTGTGAAATTACCAAGACGGATATTATTCTCATTTATAGGAAGATTATTTTCTGCAAAGGCTTTCTTGTAGCCCTTTAAACGTTCACGCGTAATCAGAACATCAGGCGTTCCTGTTACGAAAGCAATTTCCCTATGGCCTTGATTAATAAGGTGATTTACTGCATCTCTAGTTCCAGCAAAGTGATTTGCGGATACACTTCCGTATTCATATCCAGCAACCTGGCGATCTAGTAGCACAAGTGGCGAACGAAGGCTTTGTAGAGAACTCTTAACAGTAGAAGATTTTTCGGAAACAAGCGACGCAATAATTCCATCGACCCTTCGCCTTCGCAGAACTGCAAAATTTTCAGACTCAGTAATGTCATCTCCATCTGAGCTCATGAGTATCATTGAGTAGCCCATCTTGCGCAACTCTTGTTCACAACTTTGAGCCACTTGAGCAAAAAGCGGATTAGAAATGTCAGTAATAATGAATCCAATTGTTCGGGTCTCACCGCTACGCATCGATTGCGCTAAAATATCGGGTTCATAACCTAAAAATCGTGTTGCCTCCTCAACTTTTTTTGCCATGCGTGCAGAGACATCTGGGTGCCCGGACAACACTCGCGAAACACTTGAGATTGCTACTCCTGCTCTCCGTGCTACATCTTCCATCGTTGCAACAGGCAGGGGAGTTACTCGATCTTCTGGCTTCCGTTGTGACATGCCCTCAGTGTATGATATTTCTAGAATCGTTTCCAGAAATTCCAGAAAGAGGGTTGCCGCCATGAACTCGATTATGCGAATTGAAACTGAGCTCATCAGGGTGCCTTTAGCGCGCACATACAAGGGCTCGTTCTATCAGATGACACATAGATCAACCGTGCTTATGCGAGTCTTTACTGACGATGGAGCCATAGGAGAGGCATATGTTGGCGATGAAGATGCGGGACTGGGAGAGATTGATTCGATTATTCATGAGGAAATAGCACCTCGATTATTTGGTCAGGATGCTTTGGCGATTGAAAAGTGTTGGGAGATTGCTCGGCCGGCTACCTGGAATATTCTGCGAGATCGCAGATTAGGCCTTGTAGCAAGCGCCGCCTTTGACACAGCGTTGTGGGATCTTATGGGTCGCACATTAAATATTCCGTTGTGGAAATTATGGGGTGGGTATCGAAATTCAGTACCAGTGATAAGCATCGGTGGTTATTACAATAGTAATTTGACCATTGAAGATGAGATTACTTATTTGCAGGAAAAACAGTTTGCAGGGATAAAATTTAAAGTTGGAGGATTGTCTCCCGCAGAAGATGCCGCAAGAGTCCGCTTAGCTCGATCTGTTGCTGGAAAAGATTTTAAAATTGCAGTAGATGCTAATCAAGGTTGGGACATTGAATCAGCCGTAACTTTTGCACGACTCGTAGAAGATCAAGAGATTATGTGGTTCGAAGAGCCATGTAATTGGGAAAATGACCGCAGAGCAATGAGAGATGTACGTTTTAGAAGTGGCATAGCAGTATGTGCCGGCCAAACAGAGATGTCGGCTGCTGGTTGTCGTGACTTGATGGAAATTGGCGCAATTGATTACTGCAACTTTGATTCATCGTGGTCGGGCGGACCAAGCGAATGGTTGCGTGCTGCGGCAGTAGCTACAACGTATGGCGTGAAAATGGCTCATCATGAAGAAGCCCAAGTCTCTGCCCACTTAATAGCTTCTCAGCCACATGGCACATTTATTGAATTTTTCCATCCTGATCGGGATCCAATTTGGCACAATGTAATCTCAAATGCGGCTCCGCTAGACAATGGCTATTTAACCCTTCCTACTGAGGCTGGACTTGGGTGGGTGCTCGACCGTGAGTACATCGCCAAGTATCGAATAAGTGAGAGAACTACTAAGCGGTAAAAGAGCTCCCCGGGTGGTTTCAGGATTGGTGCTTGCTGGCTTGGTTAGACATGCAACAAGTGGCCGGCTCAGGTAGCGTTTTGGTATGAGAAAGTTCCTAGCAGCCCTACTGGTACTTGTAGTTATTGGCAGTGGAGTTGCCCATGCTCATCAACCTGTGGTTTTGTTAGATTCAGATACAACTGCTGCAAAGGGACCACTGCTAGTTGATGGGACGGTTTCTTTTGCGATAAGAGCTTCATTTACTAAGGCAGGGCAAAAGAAGGCTTTTCGTGCGCAATTTAATGCAGGCGATACCCTATCTGTCCAATACCTCATTGTTGATAAGAAGCCAGAGAATTCTTTGCGCACAACTGCGCTACCCACTCTTCTCATTGCTCCTCCGACTGGCTCATCAGTAACTCTCAAATTTACAGAGCGTACAAAGTTCTATGAGCCCTATAGCAGGACCGATTACTTATACCTTGCACGATATAGCGCAGTAGCTAAAGCGGGTGTATATAGATTTACCATTACCTCAAAGGGCCAAGCACAGATCACAGTTGCTGT
>CAMBDL010000005.1 GCA_945865365.1 Streptomyces griseus
TGGCGGGTGAAGGATTTGAACCTTCGAAGGCAGAGCCGGGGGATTTACAGTCCCCTCCCATTGGCCGCTCGGGCAACCCGCCAAGGTCGAACAAGTAGTGCGGCAATTATGGATAGTGCGAAGGGAAAGGATACCTTAGGCACGTAGGCACGCTGACCCACTTGAATTGGCTGCCAGAGAAGGAGCCCCACCGTGGCAGCAGATAGTAGTTTCGACGTAACCTCCACAATCGATCGCATGGAGCTCGATAACGCCATTAACCAAGCGATCCGTGAGATTGATACACGCTTTGATTTCAAAAATACGGGTTCAAAGATTGAATTAGAGGGCGAAAAGATTTTAATTGAGGCCGATACCGAGGAGCGCGCGAAAGCCGCACTGGATGTCGTAAAAGATAAGATGATTAAGCGTGGAGTTTCATTAAAGCACCTTGATGCTGGTGCTCCATTCTTGTCAGGAAAGATCTACAAGATTGCTGTCCCGCTAAAAGAGGGAATCTCAACTGAGAATGCCAAGAAGATTGCAAAGTTGATTCGTGATGAAGGTCCAAAATCTGTTAAGACTCAGATCCAAGGTGATGAGCTTCGAGTGACATCTAAAAGTCGTGATGATTTACAAGAGACCATGGCCATGGTTAAAGATGGTGGCTGGGACTTTGCAGTTCAATTTACGAACTTTAGATAATTGAGCAAAAATAAGTTAGGCCTTATCTTTGGCTTGAGTGCTTATGGACTATGGGGTTTATTTCCCCTGTATTGGCCATTGCTTGAACCTGCTGAAGCTGCAGAGATAGTTTCACATCGCGCAGTATGGACATTAGTTTTCTGTATCATCATCTTGTCCATAACTAAGGCGCTTAAATCAACGATTGCAACGTTGAAGCGGCCTCGGGTAGCTCTCAAACTATTTGCTGCCTCTTTTTTGATCTCCATTAACTGGTTGGTCTATATCTGGGCAACTAATAATGGTCATGTTGTTGAGGCATCTCTTGGTTATTACATCAACCCTTTAATCATTATCGCTTTTGGTGTTTTGTTGCTGAAAGAAAAGATGCGCACTTTGCAATGGGTCGCAGTTGGAGTTGCATCCCTAGGTGTTTTAATTTTGACGATCGACTACGGCCGCCTGCCATGGGTTGCATTAGCTCTAGCAATCTCATGGGGTAGCTATGGCCTTATAAAGAAACAGTTGGGTCTTGGAGCACTTGAAGGTCTTGCGATTGAAACGGGTATCTCTTTCATTCCATATGCTGGATATCTGCTGTATTTAGGTAATCAAGGCACCGGACAGTTTGGTCATAGCCCAGGATTAACATTTCTCCTTATTAGCGCTGGTGCAATTACTGCTATTCCACTGCTCTTATTCAACGGTTCAACCACTCGCTTGCCGCTTTCAACGATTGGACTTTTGCAATACATCACACCCACTCTGCAGTTTTCGATTGGTGTGTGGGTGCGTCATGAAGATATGCCAACTGCGCGTTGGCTAGGCTTTCTCATTATTTGGGTTGCACTTATTACTTTAGGAACAGATTTAGTGCGATCAAGCCGTTCGGTCGATAACCGCGTCGCATAGCGAGATTAACGCACCTGTTGCATCAGATACTGGAAGTGGGCCAAGAGCAAGACGTGCCTCATTAGCTATCTGATGTAACTTCTCACGTGCTTGACCTAAAGCTTCGTGAGTGCGAAGTTGAACTAAAACTTGCGCAACAATATCTTCATCTCCAATAGGTGCACTCAATAACTGCTGTAGCTCACGATCGGCAGGATTTGTAGACTTCATAACATTGAGAGTTACTAACGTTGGAACGCCTTCGCGTAGATCAGTACCTGGGGTCTTTCCAGATTGATTTGACTCACTTGCAATATCGATCACGTCATCGGCTAATTGAAATGCCACTCCGATTTTTTCTCCAAAGACAGTAACAGTCTCCATAATATCCGCTGGTGCACCTGAAACCATCGCTCCGTAACGCGCACTCGCAGCAATGAGTGAACCTGTCTTATCGGCAACGACTTTCAAATAATATTCGAGTGGATCTTGCCCAGGATTTGGTCCTTGGGTTTCCATAATTTGACCAATGACTAAACGCTCAAATGTGCGTGCTTGCAGCCGCACAGCATCCGGACCAAGATCGGCTAACAAATCTGAGGACTTGGCAAAGAGAAAATCTCCCGTCAAAATTGCAATCGTATTTCCCCAACGAATATTTGCACTCTCTACTCCGCGACGCAGTGGCGCTTCATCCATAACGTCATCGTGGTACAGCGTTGCTAGGTGAGTGATTTCGCAGGCAACGGCGGCGGGGATCACTCCAGAGGCCATTGGGTCACCAAATTGTGAGGTCAAAAGTACTAAAAGTGGTCGTAAACGCTTGCCGCCAGCGGCTACTAAGTGGTGAGCAGTCTCATCGACAAAAGGATATTCACTGCGCGTGTGACTAAGCAGGAGGGATTCCACTGCCGCCATTTGTGCAACCAGTGTCGCCTCAAGTGCTGGCGCAACATTGGGAATTCCAAATGCAGACATCAGCGAATGAAGGTTGAGAAGTGTGAGATCAGATTGAGTAGCGGTGCTGGATACACACCAAGTACAACTGTCACAGCCATCGAGATAACCAGGGTTGCACGAGTAAGAATCGATGGCAGTTGAACGCTTGTGCCATCTTGAGTTGCATCGGTAAAGAACATCAAAACAATGACGCGAATATAGAAGAAGGCTGCGATAGCGCTTGAAAGTACGCCGGCAATAACTACGCCCTTTGCGCCACTTTCATAAGCTGCTGAAAAGATTGAAAACTTTCCGATGAAGCCGCTTGTAAGTGGAATGCCTGCAAAAGCTAAAAGGAAACCTGCAAAGCTTGCTGCAACCCATGGAGAACGCTTGCCAAGGCCCTTCCAACGATTTAAATCAGTGACTTCTCCTGATGAATCGCGAACGAGAGTTACAACTGCGAAAGCGCCGACCGTGGCAACTCCATAAGCGAATAAGTAAAAGATAGAGGCTTCAAGTCCGGCTTTATTGAGCGCGATTACACCAGCGAGTAAGAAACCTGCATGAGCAATAGATGAATACGCCAGCATGCGCTTAACATCACGCTGCGAAATTGCAACTAGAGAACCAAAGAGCATTGTGATAATTGCAATAGCCGACAACGGCGGAGTCCACGACCACTGTGCATTAGCAAATACAGTGTAATAAATACGTAGCATCGCGCCAAAAGCTGCAACTTTTGTTGCAGCTGCCATAAATCCTGTTATTGGCGTAGGTGCACCTTGATAAACATCCGGTGACCATGCATGGAATGGGACTGCACCGACCTTAAAGAGAAGCCCAATTGATAAAAATGCCATACCCATCAGGAGTAGTACGTCATTTCCACTGCCACCTACTACAGATTCACGGATCCCCGCATATGTGACTGAGGCTGAATAACCATATAAATAAGCCATTCCGAAGAGGAAAAACGCCGATGAAAATGCACCCAACAAGAAGTACTTAAGCGCTGCCTCTTGTGAGGCTAATCGGCGACGGCGAGATAACCCGGCCATTAAGTACAACGGTAGTGAAAGCATTTCAAGTGCCACGAACAAAGTAATTAAATCGCTAGCAATTGGGAACAGCATCATTCCCGACACTGCAAAGAGAGTGAGTGGGTAGACTTCAGTTACTTGATTACCGGTTTCAACTGAATGGCGCTCTTCCTCAGAGCCAGGCAGAGCTGCAGCAAGTGCGGTGAAATGATCGGTATCGGCAATCAGAAAAATCGAGATGATAGAGATAATAAGAATCGATGCCTGCAGCAATATCGCTGGACCATCGATAATTACCGAGCCCATAGCAGCAGACATCGACTGCTCGTTCTGGATTCTCCACACCTGTACTAAAGAGAGAACTAGAGTTCCAATAGTTAAACTCAGTTGAGTTATAGCTCTTAAAGCTTTCGAGACAAATGCCTCAACTAGCACACCAATTAAAGCGCCACCCAAAAGAATCAAGATGGGTGAAAGAAGAGTGTAGTTAAGAACTGGCGCGGTGAATGTCATTACTTGCCTCCACTTGTTGGCATTGGATCAGTAAAACCCAATTGAGCAATCACGTGTGTGGCCGCGGGATTAATAACATTGAGTAAGGGTGCAGGATAGAAGCCGAGAACGAAAATAATTACAATCACTGGAGCAATAGCTAACTTCTCGCGAAGATTGAGGTCGCTTAGGTTTTCATTTCCAGGTGTAGTTGGACCATGTAATGCTTTTTGAACTGGAATCAAGATATAGAGGGAAGCTAAGACGATTCCAAAGGTTGCGATAACTGCATGGACTGGATAGCGAGTAAAAGTTCCAACAAGTACTAAGAACTCGCTAACAAAGCTCGACATTCCAGGAAGCGCCAGGGAAGACATTCCGGCAAGGAAGAACATCCAGGCCATAACTGGGGTTATGCGCTGCAATCCACCGAAGTCTGAGATTGTGGATGAACCTCGTCGAGAAATCATCCAACCTCCTACTAAGAACAGTGCTGCAGTCGAGAAACCGTGATTAAACATGTATAAAGCTGCCCCGCTGTAGCCTTGTGAGGTCATCGCGAAGATTCCCAACGTGATAAACCCGAAGTGAGAAATCGAAGTGAAGGCGATTAAACGCTTCAAGTCACGCTGTCCGATTGCCAAGATCGCACCGTAGATAATTGAAATTACAGCTAGAACCAAAATTACTGGAGTAAAGGTTTTACTTGCTTCTGGAAATAAGGTTAGGCAGTAGCGAATCATTCCAAAAGTTCCAACTTTATCGAGTACACCAAGTAGTAATACAGAAGTTCCCGGAGTAGCTGACTGTGCAGCATCCGGTAGCCACGTATGAAGTGGCCATAGTGGGGCCTTGATTGCAAAGGCGATAAAGAATCCAAGGAATAAGAGGTTTTGCGTCATAGAGCTCATCTGAAGTTGTGACAGTGCAGCGAGATCAAATGTATGACCACCTTGGGCACCTGACATAACGTAGAGCGCAATGATTGAGGCTAACATCATTAATCCGCCGAACAGACTGTAAATCAAAAACTTAACTGCAGCTGCCGAGCGCTCTCCTGTGCCATAACCACCAATCAGAAAGTAAACGGGAATCAACATCGCTTCGAAGATTACATAAAATAGGAAGACATCGGTTGCTGCAAAGACGCCGATCATCATTGTCTCTAAGACAAGGATAAGAATATAAAAGGTTTTAACGCTCCAACGTCCGCCTTGCGATTCATTCCACCCTGAAAGTACAACTACTGGGGCAAGAATTGTTGACATCAAAATTAAGACAAGGGCCAGACCGTCAACGCCAAGTGCGTAGTTAATTCCAAAAGATGGAATCCATGAATACTTTTCAACGTACTGAAGATCCACATTATCGCGCTGGAAACCCATGGCCATAGCAATAGTCACGCCCATTACAACTAGAGTTGAGGCAAGAGCAACCTGCTTAACAAGCTTTTCATTCTCCTTTGGCAGTGCAACTACAACTGCAGAACCAATCAGTGGTAAAACCATTAATAACGTTAACCAGTTCATTATTGAGTCACCACCCAAATCGCTGCGACCAGCGCAACTGCGCCGATTAAGATTAATGCTGCATAACTACGGACAAAACCGCTCTGTATTCCACGCAACGCTGAGCCAGAGCTAAGTGCAATACGGCCAACACTGCGCACAGCCCCATCAATAACGGCCTCGTCGGTCTTGACTAAGACGGCAGTGAGAGCCTTACCTGGCTGCATAAAGACGGCCTCATTAAAGCGATCTTGCAACAAATCTTGGCGAGCAATTGTCGTAAAGATTGAAACATCGATCGGAGCAACGGCTGCAACCTCGTTACGTGAATACTTAACGAATGCGATTGCAACACCTATGGCAACCATTGCTAATGCAAGACCAGATACAACCATTGGAGAAAGTAGCTCTTCATGCTCCCCATGGTTTTCAAATAATGGAGATAGCCAGTTAACCAAAGCGTCGCCATGACTTAAGAGATACCCAGAGGTCACAGATCCAATTGCAAGAATTGCCATTGGTAGCCACATCAACCATGGAGACTCATGTGGATGAGCCTCATCATCCCAACGTGACTTTCCAGTGAAGGTAAGAATCATGACGCGAGTCATATAGAAAGCGGTAATACCAGCACCTAGCAAAGTTACGCAGCCAAGAATAACTCCTTTGATGCCACCCGAGTTAAATGCAGTTTCAATAATCATATCTTTTGAGTAGAAACCAGCAAATGGTGGAACTCCTAAAATTGCTAAGTAGCCTAGACCAAAGGTTGCAAATGTAATTGGCATAAATCTGCGAAGTGCACCGTATTTGCGCATGTTCACTTCATCATTCATTCCATGCATAACTGAGCCTGCTCCAAGGAACATTCCAGCTTTAAAGAAACCGTGAGTAAGTAAGTGCATGATTGCAAAGGCATAACCAACTGGACCAAGACCCGCGCCCAAAATCATGTAGCCAATTTGTGACATTGTCGATGCTGCAAGTGCCTTCTTTATGTCATCTTTGGCAGTACCAATAAGTGCACCGAACATTAAAGTTATTGCGCCAACGATTACAACTAATAACTGGGCAGTTGGTGCAGCATCAAAAATAAAGTTAGAACGGGTAATTAAATAGACGCCAGCGGTAACCATGGTTGCCGCATGGATAAGTGCCGATACTGGAGTTGGGCCAGCCATGGCATCTCCCAGCCAGGCCTGCAGGGGAAACTGCGCAGATTTTCCAGTAGCTGCAACTAATAACATGATGCCGATTCCAGTTAAAGCTGCAGTAGATGTGTGCTCCACGGCCGCTTTTACGCCGCTAAATGAGACTGTGCCCATGGTCGCAAAGGCGATCATGATGGCAAATGACAGGCCCATGTCTCCTATGCGGTTCATAACAAATGCTTTTTTGGATGCAGTGGCATATGCCGGCTTTTGATTCCAGAAACCAATGAGCAAGTATGAGGCTAAACCAACGCCTTCCCAGCCCACATAGAGATTGAGATAACTATCGCCAAGGACCAACAGCAACATGGCGGCGATAAAGAGATTTAGAAAGGCAAAGAAACGTCGACGATCTGGATCATGCGACATGTATGAAATCGAATAGATGTGGATCAAAGTTCCGACACCAGTAATGAGAAGAACAAAACAGATGGATAGCTGATCTAACATCAAGCTGGCATCGATCTTAAAGCTGCCAACTGAGATCCACTCAAAGAGTTTCTGAGTTATTGGACGCTCACTGTTGGAGCGACCGAGCATTAATGAAAGCTGATACAGGCCAACAAAAAATGATGAAGCAGAGAGTGCCGTTGCAAGTAAATGTCCCCACTTATCGCTGCGACGACCGGTAAGCAAGAGAATCGCAGTACCCGCAAGTGGGAGTGCGATTAAATATACAAGGGTTGTTGAGGCCATCATAGTTATCGCTTCAACAAACTAGCATCATCAATAGATGCTGATCGGCGCGACCTGTAAATCGTCACGATAATTGCTAGACCAACTACAACTTCGCACGCGGCGACCACCATCGTAAAGAAGGCGACTACTTGGCCGTTGAGGTCTCCATTGATTCTAGAAAAAGTTACAAAAGATAAATTTGCAGCATTAAGCATTAATTCAATACACATAAATACAACGATGGCGTTGCGGCGTATAACTACGCCAACGGCACCGATAGTAAAGAGGAGGGCTGAGAGGTAAAGATAGTTAGCTGCGTTCATTTACTTCTCCTCCTCTATGCTCGTATCGACGGTTCCAAGTTCAAAGACTGAGGAATTCAAAACATCTCCGCGCGCCTTTAAGCTGGCATTAATGGAGGCTGCGGCGGCCGTTCCATCAGGCAAAAGCGCCGGAACATCTACTGCGTTGTGGCGAGCAAAGACACCTGGAGCAGGCAGGCCTGCGGCATTTGCCAATGAGCCAGAACGAAAGCGTTGGATTGAAAGTTCACGCTGGGTCGGCTTCGTTTGAATGAGGTGATGGTGAGCTAAAACCATTGAACCGAGGGCTGCAGTAATTAAAAGTGCTGAAACAACTTCAAATGGCCAAACATAGGTTGAGAATAAAAGATTAGCAATTCCTTCTACATTGCCATCAGCGTTAGCGGCTTCTACTCCAACTGCATTGCGGCCGAGAGTTGCGCGACCTAGTAGAGAAATCATCAAGCCGCCGAAGCCGACTGCAGCTGTAATTGCAATGGGGCGAAGGCCTTGAATCGTCTCTGTTAATGAATCAGAGGAGTCGACACCAACGAGCATGAGAATAAATAGGAAGAGCATCATTACCGCGCCGGTATAAACAACAATTTGTACGATACCAAGAAATGGCGCCCCTTGAGCAATATAAAATATCGCTAGAGCGATCATTACAAAGGCCATCAAGATCGCTGAGTGAACCGCTTTTTTAACTAACAACATTCCAAGGGCTGCTGCAAGCGTTAAGGGCGCAAGAATCCAAAACAGAGTTGCTTCTGGTTTTGCAGTCTGCCCAACTTGAATTGCTAGATCTATCATTTATTTACGTCCTGTGATGGATGAGCTTGCGTAACATCGCCTTTGTAATAATTCGTATCAGTCATATCTGGATACATCGGGTGCGGAGGCATTAACATGCCTGCGCGCAATGGACCAAGCAGGTCTTCTTTTTCAAAGATTAATTTCGCACGGGAATCATCGGCGAGTTCGTACTCGTTCGTCATTGTGAGTGCGCGAGTAGGGCAAGCTTCAATGCATAGCCCACAAAACACACACCGCAAGTAATTGATCTGATAAACCTTGCCATAGCGCTCTCCGGGTGACATACGATTTTCTTCCGTGTTGTCTGCGCCTTCAACATAAATCGCATCTGCTGGACAGGCCCACGCACATAGTTCACAGCCAATACATTTTTCTAAACCATCGGGATGGCGATTTAGCTGGTGGCGACCGTGAAAACGCTCTTGAGTTGGTGCTTTTACTTCGGGATACTCAACGGTCTCAGGCTTCTTAAAGATAGTTGAAAACGTAATCCAGAAGCCCTTCAAGTGCCCATATAGACCGACAGAGCCAGGTTGATCTACCTGTGAGAAATCAACTTTAGTTAAGTCAAGCTCATTGTTTTTAAAAGCTTCGATCTCAGCCACGGTCGACTCCTTCTTTGTTAGAGACATTGATTGAAGTGATTGAATTCGGAAGTTGCGGCACAGCAAAACTTGGTGCATCAGCGTCGTCGATAATTTCTTCAAGCTTTTTCTTCTTGGCATTTTCGAAACCGATATTGACTGCCATTATGAGAAAAACTACCGCGGATGCAAAGGCAACAACTACAATTTTTGGTGCACCCTGTAGTGAAAGTATGCGAAGTGTTGCAACGACCAATATCCACATAATTGAGACCGGAATCAAGACTTTCCAACCGAACTGCATGAACTGGTCGTAGCGAAGACGGGGCAAGGTTCCACGCAGCCACACAAATACAAAGAAAAAGACCAAAACCTTAGAAAAGAACCAGATTGCTGTAAACCAACCGCCCAACCAGTTTTCAGTAAAGCCTAAGAATGGTGGAGCGTGATATCCGCCGAGGAAGAGCGTTGTTGCTAATGCAGAGACTGCAATGATGTTGACGTACTCTGCCAAGAAAAAGAGTGCAAATTTAAGTGAGGAGTATTCGGTGTGGAAACCACCTACGAGCTCACCTTCGGCTTCGGCTAGATCAAATGGTGCGCGATTAGTTTCGCCAACCATAGAGATTGCATAGATAGCAAAAGATGGAAATAGAACTACGCCGTACCACCAAGAAGTCTGAGCGGCCACGATGTCAGAGGTTGACATAGAGCCTGCATAAATAAAGACGGCAACCAATGAAAGTCCCATCGCAATTTCATATGAAATTACTTGAGCACTCGAACGAAGTCCACCAAGTAGCGGATACGTTGAACCTGAAGACCAGCCAGCCAAAATAATTCCATACACACCAACTGATGCGATGGCCAAAACATAGAGAACACCAACTGATAAATCAGTTAGTTGCATGGCGGTTTTCTGTCCAAATAACGTCACGGGCCCAGTAATTGGAATAACTGCAAAGGACATAAAACAGGTTGTAGCGCTAATAATTGGCGCTAGCACGAAGACAATCTTGTCTGCCGCCGCGGGAATCAAATCTTCTTTTAGGGCAAGTTTTACGCCATCGGCTAGAGCCTGAATTAAACCAAATGGCCCAACGCGGTTAGGTCCTGGGCGTTGCTGCATACGACCAACTAAGCGACGCTCGCCCCACACCGACAGAAGAGTGAGAACTACACAGACAATAAAGACGAGCAAAGCTTTAACGGTGATTAACCAACCAGGATCTGCTCCAATTAACTCTGCTGTTGTCATACCTTCACCACCGTAACTACTACGCCATGTGCAGCGCCTAGGTTTACAAGTAATTGAGAACCACGTGAATTACGCGGCGCCCAGATTGCATCATCATGAATATCTTCAACTAAGGCTTCTAGCGTTACTGAGCCCAAGGCCGTTGAAATCTTGAGTTTGTCACCATCGACAACGCCCATTGAAGTTGCGCGCTTCGGTGAAATCACTGCAACGCTTTGGCGGGCCGTACCAGCTAAATTCTCTTCACCTTTTTGTAAAGTTCCAAGATCTAAAAGGCGACGCCATGAAGTAAGAACAAACTCGTTCTCCTTAAGCGATGAAGCCTTTTCAGATTTCACACTCTTCATTGTGGTGCGTGCGCCATCCCATGCGCCAAGAGAGGCAATCTCTTTTGCTGCTGCTGTGACAGTACCAAGATTGAGTGAAGCGCCCATCTCTTCGGCAATCATTGAAAGAATGCGGAGATCGCTTCGATTGAGTGAGTTATCTACTGCAGCATCAAATTTACGTGCGCGGCCTTCCCAGTTGAGGAAAGATCCACTCTTTTCAGTGATTGCGGCAACTGGCAAAATCACATTAGCGCGCTGTGTCACCTCACTTGGTGCGATTTCAAGAGATACAACAAAGGCTTTACCAAGTGCGGCTAAAGCGGTGGAGCTGTTATTGCCATCTAGTGGATCTACCCCACCAACTAGTAGCGCACCTAAGTCGCCCGAATTAATCGCAGCATAAATCTCATCGCTTGTGCGGCCAACCGAGTCCGGCAGTGATGGGGTATTCCATAGTGCAGCAATATCCACGCGGGCTGCCGCATCGGTTACTGGACGGCCACCGGGTAATAAGCTTCCAATGGCTCCGGCCTCGAGTGCACCGCGTTCTCCAGCTCGACGAGGTATCCAAGCCACCTTGGCACTAGTTGAATCTGCAAGTGCAGCGACTGCAGTTAAAACTCCAGCGCTCTCTGAGGCGCGTTCTCCAACAAGAATTAATGATTTAGTTGTCAGTGGCAATCCGATAATCGCATCGGCTTCTTGACCAGGGGCAACCTTTACAAATTCGCCTTTGAGTTTTTCAACCCCGATAGATAGTTTGCTACCGATAGAGGTAACTTTTAGCGCACGCTTACGGAACTGCTTATTTAAACGTAGGAAGACGATTGGAGACTCTTCTTCAGGTTCAAAGCCAACCAAGACAACATGATCTGCGCGATCGATATCAAGATAAGTAGTTGTTGAACCGACTACGCGGGCTGCAAGGAATTCACGTTCTTCTTCCGATGAAATCCGTGAGCGAAAATCAATATCGTTGGTGCCTAGAGCAACGCGCGCGAACTTGCTATAACCATATGCATCTTCATGTGTTGCGCGTCCGCCGACCAACACTGCAGCCTGTGCAGCTTTTAAACCTTGTGCTGCAGCAGCCAAAGCTTCTGGCCATGATGCCTGAACTAAATCACCATCACTATTGCGAACTTGTGGATGAGTAAAACGGTCGACGGCAGTGACATATTTAAATGCCCAACGTCCTTTATCGCAGTTCCACTCTTCATTAACAGATGCATCTTCTCCTGCTAAGCGGCGAAGTGTCTTTCCACGACGGACATCGGTGCGCATATCGCAACCCGATGCGCAGTGTTCGCATGCAGATGGCGTTGACACTAAATCAAATGGACGTGCGCGGAAACGATATGAAGCCCCAGTGAGTGCACCTACTGGACAAATCTGAATGGTATTGCCTGAAAAATAAGACTTAAATGGCTGCTTTTCATAAATTCCTACTTGTTGCAGCGCTCCACGTTCATTAAGAGTGATGAATGGATCGCTAGCAATTTGCTCTGAAAAACGAGTACAGCGCGCGCATAAAACACAGCGTTCGCGATCTAGCAAAACTTGAGATGAGATATTAATTGGCTTCTCAAATGTGCGTTTTACGCCTTGGAAACGTGACTCACTGTGTCCTGAACTAAGAGCTTGATTTTGAAGCGGACACTCGCCACCCTTATCGCAGACTGGGCAATCCAGTGGGTGGTTAATTAGCAGTAGCTCCATTACGCCTTTTTGGGCTTTATCGGCGACAACTGAAGTTAATTGTGTCTTCACAATCATTCCTGGCTCAACTGGAATCGTGCATGAGGCTTGTGGCTTAGGAAAAGCACGACCATTGATTTCAATATCAACTAAGCACTGGCGACATGCACCTACTGGATCTAATAATGGATGATCGCAAAAACGTGGGATTTGAATTCCAAGTTGTTCGGCAGCGCGAATTACTAAAGTGCCTTTAGGAACGCTTACTTCAAAGCCATCGATTACGACAGTGATTATGTCTACCATTTCAGTGGTTGTCATTTAAGCACCTGCCTTAACAAATAGAGTTGATGCAACTGGATCAAATGGGCATCTACCTTGAGTCATATGTGCAATGTATTCGTCACGGAAATATTTAATGGATGAAGTAATTGGACTAGTTGCGCCATCACCGAGTGCACAAAATGATCGACCTAAAATATTGTCGCAGAGATCTAATAACTTAGCTAAATCTGCTTCAATACCTTTGCCGTCCTCTAGGTCGCGAAGGATCTGCACTAACCACCACGTGCCTTCACGGCAAGGTGTGCACTTTCCGCACGATTCATGCTTATAAAACTCAGTCCATCGCAATACTGCACGCACAACACATGTTGTCTCATCAAAAATCTGTAGGGCTTTAGTTCCAAGCATTGAACCCGCCGCCGCTACGCCTTCGTAGTCCAAAGGAGTATCAAGGTGCTCCTGGGTAAAGATTGGAGTTGAAGATCCGCCAGGAGTCCAGAACTTCAAAGTGTGGCCCGTGCGAATGCCACCCGAGAGTTCAAGAATTTCGCGCAAAGTAATTCCGAGGGGGGCTTCAAACTGACCCGGGTTATTTACGTGGCCCGATAGCGAATAAAGCGTAGTTCCTTTGCTTTTTTCAGTGCCCATCGATTGATACCACTCAGCTCCGTTAGCAACAATCGCTGGAACTGCTGCTATGGATTCAACATTGTTCACAACAGTAGGTCGCGCATACAAACCAGCAATCGCAGGAAAAGGTGGACGAAGGCGTGGCTGACCTCGGAAACCCTCTAGTGAATCTAAGAGCGCAGTCTCTTCGCCACAAATATATGCACCGGCACCAACGTGCAGTACTAAATCAACCCCATTTCCTAAGTGCCCCGCTTTGTAGGCATCTTCGATGGCTTGGTTCATACGGCGAACAACATGCGTAACTTCTCCGCGGATATAAATAAATGCATGCTTTGCACGAATCGCATGGCAGGCAATGATGCAGCCTTCAATCAGAACGTGTGGATTAGCCATGAGCAATGGCGTATCTTTACACGTTCCTGGCTCTGACTCATCGGCGTTAACAACTAAGTAATGATCTTTGTTATCACCCTGCGGAATAAATCCCCACTTCATTCCCGTTGGAAATCCTGCCCCGCCTCGACCGCGCAAACCTGAATCTTTAACTAATTGAATCACTGCATCAGGATCCATAGTTAAAGCTTTTTGCGAAGCCTTGTATCCACCATGGCGCGTATAAGCCTCGATTGTAAAAGAGTCTTTTTCATCCCAATGAGCTGAAAGTACGGGCACTAACTTCGTCATTATTTACCCTCTTTCGAAATCTTTAATCCAAGAAGTGAAGGTTGTCCGGCTTGAACACCTTCATGTGCTTTTCCATCATTTATTCCAGCAAGAACTGCAGAAGCCTCTTTCCATGTAACTAAAGAATTAGGACCACGTGTAGGAGGTTGTGGATTTCCATCGCGCATTGAATCCACTAAATCTTTTGCTGACTGCACAGTCTGGTTGTCGTAGAACTCCCAGTTGGCCATGACAACAGGTGCATAATCACAGGCAGCGTTGCACTCAATATGTTCAAGTGAGACTTTGCCATCGGCAGTTACGCCATCGTTTTCTACCCCAAGGTGCTCTTTTAATCCCGCAAAAATTGCATCTCCACCCATGACTGCACACAGTGTATTTGTGCAGACACCTACGTGATATTCACCAACTGGCTTGCGCTTGTATTGTGTATAAAAAGATGCAACTGCCGAGACTTCAGCGGTCTCTAACGTTAATAACTTTGCGATTAATTCAATTCCTTCACCATCGACAAATCCAACTCGTGATTGCACAAAGTGCAATAGCGGCATGATCGCTGAACGTGAGCGTGGATAACGCTTGATCATAGAATCCATGATTGCCAAATCTTCAGTTGAATAAGCCATTAGCGGTCAACGCCTCCCATAACAGGATCGATAGATGCAACTGCACCAATAATGTCAGCGATCATCCCGCCTTCACTCATTGCAGAAGTTGCTTGTAAGTTATTAAAAGATGGTTCGCGGAAGTGAACTCGATACGGACGTGTTCCGCCGTCAGAAACTACGCTTGCACCAAGTTCACCACGTGGAGATTCGACAGTTGCGTAGACCTGGCCAGCTGGAACTTGGAAGCCTTCAGTAACTAATTTAAAGTGGTGAATTAATGACTCCATTGATGTACCCATAATTTCGCGAATATGCGCAAGTGAATTACCAAGGCCATCGCTTCCTAAGGCTAATTGTGCTGGCCATGCAATTTTCTTATCAGCCACCATTACTGGTGCACCTTGAAGTTTTTCCAACTTATCGAGGGCTTGTTCGATAATACGCAGAGACTGTTCTAATTCATTCATACGAATTAAGAAGCGACCATACACATCACATGTATCGGCAGTAATTACATCAAAGTTATAGTTTTCATAGCCGCAATATGGCTGTACCTTGCGAAGATCCCAAGGAAGGCCGGTAGAACGAAGTACTGGCCCTGTAATACCAAGCGTCGTAGCACCTGCAAGATCTAAGTAACCGATTCCCTGTGTGCGCTTGAGCCAGATTGAGTTGCCAACAAGTAGTGACGTGTTGTCCTTAAAGTTCTTGCGCATTAATTTAACTGCATCACGAATCTTAGGGATTGCACCTTCGGGTAGATCTTGTTGAACTCCCCCTGGTCGGATATAGGCCATATTCATCCGTAATCCCGAGATCATTTCAAAGAGATCCAGAACGATTTCACGCTCGCGAAAGGCAAAGAACATCGGGGTAATTGCGCCCAGCTCTAGTGCACCAGTGCCTAGCGCGACCATGTGTGAGGAGATGCGATTGAGCTCCATCATCATGACACGAATAACGCTAGCTCGCTCTGGAACATCTTCAGTAATACCTAAGAGTTGTTCAACAGCTAAGCAATAAGCAGTCTCGTTAAATAATGGTGAAAGGTAATCCATGCGAGTTACAAACGTTGTTCCCTGAGTCCAGTTACGGAACTCCATATTTTTCTCAATTCCAGTGTGAAGGTAACCAATTCCGCAACGAACCTCAGTAACGGTCTCACCTTCTAGCTCAAGAATAAGTCGCAGTACCCCGTGTGTTGATGGATGTTGCGGACCCATGTTTACAACAACGCGTTCTTCTTTGGTTGAGCCAATCTCTTGAATTAGTGAATCCCAGTCTCCGCCAGTGACGGAAAAAACTGTGCCTTCAGTGGTATCGCGCGATGGCGCGTAAGGATCAAATGTTGTCACTTGTAGCTCCTTCGCTCATCTGGAGCGGGAATTGTTGCGCCCTTATATTCGACGGCAATTCCACCGAGTGCATAATCTTTACGTTGCGGATGGCCTTGCCAGTCATCTGGCATTAAAATTCGTGTTAAACCAGGATGACCATCAAAAATAATTCCAAACATGTCAAAAGTTTCGCGCTCGTGCCAATTGTTTCCAGCCCATACTTCAACAAGTGAAGGAATGTGTGCATCAGAATCGGCAACTGCTACCTCTAGCCGAATACGGCGATTATTTGTCAGCGAAAGCAATGGATATACCGCACTGAATTCACGACCAGTCCTTTGAGGATAGTGAACTCCATTAACACCCATGCACATTTCAAACTTCAATGAATCGCGCAAAATTAATGCAACGGCAACGAGTTTTTCGCGCTTCACGTGCAAAGTAAGTTCGCCGCGATCTACAACAACTCGCTCAATTGCTTGCGAAAACTCTGGATAAGCCCGCTCTAAATCATCGGCAACGTCATCAAAATAACTACCGTAAGGGCGCTCAGATGAGCCTGTTGACGCAGGGGTGCGAACTAATCCGCTATAGCCAGATGTATCACCCGTACCGCGAGCGCCAAACATTCCAGAATCACTCATTTACGCTAACAAGCCCTTCATCTCAATAGTTGGCTTGGCGTTCATGGCGGCTAGCTCAACCTCCTTAATAATTTGTATGCGGTTAGCGCCAAGTTTTTCATCATAGATTTTTTCGTGAAGCTTCAATATTGCATCCATCAACATTTCAGGACGTGGTGGGCAGCCCGGTAGATAAATATCAACAGGAACAACGTGATCAACACCTTGAACAACGGCGTAGTTATTAAACATTCCACCAGAAGATGCGCATGCACCCATGGCGATAACCCATTTAGGCGCCGACATTTGATCATAAATCTGGCGAAGTACTGGCGCCATTTTGTTTGAAACTCGTCCGGCTACGATCATTAAATCTGCTTGACGTGGTGATGCACGGAAAACTTCCATACCAAAACGTGAAATGTCATATTTAGCTGCTGAACCAACGGCCATCATTTCGATGGCGCAGCATGCAAGACCAAAGGTTGCTGGCCATAGCGAGTTCTTGCGCATATAACCAGCAAGTTTTTCAACAGTTGTTAATAAAAAGCCGCTAGGAATCTTCTCTTCTAGGCCCATGTGCTAGTCCCATTCCAATCCACCGCGTCGCCATACATATGCATATGCGACGAAAACTGTGCCAATAAAAATCGCCATTTCAACTAAACCAAAAACGCCTAACTTATCGAAAGTGACTGCCCATGGATAAAGGAAAACAATTTCTATATCAAAGATAATAAATAGCATTGCAGTTAAAAAATACTTGACTGGAAAACGTCCACCTTCGGCAGCTTGTGGTGAAGGTTCGATTCCACACTCGTAAGCATCGGCCTTTGCCCGGTTATAGCGAGCTGGCCCCGTGAGTGCTCCAGCGGCAATTGAGATTATGGAAAAACCAAAGCCAATAGCCCCTAGCACCAGGATCGGCACGTATGGATTGGATGTGGATATCACGTAAGAAATCTTAGAGTCGATAGGCCTATGCCAATGACCGCTAGCCCTTTATCCCGCTGTGAACTGCAACAACCCCAAAAGTCAGGTTTTTCCAGCTCACGAGCGTCCAGCCTGCCGCTGCCATGGCCGCTGCCAGATCGACTTGATTGGGCCAGGCGCGAATGGATTCAGCTAAATAGGCGTAGGCATCGGGATTTGAGGAGGTTTTCCGGGCGATAACAGGCAAGGCTCGCATGAGATAGCCCATATAGAGAGTACGAAATGGCCGCCATGTGGGGTGTGAGAACTCAACTACGACCATCCGGCCGCCTGGTTTAGTAACTCGAAGGGCTTGGGCCAGGGCCTTTGGGTAGTCAACGGTGTTACGAAGGCCAAAGGAGATCGTGGTGACATCAAAGGTATTGGCCTCAAAAGGCAGGTTGAGGGCATCGGCTTTGGAAAAAGTCAGATATGGGCGGGAGTTTCGGCCTTGGGCCAACATCCCCTCTGAAAAATCCGTGGAGAGAACATCGGCACCGGCCTCATGCAGGGGTTGCGAGGATGAGCCCGGGCCTGCAGCTATATCCAGAATCTTCATTCCTGGGGCAGGCGCGATTATCTTGGTTACTGCTTTGCGCCATGCCTTTGTGCGGCCAAGACTCAACAGATCATTAACAATGTCATATCGCTTGGCGACTCCATCAAACATCGCAGCGACTTCATCGGGATCTTTATTTAGATGAGCGCGCGACATAGGTGCATTCTCTCGTGAAGTAGGCTCATCCACAACTTAACCTACCGAGGAGAAGCTCATGACATTTGCTGCAGGCTCACTTCGAGCAAGCGTTCTGCCTCGTAGTTCTGCAATTTCAAACATAGCGTTAATTTCTGGTGGCGTACTCCTGCTTGCAGCATCTGCTCAAATTGCGATTCCTGTCCCTGGTTCTCCAGTACCTGTAACAGGTCAAACCCTTGGTGTCCTTTTAATTGGAACAAGTTATGGAAGCGGAATCGGCCTTGCAACGTTTGCTTTTTATTTACTAGCTGGAATTGCGGGAGCTCCTGTATTTGCTGGAGCAAGTTTTGGAATTGAGAAAGTTACTGGCGCGACTGGTGGATATTTAATCGGAATGTTAATAACTACGTACGTTCTAGGGCTATTAGCTAAACGCCGCCTTGATCAAAAATTTCTAACAGCACTTCCATTGATGCTACTTGGAAACGTAATTATTTTTTCATGTGGAATTATCTGGCTTCACTATTTCACTGGTAAAGACTGGACATGGACAATTAACGCTGGGTTGACTCCATTTATAGTCGGAGAGATTTTAAAAATTGCTATTGCCGGGACATCTCTACCAATTTTATGGCGGCTTGTTAATGCCAAGAAGCAGTAAGTAGCTACATATGCCTACCTTAATTCCGGTTACCACAACGCACCTAGGTGAGCATGTGCCACTCTTAGATCTTTTACCCGATGACGCGCCTCTTGCCTGGGTTCGCAATGGTGAAGGATTAGTTGGATGGGGAGTCCATGCAACAACTACCGTCAGCGGACCACATCGTTTTGCTGATGCTAGGCATTGGTGGCAAAAACAACTTGAAGGCTTTGCGGTGTCAAATTCGGTTCATGGCAGCGGCACTGGTCCTCTTTTATTTACTTCATTTTCTTTCTCTCCCAATGATTCCTCTGTCTTGATAATTCCTAAGATAATTGTAGGTAAGAAGGGCGATAAATCCTGGATCACATGGCTTGGTTCATCCCCACAACCTACTTTGAAGTCGGAGCAAAGAATTTTCTTGCCTAACCCGGTTCGTTGGAATGAAGATCAAGACACTGATGCACATTGGAAACAACGTGTAACTGATTCAGTTCAGCGAATACACGATGGTGTGTTAGATAAAGTTGTACTTGCGCGTGATTTCTCTGGAACGGCGCAATCACCAATCGATGCACGATCGATTTTGAAGAAATTAGCTGCTGAATACCCCTCAACATGGAGCTTTGCAGTCTCAGGCCTTGTTGGTGCGACTCCAGAACTCTTACTCCGTCTATCTCGCACAATGGTTACTTCACGCGTGCTTGCAGGAACGATCAGTAAAACCGGCGATGATGAGCGGGATCTAGCTCTTGCAGCTTCACTTGCACGTTCTTCTAAAGATTTAGAAGAACATGAGTATGCGGTGCGATCGGTTGCTGATGCGCTTGAACCTTTTTGCACATCAACAAATGTTCCAGAGTCACCGTATGTCTTGCACTTAGCAAATGTCATGCACCTTGCAACAGATGTAACTGGTGCATTGGCAGAAAAACTTGCCCATGTTGATGCTTTTACAATTCTTGAACAACTACATCCTTCGGCGGCAGTGTGTGGAACTCCGCGAGCAATAGCTAGTGAGTTGATTAATGAAATCGAAGGAATGTCTCGCGGTCGATATGCAGGGCCAGTTGGGTGGATCGATGCAGCAGGCGATGGCGAACTCGGAATCGCTCTGCGTTGTGGCCAAATAAACGCCAACGCAGTTCGCATATTTGCGGGTTGTGGAATTGTTGCTGGATCTAATGCAGATATAGAGCTTGCTGAAAGTGAAGCGAAGTTAGTTCCAATGCGTAGTGCACTCTCTTAAATGGAGTTCATCTTTTCGTAAATATCCTTTAAGTTATCGGCATTGGCTTCACGTGAAGGTACTTGTGCAACAACCACTGAGACTCCATGTATGGGTGCAGACATTGCTTTCTTAAGTTCATCGATTGAGGTAACAGTTCTTGAGTCAATTCCCATCGCTGAAGCAATTACAGCTGGATCTAATCCATGAGGAGTTCCAAAAACCTCTTCAAAACCCGAAACTCCACGCTGTGGAAGTGTAGAAAAAATCCCGCCGCCATCATTATTAATAACTATGAACATGCAATTAATCTCTTCGCGTTGAATTAAACCAGTGATGTCATGCAAAAATGCTAAATCTCCAAGCACTGCGAAGCTAGCTGTGCGCCCACAGGCCACACCTAAAGCAGTAGAGACACTCCCATCTATACCGGCTAATCCTCGATTTGCATACGTGTGGATATCACCTCGTGGAGAAGCAAAGCCTTCTATATCTCTAATTGGCCGAGACGATGCAATAAAAAGCACAGAACCGCTAGGAAGCTCGGCAGAAATTGTTTTAGCAATATTCGCTTCATTCCAACCATTCATTTCACTAATAACTTTTGCACACCGTTGTGAGTATTTCTGCCATTGAGCAACCCACTCTTCGGATGCAGGTTGAGCATCTAAATGAGGAATTGATGTGAACTTCTTATCCCCTGTGCGATCACTATCGATAGTTGCCATACGCGGATCTATCACGCATTGCAATGGTGCTAACTTGATAAGGGAATTTACCGAACGTGACAAAGTTGTGCGGCCAATGACAATGGCCACTTGAGGAATTAATGCACTACGAATCTCCATCGACGTTAAGAAAATCGATGCATGAGCAACTGCATCTGGAAATGACAGCGGATCTTCTGCAATGACTGGCCAATTAAGTTTTTTAGCAAAGGCTTGCACCTCTTCGATACTTAATCCGCCACGGTCATGTCCAATGACCAGGACACCGCGGCTTCCTTGAATTTTTAAGCTTCCTGCTTTTGTGCGTGTCATGGACCGTGCGACTGTGACAGTAATGTCATCAAGCCAGTCAGTTGAATCATCTGGCAGAAGTGGCTCATCAAACTGTAGATTTAAGTGAACGGGACCTGTTCGCAAACTATCTAAGGGCAGATCCATAGGAAAAACTGGGCCATCAATATCGGCAAAGTAGCGCACAGCCTTACCAAAAATTCGCGCCTGCTCAGTCGTTTGATTTGCTCCAGTACGACGGAGCATTGCTGGCCTATCAGCCGTTAAAACCAGTAAAGGGCTGTTGGTGTGGCTAGCCTCTAAAACAGCAGGATGGTAATTGGCAACTGCAGTTCCACTTGTGCATACAACTGGAACTGGACGGCCGGTTGATTTAATCAGTCCTAAAGCAAAGAAGGCTGCAGTCCGCTCGTCGATGCGAATATGTATTTTTATTAAGCCCCGTGCTGCCGCCGCATTAAAAGCTAAAGATAGTGGTGCATTTCTAGAGCCCGGTGAAACTACTACGTCTGTGATTCCAGCTTCAATAATCTGCCGAACTACTACACGTGCTAAAGAGGTTGATGCATTCATACGTTCCACCCTCTCTCATAGATATAACTCTCGGCTCCTGCGCTCCAGGTCATACGAATTCTATTCTTCCACCAGTTTAATCGCTCATTGGAAGCGGCTAATTTATTAAGCACTGAAATATCTGGTCGTACATCAGTGACTTCAATCATTCCATCTTTTATTGGAAGTTGATCAACATCTACTGCTAAAAGAGAGCCAGTGCCTAAACCACATGCAAAATCAAGTGAAGGTAAAGTACTCGCTAGCTTAAGCCCGTAAGAGATTCCTACTGCACTTTCTAATGCACTTGAGACGACCACAGGAAGTTTGTGATGCTTTGCTATTTCAAGTGATCGAGTTATGCCACCTAATGGGGCAACTTTCAACATCACAATATCTACCGCATCTGATAAATCCACAGCAAAAGGGTCTTTAGCCTTTCTAATCACCTCGTCTCCAACGATTTTTATCTGTGTGCGTTTTTTTAACTCACGCAACTCTTCAACTGTTGCACATGGCTGTTCTGCATATTCAATATCTCCTACTGAATTAAGAAAAGAGGTCGCCTGATCTACATTCCATAATCCATTAACGTCGATTCGAATTTTCGCATCTGGGCGAAGCTCACGAATGATCCGTAAGCGCTCTCGATCTTTGCCTGGATCATTTCCAACCTTTACTTTAATAACCGAACACCCAGGATAAGTTTCTAGAAGTGCTTGAATCTCGGCTGGGTTATCTAAAGCTGGCAGAGTCGCATTTACAGCTATATCTGAACGAAGGGCTGGTGGTGCTGGCACAAAGGCGGCTTCAATGGCGCTAGTTAGCCACGGCACTGATTCGCTATAGCTGTACTCCAAAAATGGAGAGAACTCCCCCCAACCCACTGGCCCCTCAAAAAGCGCCACTTCACGAGACGTGATGGATCGAAAGTCAGTCCTTGTTGCAAGTGCAACAACACGAAGTGAGCCCAGAATTGAATCAAGCATTATTTATGGACGCTTTGGGAACTTTTCAAAATTTGGCTTGCGCTTCTCTTTATAGGCATCGCGTCCCTCTTGTCCTTCTTCACTCATATAAAACAATAGAGTTGCATCTCCTGCTAGCTGTTGAATACCAGCTTGACCATCATCTGCCGCATTCAGACTAGATTTCAGCAAACGTAGTGCGAGTGGAGAGTTTTGTAACATTTCACGACACCATGAAACTGTTTCAGCTTCAAGTTCAGAAACTGGAACTACTGTATTAACAAGTCCCATTGCGAGCGCTTCTTGTGCATCATAGTGTCGTGTCATAAACCAAATTTCGCGTGCTTTTTTCTGTCCAACATGCGCAGCTAAAAGTCCTGCGCCATATCCACCATCAAATGAACCTACCATCGGACCTGTCTGACCAAACTTTGCATTATCTGCTGCAATAGTTAAATCGCACACAACATGCAGTACATGGCCTCCACCAATTGCCCATCCTGCAACCATTGCAACAACTGGTTTAGGTGTCCTGCGGATTTGAATTTGCAAATCTAGGACATTGAGTCGACCAATTCCTTTTTTCGATAGCGAGTCATCGCCCAGATACCCATCATCACCGCGAACACTGATATCTCCACCTGAGCAAAACGCCTCAGTTCCTGTACCCGTCAGAATAATTACACCGATCTCCTCATTATCGCGAGCAAGGGAGAAGGCCTCGATTAGTTCAATAATTGTTTGTGGCCGAAATGCGTTGTGTACCTTGGGGCGGTTTATCGTGATCTTCGCGATTCCATCACCCATCTGATAATTAATATCAACAAAACCCTCCCCTCCTGGGGCGGTAATCCACTGCGGCAGCTCACGGCTGCCAAAATCACGATTAATAGGCTTGCTCATATTTCCTCCACTATCGTTGCTAGCGATAGCCTACGGCTGCAATGGATATGAAGTCACAACGAGAATTACTGCGGGTCAGCCCTGCGTGCGAACTCCCGGATTTAGCCGGACTCATCACGTCAGCCCTCGTAGGTACTGGTCCTGCCTTGGGCCTGGCAGATGTCGGCTCACAGACATGTCTTTCCACTATCTGCCTAGTCATAGGCACTAGCGGAAGTTCAGGTCTCGTGAAGGAGGTCGCCTTCACATCGCAATCCCTTCTCGCATCGGCACGAGCAGCTAATGCATTTATCGGAGCGGCTAATGGATCTGCGTGGTCTTTACTTTTGCCCACTACACACATTGCAGGCATCAACGTAATTATTCGCTCGATGGAAGTTGGCACGCTCCCAGTTGATCTACGAAATTTTAACGGTGAATTTCCAACCGTAGATTTTACTTCTGTCGTACCAACACAACTATTTAGAGCACTTAACTCTGATGACAGATTACTGCGACACCTTCAAAGTGCACGTGCAGTCTTAGTCGGTGGTGCCACACTTTCACCCGTATTGCGACAAGAAGCTGAAAGCGCTGGAATACACGTCATTGAAACGTATGGAATGACTGAAACGTGTGGCGGATGTATTTACGACGGTACTGCACTAAATGGAGTGGATTTTCGAATCAACGAACACGGAGTTATTGAGATTCAGGGATCAGTTTTAGCTGATAGCTACTTGAATATTCCTGAGCAATTTAAACTCCACGATGGTTGGTTTACAACCAATGACCTTGGTGAAATCACAGATGAAAAACTTAAGGTATTAGGCAGGGCTGACGATGTAATTATATCTGGTGGTGAAAATTTATCGCTCATCGCAGTTGAAGCTACTTTGTCGGTTCGTTACCCCGACATTGAGTGTGCCGCATTTGCAGTTAATGACAAGCAATGGGGCCATGCGCTGCATGTCGCCATAGTCGGTGATGTTAGTGAGACAGAGATTTCACATTACTTAGAAGCGGCATTGGGCGACATAGCAAAACCTAAAGGTATTCACTTTCTAGATTCACTTCCCCTACTAGGAATCGGCAAAATTGACCGTATGGCACTTGCACGAATGGCTGAGAATGAATAAATGGATCCTGGGCGCAAGGCCACGCACACTGCCCGCAGCTATTGCTCCCGTCATTGTTGCATCGGCACTTGCGGCTCCAGATTTCAATTGGTTTCGCGCAGCATTGGCGCTAAAGGTAGGTTTATGGCTGCAAATCGCCGTTAACTTTGCCAATGATTACTCCGATGGTGTTAAGGGAACCGATACGCACCGAATTGGGCCAACTCGTTTAGTTGCAAGTGGCTTAGCAACTGCTCGTTCAGTAAAGAATGCCGCGTTTATCTCTTTTGCTATTGCCTCGATAGCTGGCCTGTGGCTTGCACTATTAACTTCACCACTCTTAATCGCTATCGGCCTACTTTCAATCTTAGCTGCCTGGAATTACACCGGGGGTAAGAGACCATATGGCTACAGTGGTTATGGTGAGATTTCAGTATTTATCTTCTTTGGTATCGTGGCAACGGTCGGTAGTTTTTATGTGCAGACCGAAAAACTCACACTCATGAGTTTTATCGTAGCTATTCCAATGGGTGCACTTTCATGTGCAATTCTCTCGATAAATAACCTTCGAGATCGCGAACAAGATGAATTAGCCGGTAAACGTACTCTCGCCGTTCGGATAGGAGATGATGCTGCCAGGCGTTTCTTTGTTGCATTGCTCGTTCTTGCCCATACTGCTGCGATAGCTACTTTCAGGCCCTTAGCCCTGCTGACGCTCTTGGTAACTCCACTTACTTTCTCAATCGCCCGCACAGTTCTGGGTGGGGCAAGCGGAGCTCAATTAATTCCACTCCTTGGCACAACTGGTAAATTACAAATAATCTTCGCGGCGGTTTTTGCACTTGCGTTAGCGATACAATAAAACCATGACACGCCTGATCCCCATTTTTCTTGTCTTTGGCCTAACCATTTATGCACTCATAGATTGCGCACGCACCGATGAGTCACAAATTAAGAATCTGCCAAAGTGGGGTTGGCTATTAATAATTATCCTTCTCGGGCCGCAAGCCGTTGCAATTGGACCTGTTGCATATTTAATTGCTGGAAGAAATAAGCCAAAAGGCTCAAAAATGCCTAAACGTCGCATCTTGCCACCCGATGATGACCCAGATTTTCTAGGACGTCTCTAAAGCCCAGAATAGGTATGTTTTCCAGTGCCCCAAATATTGACGTACACGTAGTTAAAGAGAAATGTTGAGCCAGCAAACAAACATAGCCATGCAGCTCGGCGTCCGCGCCATCCAATTGTGACGCGTGCGTGTAAGTAGGCGGCATATGCAACCCATGTAATAAATGCCCACGTCTCTTTAGGATCCCAGCCCCAATAACGCCCCCATGCACTCTCGGCCCAAATTGCTCCGGCTATAACGGCAAACGTCCATAAAGGAAAGACAAATGCAACTAAGCGATATGAAAGTTGGTCTAGATCTTCAAGTGAAGGCAGTCGTTTTGCCCAAGCAGTTCGCTCGCCCTTTGATTCCATAGAATCTAGGTATAAGTAAGCGGCGGCAACAGCATTGGCAAGTAAAAAAACACCGCCGGAAATAATTGCTGCAGAAACGTGAATAACTAGCCACGTCGATTTAAGGGCGGGAACTAGTGGCGCACTTGGTCGATATAGAACAGCTACTGCAGTTCCCAAAGTTAGCAAGACCGCTGTTGAAACTAAAAACCCCAACCATCGCAGATCATATTTACGAAGGGCAACTAAGTAGGCGCCTGAAAAAGCTAATGCACCAGTAATTGAAAACTCATACATATTGCCCCAGGGGACTCGTCCGGCAGAAACTCCACGCGCGATTACTCCGGCACATAGAAGTATGAAGCCAAGAATCATCATTGCCGTAGCTATCCGTGCAACTTTTTCTGTTCGTTTATAATCAAAAACTTTCTCCGATGTCGCCTCTGGAGTCTTCACTGCCCACGCTGTTTCAACGGCATGAGCAAAAAAGGAGAGTGTGTATATTGCCATTGATGAGTAAATTAAATAATTGGAGAGATAGGCCCAGGTACGTGACATTTAGATCTCCCTTTTTATAGCGCTTACAAATATGGCTAACTCTTGCTCTAGGCCAGGCGCTGCATTTTTAGCTAACCCAGCTACTTCAACATCTGCCCCAACTCGAATCCATATTCTGCGACGGCGAGTAAAAAGTGACGCTAATAGACCAAGGATGGAAACAATAGCCCCGAGTAGCGCATAGTTCTTGCCAGAATCATCGACTATTTGGATGTTAACCCATTGAACATAGCCCTCGAAAGTGAGTGATCCGCCTGCATAGGTAAAGCTTTCACCGGGCTTGAGTGATTTCAAGCCGATCTGCTTCATCTGTGATGTGTCGATGCGATAAACGGATTGTGGGGTACCTGAATCTAAACCTAAATCTCCAGACCAGGCAGATAACAGTAGGCGCGGATCTAAAGCTTGTGGGAATGCGCTGATTGCTCCATTGCCATTACTACGTTCATATGTTGGAAGGAACGAGCCGACAAAGCCAACCTGTGGTTGGGCATCTGGAACTTTAATGGCACCGATTGAACGTAGATTTCCATCTTGCGGTAAAAATGGAATTGGACCTTGCAGTCCAACATTTCCCTTTGAGTCTTGCACGGTAACAATAGGTGAATAACCAGTAGCTTGAAGATAAATCTTGGTGTTACCAATCGCTAGAGGGGAATTAACTTTAATTACCTTTTTTTCACCCTTAGTTAAATCTCCTTGATACAGAGTCACGTCTAGGGTGTAATCCTCTGGTGCATTTGTGACAATGTTGTACTGCGCATCGAAATCATCTACCTTCAGGATGAAGTTCGCTAACTCTCCATCTTTGAAAAGTTTCCCGTACGCTAACGAATCATAACTAGTTGGGGTATTAACAAAGCGCTCTCCAACATTTAGGATTGCTTCACCGCGCATACCAAATAACGATGACATTGAAATTCCAAGCAAAATGAGAATGAGGGCCAGATGGAAAAAGAGATTTCCAGTTTCGCGTGAATAGCCCTTTTCTGCCGAGATCGACCCATCTTTTTCCAGCACTCGGAAACGATTCTTCTTCAGCCAGGCTCTCGCAGTTTCGATTTCATCTCCATGTGCCGGCCAGGAAGAATAGAACTCCATTCGATCCAAATTCTTAGGAGTCGACGGAGGCAAAGCTCGTGCAGCTTGAAAATGCCCGATTGTTCGTGGCAATACACAGCCAATGAGTGAGATAAATAGAAGTATGTATATCGCACTAAACCAAGGCGATCCGTACACATCAAAGAGGGAGAACCGATCCAACCATGTAGCTAGATCCGGTGAGCGCTTAAAATAGTCAGAAACTGCCATCGGATTTTGAGTTCGCTGAGGAATGAGCGAGCCCGGAATGGCGGCAACACCTAAGAGCATCAATAGAATTAATGCGGTGCGCATACTTGTTAACTGCCGCCACGCAAATCTAAATAATCCGATGCTGCCTAGCTCTGGAAGTTGGGCTTCTTGGCTCATTTAAACCACCGGAATGAAATCTGAAATAACTCCGCGCAAAGAGTTCATTATGTAACCCCATGCTCCAGAGAGTTGCAAGACGCCGATCGTGATTAAAAATATGCCACCAATTTTAGAGATGAGATCTCCCCTGCGGACAATAACTTTACGAAGTCTTTCAGAGCGATCAAGAAAAACTCCGGAAGCGATAAATGGTAGACCTAGGCCAAGGCAGTAACCAAGTGATAACAATGCACCACGGACTGCACTCGACTCTTGGAAAGCTAATGTTTGAACTGCCGCAAGTGCTGGGCCAATACAAGGAGTCCATCCAATTCCAAATAGAAAACCAAGTATGGGGGCACCGATAAGTCCACCAGTGGTTTTCATTTGGGGGCGTATTGTTGGCATCATTGCAAATTTTCCAAGAAAAATTAGACCGAGAAAGATTGTGACAACTCCGAGTACGCGTGATATTCCAACTTCATGGGCGACTAATTTATTTCCTAATCCCCCAAATACTGCCCCATAAGAAAGAAATACCACACTAAAGCCAAGAACAAAGAGAAGTGAACCTAGAAAGAGTTTCCCGCGGTTGCTCGAAAACCCAGCTGCAAAAGATAAATACCCAGGGACAAGCGGCAGAACGCATGGTGATAGAAATGAAAGAAGTCCAGCAATGAAAGCTATGGGAAATGCTGCTAGTAAGAATCCACTGAAAATCTGTTCGACAAAGAAATCTCTCATTCTGCACTCACTTTTTCAATCAACTCTGACAGCGAGGCCACGGTAATTTGACCTGAGATGCGCCCTGCTACCTTGCCATTTCTGTCAATTACAACGGTTGAAGGAATCGCATTTGCAGACAAAGAGCCTTTGAATCCAATCAAAATTGAGTCATCAATAAGAGTGGGATACGGAATCGCAAAACGTCGGGCAAAAGCTTCAGCAGTTGGTGGATTATCTCGGGTAAGAATTCCGATGAAAGTCACTTCACTATATTTCTTTGATAAGGCAATTAGCGCAGGAATCTCTGCGCGACAAGGCGCGCACCATGATGCCCAAACATTAACTACTGTGACTCTTCCTAAACCGTAAGAATAATTCGTTCCCGATAGAGTCATGCCAGCAAGTGCTGGTGCATCAATTCGATCAGTGGATTTAAGATAAGTCACTACACCATTTCCTGAAACAAAACTATCTTGTGACGTTGTACTCCCGCCTCCGCTACATCCGGTTACAGCCAGAATTACAATAAGGCCATACATTGCTTTGTATAAACTCTTCATTATTGTCCTGGAAGCAAGTGGCGTGCAGGTTCTGAATAAGTGAGTCCGGCTATTAATCCATCATCGTCAAAGTGAATGCTTGTGACCGAAGCCAAGGAGCATTCACGCTTGCGTGGATCATGAAGTAAGCGTCGGTTTTCAATTGCACTTCTTAAAATCCATATAGGTAGCTGATGTGACACACAAATTGCATCTTTTCCATTAGCGGCCTCTCGCGCTGCAAATACGGCAGCTAGCATGCGATTTACTTGCTGATCGTATGGTTCACCCCATGACGGCCGCCAAGGATTCCATAAGTGTCTCCATGCAGCAGGATGTCGCAACACTCCATCGCCAACCCCAAATGGCTTACCTTCGAATACATTTGCCGCCTCAATTAAACGCTCATCGGTAGTTATTTCAACTGCGTGTGCTGCAGCAATTGGTGCCGCCGTCTCTTGTGCGCGCTGTAACGGTGAAACACATAGAGCACCTAGGTCAATGGACTTAGACCAGTCTCCAAGTGCGTGTGCCATTTCTTGGCCGCGATCAGAGAGTCGCCATCCAGGTTGACGCCCATAGAGAATCTTCTGAGGGTTTTCTACCTCACCGTGACGAATCACATGTACCGTTGAACTCATTGGGTAAGCATAAAGCGTCCCTCAGAGCTCAAGTTCGTTAAGGTAGTGACATGGCACTCACGGCGAAGCGAGCAGCCTTTTTTGATGTAGATAACACGCTAATCCGTGGCTCCACGATCTACTTTCTTGGGCGTGGCATGTACCAACGTGGATATTTCACGAAAAAGGATATCTCCCGCTTTGTTCTAGCTAATCTGCGATTTCGTTTAACAGGTAAAGAAAATAGAGAAGAGATAGCTCGCTTTCAAGAATCTGCAACAAATTTTATTGGTGGCCATAGCGTCAAAGATATTGAAGCAATTGCTCAAGAGATTTACGATGAGTTTGTTTCTCCTGCAATGTGGCAAGGAACGATTGATATTGCACAAAAGCACTTAGCAAGTGATGAAGAAGTATGGTTAGTTACTGCCGCTCCGGAAGACATGGCTGTTCTTATTGCTAATCGCTTAGGATTTACTGGAGCTTTGGGAAGTAAAGCGCAGGTTAAAGATGGTGCTTACACAGGTGAGATGCTCGGCGCTCTGTTGCATGGAAAAGAAAAGGCAATAGCTATAAGGGATCTTGCTCAACGCGTAGGTTTGAAATTAGAAGATTGCTATGCGTACTCAGATAGTCATAACGATCTACCGTTATTGCAGTGTGTGGGTCATCCATCGGCGATTAACCCAGATGCGATTCTTGGCCTGCGTGCAATGGCTGAAGGGTGGCCAATTCATGATTTTCGGCGTGCCAGATTTATTGGCCGTGCGATTTCACCAGTTGTCGTGCGGCTTGCAGCCTTAGCAACATGGCTCACTCCAAGGCGAAAGCGTCGTTGATTACGCAATAAGTACTAAAGCCCAGTAATGTAAGCAAGTTATGGAAATGCGCTCATTCTCCGACTACTTACGTAGTGTCGATGACGCTGCGCTTTTAGAGCTTTTTGTTAAGCGCCCCGATCTTGTAGTACCAGTGCCACCAGATGTTGCATCTCTTGCAGTACGTGCCTGTTCTCCGCCTAGTTTGGCTCGTGCAATTGATTCACTTAATCATTGGCAGTTTCAAGTTCTTGAGGCGGCGGCGGCATCAAATGAGCCATTCTCAATTAAATCAGTTGCAGGATTAACTGATAAATCTAGTTCTAGCGCTCTAACTTTTTTAATTTCGATGGGTTTAATATATCCATCAAGTGATGGAATGCGCCTTCCTTCTCAGTTACGTGAAGTGCTTGGAAATGAGCCTGCTGGGCTTGGTCCAGCCTCAATGGTCAAACTTAAATTAGCAGATCTCGATAATGCGCCAGCTGATGCTAAGCGAGCACTTGAACGTTTAGTCTGGGGGCCACCTCGTGGAAGCGTTGGAGACATTAAAAATCCTGGACCAGGTGTTGCTTGGCTATTGGAAAGAAAATTTTTAGTACCTCTTGATCAGCGGACAGTTGTTCTGCCCCGTGAAGTTGCGATTTATTGTCGTGGTGGAAAAATTCATAAAGAAAACCTTATAAATGCACCGCTTTTAACTGGTGCTATTCGTGATGAAAGACAGATTAATCTGGCATCAATTGCAAATATTTCAACTGTACTGCGCTGGGTTGAAGAGTTATTAAATTTTTGGGCACAGGAACCGGCTGATGCTCTGCGTGCCGGGGGGCTGGGCGTACGCGATCTTAAAATTATTTCAACCCATCTCGGTGTTGATGAATCGTGCACTGCCTTTATCACCGAACTTGCATTTCTGACCTCACTAATAAGTGTTGATTCAGATGATCGAATAATGCCCAGCAATAAGTTTGATGTCTGGCTGATGCAAACGCCCGCAGATAGATGGCAAGCTTTGGCCGCGGCTTGGTTAATCACTTCAAGAGCTAGCGGGCTGGTTGGCCGAGCAGAAGCAAAAAATGTTGCAGCACTTGGTCCTGAGTTAGATCGAGTTAATGCTGCGCGTGTTCGCGCACTTACTCTTTCAATTCTTAAAGAGAATCAAGGAACTGCGCCGAATTTAGCCTCATTTAACTCACTTCTTACGTGGCGCGCACCTGTTCGACGAAACTCATCGATGCAGGAAGAGCTTGCATCGTGGAGCTTACGTGAGGCTGAATGGCTTGGAATTACTGGTCAAGGTGCGCTTTCTCACTATGGTCTGGCTTTCCTTGACGGTGGCGACATGAGTTTTATTAATAAAGATCTTCCAAAAACTGTCGACCATATCCTCATACAAAGTGATAACACGGCAATTGCTCCAGGGCCGTTAGAGCACGAAATCTCACAACAGTTGGCGATTATGGCCGAAATTGAAAGCCGCGGCGGAGCAACTGTTTATAGATTTAGTGAAGCCACAATACGCAGAGCTTTAGATCATGGAAAAACTGGAGATGAGATAAAAGCATTTTTGATTAAGACTTCCAAGACTCCAATGCCACAACCACTTGAATATCTAATTGTTGATGTTGCAAAGAAGCATGGAAAGTTACGCGTTGGGAACACTGCTTCATTCCTCCGATGCGAAGACACTGCATTGTTAGCACAAATTATGAATGATAAAAAGTTAGAAGTTCTTGCGCTAAGACGGATAGCACCAGAAGTAATTATTTGTAATCATGATGCAGTTGATGTAATGCGCCTTCTACGCGAAACGGGTTATTTACCGGCAGCAGAATCTGCCAATGGTTTAATTTTGACTGGCACCCGGACCAACCGTGCGCAAACAAAACCACGTCCTCCAAGAATTATTGGAGAGATTGAAATTCCAGATAGTGACACGCTTAACGCTGCAATCCGCGCCATACGTACAGGTGAAAAGTCGAGTCATAAACAGGCCCATCTTCGACAAGTTGCTAATGAAGCATTGGGTGCACTGCCACGAAGCACGGCAAATGAAACGATGGATTTAGTAAATAGATATATTCTGGAGGAGAAATCGCTTTCTATTGGGTATGCCGATAACAATGGCGCGGTAACTCACCGAATAATCGATCCAATTCGCGTAAGTGCTGGAGCCTTAATCGCCCGTGACCACGCAACCGGGGAAGTACAGTCCTTTCGAATTCCGCGCATCACCGGCGTGGCTGCGTTATAGACTTGCGCCATGTTGTCCGCGCTAGAAAAACTCGTGAGGTTGGAGTCCCCAACCGAAGATCTAGATGCCTGTCGTCACGTTGTTGCACTTGCATCTGAATTAGCTCTTGAGGTTTTAGGTTCGCCTGCAACTATCCAAGAAGTAAAAGGGCGCCCAGTATTTTGGTGGGGCTCTGAAAATCCTGAGGTAATCGTGCTTGCACATTTAGACACTGTTTGGCCAAAAGGCTCATTTGAACCAGTATGGAGCGTTGAAGGAGATGCAGCACGCGGTCCAGGTGTCTTTGATATGAAAGCTGGCTTTATACAAGCGCTCTATGCAATGCATGGAATCTCTGGTGCTGCAGCACTCGTTGCAACAACTGATGAAGAAACTGGAAGCGTGACTAGTAAAGAGTTCATAAAAGATATTTCGAGTAAGGCTAAAGCGGTATTAGTGATTGAAGCCTCCCTAAACGGCAAAGTGAAAACTGGGCGTAAAGGTACTGCGATGTATCAAGTTCGAATTCATGGAAAAGCATCACACGCTGGACTAGAGCCCGAAAAAGGTGAAAACTCAACGGTAGAAATGGCGCATGCAATTCTGAGCATTACAGAGCTCGAGAATAAATCTCTGGGAACAACTGTAGTTCCAACAATGTTGCGCGCCGGAAATACAACTAACACTGTTCCGAATTTAGCTGTATTAGACATAGATGTACGATCATTTTCAATGGCTGAAATCGAACGAGTAGATGCAGCAATTCGAAACTTGCAGGCAGTCAATCCTGCAACACGTTATGAAATCTCTGGTGGTTTTAATCGACCCCCGCTGGAAACTACATCAACTATGGCGCTTTATGAACGTGCGGCTAGAGTTGCCGCCACTTTAGGTATGCCGCCACTTGAACACGCATCCGTTGGCGGTGCCAGTGACGGCAACTTCGCAGCTGCTGCAGGTGCACAAGTTCTAGATGGCTTAGGTGCAATAGGCGATGGCGCTCATGCTGCTCACGAGTGGGTAGACATCACCACTCTTAAGCCTCAAAGCGCTTTTTTACATGCGCTCATTAGGGACTTACTTAATGACTGATGGACCGTTAATCGTTCAAAGCGATAAGACGTTACTTTTAGATATCGATCATCCATTATCTACTGAGTGCCGACGTGCGATTGCACCATTTGCTGAATTAGAGCGTTCTCCGGAGCACATCCATACGTATCGTTTAACCCCTCTGGGTTTGTGGAATGCTCGTGCTGCTGGCCATGATGCTGAGCAAGTTATTGATACGCTCATTAAATATTCGCGATACGCGGTTCCACATTCAATATTGATAGATGTCGCAGAGACAATGTCGCGATATGGACGTTTACGTCTTGAAGCTGATCCAGTACATGGCCTCATTCTTGTCACTACAGATACTGCCGTACTCGAAGAAGTAATACGTGCACGCAAAATTGCACCTTTGCTTGGTGCCAGAATCGATGCACAAACGATTGCAGTTTTGCCGAGCCAGCGCGGTCAGATCAAACAGTCACTGTTGCGCTTAGGTTGGCCGGCTGAAGATTTTGCCGGCTATGTAGATGGCCAAGCTCATGCTATTGATCTTGTTCAAAACGATTGGAAAATACGTCCGTACCAAGAGTTAGCTGCTGAAGGTTTTTGGCATGGTGGCTCAGGAGTAGTTGTATTGCCGTGTGGAGCAGGAAAGACAATTGTTGGTGCGGCAGCAATGGCACACGCAAAAGCAACAACATTAATTTTGGTAACAAATACAATTGCTGCTCGCCAGTGGCGAGAAGAGTTGCTCAAGCGAACAACACTCAATGAAGACGAGATTGGTGAATACTCTGGAGCCAAGAAAGAGATTCGCCCTGTAACTATCGCGACATATCAAGTGATGACTAAGAAGAAAAATGGCCTATATGCCCACCTAGACCTCTTTGATTCTTATGACTGGGGCTTGATTATCTACGATGAAGTGCACTTATTACCCGCACCAATCTTTCGCTTTACAGCAGATATTCAATCTCGCCGGCGCTTAGGTTTAACTGCAACGCTCGTGCGAGAAGATGGCATGGAGGGCGAAGTTTTTTCACTAATTGGGCCCAAGCGATATGACGTTCCTTGGAAAGAGATTGAGTCACAAGGTTATATCGCCCCCGCCGAATGTATTGAAGTTCGAGTTAACTTAACTGAGAGTGAAAGATTGTTATATGCAACCGCTGAACCTGAAAATCGCTACCGAACTTGTGCAACAACACGTACTAAGCGTGATGTCGTTGAAGCTCTTGTCGAAAAACATAGTGGCGAACAAATCTTAGTAATTGGACAGTACATCGACCAACTCGATGAACTCTCAGAGACCCTTGGAGTTCCACTCATTAAGGGTGATACCCCAATTAAGGAGCGCGAAGTTCTCTTTAATAAATTTAGAACCGGTGAAATTACGTGTCTTGTAGTTTCAAAAGTTGCTAATTTTTCAATTGACCTGCCTGATGCAACAATTGCGATTCAGGTCTCAGGAGCTTTCGGAAGTCGCCAAGAGGAGGCTCAGCGATTAGGGCGAATCCTTCGTCCTAAATCTGACGGGCGAAGCGCAAAGTTTTATTCAGTAATTTCTCGTGACACCATCGATCAGGACTTTGCTCAAAACCGCCAACGTTTCTTAGCTGAACAAGGCTATTCGTACAAAATTATCGACGCTGACGATGTTTTTCAAGGCAAGATCTAAAGCGTTCGGGATCAACTCTCCAAAAATCGTGATGTTCACCGTCAATATGTATGACTGGAATCTGTTCACCATAAAGTTTCTCTAGTTCTGAATTTCCATCGATATAAATTTTTTCAATCGAAAATTCAAGTTCGCTCTGCAGAGATTCAAGGGTCTCTACAGCTACCTCACAAAGATGGCAACCATGTCTGGTGAAAATGGAGACCACAGGAGCATTAACCCTGTTAGTTTGCTTAAAGAATTCTGATTCCTCGCTTTGAGTCACGGAGGAATCATCTCACCCTGCTAACGTGAGCAGGTGCAGAAATCCTCCATGAGACGGTTGTGGGCAATCTCCTTGTCTGTGGCTCTTGTGGCTTCAATATTTTCAGCTCCGCCTTCTCACGCTCTTTTTCGAGTTATACCCGCACTGAACTGGGGAAATATTTACGCAGGTATTGCAACGAACCCATCAAGCTACGACCGACCTAAACTTGGTAATCTACAAGTGCAGTCACAATTTATTGTTAAGTACAACAGTTTTCCCGCATGGGCGAAAAATGAGGTTCAGGCGGCAATTGATATCTGGGCAAGTAGTTTCCCCTCATCAGTGCCAATCAGTGTGGACGCAACATGGGGAGGAGTCAACTCTATTGGGCTCCTCGGGAGCGCTAATGCGGTTAATTTCTACTCAGCATTTTCAGGAGCTCCAGACCCTTCACTGTGGTATCCCTCTGCTCTTGCAAATGCATTAGCAGGCAGAGATTTAGATAAATCAAAGCCTGAGATCATTATCCAGGTCAATTCAAGCGCGCAATGGAATGTGCGCGGAGATGGAAAACCTACTAAAAATGAATTTGATCTAGAATCGGTATTTCTTCATGAAATTGCACACGGCTTAGGATTTGTATCTAATAGCGCATATGGTTTAACGAGTGATGCGGATAATAACTTCGTGGCAGTTGGAAGTCTTGAACAACCAACGCCTTTCGATGCATACACCCTAACCACAGATGGACGCAGACTCGCAGATGTACCAACTCCATCGACACAATTAGCATCTACATTAACCTCACCTATTTATTGGTCTGGTCAACTTGGAATCAAGGCAAATAATGGTGAGAAGCCGAAACTATTTGCGCCAAGCCGCTTTCTACCGGGCTCATCAATTAGTCATTTAGATGAAGAGGTTTTCGCAAACTCTGGTCTTAACTCTCTCATGTCGCCTAACCTTGACCCGGGTGAAATCTATAGAGAGCTTGGGCCACTTGTTCTGGCGATGATGGAAGATATGCGTAATAAGCCACCTGCTGGAACTTCTTCAGAACCGCCCAACCCCCCTAGAAATGCCAAGGCATATGTGGGAGATAAGTCTGCACTTATAGTTTTTGACCCGCCCTCAAATGTGCGAACTGCACAAATCAGTGAATATATTGTTAAGAATCTCAAGACTGGTTTTGAAAAAAGTGTAACTTCAAGTCCTGTAGTCATGCCTGACTTAATTAATGGAAGTTTGTATAGTTTTAGTGTTACAGCTCGAAATATAGTTGGCGATTCACTGCCAGTATTAACTGGCTCCGTGCTAGCCCAATCCTCATGGAAAAGTACGGTTTTAGATTCAGCTGCTGATGCGCAGAACATAGCCAGTGCCACATTCAATGGTCAGTCGGTTATTGCCTACTCAGACTCAAAAACTGGTGACTTAAAACTCGCCTTATACGATGGGAATGTTTGGAAAAAAATTACCGTTGATGGGGCCGGTGGAACTAATGGACGCACGCGATCATCGGTTAATGGGCCCATATCTATGTGTGTCAATGGTGCCCTCACAAAGCAAACACTTCATATTTTCTATCCAGATCAAGTCAATAAAGATCTACGTTATGCGACTTTCAATGGGAAGAGTTTTACTTTTGAAGTAGTAGATGGAAATGGATTAAGCATAAATGATTATGCTGATCCTAAGCGAGTGCGTTCAGCTGCTGAAGTAAATATCTCAAACGCATGCGTTGCCACACCAAATACAATTCAAGTTTTTTATCGAGATGAGACGCAAGGAATTTTACTAGGTGCGGTGAAGGTAAATAATAAGCATTGGCAGTATGAAATGGTTGACGGTGATAGTAATCTGAAAAATCGAACAACGGGAGACGTTGGATATCACCTATCTGCAATCTTCGATGGCTCACAAACAGTGGTTTTATATGATTCCGTAGTTGAGGTTAATCAAAAGAAAGAGATAGTGAACGGGCAGATACGAGTTGCTTCTCGGGCAGCTACTGATGCTTCTGGATGGACCTATCAGAGCCTAGATTTCTCAACAGATAAGGCGACAGTCTTTGGTTTTGATGTTGCCTTAGCAAAGGTTGGTAAGGATGTAATCGCAGTCTGGCTTGCCAGTTCATTAGTCTCACAATCAAAACCAGATCAAATTCGCTGGGCAAAGTTAAGTACGCCTACGCTTATTAGCTCACTTGCGCCTGTAAATTTCGGTTCACCACATGCAGATATACATATTGATGGAACAACTCTCATCTTTGGATGCCAAGAACGTTTGTGCTCTCTCGATACGAAGAAGTCATCCTCTGAACAAGGAGCGATTAATTTAGTCAGAAATGTCCAAGGAAGTGAAGCGACACAAAGTGCATGGGTTATTGTGAAAAAAGTTAAATACTTAGCCACAAGCATGCACGGCAAGCTTGTCCTTCTAAAACCGTAATTATTATTTGGGTTACCTCTAGTTGAGAGAGAAAATCGAAACTGTTTCTTTGTCAGCGCTCAAACATAGAGGCCCTAGCGATTTAGAGCTCACCAGACCAAGGACTTTACTCTGACTGGTTGGTGCTGCATATGCAGCAATGACTGAGCCTTTAGCGTCGAAACTGAGTAGTAGTGGTCTGGGAGCCTTAGGCGACCAACGAGCAAGTTGTGTTACGGGCCCCACAGATGCGAAAAATGCATATGTCGATCCAGAAGTAAATGCTTGTCCTGTTGATGTAAATCGATGAGTCCATGATGGAACATAAGAACTTGAAAATTTTGTAACTGCAGATTTGATCACTTTTCCAGATATAACCTCACCTGCTAATAGAAGAGATGAGGTAGCACTATTCCAATTTCTCATTGACTTAGTTGCTGAACTTCGTACAACTGATAGCACTTGATTACTCTTTGAAATTTTCACAATAATGCCATCGGTTGTACCGACAAGTTTTTTACCTTTAAGTGTTTCTGCGCTGGAGCCAACAACGCTCAGCGAGCCATCGCTATGCCGCACCACAGCATCTAAGGTTGTGGATTCTGAACCGATAGAGAGTGGCTTACCAAATTCACCGCTTAATCCAGTGCTCACCACAAAACCTGAGCTTCCATTATTTGTTGCGGCAATCCCTGCGATTGAAACTCCATTTTGATCAACAGCGATCGAAGTAATGAGCACTGGTGATGTGTTTTCCAAGGTGAATTTACTTACTTCTTGCGTATTTTTATCAATTTTCCATAAAACAATGGTGCGTAAGCTTGTATCGAAATCTTCCGAGACTGCAGAGACGTTGTCTGGATTAAGAGTCGATGCGCTGGGTAGTGGAGTTGGGGTTGGAGGTATCTGCGAAATTGAACCTGCAATCCAAATATTGCCAGTGTTATCTATTGCTGCGCAGGTTGCAATAGATTGCACTTGCGGTTCTAAATCAACTTTCCACAGTTCTTCACCTGTTGCGTTGATTGTTCGAACAAAAGATCTTTCTAATTTTGTTCCATAAATCACCACAGTCGCGCCAGAGGTAACTATTCCGCTTACTTCGCCCACATTTCCTATAGATGCTAACAATTTCAAATCACTAACCACAATCTGCGCTGGAGCAGCCACTCCGCTTGGTGAAAAAAGTAGGCTTGCTAGAAAAATAAGTAAAAGTAGCCGCTTCACGCTAGTTCCTGCGAGCGATCGCGCGCGGCCTTCATAGCTCTAGCTACAAGCGAGGATAGTTCGCCGGCGTCAAAAGAGGCCAAGGCTGCCGCAGTTGTTCCATTGGGGCTCGTAACATTTTCGCGCAGGGTTGTGGCAGATTTTCCAGAAGTCTCTAAGAGCTTAGCTGCACCGATAATTGTCTGATGAGTCAATGTCGTTGCATCGTCGGCAGAAAGTCCGAGCTCTTGAGCACCAGCAACCATAGCCTCCACAAATTTAAAGAAGTATGCAGGACCTGACCCACTTGTTGCAGTTACCGCATCCTGTAAATCTTCGGGTACTTCAATTACTTTGCCCGTGGCAGCTAAAAACTTCGTTACAAACTCCTTTTGCGCAGGGCTGACACCAGCACCAAGTGACATAGCCGCCATACCCGCCCCAGCCATTGTGGCAGTGTTTGGCATTACTCGAATCACAGGGTTATCGAGGTGCTGGGAGATAAAATCGATTCTCTTTCCAGCTGCAAAACTAACAATTAGGGCTTGCGGATTAATTGTCTCTCGCATTTCATCTAACACTCCGGCCATATCCTGTGGCTTTACTACAAGCAAGATAGCGTGAGCTGAAGCTACATTCGCTGCAAGATCACTCGCGTTAACTCCATATGTAGCAATAAGTTCATCACGGCGTTCAACACGCTTTTCAGAGATAGTCACAGAATCTGATTTCACGCCACTTGCAATAAGCGCAGAAATAAGCGCCTCGCCCATTACTCCAGCACCTATTACACCAACGCACATCTGCTGATTCATTGTGCAAGCGTACCTGTTAAGCGTGTAGGCTCTGCGACTATGTCGGAACTAAAGCCAGGTTTTGCACGTGATTGGGTTGAATTTACTGACCCACATAACGCAGAAGAAATATTTAAGTGCGACCTAACCTGGTTGACCTCATATTGGACCTGTATTTATGGAGATGGCTGCCAAGGTGTATTCAAGAGTCAACCTGATGCTGGTTGCTGTACCGAAGGCGCCATGTATACCGATGAAGAGGATGAAAAACGCACAGATAAAGCCGCAGCATATTTAACACCAGACATGTGGCAGTTTTATTCTGAAGCACGCCCTAAGAAACCTGGAGCAAAGCTTCGTATTTCAGAAAAAGATGAGGATGGCGAGCGCAAGACTCGGCGCGTAGAAGATGGTTGCATCTTCTTAAACCGCAAAGGCTATGAGGCTGAAGGTTTTACCGGATCATTTGGTTGCGTATTACACCACCTTGCAATTAAGGAAAATAAGCACTTCGTAGACACCAAGCCAGATGTGTGCTGGCAGTTGCCACTGCGACGCAGTTTTGAAACTCGTGAAGTTGGCGAGCGCGAATACTCCGTGACCGTTATTGGCGAATACGAGCGCTTAGTATGGGGCGATGGTGGCGATGATTTTGATTGGTACTGCACGAGTAATACCGATGCCCATGTCGGCAAAGAGCCTGTCTATATTTCAAATAAGTATGAGCTTCAAAAACTTATGGGCGAAGGGCCTTACGCTGAGTTAGCACGCATGTGTGATCAACGTATGGCGGGAATTCGTGATGCCCAAGCGCGATCACTACCTCTCTTTGTAATCCAGCATCCAGCAACACTGGCTGCCGCTAAGCAATAACCACTCCTTGGTTCTAGGCTCTACCCATGGCCAAAGTCGAGAAAGATCCCTTCCGCTGCAGTGAGTGTGGATGGACATCGCAAAAATGGGTTGGTCGATGCGGTGAGTGCCAAGCCTGGGGTTGTGTTGAAGAGCTAGCAGCACCTAAAAAACTCTCTCTAGTTGCTGGGCACGTGACGCATAAAGCCACCCCTATTGGCGATGTTGATCTATCTGCAGCTCACGCTCGTCCAACAGGTGTATCTGAACTTGATCGTGTTTTAGGTGGTGGGTTAGTTCCAGGAGCAGCGATTTTATTAGCAGGCGAACCCGGAGTTGGAAAATCTACATTACTTTTATCTGTTGCAGCACAAAGTGCAGCACAAGGAATCTCCGCCCTTTACATAAGTGGTGAAGAATCTGCATCCCAGGTTCGTTTACGTGCTGAGCGAATTAAGGCGATAGATCCCGCATTATTTTTAGCCTCTGAAACCGATTTAGGCGCGGTGATTGCTCACATTGATGCCGTGAAGCCTGAGTTAGTAATTATCGATTCAATTCAAACTATCGGTAGCTCAACGGCCGATGGATCACCTGGTGGAGTTACACAAGTACGTGAAGTCGCAGGAGCGCTTATTCGTATCTGTAAAGATCGAGATATCACTCTTTTATTAGTAGGCCATGTTACTAAAGATGGTTCAATTGCTGGTCCACGCTTACTCGAACATATAGTTGATGTGGTTCTTCAGTTTGAAGGCGAACGTCACTCACGATTACGGTTGATTCGTGCAATTAAAAACCGTTTTGGTGCATCTGATGAAGTTGGATGTTTTGATTTAAGTGATGTTGGAATTGAATCTGTACTCGATCCAACTGGACTCTTTACTTCTCGCCATACTGAACCGGTTCCTGGTACATGCGTCACGGTCACACTTGAAGGCCGACGCCCATTACTTGCTGAGATTCAAGCGCTAGTAAGTCAAGGGCGGGAAAATGACTTTGGAAATGTGCGAAGAGTTGTATCAGGATTAGATTCGGCTCGAACATCTATGACTTTAGCTGTACTAGAACTTCGGGCACATGTTCGTATTGGTGGGCGCGATGTATATGCGGCAACCGTGGGTGGAATGAAAATGTCGGAGCCTGCAGCTGATTTAGCCCTCGCCTTGGCGGTCGCTTCGGCAGCCAAGGGCCTTGCCCTGCCACCTGATTTAGTTGCAGTAGGTGAAGTTGGTTTAGCTGGTGAAATCCGAAAAGTGAGCGGAGTTAATCGCCGCCTGCAAGAGGCCTACCGCTTAGGTTTTAAACGCGCCCTTGTCCCAACTGGGTCAGAGACAACCATCGCAGGTATGGAGATAGTAGAAGTTTCTCGCCTTGATCAAGCGCTCTCACGGGTAAAAATAACTGGCGAATGAACCCGCTTGAAAAACCGATAGTTAACTGGTTTAAGAGAAATAAACGGGATTTACCATGGCGCAATACATCACCATGGGGAGTCATGGTCAGCGAGTACATGCTGCAACAAACACCTGTAAATCGTGTTTTACCACAGTGGATTCAATGGATGGAACGTTGGCCAACTCCATCTGATTTAGCACAAGCAACTCCGGCACAGGTAATTACTGCATGGGGCCGACTTGGTTATCCGAGGCGCGCACTGCGATTACATAGTGCTGCTCAGATTATCGCCGAAGATTTTAATAATAAAGTTCCTAGTAATGCTAAAACTCTGCAACTACTTCCTGGAATCGGTGAATACACAGCTGCAGCCATTGCAGCATTTGCTTTTGAGGAAGCAACCTTGGTGATGGATGTAAATATTCGGCGCTTGCTTGTACGCGTGATAGATGGTGAAGAACATCCAAAGCCCGCCCCAACAGTGAGGGAAAAGAGTTCACGTCAATCATTAATGCCAAGCAAGGATGCACATATCTGGGCGGCGGCAACTATGGAATTAGGTGCACTCGTATGTACTTCCTCTAACCCAAAGTGTGAACTCTGTCCTGTCATTTCACAATGTAATTGGCGCAAGAATGGTTATCCAAAGAGTGAACTCGTTCGGAAATCTCAAGATTGGCATGGAACCGATCGCAAGTGTCGTGGAACAATTGTTCAAGCCTTACGCGAGAATGAATCCTTAACCGAGAATGCAATTAAGAAACTCTGGCCAGATGAGTCCCAGGTAGAAAAAGCCATTAAAACACTGCAGGACGACCAGTTAATTCAGGCTATTTCTCGCAATCGCTATAGGCTTCCACAATGATTCGTGTGGCCGTTAAAGCAGATGCGCCGAAGATTCTGCAGTTAATTAGGGATCTAGCCTTATATGAGAAAGCCCCCCTTGAGGCTGTGGCAACCTTAGAACAGATTGAGCAAACAATCTTTTCGAATCAGCCGAGCGCGTTTGCCCACGTCGCAGAGGTTGATGGAGAGGTTGTTGGAATCTCCATCTGGTTCCTCAATTACTCAACCTGGCTTGGAAAGCCAGGAATTTATCTAGAGGATCTCTATGTTGACCCTTTGCACCGCGGCAAAGGTTTAGGTCTGGCACTATTAAAAGAGCTCGCCTCTATATGTAGTGAGCGCGGATATGAGCGATTGCAGTGGTGGGTATTGGATTGGAATGAAGCCTCGATTGAGTTCTATAAATCCTTAGGCGCAGTTGCCATGGATGAATGGACCGTCTATCGAGTTACCGGAGAAGCGTTAAGAAAACTAGGCTCCTAACTTAGGCTGTTGGTGCCTCAGCTAAATCCTCTGGGCTATCAGGGGTTTCAACTTTGGAAGCACCCTTGAAAGTGAACACTGCGTCAGCGCCTTCACCTTCGGCATCGACAACAACGATTTCGCCAGCCTTGAGCTCACCAAACAAAATTCTTTCAGAGAGCGCATCTTCGATCTCACGTTGAATAGTGCGGCGAAGTGGTCGTGCGCCAAGAAGAGGATCGTAACCACGAGCAGCGAGTAAGTCTTTAGCTGCAGGAGTTAATTCGATTCCCATATCTTTTGCTTGCAAGCGATCATCTAGGTTCTTGATCATTAAATCAACGATCTGAACAATCTGATCCTTAGTTAACTGGTGGAAGACGATTACGTCATCGATACGGTTCAGGAACTCAGGACGGAAATGCGTCTTAAGTTCATCATTTACCTTGCCCTTCATTCGATCATAATTTGTCTGTTCATCATCGCTATTTGCAAAACCAAGACCTAGGCTCTTTGAAATATCTCGAGTTCCAAGGTTGGTAGTCATAATGATGACCGTATTTTTAAAGTCAACGGTGCGGCCTTGTGAATCTGTTAGGCGACCATCTTCTAAGACCTGCAGAAGTGAGTTAAAGATATCTGGGTGTGCCTTTTCGATCTCATCGAAGAGAACTACCGAGAAAGGGCGACGACGAACTTTTTCAGTTAACTGTCCACCTTCGTCGTAACCGACGTAGCCTGGAGGTGCACCAAATAAACGTGATGCTGTGTGGCGCTCTGAGTATTCAGACATATCGAGTTGAATCAAAGCATCTTGATCACCGAATAAGAACGATGCCAAGGTACGTGAGAGTTCGGTCTTACCAACACCTGATGGCCCGGCAAAGATAAATGATCCACCAGGACGTCGTGGATCTTTAAGACCTGCTCGTGTACGGCGAATCGCTTGCGACAACGCCTTAATTGCTTGATCTTGACCGATGACACGATTATGTAGTTCATCTTCCATGCGAAGTAGGCGTGCCGTCTCTTCCTCGGTTAACTTAAATACTGGAATTCCAGTTGAAATAGATAGAACTTGTGCGATCAACTCTTCATCGACCTCAGTGACCTTGTCTAAATCAGTTGCTTTCCAGTTCTTTTCAGCTTCATGCTTTTCAGCGATTAAGGTTTTTTCTTTATCACGAAGCGATGCCGCTTTTTCAAAGTCCTGACCATCGATAGCCGACTCTTTTTCCTTGCGCGCATCGGCGATTTTTTCATCAAATGCACGGAGTTCAGCAGGCGCGGTCATGCGCTTGATTCGAAGGCGTGAGCCAGCCTCATCAATAAGATCAATCGCTTTGTCTGGCAAGAATCGATCAGAGACATATCGATCAGCTAAATTTGCTGCTGCCGCCAATGCGCCATCAGTAATCGATACACGGTGATGTGTTTCGTAGCGATCGCGCAAACCTTTTAGAATTTCAATTGTGTGTGCAACTGATGGCTCTTTCACTTGAATCGGTTGGAAGCGGCGCTCAAGGGCAGCATCTTTTTCAACATGCTTGCGGTATTCATCCAGAGTTGTTGCACCGATTGTCTGGAGCTCACCACGTGCCAACATAGGCTTTAAAATACTGGCCGCATCGATTGCGCCTTCTGCTGCGCCTGCGCCAACAAGGGTGTGAATCTCATCGATAAAGAGAATGATGTCACCTCGAGTTTTAATCTCTTTCAAGACCTTCTTCAAACGCTCTTCGAAATCTCCACGGTAACGGCTTCCGGCAACAAGTGCCCCTAAGTCAAGTGAGTACAGCTGCTTATCTTTCAAAGTCTCAGGAACATCATTCTTATAAATCGCTTGTGCAAGACCCTCGACAACGGCTGTTTTACCTACACCTGGTTCACCAATTAACACTGGGTTATTCTTAGTACGGCGAGAAAGTACTTGCATCACACGTTCGATTTCATTCTCGCGACCGATAACAGGATCTAACTTTCCTTCACGTGCAGCTTGCGTAAGGTTTCTTCCAAATTGATCAAGGACTAATGATGTTGCAGGCGTTCCTTCTGCAGGTCCACCTTGTGCGACGGCCTCTTTACCTTGATAACCTGATAAAAGTTGAATAACTTGTTGCCGAACTCGATTTAAATCTGCACCGAGTTTTACAAGCACCTGTGCGGCAACGCCTTCACCTTCACGGATTAAGCCGAGCAAAATATGTTCAGTACCAATGTAGTTGTGACCTAGTTGCAAGGCTTCACGTAAGGAGAGCTCCAGAACTTTTTTAGCACGAGGGGTAAATGGGATATGACCGCTCGGGGCTTGCTGTCCTTGTCCGATGATCTCTTCCACTTGGGCGCGAACACCTTCGAGTGAGATTCCAAGTGATTCCAACGCTTTAGCTGCGACGCCTTCGCCCTCATGAATTAGACCCAGCAGAATGTGCTCGGTACCGATGTAGTTGTGATTGAGCATGCGAGCCTCTTCTTGGGCCAGCACAACAACACGGCGGGCTCGGTCGGTAAAGCGCTCAAACATGGGCTTACTCCTTTTTATTCGATTCATTAAGCCTAATACCTACAGGCCAAGACCCGCGCGGTGGATAGCTCGTGCCAGTTACAACCCTAGAGGTAGGGGTTTTATGCCCGAAAAGCCCACTATCTAGGCGAGTTTTTTCAACATTCTGGTATTTCCAAGGGTATTTGGCTTGGCTGATTCTAAATCTAAGAACTCAGCGACGCCGGCATCGTAGGAGCGCAGTAATTGGTCATAAACATCAGGATCTACTGGAGTGCCTTCGATAACGTCAAAGCCATGGCGGCCAAAGAACTCGGTTTCAAAGGTTAGGCAGAAAATTCGCTGCACTCCAATATTTTTTGCTCGAGAAATAACTGCATCAAGAATTTTATGACCAATCCCCTGACCTCGTAGCGCTTCATCTACTGCCACTGTACGAACTTCTGCTAAATCCTCCCACAGCACATGCAGTGCACCACAGCCAATAACTTTGTCACCATCAACTGCAACCGTGAACTCCTGAACGCTTTCATACAACGTTACAGTCTCTTTAGTTAGAAGACGACCCTCTGGTGCATACGAATCTATTAGGGCGCGAATGCCCTTAATGTCGCTCGTTCGAGCTGCACGAATCTCCACAATTAATCGCTTTCAGGTTTTACTAACGGGAATAAAATAGTTTCGCGAATTCCAAGTCCAGTTAGTGCCATCAGCAAACGATCTACTCCCATGCCCATGCCACCTGTAGGTGGCATTGCAAACTCCATTGCGCGCAAGAAATCTTCGTCAACTTGCATCGCCTCTAAATCACCCTTGGCACCTAGTGATGATTGCTCGACTAAACGATCGCGTTGAATCACTGGATCAATTAACTCTGAGTATCCCGTTGCTAATTCAAAACCATCAACGTAGAGATCCCATTTTTCAGCAACTCCAGGAGTTTCTCGGTGTGCACGTACTAACGGAGATGTGTCAACTGGATAACCCATAACAAAAGTAGGCGCAATTAATTGATCTTTAGCGACATGTTCAAAAATCCCCTCAGCTAACTTTCCTGTAATCCACTTAGGATCAATTTTCATACCTAGTTTTGTGGCAATTGTTTTTAACTCATCAATATGCGTAAGCGCACTGACCTCTTGGCCGACGCCCTCTGAAATAGCGCCATAGAGTGAGATTTCGCGCCACGTGCCGCCCAAATCTGCTTGGCGCCCATCGTGATGAGTAACAATGTGCGATCCAGCAACTGCCATTGCGGCATTTTGAACAAGGGCACGAGTGAGCTCGGCAATTGATTTCCAATCTCCATATGCCTGATAGCTCTCGATCATTGCAAACTCAGGAGAGTGTGACGAGTCAGCGCCTTCATTACGAAAGTTTCTATTTATTTCAAAGACCCGCTCTATTCCGCCCACAACGCAGCGCTTGAGGAAAAGCTCTGGTGCGATGCGCAAAAACAGCTCCATGTCATAAGCGTTAGAAAAAGATTTGAATGGGCGGGCGGTTGCGCCGCCATGCATAACTTGCAACATTGGGGTTTCGACTTCAATGAAATCTGCCTTGGTGAATGTGTCACGCAGAGATGTCATAACCGCTGGACGCAAGCGTGCATTAGAACGGGCTTCGGGGCGAACTATTAAGTCCACATAGCGCATTCGCACACGAGTTTCTTCAGACATTGGTTTGTGATCATTAGGTAACGGGCGAAGTGATTTTGAAGCTAACTTCCAAGAGTTAGCAAGAATTGAGAGCTCTCCGCGCTTTGATGTAATTATCTCACCAGTTACCGAAACGATGTCACCTAAATCAATATCGGATTTCCACGAATCAATAGATTCTTGCCCAATTTTATCTAAGGAAAACATCGCTTGAAGTTCGGTTCCATCGCCCTCACGCAAAGTTGCAAAACAAAGTTTTCCTGTATCACGCTTAAATATTATGCGGCCAGTCAAACTTTCAGTAACGCCGGTTGCAACATCAATCTCTAAGCCCGCGTGCTCGGTGCGAACCTCCTTTAATGTCTTGGTTCGAGGCACTGAAACTGGATACGGCTCCACTCCAGCGCTAATGAGCGCAGCGCGCTTTTCACGGCGAATCCGTAACTGTTCTGGCAGCTCGTCTTCGGTTGGCAGGTTTTCAGTGCTCATAATGAAAGCAAGTCTAGCGACTCAAGCATTTCGTTCGTGAATTAAGCGAAGGCCAATCAAGGTTAAGTCTGGCTCATGCTTATCAATAGTTTCAGAGACTCCGATTATTAATGGCGCTAATCCGCCTGTGGCGATGACTGTTGGCTTGCCTGAATATGATTCGGCTAATTCTGCAGTGATTCGATCAACTAATCCATCGACTTGGCCGGCAAAACCATAGATTGTGCCTGATTGCAAAGCTTCAACAGTATTTTTACCGATGACATTTTTTGGTCTGACAAGTTCAACTTTACGAAGTTGGGCAGCGCGTGCAGCTAGCGCATCCACTGAGATTTCTATACCTGGAGCAAGTGCGCCACCTAAAAACTCGCCTTTAGGTGAGACAACATCTAAATTAGTAGAGGTCCCAAAATCCACAACGATTGATGGGCCACCAAATAATGTGTGTGCTGCAAGCGTATTAACGATGCGATCGGCGCCAATCTCCTTTGGATTATCGACTAGCAAAGGCACCCCCGTCTTGATACCAGGTTCAACAATGGTTGTTCGCACATCGGCAAAATAATCTGCAATCATGTTGCGCAGCTCCCGCAGAGTTGCAGGTACGGTAGAACAAATCGATAGTCCAGTAACTGTGTAGTCCTCAACTAAAGAGCGATACTGCAGCCACAATTCATCGGCAGTACTTCGTGGGTCGGTTTTAACACGCCACGATCGTATAAGTTCTTCACCATCAAAAATACCTAATACAGTATTTGTATTACCCACATCAATTGTTAGCAGCATTAGGCACCCATTCGCATGTTATCTATTAGTCGCACGCCATCTATCCAGCCAGCGATAATCGCACGTTTATTTTTTGTCATTTCAGTTGCTTCAGTAAAATCATCTTCATCCACAATCACTGCATAATCGCATGTGAAGGCCGAATCAGTTGCAACTGTGGTCGAGATTATCTCCTGCGCAATTGCCACAGTTGGGGCTAATCGAGCTGCAGCCATTGCGCGATAAATGACATTTGCACTGACACGGCCTTCAACCGTCAAGCGAACATTGCGCGATGACAGTGCAAGGCCATCGAATTCGCGAACCGTAGGTACGCCGATGATTTCTACCGACGTCTTCATTGCTCGTATAATCTGGAGTTGTTGGAAATCTTTCTCACCAAAAATAGCTGCATCGGGTTTTACGATCTCGAATAATCTATTTACGACTGTAACGACACCATCGAAATGTCCCGGTCTAGATGCACCTTCAAATACATCTCCCAGCACTCCCGCAAATCCTTGTGAAATCTCTCCGGGATAAATCTCTTCATAATCAGGCATCCAAATCTCGGTTGCACCGGCCAATGTAGCTAGCTGAATATCCCGCTCTGGCGAGCGTGGATATTTCACTGCATCATCTTCGTTTTCAAATTGAAGTGGATTAACAAAGATGCTTACAACAACTTCTTTGCTCATTGAACGCGCACGCTTAATCAACGCTTGGTGGCCCTTATGTAAGGCACCCATCGTTGGCACTAATACGCTCATATGGCTCCAGTCCTTTCAGGTACCGGGCGAGGTGTTTAAAGTTTACGACGATTCTGGCAATTGTGCCAAAAGCTCACTAATTCGCCCGTGAGTGAGCAGGATTGCATCTGGGTCGACTTCAAGCCACGGTTCTAAAACAAATCGACGCTCATGAGCTCTTGGGTGCGGCAGTTGTAACTCATCACTGCCGCTCACTATAGATCCGTACTGAATTAAATCTAAGTCTATTGTTCGAGGGCCCCACCGTTCATTGCGCTGCCGATGTAACGCTTTTTCAATCCCATGCATTACTGACAATAACTCCAGTGCTGGAAGTTCACTTTCCACAATGCATACTGCATTTACATAATCTGGTTGCTCTGGTCCACCAACTGGAGCGGTTGTGTAATAACTGGAAACTTCAAGTACATCAGTTGCTTCTTGCAGTAGCGCAATTGCAATATCTAGATTCTCCTTAGGGTCACCTAGATTTGCACCTAGTGCAATTACTGCTTTCATCGCGTTCGAGTAATCGTAACTGCAATATCGCTAACTTTTACACCAACAGGGGCTTGGGGCTTATGAACCGTTATTGAAACTTCCAGAACTTTTTCTTGCGTGCTCAGAATCTTCTCCGCAATACGTCCAGCTAGTTTTTCAATCAATGAAACGGGATCGCTAGTTATCTCATTTACTACTAACTCAGTAATGAGGCCATAGTTAACGGTATCTTCTATGTCATCACTTATTGATGCAGCTAATAAGTCCACTCGCATAGAAACATCAACGAAAAAATCCTGACCCTTTGTGCGCTCGTGATCAAAGAGACCGTGATAGCCATAGCCATGGATTCGCGTTATAAGTATTAAGTCGTTCATGCTGAAAGCGCATCCTTGTGAGGTTTCACAGAATGAACTCTAACTCCCCAGATTCCACTCGTGGAAAGGGTTTTGGTGAGCGCAACTGAAGCGGCTTCACGCTCATCGGGCGTATCGGAACCTAAGAAACGTTTGCGTGAGCCGCCTACTAGTACGGGGTACCCACGCTCTACAAATTTCTCTATGTTATTAATGATTTCCCAGTTGTGATCAGCGTTTTTAGCAAAGCCAATGCCTGGGTCGATAATCAAATTATCTTTACTAATCCCAGCTTCTATTGCAGCAGAGATTCGTAACTCTAATTCATTGATTACATCGGCGACGACATTTTCATAAGTTGCCATCGAGTTCATATCTTTGGACTGTCCACGCCAATGCATTGCAATGTAAGGGAGCTTTAAATCTGCCACAGCTGCAAGCATCTCTGGATCGGCTAATCCTGCACTGACATCATTAATAATCCTCGCACCAGCAGCTACCGCCGCACGCGCCGTACTGGCACGCATCGTATCGATGCTTATCGTCACTCCAAGTTTTGATAACTCACTAATCACCGGAATAACTCGACTTAATTCCTCGGCCTCATTAACCCGGTCCGCACCCGGCCGAGTGGATTCACCGCCAATATCAATAATGTCAACGCCCTCTGAAATCATTTCGATTCCACGCTGAAGCGCCGCTTCTACAGAGTTATGTCGACCACCATCTGCAAATGAATCTGGTGTGACGTTGAGAATTCCCATGATAATCATGGTCGTTACCTATGCGTAATAAGACTAATGGCTTCAGCACGAGTCGCAGCATTCTGTAACGCACCTCGTACGGCACTTGTAGTTGTGCGTGCGTGAGACTTTTTAACTCCACGCATTGACATACACAGATGTTCGCAGTCAATTATCACAATGACTCCAAGTGGATCAAGGATGTCAACAAGTGCATCAGCGATCTGGGTTGTTAAGCGCTCTTGAACCTGTGGCCGTTTTGCATATACATCTACCAACCGCGCTAACTTTGATAGACCAGTGATTTTGCCACGTGGTATATAGCCGATATGGGCCACCCCGTGAAAAGGCGTTAAATGGTGCTCGCAGTGCGAAAACACTTCAATATCGCGGACAATTACCAGCTCTTCGTGGCCAATATCAAAAGTTGTCGTCAAGACGTCCTCCGGTGATTGCCACAGACCACCAAAATTCTCTTTCATTGCCCGTGCAACTCGAGCAGGTGTTTCTTTTAGACCATCGCGATCTGGATCTTCACCAAGGGCAAGTAAGAGCTCGCGAACCGCTTTCTCTGCGCGCTCTTGATCATATGGTCCCGATGCACGGCCATCGGTAACCGATACTTTATTAATCGTCACTTGTAGCCTTCTTGCGACGTGTTGGTTTCTTAACTTCCACTACTAACTCTGCACGAGCCGGAACTTCCACTGGAGGCTCTTCAGATGGAATACGAGTAATAGAACCTGTCCATGCAGGACGTGCGGTAACAGACTTTACTTTCTTAAAGATACGAGCAATTTCTTCTTTATTTAATGTCTCTTTATCAAGGAGCTCCAATACCATCTCATCTAAAACTTTGCGATTTGCAACCAAGATATCAAAAGCCTCTTGGTGTGCATTTTCAATTAGATTACGGATTTCGCGATCTACAATTCCGGCAATATTTTCTGAATAGTCGCGCTGATGACCATAGTCACGACCCATAAATGGAGCATCGCTATCGGCGCCTAATTTAATTGCACCAATTGCTTCAGTCATTCCATATTGGGTGACCATCGCACGAGCGAGGGCAGTTGCTTTCTCAATATCATTTGAGGCACCAGTAGATGGATCGTGAAAGATTAACTCTTCAGCGGCACGGCCACCAAGTGAGTAAGCCAGCTGATCTAGCAACTGATTACGCGTTACGGAATAGCGATCTTCATCGGGAAGAATCATGGTGTAACCAAGAGCTCGGCCTCGAGGCATGATGGTGATTTTATGAACTGGATCAGTGTGTGGCAGCGCATGGGCTACAAGTGCATGCCCGCCTTCATGATAGGCCGTTACGCGCCGCTCATCATCACTCATGATGCGTGATTTACGTTGCGGACCCGCCATTACGCGATCGATTGCTTCATCAAGTTCAAAGTTAGAGATTTCCTTTTTTTCTTCGCGAGCAGTTAATAGCGCGGCCTCATTTAGAACATTGGCAAGATCGGCGCCAGTAAATCCTGGTGTGCGTCGTGCATAGTCGACAAGTTTTACATCTGAACTAAGAGGTTTGTTCTTTACGTGTACTGCCAAGATAGCTTCACGTCCCTTTAGATCTGGTCGATCAACTGCAATCTGTCGATCAAAGCGACCTGGACGCAAAAGTGCAGGATCTAAAACATCCGGGCGATTAGTGGCTGCGATAAGAATAACTTGTGTATTCTCTTCAAAGCCATCCATCTCAACTAGTAACTGATTAAGCGTTTGTTCACGTTCGTCGTGACCGCCACCCATACCAGCACCTCGTTGACGACCGACTGCATCAATCTCATCAACAAAGACTATTGATGGTGAATTCTCTTTAGCTTGGTTGAAGAGATCTCGCACACGTGCGGCACCTACACCCACAAACATTTCAACAAAGTCAGAGCCTGAAATTGAGTAGAAGGGAACGCCAGCCTCTCCCGCAACTGCACGAGCAAGAAGTGTCTTACCGGTTCCTGGAGGGCCAAAAAGTAAAACTCCCTTTGGAATTTTTGCACCAAGTGCACCGTACTTATCTGGGTTAGCTAGGAAGTCCTTTATCTCTTCAAGTTCGGCGATTGCTTCATCGGCGCCAGCTACATCTTTAAAAGTAGTCTTTGGAACATCGTTGGTTTGCAGTTTGGCTCGAGAGCGCCCAAATTGAAATACTTTATTTCCACCCTGGGCCTGACTCATCATCCAGAAGAAGAGGAAGCCAATTAATAGGAATGGAACTATAGAAAATAGGAACGAGACCAGAAGGGACTGTGAAGGGACCCTTACATTCCAGCCTTTTGAGGGCGGATTTGAGGTTAAAGCATCGACCAAAGTTGGCTCTTGGCGCGCCACATAAGAGGCCTCTACTTTCGAGGCTCCTTTTATCGTTGTTCCGGTTCGCAGAATCAATCGAATCTTCTGATCTTTATCCACGATTTCAGCTGATTCAACTTGAGACTGTGAAATAGCATCGAGTGCTTGTGAGGTTTCAATCTGCGTATAACGATTTCCTGCAGATGTTATTTGTCCAAAGATAGAAACTGAAAATATTGCTACAAGAATCCAAAAAAGTGGTCCACGAAAGATTCGACCTGCACGAGTAGTAGGCTTTTTAGATGCAGAATTCCCAGCAAAACTCTTCTTAAGCGGTGTTTTTTTTGCTGGTTTCTTTAGTGACTTCTTTGTTTCAGACATATTCCGTAATTCTCGTTTCGTGAGTTCTTATGAATACATGTGCTTGGCAAGCACTGCAATAAATGGAAGGTTGCGATAATTTTCATCAAAGTCCAAACCGTAACCAACTACGAAATCTGGTGGAATCTCAAATCCTACATATTTGACTGCAACCTCAACTTTGGCAGCGTCGGGCTTTCGCAAAATAGAGAGAATCTCTACGCTTTCGGCTCCGCGTGACTCTAAATTAGCTTTTAACCAAGAAAGTGTTAACCCTGAATCAACAATATCTTCAACGATTAAAACATTGCGACCGGTGATATCTCTATCTAAATCTTTTAGGATGCGAACAACACCGCTTGATTTTGTACCAGAGCCATAAGAAGAAACTGCCATCCAATCCATCTCAACATGGCGTTGCAATGCGCGCGAAAGATCTGCCATCGCCATGACTGCACCTTTGAGCACGCCAATTAATAGGAGATCTCTACCTTCGTAATCTTTATCAACGCGTGCAGCTAGCTCAATAATTTTGGCTTGCAGCTCATCCTCAGTGACAACGACCCGTTCGATGTCCTTCTCTACTCCTGCTAAATCCACGCCGGCTCCCCTGCTAGTGATGTAAGAGCGAAAGTCTGCCCGAAAAACGTCCAACCTTCACACCACCTGGCAGATGCGCCTCTGCCTGCCCATTCCACGCGGTTATCAGCGCCTCAACTGCACTTACATGCTCGGCGGTAACCGATCCACCAGGGGCTCCTGCGGCATAGATAGCCATCCGGATAATTCGGCTTCTAATCGCCTTGGGAAGATTGTGGAGGTGATCACAATCAAGATCTGCAAGATCCAACGAGGCGGCTTCACGCTCTGCCCATTCATCGAGGGCATCGGCATCATGGCGCAGAAGTTCGGCGCTTCGAGCTAGGGCTTGCGAAATTCCAGGTCCAATTGCAGCTTCTAGCGCTGGCAAGGCCTGAGTTCGAACACGCACTCGGGCAAAAGTGGTGTCCTGATTGTGCGGATCACTCCATGGGGTTAATCCGATTTCAGCACACACGTTTTCAGTTTCACTTCTAGTAATTGAAAGTAGTGGACGGATATAGATTCCATTGTGTGGTGCCATTGCAGAGAGTGAACGTGTTCCAGATCCACGAGCAAGGCCAAGTAACACTCCTTCGGCTTGATCATTGTGTGTGTGACCCAAGAAAACTGCAACTGCTCCTAGTTTTTCACTCGCTTTATTTAACGCCTCATAGCGTGCACTTCGTGCAGATGCCTCTAATCCATCAGTGATAGTTACAACAACTTTCTCAATTGTTGTTGTAATTCCTAAGGTGATCATCTGCTCTGCAACTTTCGATGCTTGTTCGGCAGAACCGCTTTGTAACTGGTGATCAATGGTCACAGCATGTACGTTGATCGCTAATTTCTTTGCTTCAACCGACAAGGCGTATGCGAGTGCAAGTGAATCGGCGCCGCCAGATACGGCAACAACTACATAGTCGCCGGCTTCAAATTTTTCTAGCCATGGGCGTACCGCACTTCTAATAGATGGCAGGTGCGATGTCATGCGATAAGACTAGACCCGGCCACCAAATGGCATAAGTCCCTTAACGCTGTAAATACTTGAGTACAGCAAGCCCGCATTCTTTGAATTAGCTTCCCACATCATGCCGTTGCCTGCATAAATTGTGATGTGATGGATGGTTGAAATACTTCCCTTGTATGAATAAAACAAGAGATCTCCTGGTACTAAGGCGTTGAGGGAAACATGCTTGGTGTATCCCGAATACAGCGCTGAGTTGAGGCGATCCCAATTTGGCCAACCAAGCCCAGCGTATTTGTAGGCTGCATAAACTAGGCCCGAACAGTCGAACGTATTTGGTCCTTGCGTGCCCCATACATATGGTTTTCTGGCAAGAACTTGTTTCTTTGCAAACTCAACGGCTTTTAATCGCTGTGCTTCAGAGGTACGAATCGTTGAGCGACCCTTGAAGCCAATGTCTGGCCAGATCTTTGCTTGTCCCGTGGTCTGTGTTGCTTGATTAGCTTGCGCCTCTTCTAGGAGTGCAAGTTGTCGCTGTTGCTCCAAAGTTATTCTAACTTTACGTGCACTCAATAACTCTTTCATCAACTGATCTTGAATCTTTTGCAACTTGGCAACTTCCTTAGCTTGCGCAGCTTTGGCTTCGTCTGCAACTTTTTTAGCTGCCGCAACTTTATCTGTCGCCTTTTGTTGAACAATTTTCGCCTCATCGGCAGCTTTCTTCGCTGCGCGTGCAATGACTTCTGCAGCCTTAAATCTTTCAAGTGCAACTGTGTTCTTTGAACCTAAAGTGCTGAGAGTGCTGAGTTGATCCATTAAATCCTGTGGACCATTTGCGCTAAGCAACGGTTCGATGTCGCTCATATTTCCGCCAAGAATGTATGCATTGGCCGCTAGTTTTCCAATAACTCTATGCGCCTCTTCTACTGCAGCTGCAGTTTCAGCGGCATACTGTGCGGCCACTCGCGCGGCCGCTTCGGCAATAACTAACTCTCTTTGGGCTTGTATATAAAGGGCAGTTGCGGCATTGGCTTTTGCAGTAAGCGTGCGCAAACTTTGATTAGCGGCCGCTAACTGTGCTGCTTGAGCATCGGCGGCTTTCTTTTTCGCAGCTTCAGCCTTCTTTGCAGCTTCAATTTGGGCCAATGTTGGTTTTGGGGTCTTGGCCACAGCCGGCGCTGTTGACAGCGTCAGAATGGCGATCAGAGCACATGAAACCGCTCGATATTTTTTCAATTAAAGACCTCCGGGGGAAGGGCTTAAGAATAAATGAGGGAACTTAGAAAAGCTTGGTAATACGTGCTGGTGTCTCTAATTAGATACGTCACGGCGCACAAAAAGGAAAGAGGCAACTACTGAGCCAATAGCGACATAAATGCCACCGACTAAGAGCGCGTGCGAATATTCAATACCGGTGCTCATTCCCCGAGGTACACCTCCAGATGCAATGGCGGAAAGCTGCGCACCGGGCATCCAATCTTGCAGTGAGTTTTTCACTGCAATCAGCAGATTCTCAACGATTAGCAGCCAGAGAACTCCAAATGAAATCGCACTTATTGGGGAGCGAAGCAATAACCCTAAGACCATGCCTATAGTTCCGAAGCCAATGACTGAAATAACTATATTAATGAAGCTTGTAAATAAAGCATGCCGTCCATCGCTACCAAACCACAACTCTGTTGAAACTTTGGCACGTGGTGCCAAAATTACTGAGGCACTAATACTGACAATGGCCGATAAAATAATCATTACGAGTGCGAAAAGTTTCATGGCGATAAATTTACCGGCGAGAATGCGTAAGCGTCCTGGTTGTCGTACTAATAAATTGCGTAATGTGCCATAGGTATATTCCTGTGCAGTTTGCGCAGCAAAAACACAAAGTGCAATTATTCCTAAGAAGCCACCGACGCTGCTAAAACCTTGAACTCCTCCTGTTGCAAGTCCTAATACTTCTCGACTTACTGTTCGACCGCGGTCTGAGTTTCCTTCTGGTGAATCAATGAGAAGAAATAGCAGCGAAGAAAAGAGTGCACTAAAGAAAACGACGGCCCCCATAGTGCCAAGAAAGAGCGTTGGGCGGCGTAATTTACGCAGCTCTGCAAAAGCTACATTCCACATTATTTTTCACCTGTCATTTCAAAGAATGTTTCTTCAAGATTTGGTAGTTGTGGAGTTAGTTGGGACAAGGTTATTCCTGCTCCAAAAGCTGCACGGTTGAATTCGATCGCCCAGGCAGCTGGACCTTCAACATGAACTGCTCCATCGCGGATTACGGCGTGATGTCCTGCAGTCTGTGCAATAGAAAGTAGTGTGACAAGATCACTTTCATTTGCACCTTTGGCGATAATTACTGGTTGCTGACTAAACATTAAATCGGCCATTTTGCCAGTAAAGACAACTTCACCTTTTCGCAACATCACTAAGTAATCACTAATGAGTTCGAGCTCTGAGAGTAAGTGCGAAGATACAAAGACCGAGGTTCCATCATTTGCGAGTGAGCGGAGCAGCGCACGAACTTCTTGAATACCTTCGGGATCTAAACCATTAGTTGGCTCATCCAGCATTAACAGTTGTGGATTTGGCAGTAAGGCTGCCGCAATTCCTAAGCGTTGTTTCATTCCTAATGAATAAGTTTTATATTTTGATTTACCACGATCACCAAGACCAACTTGCTCAAGTAATCCCTGCACTCGATCGGTTGAGAATCCACCAAGGGCTGCTAGATAGTTTAAATTCTCTTTACCGCTTAGCGCTGGATAAAAAGCTGGTCCTTCAATCATGGCGCCAACTCGCGGCAAATACTTTTCGGGGTGTTTAATTGACTCACCTAATATCTCACCGGTACCGCCGGTTGGGGTGATTAACCCCAACAACATGCGCATAGTGGTGGTCTTGCCTGAACCATTTGGGCCCACAAAACCACAGATCGTCCCAAGCGGAACTTCAAAAGTTGCATGAGAAACAGCCATGCGGTCGCCATATTTCTTGCTTAAATCGGTGACCGAGATTGCAGTGTTGGACATAGGTATTACTCTGCCACAATTATCCAATGAGTACACCATGGGGATACCGCCCACGCAATGAGCGTGAAGAGCCTCAATGGGATCTGCATCCGCAAACTCATGCAGTGCGCGCTGGCCTTGCCCGGTCTGGCTTTGGTGAGACATCAGAGGCGCTTTATTTAAATAGCGGTTTCACATATTCCAGCGCTGAAGAGGCAAATGACTCCTTCGCCGAGGAAACTGATCATTTTCTTTATGGCCGTTTTCATAATCCAACTATCGCTATGTTTGAACAACGCTTAGCTGCGATTGAAGGTGCAGATTTCTGCGTTGCAACCGGCTCAGGTATGTCGGCAATGTTTGCCTCTCTTGCATGTTTAGTAGAACAAGGTGATCACGTTGTTGCATCTGCAGCCATGTTTTCATCCTGCCACGTTGTTATTACGGAGTTTTTACCAAAATGGGGCGTAACGTTTGAATTAGTAAAGGGAAATGATCCTGCCGCGTGGGCGAAAGCTTTAAGTAAGCCAACTAAAGCGGTATTTATTGAAACTCCAAGTAATCCCTTAATGGAAATTGTAGATATTCGCATGGTCAGCGATTTAGCCCATAAAGTTGGCGCAACAGTCATTGTTGATAACGTCATGGCATCTCCTGTTTTGCAAAAGCCACTTCAATTAGGTGCCGATGTGGTTATGTATTCAGCTACAAAACATATTGATGGTCAGGGACGTGTTCTTGCTGGAGCAATTCTTGGATCATCTTCATACATTCATGAAAAACTTATGCCTTTCACTCGCCATACTGGACCATCACTAAGTCCATTTAATGCATGGGTGCTTGTTAAATCATTAGAAACTATGGAGATGCGCGTTGAGCGCATGGCGGCAAACGCTCAAGCTGTCGCTGAATTCTTGGAATCACGAGTTGAGGTTAAATCTGTGCGCTTCCCTGGACTTAAATCTCACCCCGATCATGCCCTTGCAATGAAACAGATGAGCGGCGGCGGAACCACTGTAGGCATTGAATTTGTAGGGGATCAAAGCCAAGTCTTTGCCTTTATGAACAAGCTAAAAGTCATTGATATCTCCAATAACTTGGGTGACAGCAAGTCACTTATTACTCATCCAGCTTCATCTACTCATCGCCGTTTAGCACCTGAAGTGCAAGCGCAAATGGGCATAACGCCATCAGTGCTTCGCTTATCAGTTGGCTTAGAACATTCGAGTGATTTAATTAAAGACTTAACTCAAGCGCTGAGCTGAGCGGCTACAAGTACAACCGATAATAAACTTAAATACGTTATCGACCATTGGAAGATTTTCCCCGCGGTCTTGCCATAATCAGCTGAGCCCTCTTTCAAGGCAATGAGTTCGCGGGCAAATACCAGGCCTAATAGCACTGTCACAACTAATGACCACATTGGCAATGACGCTGAAAGAATGAGCCACACAGATGATGCGATCATTAAAATTGTATGGAACCACATTTCGCGATGAACACGAGCTTTAGTTGCAACAACTGGAAGCATAGGTATTCCGGCCGCTGAATAATCGTCTTTGTACTTAATCGCAAGTGCCCAAAAATGTGGTGGGGTCCAGAAGAAGATCACCATAAAGAAAGCGAGCGCCGGAATTGACAGTGAGTTTGTGACTGCAGCCCAACCGATAAATACTGGCATACACCCGGCTGCGCCACCCCAGACAATATTCTGCGATGTTCGACGCTTCAATCCAATTGTGTAGACAACAACATAGAAAGCAATCGCAATCAATGAAAGTAAGGTTGCAAGAGGTGTAGTAAAAATCCAAAATAGAATTAATGAAAGCGCACCGATAGAGGTTGCAAAAATAGTGGCTTGTTGCTTACTTAACACGCCAGTCACGATTGGGCGCTTAGATGTGCGTGCCATTAACTTATCAATATCACTTTCAATCACCATATTGAAAGCATTGGCACTACCTGCCGATAATGTTCCAGCAAGAATTGTCATAGCAACTAAAGTAAAAGAGGGTAGGCCTTTTGCAGCTAGGACCATAGCTGGCAGGGTCGTCACTAAAAGTAGTTCGACGACCCGAAGCTTCATCAGATCTACATATCCCTGCATAGCCGTTATCACTAGGCAAGATTACTCAGCAACTACATATCGCGTTTACGGATTCTTCTCAGCCAAGAGCCACAGTCCCTACACCTAAGAAGAGCACCGCTGTTCAAGCATGGACTCCAATTAAGGCTCCTGCCATGGGAGTTAAAGGCCCAAGAGTTAGAGTGAGGGCATGCGCCGTAGCTTTCTACTCTTTATGTTAACAACATCACTCTGCACCCTCTCGATACCGGCACAGAGTGATGTTGTTTCGAGTGATACAAAGATGTCACTTGTTAAGACAATCTCAGGATCAATATCCCCCAAGTCTGTACGGTCATCGGGCACTGGATTAGTAAGTGCGCATAACATGATGTACCGGCACAGTGTGACAATTTATAACGCCCATACTTTTGAATTAATTAAGACCATTCCAGATTCGGTAAAGCTTTCAAAGTTTGGTCTTTCTAAATATTCATCAATCTTTAAAGGTGCGCCAGTTGAGGGTGCCTATTCTCCTGATGGTAAATACTTATATGTCACTAACTATGCCATGTATGGCAAAGGCTTTAATCGTGAAGGCCACGACACGTGTTCGCCGGCTTCACATTACGACACAAGTTTTCTTTATCGCATCGAGTTGGAGAGTTACACAATTGATGCCGTTTATCCGGTGGGCTCTGTGCCTAAAGTTGTAGAAGTAACCCCAGATAATAAGTACATCCTTGTTTCCAACTGGTGCTCATATGACCTAAAAGTTATATCGGTTGCAAGCCAAAAAACGGTAAAGACGATCAAAATTGGTCGGTACCCACGAGGTATTGCCGTTAGCAGTGATAGCAAGACGGCTTATGTAGCCGAAATGGGCGGCGGTAAAATCCACGTTCTCAACTTAGAGGATTTTTCAATCTCTTACATACCTATTGGCATCACGCCGAGAGCAATTGTTCTTTCCCCCGATAATACAAAGATGTTTGTAACCCTTAACTTATCGGGCAAGGTCGCCTCTTGGGACTTAATTGCAAGAAAAAGTTTAGGGACCGTGACAACAGGTAAGGCCGCTCGCTCGCTCGCAATTTCTAGTGATGGAACTGCCCTCTTTGTGGTGAACTTTACAAGTGACACTGTCTCTAAATTACGAACAAGTGATATGAAGATTTTACAGACTATTAAAGTCTGTAATGAGCCCATAGGCGTGACTTATGATGCCCCAACATCCCGGACATGGATCGCTTGTTATGGTGGATCAATCAAAATCTTTGACAATAAATAGTTAAGGTGTGGCAGTAGCTTCAGAGATCACTGCTGGAATATTAGGAGCTGCAATTCTGCCCAATAATCGATCAATTGCGGCTCGCGCTTTATCGCTAGCACGCGTACCGCGTGGGATCTCATCGGCCAAAGTAACAAAGATGTATTCACGGTCAGTTGATTCAACATACCCAGCAAGAGTTACGGTTCCATTGAGCGTTCCAGTCTTTGCTCTTACTAAACCCACAGCGCTTGGGGCAGTAGTTAAAAAACGATAGCGCAGAGTTCCTGACACTCCTGCCACTGGTAATGATTTATAGAAGAGTTCATATTTTGGATCGTTACGCAGTTTAAAGAGAAGTTTGCCTAACATGCTTGCGGTAATTCGATTCTCTTTTGATAAGCCGCTGGCATCGACTGCAATCAACTTTGTTGAATCAATCTCAAAGCTATTGAGGAGTTGTTCAAAGGTCAGTTGAACTCCAATGTCACTGAGTGAATAACCCGCCGCTTGCGAAGACAGGCGCGCCAAGCGTTGAGATAATAAATTATCGCTCCACTTGAGCGAGAAATCTAGAATTTTGGAGAGTTCTGGAGATTCATCTCCCACAATGAACTCATTTGAATCACGTAAGGCTTTACTACTTGTCACAGATTTTATTGCTGGTTTAAAGCCACGCTTAGCCCAAAAAGCCTTTAAATTCGCCACATCTTGCGAGTAAAGTCCAGCATATTCAACTGTAATATTTTTGAGAGATCCGCCATTACTCCTCTTTATCGCGCTCAATGCATTGAAGGCAAGATAAGGAAGTGATGCCCGGTCCATTTTCCGAGCGACGCTATGGCTCAAGCTAATCCATGGGTCGAGTGTCCCCTGAATTACCAGAGTTTTAGGTTGACTGCCCAGCCAAATCTGCGTGGTGAATGATTTCTCTGGCTCTAAATATGTAAGTGCCGATGCAGCTGCAAATATCTTCATGACTGATGCGGGCTTGCGCTGAGAGAAAGAGTTTTTTTCAAAGACAACTTCACCTGATATGCCATCGATTAAAACAAATGCAGGATTTGCCAGTGCGGGTAGTTTTAAGAACTTATCAAAGGCGGCTGGAATCGAAGCCGCTGACAAGACAGCATGTGCCGGTAACGCTGAAAGTGCAGTTGCTATCGCAAGTACAGCAAAAAAACGCTTATTGCGCATGGGCCTATTAGCGCCACATCGATGCAATAAGAATATTAGTCAAGGTTAAAAGAGCAATTACACAGAGAATACGAACGACATAAGCGATCGTATTGATAGCAGTCATGTAATCAGTTTAGAGTGGCACCGTGTCTTCTCCAACTACCCCCGCCACCATTGGCCCAGGTGAGTTTTTCCCAGTTGTCGGCGTAGGCCCGCACGAAAAGCCTTGGCCACAGGGTGAGCAATACGACCCTGAACTTTTGCTGAATGGTGATCGTAGAAATGTTTTAGATCACTATAGATACTGGACTGTTGAAGCCATTGTTGCTGATCTAGATACCAAGCGTCATAAGCTGCATATTGCAATTGAAAACTGGCAACATGATTTAAATATTGGCTCGGTAGTGCGAACCGCAAATGCCTTTAATGTTTCTGGTGTCCATATCGTGGGCAAGCGCGATTGGAATAAACGCGGGGCAATGGTGACCGATAGATACCTCAGTGTTTTCTATCATCCAACTGTTGAGGATTTTGCTACTTGGTGTAAAGAAAACAAGATTCCTATTATCGGAATAGATAATGTTCCTGGATCGAAGCAGTTAGAAAGTGCTCAGTTGCCTGAAAGTTGTGTGCTTTTATTTGGTCAAGAAGGCGCCGGTATGTCGGTTGAGGGAATTGCAGTATGTGAAGTTCTCTATGAAATTAATCAATATGGCTCCACGCGTTCGATGAACGCATCGGCTGCCGGAGCTATCGCTATGTACCACTGGGCATTGCAGCATCTACCACAATGAGAAAAATCTGGTTAACACGTAATTTAATTCTTTTAACTCTTGTCTCACTTGCTCAAGATGCAGCCAGTGAAATTTTATATCCTCTTCTCCCAATTCTTTTAACTGGTGTAATCGGTGCCGCACCGCTCGCACTTGGATTAATCGAGGGTTGCGCTGAAGCTGCAGCGGGATTCACAAAGCTTATAAGTGGTAAATCTAGTGATCGTTTGGGCAGAAGACCCTTTGTAATCTCAGGTTACACATTAGCTGGAGTCGGCAAAGCTCTAGTCGTGGTAGCAACTGGATGGCCTTTAGTTTTATTAGGTCGTGTTACAGATCGAATTGGTAAAGGGATGCGTGGTGCACCACGTGATGCCTTGATATCGGACTCGGTTGATAAGGCCAACCTTGGTAAAGCCTTTGGTTTTCACCGCACAGGCGACAATATTGGTGCGGTAATTGGGCCTGGAATAGCACTTATCGGCTTGGCCATGCTCGATGGTGATGTTCGAGCCGTAGCTAAATGGGCTTTGATTCCAGCGATTATTTCAGGTCTACTTACTCTTTTGATCAAGGAAAATTTTGTTAAGAAGCCCAAGATTAAAGTAGAGAAAACACCACATCCTCAACTTCCATCACCATTGAAGCGAGTAATTGCACTCTTAGTTCTCATTCAATTAACAAATATCCCCGATGTTCTTTTGCTCTTGCGCTTACACGATATGGGTTTCTCGACCAATGGCGTAGTCCTGTCGTACATGCTCTTTAGTGGCGTCACAGTTCTAGCTGCTTTTCCTGGCGGTTACATCGCCGATAAGTTATCCCCACCCGTAGTTTATGCCGTGGGCTTATTAGCATTTGCCGTTGCCTATGCCACTTTAGGTCTGACTAACAATCACTCAATCGCACTTGCAGCACTCGCACTCTATGGATTATTCCCAGCCTTGACCGATGGAGTGGGCAAGGCATGGATTGCCGGGTTAAGTGAAGATAAGCATCGCGGTCGCGCTCAAGGTGTTTATCAAGCATCGATGCATTTTGCAGTTCTTGGTGCTGGAATCTGGGGCGGTGCTATGTGGAGCAAGGGCGATATTCAATGGTCACTGATTATTGCTGCATCTGGTGCCCTTATTGGTGCGATAACTCTTGCAACAAGCCACTTACGGCCTGTTCGATCATAGCTAGAGTTTCTTCGTAAGCTTCTACAGATTGATTATACGGATCTGGTACTTCAAGTTTGAAGTAATCCTGTGACTGCGGGTCAATTGATTTTAGTGATTCATCAAAATTGCGAAGGTAGAAAACTTTGTTTCTTGACTCTTGGCTATCCGCAAGTTTCATTACGTTCTGAAAGTTATTGGAATCCATTACCAGGATTAAATCGGTAGTAAAAAAGTCTGTGGATTTAAACTGTCGTGCTTTGTGTTGGTGTGTATAACCAGCGGCTTCCCACACTTTTTTAGATGTTGGATGAGCCCCTTGCCCTATGTGCCAGGCACCTGTGCCTGAGCTATCAACAGTGATACGAGGGTTGGTCCAACCGGCTGTGCGATTAGAGAGCACCGCTGCGGCCATTGGTGAACGGCAGATATTGCCCATACAGACCATTGTTATGCGTATCTCGGGTAGGGCTTTTAAGCGCTGTATCAAGCCTCGGGCTCTTCTTCTAGCGACTCTTGCACTGATTTTAAGCGTCGTTCAATCTCATCGGCCTCTTCAATGCGACCCTGCATACGTATGATCTTTGCGATTCGAGATTCAACATCAATAATGAACTCGAAGTCTTTAGACTCATCGTCGGTAACGACTGAAAGAACTTGTTCCAGTGTTGCTAAGCCATCGTCGAACTTTTCAAGAAGTATCTGAGCTTTACCAAACTCAAAAAGAGCAAATGTCTCACGTCGATGATCATGTCCGGTTTCAAAGACATCTACTGCTCTTCGTGCGGTCTCCAAGGCGAGCTCGCCTTCATTGAGTTCAATCAGACATGATGCCATTTTTTGATCACACCTGGCCACATGAATAACTTCTTTATTACGCTTGAATAATATCCGTGCTTCTTTAAAAGAATCGATAGCTTTCTCGTAGTTCTTCAACTCGCGCTCTGCACAGCCAATGAGGTGCAAGTCGTTTGCTGCACCAATTTCATTTCCATCTACTAAGTGCTCTTGGGCGCATTCACGCATAGTCACTACAACTTTGTCATACTGCTTTGATGTGTACCACCATTCACCTAGCGTGCAAGCAAGCTCTAGGGCAATGGGTGATTTATTTTCACGCAATATTTCAACAGCTTTACTCATTGCGGTTGCAGCTTCATCCATGCGCTTTAATTGATTTAAGTTATATCCGATTGCCGAATATGCCTGGGCAAGTCCTTCACTAGGGGCATTTGCACCCAGCGTTGAATAAATATCACGTGCGGTTTCAGCTAGAGCAAGAGCTTCGTCGTACTGTCCGCGAGCATAAATACGCGCACTGAGTTCGTAATACGTGCTGGCACGTTCTTCGCCATCGACTTCAGGAATTCGATCCCAGAGCATCTCCTCCGTGATGATTTCTTCCATGTCATCGTCTTCGCTCACGCAGCCCGCCTCTCCTGTGCAAACTCTTTACGTGACTCTATACGCAAATACTTACAGTCACCCGTGATTCAGGGCTTCACATGAGCATTAGGGTGGGCTGCGGCAGTGTTTGAGAGGGATTTCAAATAGACACTCCATCCGGGCTGCTTTACGCTTTCTACCTGCAAGCGATTTGCATCTAGGGGGCTCATGAACGTTGTTATAGCTAAACCAGTCCCTGCCCCTCAACGTCTGACTAGGGACGAGTGGCAGCGAATGGCGGCCATGTTCGGCTTCATTCTCTTCTTACACGTGGCCGGTGCCTTACTCATGTGGAAGGCCACAACTGGAGATTACATTCTTAGCGATGGCTCTCTTTTTGGTTGGGGAACTGCCGCCCTTGCCTACACACTTGGCATGCGTCATGCATTTGATGCCGACCATATCAGCGCAATCGATAACACAACGAGAAAGTTAATGTCTGAAGGTCAGCGCCCATTAGCTGTCGGATTTTTCTTCTCCCTTGGACACTCATCTGTAGTTTTTGCTTTAGCGATGTTGCTTAACTTCGGAATTAGAGCTCTTGGATCTCAACTTAAAGATGAAAACTCCTCGCTTCACCATTACACGGGTTTAATTGGCCTTACCGTGAGTGGAACTTTCTTAATGCTTATAGCAATTCTAAATCTCATTATTTTAGTCTCTATCGTTCGAGTCTTTATACAGATGCGCAAAGGCACCTACAATGAAGAAGAGTTAGAAAAACACTTAGACTCTCGTGGTTTCTTCATGCGTTTCTTCGGGCCTATTGCTCGGCGTATTGATGCATCATGGAAAATGTATCCGCTTGGAATCTTGTTTGGGCTTGGCTTTGATACCGCAACGGAGGTTGGATTACTTGTTCTAGCTGGTTCATCTGTAATTGCCGGTTTGCCATGGTGGGCAATAATCTCGCTGCCTCTATTTTTTGCTGGCGGAATGAGTTTGCTCGATACCATCGATGGATCTTTTATGAACTTCGCATATGGCTGGGCCTTTTCGAAACCCGTGCGCAAGGTTTATTACAACATTATTATTACCGGCCTCTCTGTTTCGGTTGCATTCTTTGTTGGTGGATTAGAGTTGTGCCAGGTATTTGCACAGCAACTAAACCTCACGGGTGGTTTTTGGGACTACGCACTAGCTTTTAATCTCAATAACGCGGGCTACTTTATTGTCGGCTCATTTGTTGTTGTCTGGAGCATTGCGCTATTGCTCTGGAAATACGGCAAGATTGAAGAGCGTTGGCACAATAAGGCCCATGCAGCTCAACTTGCCCGTGGTGAAGAAAGCAACCACGCCGCAGCCGGGATAGATCTTGGGCCAATTAATGCTGGTTTTATAATCGATTAGGAATCTTTATCCGTTGATGTCTCGTAGCAGCACTTATTAAAACTACTGCCGAAGAAGCCCGTGGTAAAGAGTTGCAATAATTCAGGGTAGAATTTCCCTTGTTGATGCAACCGCATCAAAGAACTTCCCCCTAAGCGCCGCACATGCAGCGCTACTTGCGAGTCTTATCACGACCCTGACGGCCATTGAGTGCCAGTCACACCCGAGACGCGCTTGTCGTCTCGATTGGTATGCATTTCTATGTCTCTACAACCACGTACTCCCGCGCCCGGAAAAGCCCGTCGCGCCGCATCTGTCGGTAAGCCAAAGCGAACAAAGAAGGCCGCTGCATTTAAAGCCGCTGATCCTAAAGCTCGCCACACTACCGCTGAAAAGAATGCGCGTAAGGGAGCGGCGGCAAAGCCTGCAACTTCACGTCGCTACTCAGATGCTGATCCAACAACGGTCTCTAAAAAAGAGGTTCGTTTAACTGATCGTTCGAAGTTGCGTGCAAAGCGCTTCCAAGAAAAAACAGCATCAAAGCCACGCCCAATTGAGGCGCCAGAAGAGCGCAAGGCACGTATTGAATATTCACAAAAACCTGAGAGCCGTGCAAAGAAGTTTGTTGCTGCACGCGAAGAGCGCACCAAGCGCCCAATCGAAAAGAAGCCAGATTTTAAAAAGAGTGAATACAAGAAAAAAGAGTACGTCAAGCCTGAAAATAAGAAGCCTGAGTACGAAAAGAAAGATTTCAAGAAGACTGATTATAAGAAATCAGAGACTCGCCCAACAAATCGTCGCGATGCCGCTATAGCAAAAGTTTCTCGCACCGATGATGGCCGACCAAACTTTGTTCCACGTAAAGTTGAAAAGTTCGATCCAACCCGCCCTAAGAAGCGCAGCGAAGCACCTGATACTCGTGCGGCTAACTTTCGCGCAGAACGTCCTACCCGTGATCGACGCAATGATTCACCGGCATATGCCCGCGATGATTTCAAGCACTCTTCAAAGACACATACCAATGCCGCCGTTGACTTTGGTGCAGATGATAATTACATCTCAGCAAACTTAGCTGACGCTAACTTGATCGATGCAACTCCACTAACTGAAATCACCACAACGTTTAGTGATCTTGGAGTTGTCGCACCATTAGTCAACGCGCTTTCTAAGCAGGGAATCATGCATCCATTCCCTATTCAGATTGCAACTCTGCCAGATGCATTAGCTGGTTTTGATATTTTGGGTCGCGGACAAACTGGTTCAGGTAAGACCCTTGCCTTTGGTTTAGCTCTACTTAATAACCTCAATGGCAAGGTCGCAAAGCCTCATAAGCCACTTGCTTTAGTACTTACTCCAACTCGCGAGCTTGCTCAACAGATCGATGAAGTTTTAATGCCTCTAGCCCGCTCAATTGGTCATGAATCAGTTGTCGTTGCTGGCGGAATGTCGTATGCAAAGCAGATCACTGCAATGCGTCGCGGTACTGCCATCTTGGTTGCAACACCTGGACGCTTAATCGATCTTCTCAATAAGGGTGAAGTTCAGTTAGATCAGTTAGAGATAACTGTCCTTGATGAAGCCGATCAAATGGCCGACATGGGCTTCTTGCCAGTTGTTAAAGAGATTTTAGATCAAGCAAAGCTCGATGGACAGCGCATGTTGTTCTCGGCAACTCTTGACCGCGGTGTTGATTCATTAGTACGCCAGTACTTAAAGAATCCTAAGACTCACTCACTACAAAACGATCGTGCCTCTGTTTCAACTATGGAGCACTATGTGCTTGTAATGAATCCCGGCGATAAAGATGACATTACAAATCAAATCGCTGCGCGTAACGGTAAGACAATCATGTTTGTGAAGACACAACGTGGAGCAGATCGCTTAGCTGACAAACTGGCTCATGCTGGTGTTGCTGTTGGTGCACTTCACGGTGGAAAAACTCAAGCAGTACGTACTCGCACGCTTGCACTTTTCAAGGAGTCGGTAAATGCTGCACTAGTTGCAACTGATGTTGCTGCGCGCGGTATTCACGTTGATGGAATCTCATTAGTTGTACACGTTGATGCTCCAACAGATCACAAGGATTACCTACACCGTGCTGGACGTACTGCACGTGCTGGTGAGGCCGGAACTGTTGTAACAATTGCAACGACTAAGCAGCAAAAATCTATCGGTGGACTTACTTCTCGTGCCGGAGTTACTCCAAAATTTGTTGGTGTAACGCCTCTTAGTACCGAGTTGATGAAGATCACTGGCGCCCAAGAGCCATCAGGTGTCCCATACATCGTGCCGATTGTTGAAAAATCAGTGCGCAGTGGAGGCAATAAGCGTCCACGCCCTAACTCAAGTCAGCGTCGTCGTCGCCCTCACTAATTACAACTCGATAGGCTTGGCGTCATGACAAACTTTGATGCTAATCCCTTCGCCCATCTAAGCACGCTTACTTTTGAGTTGCCCCCTTTTTCTTTAATTAAAGAAGAGGACTACCTTCCCGCTTTCCACGCTGGAATGCAGCAACAATTAGATGAGGTTCAAGGAATCCTTAATACGCCAGGGGATGCAACTTTTGAAAACACAATCGTTGCACTAGAGCGAAGTGGCAAGATTCTTGAGCGAGTTTCTTTGGTTTTCTTTAATAAGAGCTCAAGTGATACCAATGACGCGCTAGAAGCTATGCGAGCAGAGATCGCACCAAAGCTCTCAGCCCATCACGATGCAATCATGCTCAACCCACAATTTTTTGCCCGCATCAAGGGGCTCTTTGATAACCGGGATTCTCAGAACTTAAGCAGTGAAGATTCTTGGTTGCTTGAGAAATACTATAAAGATCTGATCCAAGCGGGTGCGCATTTAAGTGATAGTCAGCGAGCTCGCTTAACCGAGCTCAACGGCCAACTTTCTAAACTCTCAACGCAGTTCTCTAAAAACTTACTTGCCGATACAAATGATTTGGCTGTAGTGGTCGATTCGATTGAAGAGTTAGATGGATTAACGCAGAATCAAATTACTGCCGCAGCTACAGCTGCGAGTGAGCGAGGATTATCTGGAAAGTGGTTACTTGCCCAAGTTAACTTCACCGGCAATCCACTTCTAGATTCACTTACTAACCGTGGATTACGTCAACGTATTATGCAAAGCTCATTGCAAAAGGGCAATCAAAACAACGCCAATGACAATAAGAAGATACTTCTTGAGATGGTTAAGTTGCGCGCAGAGCGCGCTCAGTTATTTGGCGTAAATTCACATGCTGAGCACATTACTGCAGTACAAACGGCTGAGAATCCAAGCAATATTCACGCCATGCTTAAAAAGATTGCCCCTGCAGCCGTTAAGAATGCACAATTAGAAGCCCAGGATCTTAAGAGATCTGCTGGTAATGAAATCGAAAGTTGGGACTGGGGTTTTTACACTGAAAAAGTTCGCTTAGAAAAATACAGTATCGATACGGCCAAAATGCAGCCGTACTTTGAGCTAGAGCGAGTTCTCCATGATGGCGTATTTTTTGCCGCTAACAAACTCTTTGGAATTACTTTTAAAGAGCGGCCAGATTTACTTACTTACCACCCAGAGGCCCGAGCTTTTGAAGTCAGTAATGAAGATGGGACTCCTCTGGGCTTATTCATCGGTGATTTCTTTACTCGTGATTCAAAGCGTGGTGGAGCATGGATGAACTCATTGGTTAAGCAGAATTTCTTGCTCAACCAACTTCCGGTTGTGGTCAATAACCTGAATATTCCAAAACCTCCTGTGGGCCAGCCAGCACTTCTTACTTTGGACTTTACGACTACGTTGTTTCATGAGTTTGGTCATGCACTCCACGGGCTGCTCTCCCAAGTGAAATATCCACGTGTATCGGGTACCGCAGTGCAGCGCGACTTTGTGGAGTTCCCATCACAAGTTAATGAGATGTGGATTATGTGGCCAGAAGTTCTCAATAACTACGCACGCCACTATGAGACAGGTGAAGTTATGCCGCAGGAGTGGGTAGATAGTTTGAATGCTGCATCAACATTTAATGAGGGCTTTGCAACTACTAGTTACTTAGCTGCAGCGGTTCTAGATTTAGCCTGGCACTCATTAACTAGCGAAGAAGCTGCCCAAGTCCACGATGTTGAAGCCTTTGAAGCCAAGGCTTTGTCCGACTATGGCCTTGATTTCGCACCTGTACCTACGCGTTATCGCTCTACATACTTCTCACACATATTTGATGGTGGTTATTCTGCTGGATATTACGGCTATATCTGGTCTGAAGTTTTAGATGCAGATACCGTTGATTGGTTTAAAGAAAATGGTGGCTTACAACGCACAAACGGCGATCACTTTAGAGATACGTTGTTAGGTCGCGGTGGATCGATCGATTCAATGCAGATGTTTAGAAACTTTAGAGGGCGCGATTCAAAGATCGAGCCTTTGCTCAAGCGTCGCGGTTTGCTGTAAAACTTATTAGCCAGCCGAGCCCGAAGGACCTGACTTGCGTTGAAAACGTGGAGCTGGTGCCCCACCTGCTTGTGCGCCGCCGACCTTAGGACCAGATGAGTTTCCACTTCCAGGAAGCGCTGAGTTCTTATGCTTCTTTTTTTCTAACGCTTCTAAAAACTTTGCGCGAGCATCATCTGCGGGTTTCTTGTCATCGGTCATGAGCCAATACTATCTTTAATTTGTACTCTCTTTGTACTCACGTAAACGCTCTAAGACTTCTGATTCGCGATAACGGCGATGCCCACCCAGGGTTCTAATAGCAGTTAACTTTCCAGCCTTGGCCCAGCGCGTAACGGTCTTGGGGTTAACGTGAAATCTAACGGCAACCTCTTTAGGGGTAAGAAGAACTTCAGCATCGGGTAAACGGCTCATTCTCTTCCCTTCTTATTGAGGTGGTGAGCAAGTATCGCGAGTAAAGGTGGGCAAAGCAATATATTTCGAAGAGTTAATTGGCCGATTCAAGGCCCTGCACATTGCGCCAGCGCGACATGAGTCGTTCATATCCTTGACCCGCCACCATTCCATCGGCAGCTGCAAGGCCAACTATGGAGTGCAAAACATCTTCAATAGAAGTGTCATCTTCTAAACCTTTATGGCCATTATCGCGCAGAGACTTATCGAGATAGTTAGCTAATCCGCCGTAATCTAGTTCGACATAGGATTCTGGATGAAACATTTCAAGCCACGCAAGAAGATTTTCAAGATCTTGCTCTACTGGCCCCTCACCAAAAGCGGCAACAACGGTTTCATGAGCCGATTGTGCCCGTGACTTTGCTTGAACAATTGTTGTTCGGCAACGCGTTATTAATCCATGGGCATCTTCGCCTCGATGGCGCTCTTCGGGTGTGAAAAGTAAAAACCAACGAGGCGGAATAATCCACGTTTCATTAAGAATATGTGGAACTTTGTCCTCTAATAAATCAACGCCCGCAGTTATTACATCCTCCATTGATGGAGTAAGAAAAAATGGAACAACTGTGCTGGGTAATGAATCTTTAAAGTTATCTAAAGCTGCCCAACATCTAGTTGCTGTTGCCCAGGGACTTACAAATCTTTCACCATCTACTTCAAGTAAATGAACTCCATCAGGGCGGCCAACGGGTGGTTCAGGAATAATAATTCGAAGAAGCGCTAACTCTTCTTCGCGAAAAATACTTTCAGCACTGAGATCAATGCCTTGCCAACGTAAACGATCGGCCGGTTCAAATGCTGAAAGCGGCTCGTAGATACGAAGTGATGCAACGTAAGGAGTTGGTCTCACGCACGTGGGATGTAATTGCCCTCAGCGAAGGGATCGTCGTCATCTCTATTTTTCGAGGTATCAACTTCGCCATGTAGTTCTTTAGTGAGGCGATCAAGATCCATGTCTTGTGCGTTGTACTTCAAATCCCGCGCAACTTTGGTTTGCTTTGCTTTTGCTCGGCCGCGACCCATAAAGCGACCTCCTTACCTGTTTATTTCTCAGAGGCGTAGGCTATCGCGCCAGGTACGTGCCTTCCAAAGTGGAGCGTGAATCCAAGCCCTGGCGAGGGCTAACTCGCCCAGCGACCCAGGCCTTCATGCCCCGGGCGGCTAATGAGGCGATAGCTAGGTCGGCCGACTCTGGAGCCACGATAGCGGTCATACCAATTCCGCAGTTCCAGGTCCGCTCCATGTCTATCTGGGGAACTTGGCCCATCGATGCCATGTACTCCATCTCAACTGGCAGCGACCATGTTGAACGCTCATATGTTGCACATAAATGATCTGGAATAACGCGCGCGGTATTTTCTGCGATTCCTCCACCTGTGATGTGCGAAAAAGCGCGCAACTGCCCTTTCATAGATTTAATGAGGGCTAAACAGTCGAGTGCATAAATTTCTGTGGGAGTTAAGAAAACTTCACCAGAAGTCTTTCCGTACTCACTCACGTGTGCCTGCAAACTTAAATTCTTTGTCTTAATAATATGACGCACTAACGAGAAGCCGTTTGCATGAAAGCCACTAGATGGCATTGCGATTAAAACATCTCCATTTTGTATTAAGTGGGCACCTAATTGATTATCTGAATCAACTACACCAGTTGCGGCGCCTGCAATGTCAAACTCATCTTCATTGAGTAAGCCTGGGTGTTCGGCGGTTTCGCCACCAATTAATGCAGTGTTTGCTTTCGCGCAACCACGTGCAATTCCTGCAACAATTTCAGCAACTCTATCCGGAAATACTTTTCCAACTGCGATGTAATCGGTCATAAATAAAGGCTCTGCGCCACAGACAACTAGATCGTCAACGACCATAGCTACTAAATCCTCACCAATGGTGTCGTACTTACCCATCACTCGTGCGATTTCAGTCTTAGTGCCAACACCATCAGTTGAGGTTGCAAGCAAGGGTTTTTTCATACTCTTTAAAGCACTTGCATCAAAGAGTCCGGCAAAGCCGCCAATGCTTCCTACAACTTCAGAACGTGAAGCCTTAGCAATCGACGCCTTCATTAATTCAACGGCGCGATCGCCTGCATCGATATCAACGCCTGAATCCTTATATGTGCTCATTCGTGACTGTGCACTTCGCTGATTTCAAGACGCATCTTGCCTTCTGACATATCAGCTGGAATACGGATGGGATAACTACCTGTAAAACACGCTGAACATAGCTTTTTTTCCTCAATCTGAGTAGCCTCAATCAAGCCTTCAAGTGAGACGTAGCCAAGTGAGTCAGCGCCGATAGAGCGCCGAATCTCCTCAATCTCCAATCCACTTGCAATTAACTCAGCTCTGGTTGCAAAATCAATTCCGTAATAACAAGGCCATTTCACTGGAGGCGATGAGATTCGCACATGAATCTCGCGAGCCCCAGCCTCACGAAGCATGCGAACAATCGCGCGTTGAGTGTTTCCGCGAACAATTGAATCATCTACCACAACGATACGCTTACCTTCGATAATCTCGCGTAATGGATTTAGTTTCAGGCGAATACCTAGTTGGCGAATTGTTTGTGATGGCTGAATAAATGTTCGTCCTACATAAGAGTTTTTGACCAAACCAATTCCAAATGGAATTCCCGAACCTTTTGCATAACCAATCGCCGCTGGAGTTCCAGATTCAGGAACTGGAATAACTAGATCGGCCTCAACTGGCGCCTCTTTAGCAAGACGTTCACCAATTGCCACTCGTGTGACGTGAATTCCCTGACCTGCAATCAACGTATCGGGCCGCGCTAGATAAACATATTCAAATAGGCAACCTTTAGGTTCAGCTACGGCCCAACGTTGCGAACGAACTCCGTTTTCATCGATCGCGATAAACTCTCCAGGTTCGATTTCACGAACAAATGCGGCACCCACAATATCTAGGGCGGCACTCTCGGATGCAACAACCCAACCAGTTTCAAGTTTGCCAAGAACTAGTGGCCGTACACCATGGCGATCGCGCGCGGCATAGAGAGTACGTTCATCCATAAATACTAAAGAGAATGCACCTTCTAACTGTGGCAAGACTGAGATTGCACTTGCCTCAACATTTTTCTCATTCTGCAAAGAAATCAGGGCAGTCATAATCTCGGTATCGGTGGTTGCCCCACGATCGCGGCCAGTTGTTGGCTCAAGTTTTTGAACAAGTTCAGCTAACTCGCCTGTATTTGTTAAGTTGCCATTGTGGGCTAAAGCCAGCGTTCCATACTTAGTTGGGCGCAATGTGGGTTGAGCGTTCACCCATGTACTAGATCCCGTCGTGCTGTATCGACAGTGTCCAATTGCCAAGTTCCCCGGCAACGTTGCTAAATCACTCTCGGTAAATACTTGAGATACAAGACCCATATCTTTATAGACAAGTATTCGCTTACCATCACTTGTTGCGATTCCTGCCGACTCTTGTCCGCGATGTTGTAGCGCATATAGACCATAAAAAGCTAACTTTGCTACTTCTTCTCCTGGCGCCCAAACACCAAAAACTCCGCATGCATCTTGCGGCCCTTTATCGGCATCCAACATATTGTGATTTAACAATCCATCGGGGCGCCGGCTCATGATGTAATCCTAAGCGGTAAGTACTCGGTTAAATCTGCACGAACACCCGATGCGGTAATGTCGCCGTTGTTAAGCGCTTGGCTCCAAAGAATTTCACCTGCCGCCAAGGCCAACCATGTTTGGGCATTCATCTCTACGACGTTGGCTGGAGTGCCACGTGTGTGCAATGGCCCTTCTCCGCACTGCACCGCAGCATATGGTGGGATTCGCACCTCAATTGCTCGACCTGGAGCTCTAGCAGTCAATAGCGCAAGCGTGCGCTTCACCTCTTCTAAGGTTTTAGGATCGCGCATTGAGTTCAACCAAAGAGTTTCGGAAACGTAGAGGTATATGCAATACGAAGTTCATCCAGCGGAATCACTGCATCATTTATAGTTAATGCGTCTCCACCGGTTGTACCTAGTTGCGAGAGAGTTATCTGATACTTAGCTGCAAGAGTTGCCAGAGCTTGGGCTTTACTTGCAACTACCGCAACTATGACTCGTCCAGGAGTTTCGCTCAGTAGAGCAATTCCAGCATTATCTAATGTGACTGTTGCTCCTACTGAGTGTCTGAGCACCATTTCGGTGAGGCCCGCAGATAAACCGCCCTGACTTAAATCATGCGCTGCACTAAATATCTTCTCTTCTCGGCCCGCCACAAGTAGTTCTATAAGCCGCATTTCACGGGCTAAATCAGCGGTTGGCGATTGACCTACTCGTTGGCCGTGCATGAATGCCCACTCGCTACCGGCTAGATCTTCATATGTATCACCTAGCAAGTAGAGATCAAGACCTGCAGTGTCAAAACTCATGGGTGTTCGAGTGCGTACATCATCAATCACGCCTAATACTCCAATAACTGGAGTAGGTAAGATTGCGACTGCGCCAGTTTGATTGTAGAAAGAAACATTTCCACCAGTAACTGGAAGTCCCATCTCTAAACATCCATCGGCTAAGCCGCGCACTGATTCGGCAAACTGCCACATTACGCCTGGATCTTCAGGGGAACCAAAGTTAAGACAGTTAGTCACAGCTAATGGACGTGCACCAGCTGTTGCGATGTTTCGTGCCGCCTCAGCTAAAGCTAACTTTGCTCCTTGATATGGATTTAAATATGACCAGTTGGCATTTGCATCGGTTGATATAGCAACACCTAAATGTGTGCGCTCATCAATTCGGACCATTCCTGAATCATCGGGCTGCGATTGAATCGTATTACCTTGAACATACTTGTCATACTGCGATGTAACCCAGGATTTATCAGCCAAGTTAGGAGTAGCTGCAAGTTCCAAAACTGTTGCTTTAATCTCTGCCGCAGTATTAGGAATCGGAACTTTCACTGTTTGTGAGTTCACGTTATCGATATATGCCGGTTGCGCCATTGGCCGGTTGTAAACAGGACCTTCGTGGGCAACAGTGCGTGGCGGAACATTGACAATAATCGCGTCATTCCATGTAATCACTAAGCGATCGCCATCGGTAACTTCACCAATGGCGGTGACCGTGACATCCCACTTTGCGCAAATCTCTAAGAATCGTGCGAGTTTTTCAGGTTCAACAATTGCACACATACGCTCTTGTGACTCTGACATTAAAATCTCTTCGGGTGAAAGTGATGGATCCCGCAAAGGAACCCTATCTAGCGCTACTTTCATGCCCCCACTGCCACCAGAAGCTAGCTCGCTAGTGGCACATGATAATCCAGCCCCGCCTAGATCTTGAATACCTACAACTAAGTCTTCGGCAAAGATTTCAAGTGAACACTCAATAAGAACTTTTTCTACAAATGGATCTCCAACCTGAACGCTTGGGCGTTTTGTGGAACCACCAGCACCAAAAGTCTCAGATGCAAGTACAGATACTCCACCGATTCCATCGCCGCCAGTTTTAGCGCCGTACAGAACAACAAGGTTACCCGCGCCTGCCGCCTTGGCTAATTTAATATCGCTGTGCTTCATTACTCCAACACATAGTGCATTGACCAATGGGTTTCCTGCATAAGTTTCATCAAAGATTACTTCTCCGCCAATATTTGGCAAACCTAAACAGTTTCCATAACCACCAACACCTGCAACGATTCCGGGTAGTACGCGCCGAGTATCAGGCGCATCGGCTGGACCAAATCGAAGTGGATCCATCACTGCAATAGGACGCGCGCCCATCGTTAATATATCTCGCACAATTCCGCCTATACCTGTTGCTGCACCTTGGTAGGGCTCTACAAAAGATGGGTGATTATGCGACTCAATTTTGAAAGTTACTGCATAGCCTTGTCCAACATCGACAACACCTGCATTTTCACCGATGCCAACTAATAGTGCATCAGACTTTGGTGCTTTATCACCAAACTGTTTCAAGTGAACTTTTGATGATTTATAAGAACAGTGCTCTGACCACATAACTGAATACATTGCTAACTCAGACGATGTAGGACGGCGACCCAGAATCTCTTTTATCCGTGCGTACTCATCGGGCTTCAAACCGAGCTGTGCAAATGGTTGGACGGTATCTGGTGAGCTTTCCGCTAATGCAACGGTATCGAGTGCCATTACTTCACCATGGCGCTTAAAATCGATGTGAAAAAGCCAAGGCCTTGGGCCGATGGGCCCGTGAGTGTGTCAATAGCGTGCTCTGGGTGAGGCATAAGGCCAACAACATTTCCGCGAGCATTAGATATTCCAGCGATTAAATTCCGTGAACCATTGGGATTTTGCCCAACATATCTAGCTATAACACGACCTTCCCCCTCTAACTGCGCCAGTGTTTGATCATCGCACTGAAAAGATCCTTCACCATTTTTCAATGGAATCACAATCTTTTCTCCAGTTGAATATGATGAAGTCCATGCTGTTTTTGTATTAGTAATCTCAATCTCTTGATCACGGCATAAAAAGTGAAGATCAGAGTTACGTGTCAGCGCACCCGGTAATAGATGTGATTCGCAGAGAACTTGAAAGCCATTACAAATTCCTAAAACTGGCATGCCCTGCCCAGCTGCTTCAATAACTAAATTCATCACAGGTGCAAAGCGTGAGATAGCACCACAGCGTAAGTAATCACCATAGGAAAATCCACCAGGCAAAATAACTGCATCAACGCTCTTCAAATCTGCATCGGCATGCCACAAAGACACTGCTTCTGCGCCGCCGACGTTAACTGCACGCGCAGCATCACGATCATCAAGGGTTCCTGGAAAAGTAATTACACCAACGCGCATTATTGTTCAACTCTTACAACATAGTTTTCAATTACTGGGTTAGAGAGCAATACTTCAGCGGCTTTTTCTACTTCAGCTAACTGCGCCGGGGTAGGGTCTCCAATAACTTCGATTTCAAATCGCTTTCCTTGACGTACCGATGTGGCAAAAGTAAAACCAAGGCGTGGCAGTGCAGATGCAACGGCATTTCCTTGCGGGTCGAGAATTTCAGGCTTTAACATTACGTCAACCACTATCTTTGCCATTGTTGTATTCTCCCTGTCTTAGAACGTGCTGCCAGTTAAACGATAAAACGCTTCCTCGTATCGAAGCGACGTCTTTTCTACAATCTCGGCTGGAATCTCTGGTGGTGGGCTATTTCTATCCCATCCAGTTGATACTAGGTAATCACGTAAAAACTGCTTATCAAAAGAGGCTTGAGCAGCTCCTGGAGACCATGAGGAGAGCTCCCACAACCTAGATGAATCAGGGGTTAGAGCTTCATCACCCAGGATGATCTCACCCTTTGCATTGCGACCAAATTCAAACTTTGTATCGGCCAGAATAATTCCACGCTCTAGGGCAAAATCAGCAGCGGTGTCATAGAGGCGAGTTGAGAGATCTTTAAGCAAGGTTGCATCGTTAGAGCCAATTGATTGGACCATAGTTTCAAAATCAATATTTATATCGTGATCTCCGACTGCCGCTTTTGTCGCTGGAGTAAAGATTGTTGTTGGAAGTTTTGAGCCATCTAGTAATCCAGCGGGCAGAGCATTTCCACATACTGCACTGTTGCTCTGGTACTCACTCCAACCGCTTCCAGTTAAATATCCACGGGCCACGCACTCAATTTCAAACATTTCAAGTGGTTCAACGATAACCGCTCGATCTTCTACTATTGCTGGGACATCAACTGAGATTATGTGGTTAGGAATTATATCTCCGAGTAATTCAAACCAGAAAAGTGATAACTGTGTTAGTACTGCGCCTTTATTAGGAATCGTTGTAGGCATTACCCAATCAAATGCGGACACTCGATCAGATGCAACTAATAAAACCTCGTTTTTATCATTTAAATATAAGTCACGAACTTTTCCGGTGCGCAGGTGTGTCCACCCGGGAATCTTTAGTGCTGGTGGTGGACCAGCAAGACCGAAGCCGCTCACCGAATAGAGCCGGGCTTGTACTGCACTGCTGCAGGGTGCGCGGATGTAATCGCGTCGATGCGATTAACAACTCGAGCAACTTGTTGGCGAGCATCGCCAGTAAATTCAAGTGGGGTGTTGATCAATTTTTCTAATGCGGCGCGATCAAGTGGTAATCCCTTATCATTGGCAAGGTCATCTAGGAGCGTGTTTGCCTTACCTTCGCGCATACCAAGCGCAGCCTTCACCGCATGCTCTTTAATAAGCTCATGCGCCACTTCGCGCCCAACTCCCGCCTTTACCGCTGCCATCAATATCTTGGTGGTTGCTAAGAAGGGCAGATAACGCTCTAACTCTGCAGCTATTACTGCGGGAAATGCGCGAAACTCATCGAGCACGGTCAACATGGTCTCTAGTAAGCCATCGATTGCATAAAAAGCATCAGGGAGTGCAACACGTCGCACGACGCTGCATGAAACATCACCCTCATTCCACTGATCTCCAGCAAGTTCGCTGACCATGGAAGCGTAGCCACGTAACACAACAGATAAACCATTTACACGTTCGCATGAACGAGTATTCATTTTATGTGGCATCGCGCTACTGCCAACTTGTCCAGCCTTAAAGCCTTCAGTTACTAACTCAGCTCCAGCCATTAATCGAATCGACGTTGCTAATGAAGATGGCGCAGATGCTAGTTGAACAAGCGTCGTTACAACATCATAATCAAAGGAGCGTGGATAAATCTGTCCGGTTGAATCTAAAACGCGATTGAAGCCAAGTTCATCCGCAATTGCTAACTCTAAAGCTTTATGTGAATCAGATGAAGACAATAAATCAATTGAATCTTGCGCAGTTCCTACTGGCCCTTTAATCCCGCGCATGGGGTATCGATTTTGTAAAGATACCAATCGCTCATAAGCGAAAAGAAGCTCTTCGGCTGCAGAAGCAAAACGTTTTCCTAGCGTCGTAACCTGTGCGGGAACATTATGTGAACGTCCTGCAATTGGCTGATCTGCATACTGCGCTGCGCGTTCGCCTAATCGGGCAAGAAGAGTAACCACTTTGTCATGTACGATTTCTAAACCATTACGGATTTGTAGCGCTTCGATATTTTCAGTTAAATCACGGCTGGTCATACCGGCATGAATCGCTTCGTGGCCAGCTAAAGCATTGAACTCCTCGATACGGGCTTTTACATCGTGACGAGTTTGTTTTTCACGGGCATCGATAGAGGCAAGATCTACAGTAAAAATCACTTTTTTATAATCATCAATTACAGAGTCTGGAATGTGATGTCCCAGTAATGACTGATTGCGCATTACCGAGAGCCATAAGCGGCGTTCTAAAATAATCTTTTCCTGCGGCGCAAAAATCTTACGCATCGCTGCAGATGCATATCTATCCGCTATCAGGCTCACAGGTGAATTATCGGTCATTTAATTGCCCTTCTCTGCCACTGACGCGTTGAAGGCAATATCACTGCGATAAAAGGAGCCCGGCAGGGAGATCTGGCTTATTGCCCTATAAGCGCGATCTCTGGCCTCGGTTAAATCTGAGCCGATTCCGGTGACGGTAAGAACGCGTCCACCGCTTGCAACCAAACCTTGATCAGTCTGTGTCGTACCGGCATGAAAAATCTGAACGTTTTCAATTGAAGGGAAAGTTGAAATGACTGCGCCACTCTTAGGTGCCGATGGATAACCCTCGGCCGCTAATACAACAGTGACAGCTGAATCATCTCTCCACTCTAAAACTTCATCGGCCAACCCAGAAGTTGCTGCTTTAAATAACAACGAGGCCAGTGGAGTCTTGAGCAATGGAATGAGAACTTGAGTCTCAGGATCTCCAAAACGAACATTGAATTCGATAACACGCACTCCGTGATCGGTGAGCGCTAAACCTGCATAAAGGAGTCCAACGAATGGGGTTCCGCGCGCATTCATTTCGGCAATCATTGGTGCAAGAACTTGCTTATATGTATCGTCAATAATATCTGACGGTGCCCAGGGCAGCGGAGAATATGCACCCATTCCTCCCGTATTTAAACCCTCATCATTATTGCCTGCCCGTTTAAAATCTTGTGCGGGCTGCATAGCTAGAATAGAAGTTCCATCACTTATTCCAAATAGTGAAACTTCAGGGCCAACTAAGAACTCTTCAATTACGACTCGTTTACAAGCAATGGCATGATCTAAAGCATCTTCTCGATTATGTGTAACGACGACGCCTTTTCCACCAGCCAAACCATCATCTTTAACTACATATGGTGCGCCAAATGTATCAAGGGCATTTTCATACTCTGCATGCGTTATACATGTAAAGCTATGTGCAGTTGGAACTCCGGCATCAGACATCACCTCTTTAGCAAATGTCTTTGATCCCTCAAGTTGTGCTGCGGCTTTAGATGGACCAAATACAGGGATTTTTAAGCGGCGCAAATCATCGGCTACGCCATTAACTAAGGGAACCTCTGGACCAATGACAACTAAGTCTGCGGCGATTTCCTGTGCCAGGGCAACGATTTCTGCATTATTGGAGATGTCTACTGGGTGACAAAGTGCGAACTCTGCAATGCCCGGATTGCCTGGAGCTACATGAAGAGATGTACATGCAGCGTCTGCATGTAGTCCTAGTGCTAGAGCGTGTTCACGACCGCCGCTTCCGACTAGGAGGATTTTCATGTTTTAGATGAAATCCTTTACGACAATAGTTTCATCGCGGCCAGGGCCGACTCCAATTGCACTCATCGGTGCTCCTGAAATCTTCTCTAAGAATGCAACGTAATCTTGCGCCGCTTGTGGAAGATCACTGAGCTTTCGTGCCATCGTAATATCTTCAGTCCAACCTTGCAGATACTCATAGATTGGCTTGGCGTGATGGAAATCCGATTGTGATGCTGGAAGCTCTTCTACGCGCTTGCCATCGATTTCATAGGCTACGCACACTGGAATCTTCTCCCATCCAGTTAATACATCTAACTTCGTTAAGAAAAAATCAGTCAAGCCATTAACTCGAACTGCATAACGGGCGATAGGTGCGTCGTACCAACCACAGCGTCGTGCACGACCAGTTGTTACACCAATCTCTCCACCGATGCGGCGAAGTGCTTCGCCATCTTCATCAAAGAGTTCGGTTGGAAACGGTCCGCTACCAACACGTGTTGTATAGGCTTTAACGATTCCAATAACGCGATCGATCTTAGTTGGCCCGATTCCACTTCCCGTACAAGCTCCACCTGCAGTTGGATTACTTGACGTTACAAATGGATATGTGCCGTGATCAACATCAAGAAGAGTTCCTTGAGATCCTTCAAGTAATACACGCTTTCCCGCCTTCAAGGCTTCATCAAGAAGCAAGACGGTATCTGCGACATATGGCCGAAGGATTTCGGCGTAGGCTAAATACTCCTCTAGCACCTCTTCAACTTCGATGTTTTTACGGTTGAAAACCTTAATAAGTACTTGGTTTTTATCGCGAAGCGCGCTTTCAATCTTTTGGCGCAAAATAGATGGGTCAAATAAATCTTGAACACGGATTCCGATTCGGTTGATCTTGTCGGCATATGCTGGTCCGATTCCACGACCGGTTGTGCCAATCTTAGATTTACCTAGGAAGCGCTCTGAGACTTTATCGATGGTGCGGTGGTAAGGGGTAATCAAGTGTGCATTGGTTGAAATAACAAGTTTGCTGCAGTCAATTCCGCGTTCAGTTAAACCTTTAATCTCCTCCAGCAAAACGCCTGGATCAATTACAACTCCATTGCCAATCACTGGAACAACATTGGGAGAGAGAATTCCCGATGGCAGCAAATGCAGCGCATACTTTTGATCACCAATAACAACTGTGTGGCCTGCATTGTTACCACCTTGATAGCGCACAACATAATCAACGCGATCACCTAGTAAATCGGTAGCTTTACCTTTGCCTTCATCGCCCCATTGAGCGCCAAGCAAAACAAGTGCAGGCATTGGTAAAGCCTCTCCGATTAGTTAGAAATTACTTGAGTGATGAAGTACCAGTAGAGCGAAGATCTTCACATCCACGAACAACGCGAGCGGCCATTCCAGCCTCAGCTGCCTTGCCCCACGCTCGTGGGTCATACAGCTTCTTATTTCCAACTTCGCCATCAATCTTTAATACACCGTCATAGTTCTTAAGCATGTGATCTACAACTGGGCGCGTAAATGCATACTGAGTATCGGTGTCGATATTCATCTTTATTACACCGTAATCAAGTGATTCACGAATCTCTGAGAGCAATGAGCCTGAACCGCCGTGGAAAACAAGATCCATTGGCTTACTTCCTGCAGGTAGACCTAGCTTTTTAGAGACTGCCTCTTGCAGCGTCGCCAAGATTTTTGGTTGCAAGACAACATTGCCTGGCTTATAGACACCGTGAACATTTCCGAAAGTCGCTGCTACCAAGTAACGAGCATCGGTACCAAGAGTTTCAATCGTCATTAATGCATCTTCTGGATGCGAATAAAGCTTGGCGTCATGCTTTGCTTCAATGCCATCTTCTTCGCCACCAACAACTCCGATCTCAATCTCAAGAATTGTACGAGCTGCAATTGACATATCTAGCATCTCTTTTGCGACCTTCATGTTCTCGGTCATCGAAACTGCTGAGCCATCCCACATGTGTGAGTTAAATAGTGGAGCTTTACCTGAGGCAATACGCTCTGCACCAAAAGCTAACAGCGGACGCATAAAACCCTCTAACTTTTCAGCTGGGCAGTGGTCCGTATGAATTCCAATATTAACGTTGTAATTCTTTGCAACAACGTGTGCATATTCGGCGAGCGCTACAGCACCATCGACCATCTTCTTAACTGTTGAGCCGGAAGCGTATTCAGCCCCGCCCCAAGAAAATTGAATGATTCCATCTGACTCAGCTTCGGCAAAACCACGAATAGCTGCAGTGATTGTTTGTGATGATGAAACGTTAATGGCTGGATATGCAAAGGCGCTTTTCTTAGCGCGATCCAACATGTCTACATAAATTTCAGGGGTTGCAATTGGCACGGTCTGCTCCTAGTGGCTCTGGTGTAAAACTCTAGGAGAGCGCTTCGTTGAACCATCTAGAGGCTTACGGCCAATCCTCTCACTTACTCGGCCCTCTGCACAAAAGCGGCACGAAAAAGCCCCCAAGGCGAGCCGCTTCTTGGGGGCTAGTCGCTCCTACATGAAGCTCTTGAGGGCGTTGCTCAGAAATCGCGCAAGGGCTGCGACCAGTATGGGGTTACTTAAAAGTTTGAGGAAAAGCAGGATGAAAGTTGCAATACTCATATGTCTCCTTTCGTTGGGTTCTGAGCATCTTGGTTGAAGCCATGGAATGAGAAAGACCACTCCATAAACTCTGTTGATAACAATGGCAAAGGGGTAATCTCACACGTTATGAGCCAAGAGTCACTAGAAAACTTATTGAGCGAAAATCGTCACTTCTCGCCTAGTCCTGAGTTTGCTGCGCAGGCAAATGCGCAGGCCGATGAGTATGCGCATGCGGATAAGGATCGACTGGCATTTTGGGAAACTCAAGCTCACGCACTTGTCTGGGATAAACCGTGGAGCCAGGTCCTGGATTGGCAAGCTCCCTACGTTAAATGGTTTGTCGACGGAAAATTGAACGCCTCTGTTAACGCACTTGATCGTCATGTTGCAGAAGGCCGCGGCGATCGCGTCGCTTTTCACTTTGAAGGTGAGCCAGGTGATACGCAAACAATTACGTACGCGGCACTTTTGATCGAAGTTAAAAAGGCAGCCAATGCATTAATTGAGATTGGAATCAACACTGGCGATCGTGTTGCCATTTACATGCCAATGATTCCAGAGGCTGCAATCGCAATGTTGGCATGTGCACGCATAGGTGCTCCTCACTCAGTTGTCTTTGGTGGTTTTTCTGCAGATGCCTTGTTGTCGCGCATCCAAGATGCCGATGCGAAGTTAGTAATTACTGCAGATGGTGGATTTAGAAAAGGTGCAGCATTTGCGTTAAAGCCTGCCGTTGATGACGCTCTCAAAGGCCAACACAATGTAGAAAAAGTCTTAGTTGTTCAACGCACTAAACAAGAAACGGCCTGGACTGATCGTGATATTTGGTGGCATGACATTGTTGGCCGCCAATCTGAAGAGCATGTCGCCGAAAGTTTTGATGCCGAACATCCTTTATTTATCTTGTACACATCAGGTACTACGGCTAAGCCCAAAGGTATTTTTCATACAACAGGTGGTTATTTAACGCAGGTTGCTTACACACACAAGGTTGTCTTTGATATCAAACCCGAAACCGATGTGTATTGGTGCACTGCCGATGTTGGTTGGATTACCGGACATAGCTATGTTGTATATGGGCCATTGATTAATGGTGCAACACAAGTGATGTATGAGGGAACCCCAGATACGCCGCACAAAGGGCGAATATTTGAGCTTGTTGAAAAATATGGCGTAACTATTTTGTATACCGCTCCAACATTAATTCGCACATGGATGAAGTGGGGTGATGAGTTTCCTCAAGCACATAATTTGAAATCTCTGCGCCTATTAGGAAGTGTTGGTGAACCCATCAACCCTGAAGCCTGGATGTGGTACCGAGAAATAATCGGTGGAGGTCGTTGCCCAATCGTTGATACGTGGTGGCAGACTGAAACTGGCGCCATCATGATCTCACCATTGCCTGGCGTGACTGCAACTAAACCAGGGTCAGCTATGCGTCCGATTCCGGGAATTAGCGCCCAGGTTGTCGATGACACGGGAACACCTGTTGGCGATGGGCATGGAGGTTACTTAATTCTTGATCAACCCTGGCCATCAATGCTGCGCGGTGTATGGGGTGAAGATGAGCGCTATAAAGAGACGTATTGGTCGCGCTTTAAAGATATTTACTTTGCTGGTGATGGTGCCAAACTAGATGACGAAGGCTCAATATGGTTATTGGGTCGAGTTGACGATGTCATGAATGTTTCCGGCCACCGTATTTCAACTACTGAAGTTGAGTCAGCACTTGTTTCTCATGAAGCCGTTGCAGAAGCGGCAGTTGTTGGAGCAGCAGATGCAATGACAGGTCAAGGGATTGTGGCATTTGTTATTTTGCGTGGCGGTATTGCCCATGCAAATGGTGAAGAACTCAATATCCAACTTCGTAACCATGTTGCTAAAGAGATTGGCGCAATTGCAAAGCCGCGACAGATTTTGATTGTCAACGAACTTCCTAAGACTCGGAGTGGCAAAATTATGCGCCGCTTACTGCGAGACGTTGCTGAAGATCGAGTTGTGGGAGATGCAACGACGTTAGCCGATCCAAATGTGATGAAGCTGATCTCTGAAGGTTTACACAGTGCTAAGGATGAGGATTAAAGCTTTACTCCAAGATACTCAGAGGTAAGCGAAATGAGTTCTGCCTCGTTCTTAAGCACGCCTATGTGCTTATAGGCCACAGTCCCGTCAGCGCTAATAAACCATGTGACTGGTATGCCCATTCCAAAATACTTGCGTGATGCCCCGTCTGCATCATAGAGATTTGGCCATGTGATGCCGTTATTTTCTACGAAACTACGACCATCCTCGATTGATGCCTCTTCAACATCTACTCCGATTATCTCCACTTTATCTCTGGCTTTTAAGTAGAACGAACGCAAGATTGGCATCTCCTTTTTACATGAGGCACACCAAGAAGCCCAAACGTTAATAATCGCTGGACCTTTGATACCGTCAATCGAAGCTCCTTCACCACCATCAAGACAGCCTAAAACCAATGGGTTTTCAGTTGTGATACTTGTGATCGCCGAACAGTCAATAACGTGGCCTGCGATTTTCTCACTAGGGGTTGAACAGCTAGTTAGCATTAAAAGTACAACTGCAGCTGCCAATCTCTTCATCGAAAATCCTTATCTGTCTTGAGCAGAAGTTGTGCCTTCACGATATCCATTTCACCAATACCAACGCTAGGGCATAACTTTGCTAATGGGCATACGCCGCAGGCGGGTTTACGCGAATGACATATACGTCGGCCATGCCAAATCATTCGTTGTGAAAGATTTGTCCATTCAGCTTGTGGAATCAACGCACCAACTATGTGTTCAACTTTTACTGGATCTTTTTCTGCGGTCCAACCAAATCGGCGAGACAAGCGACCAAAATGTGTATCAACTGTAATTCCAGGAATATCAAAGGCGTGACCTAAAACAACATTGGCAGTCTTACGGCCTACGCCCGGCAAAGTTATTAGCTGCTCCAATGTTGATGGAACTTCTCCTTGAAAGTCACTTAAAATTTTGGTGGCTAAGCCTTTAATATGGCGGGCTTTGCTGTGATAAAAACCCGTTGAGAAAATTAAACTCTCGATCTCTTGTACATCAGCTCTTGCAAAGGCTTTTACATTCTTATACTTCTTAAAAAGGGCTGGGGTAACGGTGTTAACTCTCTTATCTGTGCACTGGGCACTGAGTACCGTAGCAATAATTAACTGAAGCGGATTTGCAAAATCTAACTCGCAGCGTATATCTGGATAAGTCTTAGTAAGGACGCGATAGATAGCACGGGCCGCCTTCTGGCTTTCTTTATGAGCGGGCATGGGGATAAAGTACTCCTCGTGACCCCCCAAGATGATGTCTTTCGTAAAGCTCCACTTTTTACCGCCCTGGGCGATGAAGCCGCTGCCTCTTTGCGCGCATCAATGGATCCAGTAAAGATTTCAAAGGGAAATATTCTCTTTGCCGAAGGCGATGACGGTGATCACCTATATGTAATTGTTGCAGGAAAGCTCAAGCTCGGAACTTCTAGTGGTGATGGTCGCGAGAATCTTCTATCGATTCTTGGCCCTGGCGATATGTTTGGCGAGTTAAGTCTCTTTGATCCGGGCCCACGTACATCAACTGCTACAGCTGTCACAGATGCCAAACTCTTAAGTCTTGGACATAAAGAGTTGATTCCATGGCTAGCGGTAAACCCGGCTGTAGCACTTCACTTATTAGAGCGATTGGCACAACGTCTGCGTCGCACAAATGAAGCCGTTGGCGATTTAGTTTTCTCTGATGTTCCAGGCCGCGTAGCAAAAGCACTGATTGATCTTGGTGAGCGCTTTGGAAAACAGAGCGATGCAGGCCTCTACGTGCACCACGATCTAACACAGGAAGAGCTTGCACAGTTAGTTGGAGCATCACGTGAAACGGTTAACAAGGCGCTTGCAGATTTCGCTGGTCGCGGTTGGTTAAAGCTCGATGGTCGCGCCGTATTAATTACTGACTTTGAACGTTTATCAAAACGCGGTAAATGACTTAGTCGGTTATTTCGACTGTTAGCTCAATCTCTACTGGTGAATTCAGCGGAAGCTCTGCAATACCAACGGCGCTGCGAGCATGTTTAGCTCCATCGCCCCAGATAGCTAAAAACAGTTCACTAGCACCATTTACAACTAATGGCGCATTGATATAGCCCGATACTCCATTGACGTAACCAACAACGCGAACAATTTTTGTAATCTTGTTCACATCGGCAACGGTTTCAACTGCAGCCAACGCGTTAAGTGCGCAGATCTGCGCAAGCTCTTTTGCACGCTCAGGAGTTATCTCTCCATCGACTTTACCGACTCCGGCCATTTCACCATTTACTAATGGCAGTTGGCCTGCGGTGAAGACAATATTTCCTGTACGAATCGCTGGAACATAGGCAGCAACTGGCTTAGCAGCAACTGGAAGTTCAAGACCTAGCCCAGCTAACTTTGCACGTACATCTACAGTATTCACTTGATCTCTCTCTTCATATAAGCAACAAGTTGTTCGCCGGTTCCTGGTGCTGGAATAACTTGTACGAGCTCCCAACCATCAGAGCCCCATGTATCAAGGATCTGCTTGGTTACATGCGAAAGTAGTGGAACGGTTGCATATTCAAATTTCATTTATTTAACGCTTCCTTTACTAGAGTTGACACTACGGAACCATCGGCCTTACCTGCGATTAATGGCTTAATCGCTCCCATTACTTTGCCCATATCACTGGGCCCAGCTGCGCCAGTTGATGCAATCGCATGTGCAATCATCGTTTTAATATCATCGACAGTAAGTTGAGCAGGAAGATATTTAGCAATTACTTCACCCTCTGCTTTTTCAAGTGTAGCTTTGTCTGCGCGACCTGCAGCTTCAAAGGCCTCTGATGCTTCACGACGCTTCTTAGCTTCGCGTGATAACACGGTAATAACTTCGTCATCACTTAATACTCGCGCCTCTTTGCCAGCGACCTCTTCATTAGTGATTGCACTAAGAACCATACGGATAGTTCCTGAGACAACTTCATCTCTACTGCGAATAGCCTCGGTTAGGTCTAGGCGTAACTGCTCTTTAATACTCATGAAGTGAACTCTACCGCCAGAAGTTCTGCGATTTGGGCAGTATTTAACGCTGCTCCTTTACGCAAATTATCTCCACAAACAAAGAAATCAAGAGCCAACGGATCATCAATGCTCTTTCGAACTCGGCCTACCCATGTGGGGTCGGTGCCCACTACATCTGCTGGGGTTGGAAATTTATGATTTTCTGGATCATCCACTAACTTCACTCCCGCAGCATTTTCAAGAATATCTTGTGCGCCTTTGCGTGAAGGCTCTTTAGTAAATACTGCATGCACAGCCAAAGAGTGGGTTGTAATTACTGGCACACGCACACATGTTGCAGAAACTTTAAGATTAGGAAGACCTAAAATCTTTCGTGATTCATTACGAACTTTTAGTTCTTCAGACGAGTAACCATCGGCCTTAAGTGAACCTGCCCATGGAATCACGTTGAGAGCAAGTGGAGCTGGGAAAGGACCATTCTCTGTTATGTAGGTGCGTGAATCCCCTGCAAGGGTTCCAGCATCAGTTCCAGCGACTTGCTGTACTTGTTCTCTCAAAGCATCAATTCCAGATTGACCTGCACCGGATGCAGCTTGATAAGTAGCAACAACTAATTCTTTCAAATCATAATCACGGTGAAGTGCACCGAGAGCAACAATCATTGAAAGCGTTGTGCAGTTAGGATTTGAAATAATTCCCTTAGGACGATTTTTGACTTCTTGGGGGTTAACCTCTGGAACTACTAGTGGAACGCCAGCATCCATTCGAAACGCCCCTGAGTTATCAACAACTACTGCGCCACGTGCTGCTGCAATTGGTGCCCACTCGGCAGAAATTTCATCAGGCACATCGAACATTGCAACATCAATTCCATCAAAGGCCTCTGGTGACAGCGCAACAACTGTTAGCTCTTCCCCGCGGCACATCAGCTTCTTTCCAGCACTGCGTGCTGAAGCGATTAAGCGAATTTCGCCCCATACATCTGTGCGCTCAGACAAAATACTGAGCATCACGGTTCCGACCGCTCCAGTTGCACCAACAACGGCTAATGAAGGTTTAGTCACAGCCCACTTCCTCCATAGACAAGGGCCTCTTTGTTATCGGCATCGAGCTCAAAAGCAGTGTGGGCCGCCTTAGCGCCACGCTCTAAATCGGCTTCACGGCAGATAATGGAGATACGGATTTCAGAGGTTGAAATCATCTCAATATTGACTCCAGCTTCAGATAGAGCCCCAAAGAAGGTAGCGGTAACACCTGGATGTGAGCGCATACCCGCACCAACTAATGAAAGTTTTCCGATTTGATCATCGTATTGAATCGATGCAAAGCCAACTTCACCTTGAAGCTTTTGCAAAATCGCTGTTGCATCTGCACCTTCGGCCTTTGGCAAAGTAAATGAGATATCGGTTAGCCCAGTTGCCGCAGCAGAAACATTTTGAACAATCATGTCAATGTTTATATCGGCATCGGCAATTGCTTGAAAAATACGTGCAGCAACACCTGTACGGTCAGGTACACCGACGATAGTTATTTTCGCTTCACTTTTATCGTGTGCGATTCCCGAGATGATTGCCTGTTCCATGTCTGCTCCTTCTGGGTGATCTCTAACCACCCAAGTTCCTTCGTTGGTAGTAAAAGATGAACGTACGTGAATAGGTAAGTCATACCGGCGTGCATATTCAACACATCGCAGATGTAAAACTTTTGCACCACTTGCTGCAAGCTCTAACATTTCATCATACGTTACTGTTTTTAATTTGCGCGCAGTTGGTACTACGCGGGGATCTGCACTAAAGACTCCATCAACATCGGTATAGATTTCGCAAACATCGGCCTCAAGTGCTGCCGCCAATGCAACGGCAGTTGTGTCACTGCCACCGCGACCTAGAGTTGTTACATCTTTCGTATCTTGAGAGATTCCTTGAAAACCTGCAACGATTGCAATCGCACCTTCTTTAAGTGCTTCTTGAATACGCCCTGGAGTTACGTCGATAATGCGAGCGCGACCGTGTGCCGATGTTGTAATCACTCCAGCCTGACTGCCTGTAAAAGATCGCGCTTCATGGCCCAAATTTGTTATAGCCATTGCTAGTAAGGCCATCGAAATACGCTCGCCGGCCGTTAACAACATATCTAGTTCGCGCCCTGATGGAATCGGTGTGATTTGTTTTGCTAAATCAATTAACTCATCCGTTGTATCTCCCATGGCCGAAACCACGACAACGACCTGATTTCCATCGCGCTTTGCCGCCACTATTCGATTAGCTACGCGCTTCATCCCCTCGGCATCGGCTACTGAAGAGCCGCCGTACTTCTGAACAATTAGTCCCATGCATTAATGGTGGCGCATATAAAGGTATGGTGCTAACCAATTTTCCAGAATTCTTACTATATGAGACGAGGTACGTACCACATAGTGGGATTAAACGTTTCGGCGACCCTCAAAGGCTCGGCCAAGGGTAACTTCATCGGCGTATTCCAAATCTCCACCTACCGGCAGGCCCGATGCCAAGCGCGAGACCTTGATATCTAGTGGCTTAATCATGCGGGCTAAATATGTGGCGGTCGCTTCACCTTCAAGGTTTGGATCAGTTGCCAAGATAACTTCCACAATCCCGGGATCACTCAGACGTGCCATGAGTTCACGAATACGTAGCTGTTCTGGACCGATTCCATCGATCGGTGAAATCGCTCCACCTAGCACGTGATATTTGCCGCGAAATTCGCGTGTGCGCTCGATTGCAATAACATCTTTGCTCTCTTCAACAACGCAGATCGATGTGTTTTCACGACGTGGGTCGCGGCAGATTCGACACATATCTTCTTCTGAAACATTGCCACAGGTAGTACAAAACTTTACGCGCTCTTTTACAGTACGAATTGAATCAACTAACGCCGCAGCGATCTCGGGCTCGGCCTGCAAAATATGGAATGCGATGCGCTGTGCAGATTTTGGACCGATTCCTGGTAAACGACCTAAAGCATCAATCAAATCTTGAATCGCACCTTCATACATTCCCGACATCTTTACTTCTCAATCACTTTAGCGCCGAGCTCTTGTGCCAGCAGTGCTGCACCTGACAATAAAACTTTGTCGGTTGGCGCCTCTGATGTTCTTGTCTCACGAGCAGCAGGCGTATTGGTGTCAATAGAAGGATCTACTACACATTCAATATGGCGATCGATTCCAACGATGTCTACAAATGCTTTGCGTAAAATCTCATCGGATTCAGATCGAAGAAATGAATCACGTGCACCAGCGTTGATAATTCCAATTGTGATTGCCGTGTCATCAACGGCTAATACTTGAGCAGATGCACTTAACAACGACCACGTTAGGCGGCGGCGTTTTTTAACATCTTCAATAACATCGGGCCATGCTCGGCGTAAGGCTGCGATATCGAATGCACCTGATTTCGCAACAGAAGAGTTCTTCGCAGCAGGTTCCGCTTCCTCAACTTTGGAGTGAGCGACTTCAGAGGTCGCATGAGTGGAGCCTGTACTTTCTTTTGGCTCCACGATGCGAGCCTCTGAAGAGCGAACGGTGGACATGGGAGCTAAGTTCTCTGCGCGCTCTAAACGTTCGATACGTGAGAGCATTCCTGATTCACTGGAATCGCCGATAGGTAGAAGAATCCGGCCACAAATGAGCTCCAACATCAACCGTGGCGCGGTAGCTCCCCGCATCTGAGTAAGCCCTTCGGCGGCAATATCGGCGGCACGTGAAAGATTGGCGCTACCGATTCGAGAGGCTTGATTGCGCATGCGCTCCATCTGATCATCGGGCAAATCGCGCAAAATAGAGTTAACGGATGTGTCTTTGAGTGCATCGACAATCATTAAATC
>CAMBDL010000006.1 GCA_945865365.1 Streptomyces griseus
CAACCCGCCTACGAAGTAGCAAATGATCACGAATGCAGGCGAGATCGGGAAGATCAAAGCGATTATCAAGAAAACTAGGAAGGACCAGGAGGCGAAGGCAATAAGCCCCGGCTGTTTGGCCCTCAATTTGGCCGCAAAAACTGCAGACACTACCAATCGGTCGATTTCACATTGGATGATGCGCCTTATCCTGACGAGATTGCGATTGCCATTGCCGCAGTCTCTGGTCCTCGCCCCCATGCACGAATTGGTGACCTGACTACTGACCCACAAAAGGTGTAATCAACCGGGCTAAATGCGAACTCCTAAGCGCTCAATGCCTGAGAATGTTCAATCGCTGAATTTCGCTTAAGAGGAATTATTCCCTAAACCCGGGTGTATTTCTTCTTGAATTCTTTCACCAATGTATTACCACTTTCATGGTTAATTCCAGAGGTCATTAACGCAATTGTGAGTTTATGCAAACAAGCATGCTTTCGAACAGGGTCCAAGGCCCTTATGAGCTCCAAGAGGAATAATCTCGTGATTTTGGATAGAATTTCGATTTCTGCACAGTCAACTAGAAAGAGTAATCATGCCAGAGTCTGCACAGTGCCCGGTTGTCCATGGCGCAGTTACCACTATAGAAACATCTAACCTGCACTGGTGGCCTAAAGCACTTAACCTAGAGATTTTGCACCAACATGACATCAAGACAAATCCTTTAGGAAGTGAGTTTAATTATTACGAAGAGTTGAAAAAACTTGACGTTGCTTCGCTCAAAAAGGATTTGCATTCGCTCATGACAGATAGCCAAAGTTGGTGGCCTGCAGATTGGGGTCATTACGGTGGGCTTATGATTCGCATGTCATGGCATGCCGCTGGCTCATATCGCACTTCCGATGGTCGGGGTGGTGCCGGAACGGGCAATCAAAGATTCGCTCCGCTTAACTCGTGGCCAGATAACGTCAACCTTGATAAGGCACGTCGCCTTCTGTGGCCAATTAAGAAAAAGTATGGCAATAAAGTTAGCTGGGCCGATTTATTCGTGCTTGCAGGAACAATTGCCTATGAATCTATGGGATTGAAGACATTTGGCTTTGGTTTTGGACGTGCAGATATTTGGAATCCAGAACTAGATATCTATTGGGGTTCAGAGAAAGAGTGGCTTGCACCGAGCGACTCTCGGTATGGCGATCTTGATGATCCATCGACCATGGAGAATCCACTTGCCGCAGTGCAGATGGGATTAATTTATGTTAATCCCGAAGGCGTCAATGGTGTGTCTAATCCGCTAAGAACTGCGGCACATGTGCGCGAAACCTTTGCCCGCATGGCGATGAATGATGAAGAGACCGTTGCGCTCACTGCAGGAGGACACACCGTCGGTAAGGCGCATGGAAATGGCAACCCATCTCTTCTTGGAGCTGCCCCAGAGGGTGCAGATATTGCCGAGCAAGGCTTAGGGTGGATGAATCACAGCACGCGCAGCATTGGTCGCGACACAGTGTCAAGCGGCATTGAAGGCGCCTGGACAACGAATCCAACACAGTGGGACAACGGTTACTTTTATCTCTTATTTACATATGACTGGGAGCTTAAGAAGTCACCAGCTGGGGCACAACAGTGGGAACCGATCGATATTAAGGAAGAAGATAAGCCTGTAGATGTTGAAGACTCTTCAATTCGCTACAACCCAATTATGACTGATGCGGATATGGCCATGATTAAAGATCCCATCTATCGAGAAATATCTGAGAAGTTTTACAAAAATCCCGCCTACTTTGATGAAGTTTTTGCTCGTGCCTGGTTCAAATTAACACATCGTGATTTAGGGCCAAAGTTTCGTTACTTCGGGCCAGATGTTCCAGCTGAAGATTTAATTTGGCAAGATCCAATTCCCGTTGGTAATTCTGATTACGACGTTAATCTAGTCAAGACCAAAATTGCTGCTACTCAACTCTCTGTTGCAGATCTTGTCTCAACTGCTTGGGATAGTGCTAGAACATTTCGCGGCTCAGATTTTCGTGGCGGTGCAAATGGCGCACGAATTCGTTTAGAGCCTCAAAAAAATTGGGAAGGCAATGAACCAGAACGTTTGAACCGAGTATTAACAGTTCTAGAGCCAATCGCTCAAGAAAGTGGCGCAAGCCTGGCAGACATCATTGTTCTAGCTGGCAATGTCGGCATAGAAAAAGCGGCCCAGGCTGCAGGCTTTGATGTGAGAGTTCCATTCACAGCAGGTCGAGGCGATGCCAGTTCAGAGCAGACCGATGTCGAATCATTTACACCACTTGAGCCTATTCACGATGGATACCGCAACTGGATAAAGAAGAGTTACACAGTCAGTGCAGAAGAGTTACTACTCGATCGCACACAGCTGATGGGCCTCACAGCGCATGAAATGACGGTGCTTATCGGTGGAATGCGAGTTATTGGAACAAATCATGGTGGGAGCAAACATGGTGTTTTCACTGATTGTGAAGGTGCGCTGACAACTGATTTCTTTACAACTATTACCGATATGAAATACGTGTGGGAACCGGCTGGAGATAATCTCTACACGATTCGCGATCGGCAGACAGGCCAAGTGACCTACAGTGCCACCCGTGTTGATTTAGTATTTGGCTCAAACTCTATTCTTCGGGCCTACGCAGAGGTCTATGCCCAGGATGATTGCAAAGAGAAATTCGTGACTGATTTTATTGCTGCCTGGGTAAAGGTAATGAACGCTGATTTGAACGGTAAGTGATTTAGCATGAATGTATCACTAACAATGTGGGGTTTAACTCTTGGGTTGATCTCAGCCTTGATCATTCTTGATCTTCTTACATCTAGTCGAAAAGCACACGATGTCTCATTTAAAGAGGCCTTGTCCTGGACCTGTTTTTATGTCAGCACATCCGTAGCTTTTGGACTATGGGTGTGGAATTACTTTGGATCAACATTCGGAACCGAGTTCTTTGCCGCTTATTTGGTTGAGTATTCACTCTCAATAGACAACCTCTTTATTTTTGTGATCATCTTGGCCCAGTTTGCGGTGCCAAGTATTCACCACCAAAGAATTTTGCTTATTGGAGTAGTTCTAGCCCTGATATTTAGAGCGATATTTATCTCTATAGGTGCTGCAGCAATTGCCAAGTTCTCATTCACCTTTGTAATTTTCGGCGCAATTCTCCTCTGGACCGGAATCGGATTATTCCGACACTGGGATGAGGACCCTGAACCTAACGATAATTTTATGGTCCGAACAATTCGCTCGCGTGTAGCTATGGTTTCGGAGTTTCACGGGTCCAAACTCTTCATCACAGTAGATAAGAAGCGTTTTGCAACTCCTATGTTTTTAGTCATTATCGCCATTGCATCTACTGATTTATTGTTTGCTTTAGATTCAATCCCAGCAACATTTGGGGTGACCTCACAAACCTTCCTTGTCTTTACAGCAAATGCCTTCGCACTCTTAGGTTTGCGAGCTTTATACTTCTTATTGAAAGGTTTACTTGAAAAATTAGTCTATCTTTCACTAGGACTTTCCTTTATTCTCATGTTTATTGGGGCTAAGTTGATATTGACTTATTTCCATGAGCTCTTCAATGAGGTACCAAAAATTTCAACGCCAGTTAGCCTCGGAGTCATTACTGGTATTCTCATGATTTCGACAATTGCCAGTGCAATAAAGTCTAAATCAGATTCAACAGCCAGGGCGCATGCAGGACGAATCACAGGAGGCAAGGTGCATGAAGAAAAAACTAGCTAGCAGTTGGAGACTATTGCCATCTGGCCTGCGAAAAATTATTGTCTTAGTTTTCGGCTCAACGTTAATAATTGTTGGTCTCTTGTTAATTGTTTTACCCGGACCATTCACTATGCCCTTGGTATTTGGTGGATTAGTGCTGTTAGCCCTTGAATTTAAGTGGGCTGAAACGCTTCTCGTTCGAGTTAAACATCATGGAGCAAAGATTGTGCCAAAGAAGTTATTTAAGAAGCAATAGTTTTGTATCATAAAGTAATTGGAGTTAGTTCACCCTAACGCTGTTTTACCTTGTTGTTGTTTGACTTATAGTTTACTTTTCTAACAGCGTAGTTAACTCTGACGTTGTGCAGGTTTCACCTAACCTCGGAAAAATAATCTCGATACTATTGTTATGCGCTTCTAAATTTGTATCAGTCATTGCATCAGTAACTAGAGTGACTGAGTAACCGAGTTCACGTGCATGACGTGCCGTAGATTCGACTCCGATACTCGTTGACATACCAACCACAACAACTTGAGTAACACCTTTCGACTTCAAATAATCATCGAGATCGGTATTTGTGAACGCTCCCCATTGCTTTTTAGTAATCAAGTGGTCACTTGGTTGCTGATTTAATTCAGGAATTAAATCACTCCAGCCTTGTGGAAGTGCATCTAAGCCTGATGGCTTTTCAGTGCGGCCTTTAGGAGCGGCATCCACATTGACTAAAACAACGGGCAGATTATGCTTTCGATAGAGCGATACAAGACCAGCTGCGCGAGCAACTATTTCACTGGCTGGATGCACCTTTGGGCTAGTAACTATGCCCTGCTGTAGATCTATGACAACAATGGCGCAGACCGGATCTAGGGTAGAAATCGGCATAGGAGCGGCTCCCTGTGGGCAGATGGATGGGTCGTTCACAGGGTACGGCCATCTGTGAAAAAGGGTGAAATCCCATGTGTGGGTCGATTGTTGACAATATCGCCCTTTATAGAGTAAAAATATCCTAGAAGGAGCATTGACAGCAGGATTGTTGATAATTTAGCCTTCAGGAAACGTGTGACTCGTTACACATCTATGTTCAGAAAGGTAATAACTGTGAAGTCAAAGGTTTCTCGTATTTTTGCACTCATCGCTGTGATTGGGCTGGCATTTACTGTGGTCCCTCAGGCGGTAGCGGCAACTGCCAAGCCAAAGGAAGTTCGGATCGGTTTGCTCTTTCCAACTACTGGCGGTTTTGCATTACTAGGTACTGATCAAATGATCGGTGCTGAGATGGTTCTTAAGTGGGCAAATTCCAATGGTGGTATCAACGGCGTGCCTATTAAAATTTTTTACGGCGATTCAAAGAGTAATGCAGCAGAAGGTGCGACAGCTGCACAAAGAATGATTGATAATGACAAAGTAGATATCATTATCGGTTCATACAGCTCTGGAATTGCACAGGCAGTTATGCCTGTTGCTCAGCGTAATAATGTAATTCTTTGGGAAGTTGGTGCTGTTTCTCCAACAGTTAACTCTCAAGGTTATTCAAATTTCTTGCGTACTGTTGGTGTCTCCAAGACATATGCAGCGGCAGACTATGAATTTGTAACTAAGTTCCTTGCAAAGAAGCTTGGCAAGAAGGCAACTGATCTAAGAATTGCAATTGCAAACAACAACGGTGCATTTGCAGCAAGCGTTGGCGATGCAGTTAATGCACTCTTCGTTTCAAAGGGTATGAATGTTGTTGCTAAAGAAGTTTATCCTTCAACTTCTACTGATTTAACTCCTTTGGTTCTCAAGCTTAAGGCTGCAGCACCAGATGTTCTCTTCTTAACTCCTGATGCACCAGACTCACTTCTATTCTGGCAAACAGCTAAGACACAGGATTTCAATGTGTCTGCACTAGTTGGCTCTTCAGGAATCGGTGGAGCTGGTTTCGTTGCTAAATTCGGTGCTGCTGGAGTTGAAGGCGTCTACGACGTTGAAGCACCTGCTTTAGCATCGATGAACACTTCAGGTCTAAAGCCACGTGTTGCAGATTTAACAGCACAATGGGTTAAGGAATTTGCAGCCGCACAGGGTCACCCATGTGCAGTTCACTGTGGTGATGGAATTGGTGGAGCGTACACATTAGTTACAGATGTACTTCCACGTGCACTTCGCTCGAGCAATAGCTTCAGCGCTTCTGCAATAGTTTCAGCAGCCAGTAAGACCAATATCCAAGAAGGTGGAACTCCTCAAGGTTTTGGTGTTCAATTCACTGGAACTAATTCAGCTACCGTTGGTGAAAATACCAAGGCTAAGTCAGTGATTATGCAGTGGCAAGGTGGTGTGCTCAAGGTCGTATGGCCTGTAGCACTATCAACAGCTAGTCCATTTGCACCCATGAAGACTTGGGATCAGCGCTAGCCCTTACAAGCACAATAAATAACTAAAAGAAACAACCGTTAGACAACGAGGGAAAGTGGGAGCCACCAATGTTCGGTTCGGCCTTAATAAGCGGGCTGGTCATTGGCGGCTTCTACTCCTTGGTAGGAGCCGGCCTTAACCTGATTTTTGGCGTCATTAAGATAATAAATTTTGCACAAGGTGCGATGTTATCGATTGGTGCATATTTAACATATTGGTTTGTCATCACAACGAAAGTTGATCCATATTTCGCTCTGCCATTCGTCGTTCTTGTGATGGCGTTCTTTGGCTTTTTCATTCAAAAGGTTCTAATCAATCCCGTGTTAAGTCAGGAGCGAACTAGCCAGTTGCTAATTACTTTTGGAATCGCTCTGGCAATACAGAACACAACACTTGCTCTCTGGGGCCCAGATCATCGATTTGTCACAACTTTTGCTAGCGACAAAACATTTGATATCGCAGGAATTCGAGTTGCCGCCACGGCTGCTATCGCACTTCTCGGAGCTTTGATTATTTTGTCGAGTCTCTTCTTGTTCCTTTCGCGAACTCGGCTTGGAACCGCAATTCGTGCCGTCGCCCAGCAATCTGATTCAGCGCTCTTGTCTGGAATTGATGTCAAGAGAATTTATTCGATAGCTTTTGCAATTGGAGCAGGCCTCGTTGGCTTTGCCTCAGTGCTCATTGTCCCAATTTATGATGTCTATCCATTAGTAGGTGAACGCTTTGGAATTATTGCCTTTATCGTTGTTGTACTTGGTGGGCTTGGAAATATTCAGGGGGCTGCAATTGCCGGAGTTTTCTTAGGTGTAGTTCAAAATCTCTTTGCTGTTTATATCAGTGATGACCTATCTACTGCAGTTCTTTTTCTCATGTTTTTGGCTACTTTGCTTTTTCGCCCTCAAGGCCTTTTTGTTAGAAAGATGAGGGTTGCATAAAGTGAGTACAACGAAAGTCTTATCCGAAAATGAGCGCGCTGAAATACTTCGCCCCCCGGGACTTCGCTCAGCAGGACTGCCAGTATTCATTGTTTCATCGGTGATTCTTGTTCTTCTTTTGGCAGTACCTGTTTTAACTGATATTCGATTTTATTATTTGCAGGTAACAATTTTAATATTTTTCTACGCCACTCTTGGCACTGCTTGGGGAATTGTCGGCGGCTACTGCGGGCAGCACTCTATAGGCCAGGCAGCCTTTGTTGGTATTGGGGCATATACATCGACTCTGCTGTACATGAAAAAAGATATCTCGCCATGGATCGGATTACTTGCAGGAATGCTATTGGCCGCACTCATAGCCTTAATAATTGGATTTCCTCTCTTTAAGTATGGTTTAAGAGGTGACTACTTTGCTTTAGGCACTGTGGCACTAGGGCTGATTATTTACGAATTAACTAATAGTTTTGCAACACTTACGGGTGGGTCTCAAGGTATTCCGCTGAAGTATGAAGATAACCCCTGGAACTTCCAATTCCCAGATCGTAAATATTATTATTATATTGCTTTTATTCTTTGGTTAGCGACAGTCGTAATCTCATATCGTCTTCGCAGATCTCGCCGTGGCTTTGAAATGTTGGCGGTACGAGATGACGAAATCGCGGCAGCCCGAGGTGGAATTAGCATCATGCGAGCTAAACTCACGGCTTTCATCATCGGAGCTGTTATCTCAGCAGCAGCAGGTACTTTTTTCGCACAGTTCCTTTTGTTCATCGACCCTGGAACCGTAATGAGTTTAGAAATCTCCGTTCAAGTAATTTTAGTAGCCGTATTGGGCGGTATGAATAGTTACCTTGGCGGAACTGTAGGAGCGATAATTTTGATACCCGTTTCTCAATTCTTATCATCAAAGTTCACTCAATCTCCTGGCGCTGATGTGGCCGTATATGGAGTTATTTTGATTGTGCTTGTTATCTTTATGCCAAATGGAATCCTTGGACTACTCCGTAAATCACCTCGATGGCGCAAGGTTATTGGGTGGTAGTAATGAGTAATTCAATTCTGAGTATAGAAGGTGTAACCAAAAGCTTTGGTGGTCTTGATGTCCTTAAAGGAGTTTCACTCGAGATCGAGGCAGGCTCCATTACCGGAATTATCGGCCCCAATGGAGCTGGAAAGAGCACGCTTTTTGATATTATTACCGGGTATCAAACATCAGATAATGGCTCAATATTATTTGATGGAGAAAATATTGTAGGACTTCCTCCACACCTTTTTGCACGTCGAGGGTTAATTCGAACCTTTCAATTAACCCGTGTATTTACGCACTTAACAGTCTCTGAAAATCTCTTAGTATTTGCCGATGCAAAGAGCTATGGTGGCTCGGCGGGAACCAAGGAAAAAGCCCTTGATTTACTGGAGTTTGTTCATCTGATTGGTTTAGCAAATGATGAGGCTTCTACCCTCTCATATGGGCAACTTAAGTTGCTTGAGCTTGCTCAAGTATTGATGCATTCACCCAAATTATTACTACTCGACGAACCCTTCGCAGGAATAAATCCTGGGCTCATTGACAAGATCGTTCAGCATTTACGTGATCTCAATAAAGCCGGCATGACGATAGTTCTCATTGAACATAATCTTCCTATGGTGGCGAGTTTGTGTGATTCAATCGCAGTGGTGAGCAATGGAGTTATTGAAATAGTTGGTACTCCTGATGAAGTCGTGAACAACCCTCGCGTTAAGGAGGTGTTCCTAGGTGGCTAATACACAGCAGAGAAATATTCTTGAAGTTCACAATCTGATATCTGGCTATGGACGAATTGAGACTCTCCATGGAATCAACATGGATGTACCCACTGGTGGAATCACTGCAATTATTGGCCCCAATGGTTCGGGAAAGAGCTCTTTACTGAAATCCGTTTCAGGACTCATCAAAACCTGGAGCGGAAATGTTGCTTTAGATGGCAAGGACATAACGAACTTTGCAGCCCATAAGCTCGTAAATGAAGGCATGACAATGGTGCCTCAAGGAAGAGTTGTTTTTCCTCAACTCTCAGTAGAAGAGAACCTGCGTATAAATGCTTTTACCGTTAGATCAAGAGAAATAGTTCAAGAGCGGCTCGAGCAAGTGTATGAGTTTTTACCAATACTTTCTGAAAGGCGCAAACAGTTCGCTGGCAATCTTTCTGGTGGTGAGCAAGTAATGCTTTCAATTGCAAAGGTTTTAATGCAAAAGCCTAAACTACTTTTATTAGATGAGCCTTCATTAGGATTATCACCAAAAATTGTAGATTTTGTTTATGACCGTATTCAACTCCTTGCCAAAAATGGAGTTGATGTTTTAGTAGTTGAGCAAAATACAAAGAAAGCACTGAGTATTGCTGACCATGTTGTTGTTCTCGTTCTCGGAACTGTTCGCTTTGAAGGCGCGCCAAAAACGCTGGAAAAAGAAGTAGACCTCGGTCGATTATTTCTTGAGGGAAGGATCGCTGAGTGATAGATTCAAGTGAAACTTTGCCCTTGGCGTGCACCATCATGCGTGGTGGAACTAGCCGGGCAATCTTCTTTCGTGCTGAAAATCTACCTTCTTCACGTCCTGATATTGAAAAGATTTTGCGTAATGTTCTCGGTAGTCCAGATGCCAGACAGACAAACGGATTAGGCGGTGCAACTCCGCAGACAAGCAAGGTAGCAATCATCTCCAAGTCAGAACGTGAAGATGCAGATGTTGATTATCTCTTTGCTCAAGTTGATATTACGAGTGAGCTCATAGACTGGGGAGGAAACTGTGGAAATATCTCTTCTGCTGTTGGCCCCTTCTCTATTAACGAAGGATTAGTAAAGGCCCATACTGACGGCTCGATTACCCCAGTTAGAATTAATAATGTGAATACTGGCAAAATTATCGTCGCACAGGTTCCTGTTTATGGTGGTCGTGCCGCAGTTGAGGGCACGACATATATTGCTGGGCTTGCAAACCCAGGGGCTCGCATAGATTTAGATTTCTTAAGTCCAACTGGTGCAGTCTCTGGCAGAGTGCTACCAACTGGAAATTTGCAGGATGACATGACCCTCACCGACGGTCGACATATCCGGGTTTCAGTCGTAGATGCAGCAAATCCGACGGTTTTTGTTCGTGCTCACGATATTAATATGACCGGTACTGAATTACCTGCTGAGATTGAGAGCCGCCCGGATATTCTGAAAGTGGTAGAAGAGATTCGTGGACAAGTCGCCGTATGGCTTGGGTTAACAATGAGTTCTGATCGAGCCTCCACTGAGACGCCAGGGTTGCCAAAGATTGGATTTATCAGTGCTGCAACAGATTACACAATGAGTTCAGGTGGGAAAATTTCAAAGGGTGAGATTGATTTAACAGTAAGAATGTTTTCAATTCGCTCTCCACATAAGGCCTGCCAAATAACTGCAGGTATTGCAACTGGTGTTGCCAGCTTATTACCGGGCACGGTAGTTGCGGAGATGATGACTTTAAAAGCTTCATCAACAGGAAGTACTGAAGTTCGCCTAGGCCATCCATCTGGGATTATGCAAACCGTTGTGCATCACATCAATGGCCAGCCAGATCAAGTATCTAAAGTTTCAGTAGTGCGAACAGCAAGAGCAATAATGGATGGATTTGTGCACGTACCTAAGCAACTCCTTGAAGGTCTCACATGAGGAGAGTGATTTTTCATGCCAGATAAACGCAGAGCTAAAGTCTCTGGAGCTGAGGCAATTGACTACACAGAAAACTCATTGCGCAGACTTATTGTCGATGGATTTTATACTCCAGGTGAGCGCATTAGTGATACTTCCCTTTCAAATGAACTTGGGGTTAGTCGCACAACCATTCGTGAGGCTTTCCAGCGCTTAGTAAAAGAGGGTCTGATTTCCATTATTCCTAATCGGGGAGCCTTTGTTACACAATTGAGTCGGGAAGAAATTACTAAGTGCTATGAAGTTCGTGAAGCTTTAGAAGTTCATGCTGTCCGCCTAGCAACTCAAAAAGCCCCAGTTGAGCGCTTACTTGCCCTACAGGGAATGCTCACAATTACACAGGCGTCGATTGTTGAACATGGTGGGCGCTATCCGGTAGATCTAGATTTTCACGAAAAAATCTTTGAATTAGCTGATAATGCTTTGCTTTCAGAGCACGCAAGCCAAGTGAATGCAAAATTAAGACTTTCACGCAGTAAATCTGGCTTTATGCCAGCTCGAGCTCGTGAGGCTTATGCCGAGCATGTAGAAATTCTCAATGCAATGTTGCGAAGAGATGCTCAGGGGGCAGTAGATGCGATGCGTAATCACGTCACGAACTCACGTATAAATTCTGAAGAAAGAGAAGATTCATTGAATTCGACTAAGCAAATTCTGCTTAAGCGATAATCGAGGGGGAAGAAAATGCAGAAACTAAGAGGCGCCGATATCGTTGCTGAGTCATTAATTCGTTTGGGTATCGATTATGTCATTGGCGTGCCTGGCCATACAGTTCTGGATCTTCTTGATGCACTTCGACTTCGGCAGGATCGAATCCGAGCGATTATGGTTCGAAATGAAGAGACTTCTGGTTACATCGCGGATGCCTACTTTAGAATTTCACACAAGCCAATGGTTGTTGTTGCGCATAATAGTGTTGGTGCCGCCAATACCCTTACGGGTGTAATGAATGCAATGTTAGATTCATCAGCCATGATTGTTATCACAGGTGATGCGTGGACAAAAACGCAAGGACGTGGAGCTTTCCAGGAGCTAACCCATTCTCGCGATGCAGGCACCGCAGATATTTTCCGTGGCAGCGTCAAGCGTTCATGGACAGTTAACAAGCCAGAGAAGCTTCTTGAAGTTCTTCTGAAAGCATATAAAGAGGCGGTCAGTGGACGCCCAGGACCAGTTCATATCGATATTACCCAGGAAGCATTTACACAGTTAGCTGATGTTGATTTCCCTGATGACGTGTTTAATTTTGTTCCAAATTCTCGTACTCGTGGCGACGCACAAGCAACTGCACGTGCATTTGAGCTACTTAAATCAGCGAAAAAGCCAGTGATTTTGGCTGGTGGAGGAACTAACCGTGGACAAGCAAGCTCTGCTCTCATAGCTTTTGCTGAGTCGATGAATATTCCCGTAGCAACCACATCGATGGGTAAAAGCTCGATTCCTGATGCCCACTCTCTTTCCTTGGGTGTAAGCGGATGGGTTGGCACAACTGTGGCTAACCATGCGCTTCGAAGCGCCGATGTTATTTTGGCTTTAGGTACACGATTGTCAGAGACAGACACTGCTGGGTTTACAGATGGCGCTGTTTTATCGATCTCAACTACTAAATTAATTCATGTCGATATTGATCCCGTAGAGATTGCGCGTTTTTACCCAGTTGCCGAAGGAATTGTTGGCGATGTAGCTGCGGTACTTGAAGACTTACTTGTTCTTGCGCAAGCGTCTGGGGATGCAAAGTCTGCCCGAACAGAGTGGTGGGATTCCATCAAGGAGGTTCAAGAGTCGTGGAAAAAAGAGGTCGCTGATTCATTTAATCCAGAATCAGATCCAATCGAACCAGGATATTTGACGCAAGAGATTAGAAAGGCACTTCCAAAAGATGGAATTATGATGACCGATGTCGGTAATTCCCAAAAATGGATCATTCAACAGTTCCCAACCTATGGACCAGATACTTTTGTCACTAGCCTCGGTGGAGCATCAATGGGCTTTGGTCCTTGCGGAGTTGCAGGCGCTCAACTTGCAGCACCAGATAAACGTGTTGCAATCATTACTGGTGATGGAAGTATGTCGATGAGCTTGCATATCTATCCAACGATTGTTGAACTTGGTTTACCAATTGTCTATATCGTTGCAAATGACTATGCATGGGCATCAGTTGATGGACCACAAGCACGTCGCTTTGGTCCCAACCAGAGCTTCTTCACTCGTTTCACCCTTCCTAATGGTGAGCCTTATAAGTTAGATTTTGCTGCAGTAGCAAATGCATGTGGGCTCAAGGCAGAGCGCGTTCTTTCATCTAAGGATCTGCCAGCTGCTCTTGCTCGTGCATTTGCCGCGGGAGTTCCTTACCTATTAGACGTAGAAGTTCGTCGTGATACTTATGTTCCAATGACTGCTCGTGGGGCATATCCACTTCCAGAAGTGGAATAGATATGAAAACTCTAGTTTCACAGCGTGGTATTTGGATAAATGGCCAAGAGCGGCCGGGTGCCAGTGGTAAAACACTCGATGTCGTAAACCCATTTAATGGGCTTACGCTTGCAACATTTTCAATGGCTTCTGGCAAAGATGCTGATGATGCAATTGCATCGGCTTCTGCGACATTTAAGAATGTTATGCGCACTATGCCCGCCTATGAGCGAGCCCAAATTCTACGTCGTGCAGCTGCGGAGATTAGAGATGGTGCGAAAGAGTTAATAGAGATAGTTGTCGGTGAAGCTGGCAAGCCAATTCGAGATGCAACACGTGAGATTGGTCGTGCATCAACGTTGCTAGAGCTTGCAGCTGATTACACGATGGTTCAACAAGGACAAGTGATTCCTATGGACATCGTTGAAAGTGGAGTCAATCGAACTGGAATTGCAAACCGCGTTCCTGTTGGCGTCATTGTTGCAATTGCTCCCTCTAACTCGCCAGTTAACTTAACCATTAACAAAATTGGCCCAGCCTTTGCAGCTGGAAATACTGTAGTTCTCAAACCATCAGATCAAACTCCAATATCTGCCCTGTGGTTAGCTGCAGCATTTAAGCGAGCCGGACTTCCCGATGGTGCTTTCAATGTGATTATCGGTGAAGTGGAAGAGGCAATTGAGCCATTAGTGCGCGACCAAAGAGTTCGAATGATCAGCATTACAGGTGGCGTTCCAGCAGGTTTGGCAGTGATAAAAGCTGCTGGAATTAAGAAAGTTGTACTGGAGTTAGGTTCAAGTGCAGCTAACGTAGTTCGGGCAGATGCCGATGTTGCGGCAGCGGCTAAAAGTCTTGCTACATCTGCTTATTTATCCTCAGGCCAAGCATGCATATCGGCTCAGAGAATATTTGTGCACACTTCTATTGAGAAAGAGTTCACCAAACTATTTATTGAGGCAACCGAGGCGATGAAAATCGGCGATCCAATGGATCCGGCAGTTGAAATAGGGCCCATGGTTTCGCAAACTCAAGTACAGCGAGTACTCGGGTGGATTGAAGAAGCTGTTGCTGCCGGTGCGAAAGTGCTGACTGGTGGGGTAGCAGTTGCCAGAACTATTAAGCCAACCTTGTTGTCGAACGTTCCAGAGAACGTCACGATTTCTAGCAGTGAGGTTTTCTCACCTATAGCAGTATTGCAAACTTTTACCGAAGATGACGATGTCATTGAGCGCGTTAATTCATCTGTCTTTGGCTTACAAGCTGGAGTCTTTACTAATGACCTGAGAGCAGCTTTCCGCTTTGGGCGAGATATCGATGCGGGAGCTATTTGGATCAACGATTCATCTAGATATCGCCAGGATAATTATCCATTCGGTGGAATGAAGATGAGTGGCGTTGGACGCGAAGGCGTTCAGTATGCAATTGAAGAGATGACCGAATGGAAGTTTCTTGGATTTAAGCTCGGACCTTCTGCCGGAATTCTTTAAGAGCCCTACGTCATTACTAGATAGATTGGATGAGATATGAGCGTCGTTGATAGCAGGGGCTTACCGTGGAATGAACCGCCCGGACACTTTGGTGGTTTTTCAAAGTATCTTGTTAATGATGAAAATGAGGGCAGCAAGTACTTTGATTTCAGAATCTCTCGTTATCCAATCAAGGGACTGGTAGAGCAGCACACGCATGAGATTGCCGAGCAGATTTTTTATTTTATCTCTGGCACCGGCACAGTCTGGTATGGGGATGAAAAAACAATCGTTGGCCCTGGATTTACAATGTTTGTGCCACCTAAAATCAATCATGGCGTTGAAAATACTGGTGATGACGATTTGGTTTTTATTGTTGCAACCTCGCCACCGAATGATGTTCCGAGAAACTAATCATCATGCAATATGACGTCATAGTTGTTGGTGCTGGAAATGCCGCGCTGTGTGCAGCGTTAATGGCGCAAGAAAATGGTGCAAAGGTTTTGATTCTTGAAAGTGCCCCCGCCTCTGCACGCGGTGGAAACTCATTTTTCTCTGGAGGGTGGATGAGATTTACTCACAACGGGGCAGATGATTTAGGTAGTTCATTTCCAGAGTTAGCATTGGCCGGTAAAGAGGATTTTGATGTACTGAGATATCCCGAGAATGAGTTTTTCGACGATATGTCCTCTATAACTGAGTATCGGGGTGATCCAGAGCTCACTTCTCTTGTTGTAAAAGAATCGCGAAAGGCCATGGAGTGGCTGCACTCTAAAGGAATTCGATTAGTTTTTACTTTTAGTAAGCAAGGTTTAAAGCACAATAAGCGTTTCCAAGTAGGTGGCGGTTCAATTGCTGTTAGTGGCGGTGGAGCTGGACTTGTAGAAAAACTCTTTGAAAATGTAGAAAAAGCTGGTATAGAGATTAGCTACCAGACTAGAGCCATTGAACTTTTAGGCGTTCCCGGACAGCGGGTAACTGGTGTTAAAGTTAGAAATTCTGCCGGTGAAATAGTTGAAATAAGTTCACAATCAGTTGTACTCGCAAGCGGTGGTTTTGGTGCAAGTACAGAAAAACGCAGTAGATATCTTGGTCCAGGGTGGGATTTAGCGAAATTAAGAGGCAGCGATTTTAATCTTGGCGACGGCATTGATATGGCACTTGCCTTCGGTGCTAAATCAGCCGGCCATTGGAGCGGCAGCCATGCCGTTGCATGGGATGCAAGTGCACCGACAAGCGGTGATAGAAATAGAGGCAATGAGTTTTCAAGAAACTCTTACACCATGGGAATTATGGTGAATAAGAATGCCGAACGTTTCCTAGATGAGGGCGTTGATTACTCGGCCATCACCTATGGAAAAATTGGCACCGAGATTATGCGCCAACCTGACTCGATGGCATTTCAGATCTTTGATTCTAAAGTTCTAGAGATTCTCGATCCTAACTACAACGGTCGACAAGTATCTAAGATAACTGCCCAAACTGTTGAAGAGCTAGCAAAGAAATTAGATCTAGATCCCATTATCCTGGCTCGAACAATTGCGAATTTCAATGTATCTGTCGATGAATCAAAAACCTTTGATCCAAATTGCAAAGATGGAAAGTCAACTATTGGCTTGATACCTAAGAAATCTAACTGGGCTAATAGAATTGATGCAGCACCCTATGTAGCGTTCCCAGTGACCACCGGATTAACTTTTACTTTTGGTGGCGTACACGCGGATGAAAAAGCACGGATTATCGACACTCAAAATCGCCCTATTGAAGGCTTATTCGGTGCTGGCGAGCTAGTCGGAGGAATTTTCTACTATTCATCACCATCTGGGGCTGGCCTCACAGCGGGCACAGTTTTAGGGCGTACGGCAGGTCGTGAGGCTGCACGTGCACTAAGCAAAAATTCCCCGCTTTTAAAATAGGGTTGATGAAACTTCAAAAACCTATCTGGCCGTATGCATTATTAGCACATGCACTTTTTCTGCAACTAGGAACATTTGTTGTACGCCCTGCGGCGACTTATCGGGCCATTGAATTAGGAGTTAATCCAGGTGTTATAGGCTTGATTGCATCGAGCTTTGCATTCTTACCACTCTTTGCTGCAGTATTAATAGGACGAGCATCTGATCGAGGTAAAAACTCGGCAATTCTATTAGTTGGTTCAGTTATTTTGATTTTCACTGGAGTGGGTTTTATTTTTTACGCATACTCGATCTTCTCTCTCATAATTCTTAATTTGTTACTTGGGTTGGGTCATCTAATGAGTGTTATTGGACAACAAAGTAAAGTTGCTCAAGGCGAGCGTGCAACTCTTGATTCAGCTTTTGGTCTCTACACATTCGCAGGATCTTTGGGGCAAACACTTGGTCCAGCGTCGATAATCCTTTTTGGTGGACGTTCAATCATTCCTAACACTAAAGATCTTTTCATTTTTTATCTCATGGCCTCAATCATTTTATTTGTAATAACATTACAACTGATTCGAAATTCCGCATCTAACGCTAGTGAGGTACTTGAAGGGAAAAAGGTAAGTCTCTTTTCTTCCTATCAACAAATTGAACCAGGGGCTAAAAAAGGAGTATCTGGTGCGCTATTGATTAGCTTAGTTGTCATAGGTTCGGTAGACGTTCTATCGATTTATCTTCCAGTTCTGGGGCTCGATAGAAAGATTCCTGCCGCCACGATTGGCGTTTTACTCAGCGTACGTTCAATAGCTACTGTTTTGTCGAGATTCTATTTGGGACCACTTTCATTGAAGTATGGTCGAAATCGCTTATTGATTACCTCAGTGGCAACATCTGCACTATTTATGGGTTCATTAGTATTTGCTCTGCCACTGTGGATCACAGGAGTTTTACTATTTTGCTTAGGGTTTGCTTTGGGAATAGGCCAACCACTCACGATGACAATAATTACTCTTGCCGTTCCTTCACATTCACGTGGAACCTGGTTAGCGCTGCGACTGACTGCGAATCGAGTAGGACAGAGTGTTTTACCAGCTTCGATCGGATTGTGCAGCGCTATTGCCGGTGTCACCGGAGTCTTTACTGCGAATGCACTTGTATTGGGCGCGACCGCTCTAACCTCAGGATATTTGATGCCTAGACGTGATGAGCAAAGCGATATTGAATAAGCCTTCCTCTGTTTTAGTTTTCTGAGTGTGTAGTGCATTATTTACACATGAATGTGCAGGTCTCACTCCTTTATCCTGATGAATGGATGCGTGTAAGGAATTTACGATTGCGCTCTTTACGCGAAAGCCCAGATGCTTTTGGTGGCAACGTAGAGGCTGAGAACGCATTTACCGAGTTTGAATGGCGCGATAAATTTTCACAGTTAGATTTTTTAGTTGCCTCTATTAATTCAGACGACATCGCCATCATGTCAGTAGAGGTTTTAGATGGAGATCACGGTGCAACATGTTGGATTGGTGGATGTTGGAGTGATCCGCATTTTCGAGGCCAGGGCGCATTCAGCGCATTATTTAGATTTCTCGATTCCCTTTGTGAATCTAAGGGTTGGCAGCGCCAGGGATTAGGAGTTTGGACAGATAATTTCTCTGCAATCGCAGCATATAAAGCACTTGGCTTTATTGAAGTGGGGGAGAGGCAAGAGAGTGAGCGACGACCAGGTCGCTTCTATATCCATCTGATCAGAGATTCAAAAGCACCATCGTTAGATTAATAATGATATTTTGACCCAATGACTAAGCTCTTACTAGAACCTCACCACGATGGCAGCGAAATATATGTCTCTAATAGCTCTCCACGTTTAGGGGAAAAAGTAACCTTTAAAGTCCGAATTCCCAATTCTTATACGTTCAATCAAGCGGTGATGCGTTTTTACCATGATGGCGAGCCACGCACCACACATCTGAAATTAACTATGAAAAATAAGCATGAATCATGGTGGCAGGCGAGCATTGCAATTATTAATCCGAATACCCGTTACCGTTTTCTTTTTGCTGGAGATAATAAATTTGATTGGCTCAATGCCGTAGGTTTGCAACACCACGATGTGCACTCTAATAGTGATTTTCAAATAATTGCAGAAAAACCTGCACCTACGTGGCTTAAGAACTCGGTTTTTTATCAGATTTTTCCAGATCGTTTTGCTTCTACTTCCACCAAGAAGCTACCCGAGTGGGGACACGCCCAACCCTGGGATTCTTTTAATAAAAGTAAAAAGAAATGGAGTGGCCAAGAACTTGCAGGCGGAGATCTGAAAGGCGTTGAAGAGCATCTGGATTACATTAAAGATTTAGGAATTAACGGAGTCTATTTCACTCCTTTTTTCCCTTCTCAATCTAACCACCGCTATGACGCAACAGATTTTTCTACCGTTGATCCACTCCTTGGTGGTAATGATGCGTGGTTTAGCCTGCGCAAGGCCAGCGATAAAGCCGGAATCCGCTTGGTGGGGGATTTAACATCTAATCACTGCGGTATGGGCCATCACTGGTTGCACAAAGCTAAGAAGGATAAGAAAAGTAAAGAGCATGGCTATTTTTATTGGGATAAGAGTTTTAAGTGGGGATACGTTGGTTGGTGGGGACTTGAATCACTTCCTAAGTTAAATTTTGCCTCTAAAGCTTTACGTAAAGAGATGTATGAAGCAAAGAATTCCGTAGTTCAACAATGGCTCTCACCTAAATTTGGCATGTCTGGCTGGCGAATCGATGTCGGAAATATGACTGGAAAGTTGGGCGATATAGATATTCACGATGAAGTCATGCATGGAATTCGACAAACTATGGATTCAGTCGCACCAGATGCATGGCTTGTAGCTGAGAATGGTGATTTTGTTGCAGAAGATCTAGCCGGGCGCGGTTGGCATGGAACCATGAACTACCAAGGCTTTATGCGTCCGTTGGCATCGTGGATGAATAAAAATGCGAATTTAGGTGGCGGTTTTCAAGGCCTACCTATTGATTCACCGAAGATCACCAGCAAGGCATTAGTCAATACGATAAAGAATTTCAATGGTTCGATTCCTTGGCAAGCACTAACTGCTTCCATGGTCCTTTTAGATTCACATGACACTCCACGTTTTAGGACGATAGTGGGTAGAGATCGCGCACGTCATTTATCTGCGATGACTATGTTGCTAACCTATCCTGGCGTACCGTCGATTTTTATGGGTGATGAGATTGGTCTTGAAGGAAATAACGGCGATGACACTCGCAAAACAATGACGTGGGATGACAAGAAAGACTGGGATTTAGAGTTTCTCGCTGAAATTAAAGAACTCACGCATCTTCGTAGAACGGAGGATGCTTTTATTAATGGTGGATTGCGTTGGGTTGCTGCGGAAAATGGATACATCGCCTACTTGCGGGAATCAAAGAAGAGCAGTGTTTTGGTACTCATTTCGACGTCAGCCTGCACAGTAGACCTGGATATCTCGACGCTGGGATACAAGGTCGCAAAGACTCTGCATGGCTATAAGGTCACTGGCTCAAAGATTAAGTTCTCGAGCAGTAAGGCGACTCATGGAGTTTGGAAACTTGCATAGCCAGCTCGGCCTTTGCCGAAGCGCACAGTTGTAGAATCCTCGCATGAGTAATGAATTACTACAGACATATCGCAAAAATATTGATGGTTTTCTAGCCCGAGCCAAAGAGTTCAATGATGCGTCTGCCAATCAGATTCATTCCGCGGGCGAATGGTCGCCAGCCTATGTAATTCACCATGTTGCCGACGGTGAGATGCACTTTGCGATTCGATATTTTAATTCGCTTACGATAGATAGTCCTCAGATTATTAATTTCAATGAAGATCTCTATCCAGCGGTCCTGAATTATCAAGGGCGAGACTGGCGTAATTCACTGGCGCTTATTGAAAGTATCGCTAATTTAGTCGTTGCTGCACTAGCTGGGATTTCAACGCAACAATGGGCTTCTAAGTCGATTCACCCAGAGCTAGGTGAGGTCACATTAGAGCTGTTAATTTCTAAAGCATGCTCACACACTTTGGCACATACTCAGCAGTTATTAGATAGTGAAATCTGACATGTTTGAATCAATTTTTTTAGGAATCATTCAAGGCTTAACCGAATTCTTACCCATCTCATCGAGCGCGCATCAAAGAATTGCAGGTGAGTTTTTCTCTCATGCTCAGGACCCTGGTGCTCGCTTTACTGCGATTACCCAGGTAGGTACTGAACTAGCTGTACTCATCTTTTTTAGACATGACATCAAGCGGATTCTTGTAGCGTGGATTAATCAAAATATACGCCGTCAGAGTTTAACTCCCGAAGAAAAACAAGAAGCACGAATAGGTTGGCTGATAGTCATTGGCAGCATTCCTATCGTGATTTTGGGTTATCTCGGTAAGTCATTGATTGAAAATGATCTTCGCTCTTTGTGGCTAATTGCCTCAGTGATGATTATTTTTGGTTTGATTCTTGGCTGGGCAGATCACTATGGAAAGAAGATTCGCACTCTAGAAGATTTGAATCTTTCCCATGGCTTTATGTATGGCTTAGCTCAGTCCCTAGCCTTAGTTCCAGGCGTATCTAGATCTGGCGCAACCATTGCTATGGGTCGTCTACTTGGCTACACACGGGAAGCGGCACTGCGTTACTCATTCTTGTTAGCTTTGCCAGCGGTTTTTGGTAGCGGCCTGTATGAACTCAAAGGTGCGCTAGAAGACAAGTCCGGAGTTCAAATGTTTTCACTCTCAGAAACATTTATTGCAACGGCCATCGCTTTTGTGGTGGGTTACGCCGTGATTGCATGGCTACTTAAATTTGTTCAAACAAAGAGCTTTTTACCATTCATCCTTTATCGCGTATTTCTTGGAAGCATTCTTCTTATCTTGCTATCTCAGGGAGTAATTAACCCGTAGTAATTGGGTTAATTACCCGGGCTCACCGTTGACATATTGAAATCCTTAATAACAAGTGCTGGCACAGCCATATTGGTTATATCCCCGGCCCATTCACGAGGCTGAGTCCATTCGCTAGCTCCAGCGTGTGCAATACGGTTCAGTGCGGATACAGGGGAGTCATTCCAACGGAAATTATTTGTCGCACCAACTACCTCGCCGCCCTTGACGTGATAAACACCATCACGTGTTAGGCCAGTAAGAAGTAGGGAGTTTGGATCAACCATTCGGATATACCAGAATGTTGTCAGTAGGAGTCCGTTATCAACTTTAGAGATTAAATCTGTGAGTGTTCCCGTGCCACCATCAACACTCATGATTGCATTTTCGCCAATAGGTGTGAAATCAAGAGAGGTTAATTGGGCGGTTGCTCGAGTTTGTATCAACGACTGTAGAACTCCATCTTTAATCCAGTCAATATGCTTAATTGGTTGACCATTATCAAAGACCGATGAGAAAGGTGAACTCACGGCAGTTCCAACAAAATTAGCGGCCGGCAACTGTGCATAGTTAGGATCACTAAAGAATTGGAAGCCAACGTTAGATATTTTCTCACCTACGCGTGTTCCACCACCTGGCTTTGAAAATACACTTTGACCTTCAAATGCATCGCGTGCTCCAGAAACCCACAACATATAGGTAAATAGATCTGCAACACTGCCCGATGGCAAAATTGTGTCGTAGCGACCTGCAGGCATATCTACTTTTTTGGCCTGCCAATTAAGGCGTTGGCGAATATCGGCATCGATTGCAGAGACAGATACGTTCTTAAAATCGCGTGTCTCAATACCAGACCACGTTGAACGTGAGCGCTGATGTGACTTGCCAGTCATTTCAACGCGACCAACAGGTGAATCTTTACGCAGACGCATTCCACCCTTTGAACCAATCCAGGTTGTTTCATGCGTGTGTTCGGCGTAACCAAAGAGCTCTATGTCATCGCTGACTGAGCGTGCAAACATATCTCCCAGTGCTGGCGCAAAATCTTTAAAGATTTCCGGTCCAGTAGGCACGTGCTGGCCATTCCAATCACCCAATGAAACATTCTTAGCTAATGGTGCGAAATCTTCCGCCTTGCCGGCAGCCTTTGCCGCCGCTATGGCCTGTTCTAGCAACTGTGGAATATCAGCCTCGTTGACATCAGTACGTGTAACACCGCCGGAAGCCATGCCAGCACCATGAGCAATAAATGCGATGACGGTGACACTTCGTTCTGTAATAACCCCATTAGTTGTTAACGTACTGGCAGCCCACCGAAGATTTGCCTGTGTCTTATCTTTTACAACAACGATGCAATCATCACATGTTGCGGCAGATGTGATTTTTTCAATTAGATCTTGAGCAGAAATCATTTTCCAGCCTCCGCAACAGTATTGAGAATATTAACTTTGTCGAATATCGCCGCTGGGCAACCATGACTAACGGCTGCAACCTGACCGGGTTGGGCTTTACCGCAGTTAAAAGCTCCACCCAAAACATAGGTCGATGGGCCACCGACAACTTTCATCGAGCCCCAGAAATCAGTAGTTGTAGCTTGATAGGCAACATCTTTTAATTGACCAACAATCTTTCCATTCTTCACGCGATGGAACTGTTGACCAGTAAATTGAAAGTTATAGCGCTGCATATCAATAGACCAAGACTTATCACCTTTGATAATGATTCCATCCTCCATGGAAGAAACCATCTCGTCATAGGTAGGACCAGTTGGATTTGGCTGTAGTGAAACATTTGGCATTCGTTGAATTGGAACATGAGCAGGGGAGTCTGAGTAGGCACAGCCATTGCTGCGATCGCGATTTACCGCAGCTGCGATGCGACGATCTAATTGATATCCAACCAAAATTCCATCTTTAATGATGTCCCATTGTTGGGCGGCAACACCTTCATCATCAAATCCAACCGTGCTTAAACCGTGAGGAGTATTACGATCACCTGTCACATTCATGAGTGCTGATCCATATTTCAAAGTGTTCAATTTGTCAGGGGTAGCAAATGATGTACCAGCGTAATTTGCTTCATAACCAATTGCGCGATCTAGCTCGGTTGCATGGCCAATAGATTCATGAATTGTTAGCCACAAATTAGATGGATGAACTAAAACGTCGTATCGACCAGGCACAACTGAAGGAGAAGCTACTTTTTCGGCTAACAAAGCGGGTAGTTCTGCAATCTCTACATCCCAATTCCAATGTGTATTGCCCATCCATTCCCAGCCAAAACCAGAAGGTGCGGCAAGTGTGCGCATTGATTCAAAGCCACCTGCGCCGATTGATATCGCCTCGATTTGGGTCTGCATACGAACACGCTGCTGGGTCGTACTAGTGCCATATGAATCTGCGTAATGTTTTTGTTCTTTTACGTACATGGCATGAGCTGACGTGTGATTAACATTGCTACTCTTTAGAAGAGAGTGACTCAAATCCGCTAAGCGATCTTTCTTATCTGAATCTGAGACTGAAAATGGATCGATTTCATAATCAGAGACCCATGTCTTCTGTGCATAAACAGGCTCAGTGACAAGTGAGATCTCTTGAGTTGAAAGCGGCTTAGAAGTTTTGGCCATAGCTACTGCAGTGAGTGCTAATTGCTCGGCAACCTTTACTGAAATCTCTGGACTAGATGCAAAGCCCCATGCACCATTAACAATGACTCGCACGCCAACACCTGCCAGAGTTTCATCGCTCTGGGTTTCAGGTTTTGCATCACGCAACGCTAGTAAACCTGTACGTGTGCGCTCGATTCGAACATCAACATGTGATGCTCCAGCGCTTGTAGCAGTTGCGATTGCAGCATCAGAGACTGCAGTCAATGGGAGGCTGAGAAAATCTGCATCGATAGTTTTATTCACGCCCACACTTTAAAGCACGCCCTCGGTAGATGCCACAGGGGAGTTGTTTCAAGTGAGGCGCCATCCCAGACGAAAAAGGAGAGAAATGAGAGAAAAAAGCGAGAAATCCCATGAATTTCTGCGCGTTATTGCGTGGTTAAGCCTGATTGCTATGCCTTTGCTGGCAAGATTACCTGTATTAACATCAACCCAGTAATGGAGAGACCTTTATGAATAAGAAAGAGATCGTTGCAAAGCTAGCCGCAGATTCAAAGCAGTCAGAGAGTGCTGTCTCATCAGTTCTAGAGGCACTTGAAGGTCTAGCTATTTCAATGCTTCAAAGCAAGGAGAAGTTGGTTCTCCCAGGTTTTATCTCAATTGAGGCAGTTGCACGTGCTGCTCGTTCAGGCCGTAACCCACAAACAGGCGCAGTTCTGCAGATTCCTGCACGCACTGGTGTGAAGGTTAGTGCTGGAACAAAGCTTAAGAAGGCAGTTGCTTAATTAACTAGCTTTTAAGTAAAAAGAGGGCGTGAGAATTTCACGCCCTCTTTTTAATTCACTGTTTATGGATACAGGCCACGCAACTTATGAGCCTCGGCAACTCGTGCAACACCCAACATGTGTGCAGCTTCACGCCATGTAACCTTTCGTGACTTAGCCATCTCTTCAACCTCACTAAAGGCTTTTAACATAATTCGGTTGAGATTTGTTTTTACTTCACTGGCATCCCATGAATAATTCTGCTTATCTTGAACCCATTCGAAATAGGAGACAATTACTCCGCCTGAGTTGGCCAAAATATCAGGCACAACTAAAATGCCTTTCTCGTTTAATATCGCATCGCCCTCTGGTGATGTTGGCGCGTTAGCTCCTTCAACAACTACCTTTGCTTTAACTCCAGGTGCGGTATGGCCGGTAATGGCATCAGATAAAGCGGCAGGAATCAGTACGTCGACATCTAAATGAAGAAGCTCTTCGTTAGTGAGGCGATCCGTACCGGGTGCATCTAAGCTCTTGTGTGCCAAAAAGTGTTCCCATAATTCACTCACACTCTTAAAGCCAGTAACCGCGCCATGAACATCGCTCACGGCCACAATTCTGAGTCCCATATTTTCTAGAGCAATAGCTGCCCAATAACCAACTTTTCCAAAACCTTGAATTGCAACAGTTGCACCGATCGGATTAATCCCACGAGCATGTAAAGCTTGCATAGTCGAAATGGCAACACCATCTCCAGTTGCAGAGTTTCGACCTAGTGATCCACCTAAAACAATTGGCTTTCCGGTCACTACTCCAGGTACGGAAAAACCTGCATTGACTGAGTATGTATCCATCATCCAGGCCATATTGCGCTCGTCGGTGCCAACATCAGGAGCAGGAATATCGCGTTCTGGTCCGATGATGGGAAGAATCTCTGATGTATATCGACGTGTTAACCGCTCATTTTCGCGGTCAGATAACGTTGCAGCATCAACTGCAATTCCACCTTTCGCCCCGCCGAATGGAAGATTCGTTAAAGCGCATTTCCATGTCATTAACATGGCTAGCGCAATTGTCTCTTCAAGATCGATCTGAGGGTGGAAGCGAACTCCACCTTTAGAAGGCCCGCGTGTAGTTGAGTATTGAACTCGAAAGCCTTTATACATTTCGACTTTATCGTTATCGCGACGCAGTGGAACGGCTACTTCTAAGATTCGCCGTGGTGTTGACAGTGTTTGCCAATCATTTTCTGAAAGGCCCAATTGATCTACTGCCGTGCGTAATTGCGCGCGCGCAGTTTCGAAAGCTGACTCCGTTGTCATGCCTTGAATCTATGTGAAAACTCGAGAAAAGACTAATTTAAGCGGCTAGCGGCAAGGTTTTAGAGTGTTGTCACTTGATGGGTTGCCTTGCTTAACCACGTTGGATTTATTTCTACACCCCATCCAGGCTCTGAAGGAATCTGGATTTTCCCGTCTTCAATTGCAAATGGATCTCCAAGAAACAGATCCTTTTGCCAAGGATAATAATCAAAGCCCTCAATAGAAAACTCAAGATATTTGCCGGGATTATCAATCGCGCCCAGTAAATGAATAGTACAAATCGTAACGAGTGAAAGATTAGCGCTGTGCGGGGTGATTGGCATATTAGCTTTTTTAGCCATCTCAACAACCTTCAAGGTTCTCCATAGACCACCCATATACATTATGTCTGGTTGCAAAATATCTACAGCCCGCATATCAATCATGCGTTGCCATGTGACTAAATCCCAATCTTGTTCACCGCCGGTAACATCGATTGCAAGTGCATCGGTAACGCGCTTGGTCTCTTCAAGCTCCCAATATTTACAAGGCTCTTCAAAATGAGTAATACCTTCGGCCTCAAGGAGGCCACCAACGTCAATTGCTCGTTGAGGCGAGAAGCCACTATTGCCATCGACCAGCTTGGAAACTCCCTCGCCTAGTGCACGCGAAACGACGGGCACAACTTCTTCAGTTCGCCCAGGCCACTCATCAACATCACTGCCACATTCAGCACCCACGCGCCATTTAAAGGCATCAAAACCATATGTGTCACGAAGTTTCACAAAGCGCTCGGCCTCTTGCTGTGGAGTTATGTCGCGTTTCATAGATGATGCATACGTGCGAAGTCTTCTGGGTGTGCCGCCGAGAAGCTCCACAACCGGTTTACCTTCAGCACGACCACGAAGATCCCACAGGGCTGTATCAAGTCCGGCATTTGCCCGGCATCGATAACTGCCTGGATATTTATGCTCTTTAGCTTCGATCAGGGTAATTAATGCACCAATATCCGATGCATCTTTACCGATTGCCCAGGGTGCAATTTGGCGGTGAAAGACTTTGGCAGTGATGTCGGCATTGTAGTTTGATGTTTGACCCCATCCAATGTGACCATCGGTTGTAGTCACTTTAACAAAGCAGACAAACTCATCCGTAAATGTTTCTAGAGATGAGATCGTGCCAAACATTACCCAGCAGCCTTAACAAAGACTGGTATATCAAGAAGTGAGACAGTTACTGGCGCGCCTGCACCAAGGCCAGCAGCATCAGGACTTGGCAATTGCGCAGTTATGCGAGTGCCATCGTTGAGTGAAATACTCAAGCGGCATGTAGCACCTAAGAAGCTGGCAGAAGAGACTGTTGCATTTCCTGATTTGCTTGCAACCACATCAATGCTTTCAGGGCGGACTAATGCAATTCCAGAGCCAGAAGTAATTGAGCCTAGAAGTGTTTTAACAACTCCACCTAGAATTTCAATAGTTCCACCACTAACTTTTCCGGCGATTGGATTAGTCAGGCCCACGAACTCGGCAACAAAAGCAGTGTTGGGTCGATCATATAACTCAGCTGGGGCTGCAATTTGCTCAAGCACGCCATTGCGCATCACGCCGACACGATCGGCAATACCCAACGCCTCTTCTTGATCATGGGTAACAAAAAGAGTGGTTGTACCAAGCTCCACCTGGATACGGCGGATCTCTTCGCGCAACTGGGTGCGCACCTTTGCATCAAGTGCAGATAGAGGTTCATCGAGCAGTAAAACTTTTGGAGAGATTGCTAAGGCGCGGGCCAATGCCACACGTTGTTGCTGTCCGCCAGATAGTTGGTAGGGATAGTGATGAGCGTGGGTAGAAAGGCCAACTAAATCTAATAACTCGCCCGAACGGGCTTTGCGCTTATCTTTTGACGTCTTATGTGCGCGAAGTGTTAATCCATACTCAACATTTTCTCGTGCAGTCATATGTGGGAAGAGCGAATAGGCCTGAAAAACCATTCCCATGCCGCGCTTATTGGCGTTTTGAAATGTTACATCTTTGCCATCCACAATCATCTGGCCTCGATCTAGAAGCTGCAGACCAGCCAGTGCGCGAAGCGCAGTTGTTTTTCCGCAACCAGAAGGACCAAGCAGTGCCACGAGCTCGCCCTCGGCGATATCTAGGCTTAAGCCATCAAGGGCTTTGACCTTGCCAAAGTGCTTAGCACAATCAACTAACTGTACATATGCTGATGAGCTCAACGTATGGGTCCTTATCTCTTAGGCGATGTCAACGTCAAGAACAGCGCCTTGACGTTTCTTGGTAGGGATGATGAGCAGCAAGAAGAGAACAAAGAGTAGTGCGGCTAGTGAGACTGCAACTGCAACATTGCCATTTTGTCTGCCAATTTGAGCGATAACAACTTGGAAGGTCTTAAAGTTAAGAATATTTGAAATCGTATATTCACCAAGCACAAGTGCAATAGCGATAAATGAGCCATTGACGATTCCGGTTTTAATCGTCGGCATAATGATTCCAAAGATTACCCGAGAAATCGATGCACCTAAAGTCGTGGCGGCTTCGGCCAATGTATGAATATCTACGGCATCCAGGGCGGCCGATAGTGATCGATACGTGTATGGAAGAATCAACATCGAATAGACGCCAGCCAAAGTTACTGGTGATTCACTAATGTTGATAGAGATCCACCGGTACAGAGGAGCGATTCCAACCACAATTACGATCGCTGGAATAGCTAAAGGCAGTAAACACAAGAGCTCAAATGGGCGACGTAGAATCGGAAGTTTTAAGTGAACCCAGATTGCTGTGGGAACAATCATGAACAAGATAAGCGCCATGACTATCGCTGCAGTAATTAATGAGCGCGAAATTGCAGCTAAGAGATCTGGCTGTGATGGAATCATTGCGTACGCGCGAAAAGTTCGCCCGGTATCGGCAAATCCAAAGGGCTTAGTTGAGAAATCAAACATTGCATACAGCGGGACCAAAAGGTAAAGGGCCACGACTGAGATGATCGTCCAACGCCACAGGCGCACTCCTAGAGACTGCTTCATCGCTTCTGCTCCCATTTGCTAACCTTGCGGCGCAGCAAAGCATAAAGACTCATCACGATAACGACAACGATGACCATGAATAGTGATAGAGATTTTGCTTCGGCGGGATTAGATCCACCAGTCTCGCTTGTAAGTGCCGTTGCGATTTCAAGAGGCGTAAGAAAATCCGATAAATTAATAAGAGTATTAGCCGTTGCATATGCTGAAAATGAGTTAACAAAGAGTAGTAAAGCCGCGCCGACAAATGATGGTGTCAAAATTGGAATTCCGATACGCAGCCAGTATTCATAGGCTTTACCACCGAGGGCATCGGATGCTTCGCGCCACTGTGGCTTCAAATTCTCTAACGTTGGCAAGAAGACCAAAACCATCAGTGGAATTTGGAAAAACGTGTAAAGCACACTCAAGCCAGTCATCCCGTAGAGCCAGGTTGAATCAGCTAAGAAAGTATTTGGTAAGAACTTCACTGCCAGGGTCGATACTAAGCCGTTGAAACCAAAAGTTGCCAAGAATGCAAAGGTCAACATAACGCCGCCGAACTGTGCCAAAACGCTACTAAGTGCAACGGAGATCTTATAAAAAACTCCACCAGGCTTTCCTGTTGCTATCGCCCAAGCAAAGAGACCACCCAGCACAGCTCCCACAAGTGCAGTCTTCGTCGAAAGTTCAAGTGAGTTTGCAAAGGCATGACGTGCAATGGGGGAGTTAAAGACTTCTCTTAACTCTGTTGTACTGAACTTGCCATAGTTATCCTTGAGTGCACCAGAGATTACATTCCAGGTTGGATATAAAAGGAAGAGACCAGTTAAAAGTAAAAACGGTAAGACTCCTAGATAGGCGCTCTTACTGCGCCAATACCGAGAACCGGTCCTGCCAATGGCAGAACCGGTTCCCTTGTATTGAAGCTGAGTCAATGAATCAGATCTCAGTTTTTAGTTTGTTCCTACAGCTGCTGGCCACGCAGTCTTAAGATATGCGCGAGCCTTTGTTGTCTGATCAGCAGTTGCCTTTTCAGCAAGTACCTTGCTGTTTCCGATTGCCGCTTTACCAGCTGCAGATGCACGGCCAGTCTTTAGAAGCCATACCCATAGCGTTGGTGTGGCGCCACCGGATGCAAATACTGTTGCACCTGTTTCGCCAAGTGTGTATTCCATCCAAAGGCGAGCACATGCTGGATGTGGTGCCCATGCTGAAACTGCGCTGTTATAGGTAGATCCAACTGCAGCAGGGGTGTACATCTTCCATACCTTGCCAGCAGCAGCCATAGCCTTGATAACTCCAGCTTGGATGTAGCCATTGTCAATAACAACTGGAGTCTGACCAGATGCAATTGTTGCCTCGGTTGGGTTGACGTTAATGAAGTTACCGGCAGCCTTCAACTTAGCGAAGAACTCCACGCCCTTTGTGACGTCATCAAATGATCCACCAACTGCCTTATTGATCATGAAGATACCGTTCATGGCAGCAGATGAACCTAGTGGGTCACCGTTCAGAGCAATCTTGCCCTTGAACTTTGGATCCAATAGATCGCTGAGCTTAGTGATTGTGCCAAGGTCGCCGCTATAACCAATTGTCATAGTTCCTGTGTAGTTAGGAGTTACTTCAGCGCTTGGATCTACTGTTGATGCAAACTGCAAGTATTTCCAATTCTTAACCTTGTATGGTGCAAAAGTCTTTGTGTCTAGGTACTTAACCGCAACGGCCAGACCAATGTCGAATACGTCAGGTGAACGGGATGTGCCCTTATTTGTTACTGCGGCATCGATCTCTTCCTGAGAAGAGCCTTCTGGGTTAGCTTCATCGATCTTCACGCCGTATGTCTTAGCAAATCCTGTAATCATGTCACCGTAGTTTGCCCAGTAATGTGGCAGTGCGATGACGTTGAGTTGTCCCTCTTTTTTACAAGCCGCTGCAAGTCCAGTCAGACCTCCGCCTTGGGAGGCAGATGTAATAGTTGCATAGTTAACCTTTGCAGACGCTGCCGTAATACCTACTGCTGGAATCGCAAGTGCTACAGCAACTGCTGCAACTACGGATCCCGTAGTGAGTTTTGAAAACTTCACTGATTTCCTCCTATGTGTAAGTGGTATGTGATTTCATACTTCTAACAATCTTGCAGTACACGTGTTGACTGCAAGCCGATAGATTTTTTACTTACGCGCAGACATCTTTAGTCAAAGACCAAGACGTTTCGCGCTCCCTCTCCAGCTCTCAAACGATCGAAGGCTAGATTAAGACCCTCTAAACCTATCCGCTCTGAGATGAGTTCGTCTAGGAAAAGATGGCCATTTAGATAACTTTTAACTAACTTTGGAACATCCTCTTTCAAGTTAGCCGAGCCAAAGTAACAGCCCTTTATGTACTGTTCGTTTACAAAGGGGCCGGCATCTAGGGTCAAGGTAGCGCCATTCTTGAGCAGACCTACCAAGATCAACCCACCGTCGACATCGACCGTGCCCCATGCTTGCTGGATTGTCGATTCACGCCCCAAGGCCTCAAAGGCATAATCAACTCCCCCACAGATTTTTTTAACCTCTGCAACAGGATCACTCGTTGAGGCGTTAATCGTGTGCGTTGCTCCCACTGTGCGTGCGAGCTCTAATTTCTCCTCGGTCACATCAATGGCAATGATCGTCGTTGCACCTGCCATACGCGCACCTTGAACAATGTTTAATCCAACCCCGCCGCAACCAAAAACGGCAACACGAGAACCGGCCTTAACCTTGGCGGTGTTCATGACTGCGCCATAGCCAGTGAGCACTGCGCAACTAATAAGTGCGGCACGATCCAGAGGCATCTCTTTAGGGATTACTACGGCACCGGATGCGGGCACGACAACGTATTCGGCAAAAGATGCCACCGTTAAAAAGTGATTTATTTTTTCGCCATGAGCACTCAAACGGCTCGTGCCATCGAATAACCCACCTACGGACATTGCATTGCCGGCAGTCGAGCAGTAGTTGGGGCGTCCGGACTCGCAGTAATCACACGTTCCACAGCTAGGAACGATCGACATGATCACGTGATCGCCAACATTGAAACCAGTTGTCTCTGGGCCCACTTCAACCACAACTCCCGCTGCCTCATGTCCGATCACTGCAGGAAATGGAACTAGCTTGCGCTTGCCATCGACGGCATTGAGATCGCTTGCACAAAGCCCACTAGCAGCGACCTTTACTAGCAGCTCTCCAGATTGAGGTTTATCTAAATCTATTTCGCGAACTTCAAACTGTGCACCGATACCATCTAATACTGCCGCTTTCATTTTCACGTTCGCATACTCCTCCTGCTTAGTAGTGATGGTTAATTAAGATCGACCCAGGTAGTTTTTAAAGCGCTATATGCATCTAAAGCATGTAAAGACTTGTCGCGACCGCTTCCGGATGCACCAAAGCCACCAAATGGCGTAATGACATCTAGCATGTCAAAAGTATTTACCCAGACGGTTCCGGCACGTAGTTTGCGTGCAAACGTATGGGCTTTAGCGATATTACTTGTCCAGACAGATGCTGCTAAACCGTATTCAGTTCCATTAGCTAAATGAAGTGCATGGTCTTCATTGTTGGCATCGATTGCTACGAGTACCGGACCAAAAATCTCTTCTTGAGCTAAACGCGATTCTGGTTTTACGTTATCAACGAGCGTTGGCTTGATTAATAACTCATTACCACTAGCTTTTGCCCCACCAAAAATTACTGTTTCGCCTTCTTGGCCAATCAAATCTAAATAAGAATTAACGCGATCGCGTTGAATCTCTGAGACTAAGCCCGCCATCTGAGTAGCTGGATCAAATTGATCTCCAACGACAAAGCTTGCTAAGAAAGCGTGTAGGTGGTGGAAGAGCTCATCTTTGATCTCTTTTTCAACAATAATTCGCGAGCCAGCGTTACACGTTTGTCCTGCGTTGTAATAGATTGCCCACCCAATAGTCGATGCTGCAGTCTGTAGATCTACGCAATCCTTCAGTACAACTTGCGGACTCTTACCGCCGAGTTCAAGAGAGACTTGTTTCATATTTGATTCTGCCGCGTACTGCATCATCTTGCGCCCAGTTGGTCCGCTGCCAGTAAATGCGATCTTGGCAACATCCATATGTCGAGCAAGGGCTTGACCTGCTTCTGCGCCCAAACCTGGAACAACGTTAAAAACGCCGTCAGGTAAGCCTGCAGCAGTTGCAAGTTCAGCCATCTTGAGTGCGCTCAATGAAGAGTTTTCGGCCGGCTTAACAACAATGCTATTGCCCATTGCAATTGCTGGGCCAAGTTTCCAACTTGTAATCATCATCGGATAGTTCCATGGCACAACTGCGCCAATCACTCCTAACGGCTCACGCGTAATCATTGCCAAAGCGTTACGTGGGGAAGGTGCTATTTCGTCATATGTCTTATCAATTGTTTCGGCATACCACTGAATTACGCGCGCTGAATTAGGCGCATCAACAGAGAGCGCATCACTTATTGGACGGCCAGTATCGATCGCCTCAAGGAAAGCTAACTCATCACGGTGTTCACCTAACAACTGCGCCCAGCGCAGCATAATAATCTTCTTATCGCGCGGATTCATATCTCGCCAAGTTCCAACATCAAATACTCGTTTAGCGCTAGCCACTGCTCTATTTATATCTTCAGTGTCTCCTGAGGCAATCTTACCTATAGTGCGATTTTGTCCTGGAGCATTATTGTCAAAAACCTTTCCAGATGCAGCATCGCAGTATTTTCCATCGATAAAAATCTTTGCATCTATTTGAAACGAAGATGCTTTTTCCTGCCACATGTCGCGTTCGGCCATGCGCTTATGCTAGTACCAATAAAAACTTTATTCCCGCGATGATAAGTACACAACCTAGAGCCCGTTTGATTCCACTATGTGAAAAGCGAGTAGTTCCATACTGTGTCCCGATGGCAGCGCCAAGGATTACTGCCACTAAAAATAAGGGTAAAGTCGAGGGAAGCGAAGAGGTGGAAGAAAAATTACCCAGTAGGCCAGCTAGGGAGTTGAGAAAAATAAAGGCTGCCACTGTTCCGCTGGCCGATTTCACAGCTGTCCACCCCAGCCAAATAATAAGGGGGGACAAGAAGATGCCGCCGCCTGTGCCTGTGATGCCAGATAACAAACCTATACAAAGCCCGATAAAGATCGCCAAGGCTGGAATTACTTCCCGCCTAGTTTTATCGCCCTGTTGAGATTGCACAATAAAACGCAGGCCTGAAAAAAGTAATAACACACCAATAATGGGTTTATAGAGTGTGTCGGCTAGGTGAATGCGGCCTCCAATAAATGCTGCAGGTATCGCGCCGATACTTAAGTACATCAAGAGTCTTTTATTAAAGAGCCCTCGCTTTATATAGCGCCAACTAGCAAGGCAAGAGACGAAAATATTAAGTGTGAGCGCCGTTGGCTTTATCACGACTGCGGGTAGATCAAAAAGAGTCATCACTGCAATATAGGCAGATGCTCCTGCGTGCCCAACAGAGGTATAAAGAATCGCCCCAAGAAAAAGAAGTAATGCAATGACGAGATTGTGGAGCTCAAACATGTTTAGTTTTTTACTACCCGATATGTAGTTAAAGTCGAATCGGTGGCATAAGCAATGCGCACACCGGCAGATTTAGTGGTGGCTAGTCCATTCACAATATCGTGAGTCAAAATCTCACCAGGTGCAACCACTGCTACTCCAGGTGGATATGGGGCAATTAAGTCGGCCGAAATTCGTCCAGTTGCATGGGCGGCCAAAACCATTTCAGTGTCAGCAAAGTAGGCCTCGCGCATTGAAATTCCTACGTGAGGTACCACCGACCAACTCAGTGATGTCGCAGTGGCTCGAGGTGAAGTGGCTAATGACTTGAGAATAGGAATCAGAGCCTTCGCTAACTCTTCAAACTCAACTGGGCTATCGGCCACAGTAGCTAAGAAAACGATTGTGTCACTATCGGCCATTTCGATACGGATATTGCACATCTGTAAGGCTTTTTCTATCTCAACACCAGATGCCCCTAATTGATTTGCGCGCAAAACAATCTTTGTTGGGTCAAAGCGTCCCGATGGAAAATCGGTGGCATTTAAAAAGATTGGAATCTCAAAGTTAGATTGGATTTCGCTCTTAAATTTCTCAACATTAGCTACTAACTCTTGGATTAACTCTTCACCACGGGTTTGCAAAAGTGCACGACATCCATCGATTGAGGCTAATGGGGCACCAGCAGGTGAGGTGGTATGCGTAGTCTCAAAGCTCTGCTCAATTCGATCTAAGTTCAGATACTTTCCTTGTGCCAATAAAATCGCCGAAGCGCTATAGCCAGGCAGAGCTTTGTGCATGCTAGTAATCAATGCATCAGCACCTAAGGCAAGACAGTGCTGGGGAAGCAAACTAGAAAAACCAAAGTGAGCGCCCCATGCAGCATCAACAATTACCGGTATCGAATGTGCGTGTGCGCTAGAAATAAGTGCGGGCATATCCGAGAGTGTTCCAAGATATCCGGGTTCGGTCAGCAAGAGTGCAATTGGATTCTGATCGAGGATTTTTTCAAACTCTTGCACAGAGATTCCAATTGGAACTCCCGTTGACCCATCAATGTCGGGGGATAGCCAGATTGGTTCAAGTCCGGCTAGAACTAAGGCACTTAAAACCGAGCGATGGGCAGTGCGTGAGAGTGCAACTTTCTCGCCAGGTTGGCCAAGAGCCAAGATGATCGCTTGGTTTGCATGCGTTGAACCCCCAGTTGAAAACCGTGCAAAGTCAGTGTTCCACAATGTGGCAGCCAAGCTTTCAGCTCTTCGTAAAACCTGGTGCGTTAATTTAATTTCATCCAAGCCGCCATAAAGAGGAGTATCGCTATCTACAACCTGACCAAGTCCAGCATCTAAGCGTGATGCCCGTTGCTTATGCCCAGGGATCGTGAAAGGAGTTCGCTTGCTCTCAAAGTAGGAAAGGTAGGCATCTAATAACGGTGCCGAAACTCTCAGTGAACTCATGGGCTTAGCCTAACTTTTAGGGCTTTGCTTGGGAAATATGGGCTTAGACTTTAACCATGAACACACTGACTAATCTGACCCAAGAACGCCGTCTGGTCACTGCTATTCCAGGACCAAAATCATTAGAAGCGCTCAAGCGCCGCAGTGAGGCGACATCGGGAGGATTGGGAATTGCGATTCCAGTCATCATCGAACGAGCTAGTGATGCGATCTTGCTGGATATCGATGGCAATCAGATTATCGATTTGGGTTCAGGTATCGGTGTGGTCAGCGTCGGTAACTCCGCCAGCCGCGTTGTAGATCGCGTCATTGAGCAAGTGCAGGCATTTACTCACACATGCTTCACGGTGGCTCCGTATATGAATTATATTGAAGTCTGCGAAAAATTAAATGAGCTCACACCGGGAAGCCACAAGAAGAAGTCGTTGCTAGTTAACTCTGGCGCCGAAGCTGTTGAGAACGCAGTCAAGATTGCTCGTCTCTTTACAAAACGTCCAGCGGTTGTAGTTTTTGAACACAGCTATCATGGGCGTACAAATTTGACGATGGCGTTAACTGCCAAGAACATGCCATACAAAGAGGGCTTTGGACCTTTTGCCCCCGAGGTTTATAGAGTGCCTATGCCGTATTCATTCCACTGGGTTGGAAATCAAGCGACAATTACTGAAGATGCAATCGAGATGGTTACACATAAAATTGAAAAAGAGATTGGCGCACATAACGTTGCCGCGATTTTGATCGAACCAATTCAGGGCGAAGGTGGCTTTATTGTTCCGCCAAAGGGATTCTTGCCTGCACTATCAAAGTACTCGTCAGATAATGGAATTCTCTTTATCGCCGATGAAGTACAAACTGGATTTGCTCGTACGGGCCACATGTTTGCTATGGAGGAAGAAAACGTTGTGCCAGATATTGTTGTCACGGCTAAGGCAATTGCAGGCGGGTTGCCACTAGCAGGCATCACCGGTCGAGCCGATGTAATGGACTCAGTTCACGCATCAGGTCTGGGTGGAACCTTCGGCGGAAATCCAGTTGCATGCGCCGCAGCTCTTGGAGCAATGGAGACGATAAAGGCTGAAAACCTTGTCGGTCGTGCTCAGCACATCGGCAGTATTTTAGGTGAGTCTCTACGTGCTCTCGCCAAGAAATATCCAATTATTGGTGAAGTCCGTGGGCGTGGTGCCATGCAGGCCATTGAACTAGTTGAAGCTGGAACTAAAATTCCAAATACCGCTGCGATGAATGCGGTAGTCAAATACTGCCAAAGCAAGGGCGTCCTCGTACTTACTGCCGGAACTTACTCCAACGTAGTGCGCTTCTTGCCTCCACTGGTTATTTCAGATGAACTATTACGCGATGCTATGAGCGTTTTAGATGAGGCTTTCGCTTCACTGTAGAAAACTTAATTAATTTTCTAGCTTGTACCCTAAGCCGCGAATAGTCTGAATTAGTAATGGGTTAGCTGGATCAACTTCGATCTTTGCCCGTAAGCGCTTGACGTGGACATCCAAAGTCTTTGTGTCGCCGAAGTAATCTCCACCCCACACACGGTCAATTAACTGCGAACGAGTTAACACTCGCCCAGAGTTTCGCATTAAGAATTCAAGGAGCTCAAACTCTTTTAGTGGCAGTGCAATTGGATTTCCATTTATCGAGGCTTGATGACGAGCAGTATCTAGTCGGATGGGTCCAACTGAAATAACCTCTAGATCTGCACTTAAATCAGCGTCAGATATTCCCCGACGAAGTACGGCCTTGATACGGGCAATTAATTCGCGGGAGGAATAAGGCTTAGTTACATAATCGTCGGCACCAAGTTCTAGACCAACGACCTTGTCGATTTCAGCATCTTTAGCTGTCAACATAATAATTGGAACTTGTGAAGTAGTCCGAATAGTACGACATACATCTACTCCAGAGATTTCAGGAATCATGAGATCTAGGAGTATCAAGTCAGCACCTTCTTTAGCAAAGGTAGTTAGTGCCGTACGGCCATCTTCAGCCACGCTGACTTCAAATCCCTCTTTACCTAAGAGAAATGCAAGAGCCTCTGAAAATGAGCTTTCATCTTCAACGATTAATATTTTGGTCATTCTGTGCTCTCCATAGGTGGTAAATAGATGGGTAATCGAAGAGAAAAAGTACTCCCGACATTTTCAACGCTCCAGATTTTCACTTCACCCCCATGTTTAGCGGCAACGTGCTTAACGATAGAAAGCCCAAGCCCGGTTCCGCCAGTTTGACGAGAGCGGGCTGGGTCAACACGGTAAAAACGTTCAAAGATTCGATCTTGTTCTGCATCAGAAATTCCAATTCCCTGGTCGGTTATTGCAATACTAATTACATTATTTTCTACTGAGGTTGTAATAGAAACTTTTGTATTTTCGGGAGAGTAGTTGATGGCATTTTCTATTAGATTATGAAGTGCCATGATTAACTGATCACGATCACCTAGAACAATTGATGATGTTGATTCGGCATATGTGACAGTAATTGTTCGATTATCAGCTGCAATCTGACATTCATCAATAGCCTCACGAATCAGATACTCCACGCCGACTTCTTGCGCTAGCTGAAGTGGATCAGAGTCTTGAACTCTTGAGAGATGAATAATCTCTTGCACTAAATCAGTGAGTCGCTTAGCTTCAGACTGCATGCGTGTTGCAAATTTAACAACTGATTCAGGGTCATCTTTTGATCCTAAGACTGCCTCGCTCAATAGTGAAAGCGCGCCAATAGGGGTCTTCAACTCATGTGAAATATTTGCTACAAAATCCCGTCGCACATCATGAACACGCTGGGCTTCACTTTCATCAGTGACTAACACTAAAACGAGATCATCCTTTGTAAGTGGCAAAACTTTAACCGTAAGCTCATGTTTGCCTTCACCAATTGGGCCACGTGGAATATCGATTTTTCCAACTTGTTGATTATTCGTACGGCGAACAACTCGAACAGTTGCAAGGAGTTCAGAGCTTTGAATTTTGCCATCTTTGAAAATACCTAGAGCCTCTATCCCAGGGGTAATAAATATCGGGACTTCGCCAGGGGCGACAATTATTGAATCCCCATCTAATTGGCTCAGCGTTTCAAGCAGCATCTCGGGCACGACTCGAGGATTTGGCTCCTCTAAGTCCCTGCGCAAGAACTTCATATCCGAACTCTATAGGCTTGAAACCCCAGTTTACCTTCCGTTCACCTAAGCGTGGGTCTCTATTCATCATCTCCACATAGGTTTTGCGTCATGGCCCTTATTAGATCCGTTTTCCAAGACGAGCTCGACGGCATATCTCAATCCTTAGTTGATTTGACTTCTATGGTTGCAGAATCGATGTCAAAAGCAACGACGGCAATTCTAACCTGTGATTTAAAACTTGCAGAAGTAGTTATCGTTTCAGATGAAAAAATCGATGAATTTCAGCACGATATCGATTCGCGAATTATTGACATTATTGCAAGGCAGCAACCTGTGGCATCGGATTTACGTGCTTTAGTGACAGCTCTTCGAATGGGTTCAGATCTTGAGCGAATGGGAGATCTTTCCCACCATGTCGCAAAGATTGCTCGCATGCGTTATCCAGATTCTGCCGTTCCAGCCGAGCTAGTAGAAATAATTGCAGCCATGGGAAAGGCGGCGATAAAAATTACTGATAAAACAGGAGTGGTAATTTCTACACGCGATACCGAAATGGCACTTGAGCTTGAACGCGATGATGATGAAATTGATGGGTTGCATCGCCAACTCATCAGCATTCTTATTGAGCCAACCTGGAAGCATGGAATTGAAACCGCAATCGACTTAACACTTTTGGGACGCTATTACGAGCGTTATGCCGATCACGCCGTTTCAATCTCACGACGGGTTTACTTTTTGGTAACCGGTAAGTTTGCTTCATAACATGTCAGTGCAAGAGTTGGTTATTCCAAAGCCGAGAGAAATCACGACAGAGCCGCGTTTTTCGGACAAGGTTTTTCGCGGCGTAGTCACAACAGGTGGCCTATCGTCGCTCTTACTCCTTGGCCTCATCGCTCTTTTTCTGGGCTACCGCGGCTTTGAGGTTTTGCGCCAAGAGGGAATTGGTTTTATCACCCACTCAGATTGGTCAATCTCAACCGATGACGCCGGAAATGTGCTTGAAAGTCACTTTGGGTTAGCTGCGATGCTCGTTGGAACGATTCTCTGTTCGCTCATCGCTGTATCCATTGCACTTCCAGTCTCAGTATTGTGTGCGCTTTTTCTCAACTTTTATGCACCAAACTGGTTGAAGAAAATTATGGTCACCATTATTGACATGATGGCTGCATTTCCATCCATCCTTTTTGGAATCTGGGGCTTCCTAGTTCTGATGCCAAGTGCTCAATATTGGGCAACACTGCTTCATCGCTATCTTGGATTTATCCCCATTTTTGATATGCAGCTACCAGTATTTACTCGTTCACCATTTGTCGCAGGGGTCGTTTTAGCAATCATGATTATTCCAATTATCACGTCGGTGTCTCGCGAGATTTTTTCACAGGCACCACTTGATCGTATTCAAGCCGCATATGCGCTAGGTGCAACACGTTGGGCCATGATTAAAGTAGTAGTAATACCGCATGGCCGAAGTGGTGTAATTGGCGGAGCAATGCTTGGCCTTGGACGCGCGATGGGTGAAACCGTTGCAGTATTTACCGTTTTAAATATCGTTTTTCAAATTAACTGGCAGATGCTTCTAGGAGCAGGCGGCAACGTAGCCTCACTAATTATTTTGAAGTTTGGTGATGCGAGCCCTTATGAGATTAAGGCTTTAATGGCAGCTGGCTTAGTTCTCTTTCTCTTAACCTTACTTGTCAATGCCATTGCAAATTTAATAGTGAGAACCACTGGAAAGTCGGGACGATGAGCACCACGGTTACAGCGGTACCGACTAAGCCGTGGCAGGCATCAAAGCGCGAACGAGCCCTCGATTCTGGGATCTTTCTCGCTGCGATAACTACTTCTTTCACGGTGATTGCACTGACCCCAATGAAAGGAAAGCTCGCTTACTTTGCCATCTTTTTCATTGCATATGCCTTACTAACATCTATTTTAAAAGGCAGTCAGCGAGGAAGTGCTGCAGCAAAAGATGCACTTATAAACTCACTAGTTGCAATGGGTGCGATAGTTACCGTAATTCCTGTTGCTAGCATCTTGGCTACTGTGCTTGCAAAAGGCTTACCAGGCATCAGTTTTGGCCTCTTTACCCACGATATGGCACTTGCTACATCTACGGATCCGCTTAACAATGGTGGCCTACTTCATGCAATTACGGGCACGCTCACATTGGTAGCGATTGCATTAGTGCTGAGTGTTCCGATTGGAATTTTAACTGCGCTCTACCTCACCGAAATAAAAGGAGTCTTCACAGGCCCCATTCGTTTCTTGGTTCAAGCCATGAGTGGCGTTCCATCGATTGTTGCGGGCCTATTTATTCTCTCAGCGATTTTGTATCCGATCACTAAGGCGTATTCAGGCCTCATGGGCTCACTCTCATTAACTATTTTGATGATTCCTACGATCGCGCGGACATCTGAAGAGGTTCTTAATTTAATCCCTAATGAGTTGCGCGAAGCTGGAACCGCTTTGGGTGGAACTCAATGGCGCACAGTTGCGATGATAGTTTTACCGGCAGCTAGAAGTGGTTTGGTTACCGCCATTATCCTGGGAGTTGCACGCATCGCCGGAGAAACTGCACCTATTCTCTTGCTCACCGGTGGAGGGGACACAGTCAATCCCAACGCTTTTAGCGGACCAATGGGCTCATTGCCGTATTACATCTGGAAATCATTTAACGCCGGCTCGCCTGAAGCGCTTACGCGTGCATGGGCAGGCCTATTAGTTCTGGTAGGGCTTGTGCTCATTCTCTTCACATCAGCACGTTACTTGGGATCTAGAAAGGCCGCGAAATGACACCATCACACGAGAACGAAAAGGAAACCATGGACACGAGCGTTAAACCAAGTTCACTAGCCGATGTTGCGCAGGCTAAGCCAGCTAAAGTTCCAGGGACTCGGGCAATGGGTACTGGTCTTGAAACCCGTGGAGTGCACGCCTGGTTCGGTAAGCACCATGCGCTCTCTGATATCTCTTTAGATTTTGCCGCAGGTACGGTTACCGCCTTGATTGGACCTTCGGGCTGCGGTAAATCAACTTTTATTCGCACTATTAATCGCATGCACGAGTTCATTCCAACTGCTGCTATGGCCGGTGAAGTCTTATTGGATGGTAAAGATGTTTATGCCCCGGGTACGGATGTCACCAAAATCCGTCTTCAAATAGGAATGGTCTTTCAAAAGCCAAATCCATTTCCTTCAATGACTATTGGCGAAAATGTTTTATCAGGCCTCAAACTCGCCCAGATAAAGGTTGATAACAAAGATGATTTGCTTGAAGAAAGTCTTGAGCGCGCGGGTTTATGGAGTGAAGTGAAGGATCGCTTAGGCGCTCACGGTGGTTCCCTCTCTGGTGGCCAGCAACAGCGCTTATGTATTGCTCGTGCCTTAGCTGTGCGACCACAAGTCTTATTAATGGATGAGCCATGCTCTGCCCTTGATCCAGGATCAACGCTTCGTATCGAAGAGACGATTCGTCACTTATCTGACAGCATGACAATCATTATTGTCACTCACAACATGCAACAGGCGGCACGTGTATCTGACTACACCGCCTTCTTTTTGTCCGACGGTGGCCCTGGACAGATGATTGAGGTTGCGCCTACAAGTGAGATCTTCTCACGCCCTCAGGACAAGCGCACGGAAAACTACGTAACTGGGCGTTTCGGATAGTCATTTACCTACTGTTCACTTAGAAGTCGAAGAGCGTTTGGATTCCGAGCGCTCTTCGTTCATTTATCTTCCATATGTTTACCCCGTATTTCAAACATACCTACAAAGGGGAAAAAATTGAGAATTTCAAAGTTGGCGAAAGTTGCATCACTTGCACTCGCGTTTGGTTTAGTAGCAGGTTCACCTGCTTATGCAGTTGATCTTCAAGGCTCGGGAGCTTCATTCCCAGCACTGCTTATTGAAGGATGCAAGGCTGGCTTCGCTACAAGCGATGGTGGAGCAAACTCATTTGTTTACGCATCATCATCTTCAGGTACAGGTCAAGCAAACTCAGATAAAAAAATTGGTGATTTTTGGATGTCAGATGGTGCTTACACAGCAGCCACAAAGCGTGCTTCGCTTATCCATGTGCCACTAGTGGCTGCACCAATTGCAATTTTGCACAACTTGCCATCTTCAAAGACACTCCAGTTGTCGGCTTCGACTATCGCTGGAATCTTTGGTGGAACAATTACTCGTTGGAATGATCCAGCAATTTATGCCGATAACAACCGCAAGACTTCAGTTGTTGTCTATAATCTAGATGCCAATGGAAACCCTAAGAAAGATGCAAAGGGCAATCCAATTGTTCTTCGCACAAAGACTGTTTCATCAAACTATCCACTACCTAATAAGCCAATCAAAGTTATCTATCGCGCTGATTCATCAGGAACATCTGAAAACTTTACAAATTACTTAGCAAAATCAGCCTCTGCCGTATGGACCAAGGCTAAGAACAAGGTCTTTAAAGACTCTTTCCCTGGCGATATCAATTCAGTGGCTAACCTAGGTCGTGTTGTTGGTGCAAATTCTTCAACTGGTGTGGCACAAATGGTGGGTAAGACTCCTTACTCAATTACATATGCCGAAGTTAACTATGCAGAAGCAAACAAGCTAAAAATTTCGAATGTAATTAATCCAACTGGAGCATCAGTAATTCCTAACTCAACTGGTGTTGGAGCATTTCTGGCATCAGCTACACAAGATGCCAACGGCTTCTTGACATATGACTATGCAACTAAAGAGCCAGGCGCTTACCCACTGGGTATCGTCTCTTACATGCTTGCAGATACTGCATATGCAACTAAGGCTCAAGCAGATGCTGTGAAAGCTGTGGCAACCTATATTTTGAGCTCTAAGTGCTCAAACGATGTCGGTAAAGCTCTTGGCTTCAGCGTTATCGATGGAGCACTTCTTGCGAAGTCACTCTCTCAGGTAGCAAAGATCGGTTAATTCTCTTAACTTCGAGGGTTAGAAAAAAGACGGGCGCAGCGATGCGCCCGTCTTTTTCACATTTATTGTTGTTTTGATAATCGATAAAATTGAAGATGACGGAGATATGGTTGGGGCTAATTCATCTCAGTATTTTATTTCTTACCATATTCCCACTCCTGAAAAACAGGGTATTCCCATACACTACTTTTAATGAAATCTTTAGGGCCAGCTTTTAATCGCCTATGGGGGGCAAGTCTGACCACAAATCTGGCCGATGGGGTTTTAGCCGCGGCTGCACCACTTCTTGCCATAACGCTGACGAAGAACCCAGTATTAATCTCAATGCTCAGTGCATTAGTGATGTTGCCGTGGCTATTCTTTGCAATTCCCATTGGTGCGATTGTTGATCGAGTTGATCGCAGATTCCTATTGGCCGGGGCCAACTGTGTGCGTTGTCTTATTGCCGGACTCCTTGCAATATCGATTTCGACTCACACAATCACGATCTACCTTTTATTTGTAGCAACTTTTTGTATTGGAGTATGTGAAGTAACGGCAGATACAACCTCACAATCGTTGATCCCTCAGATTCTCGATAAGAATCAATTAGAACGGGGTAATTCTAGGCTTCAAATTTCAGAGACTATTGTGCAGGGTTTTGTGGGTACTCCAATTAGTGGTTTTCTTTATGCTGCGGCGATCTACTTGCCATTCATCGCTAACAGCCTTGGCTTCCTTGTTGCAGCGGTTTTAGCCGCAGCTATTCCAGTCAAGTTCTTGCAAGATTTGCGCACTGATGAAGCCACTGCAAGTAAGCCAGATTTCATAAGTGAAATACGCTTTGGAATCAAATATTTGTATAACAATAAAGTTTTACTTCGTCTTGTTCTCACCACGGCGAGTATAGGTTTTTGTTATTCGATGTCTACGTCAACAATAGTTTTGTTTATGGTTAACGAACTTCACTTAAAGCCCGCTTTTTTTGGAATCGCCCTGTCAGTGCAAGCCGTAGGTGCCATTGCAGGGGGATTCGCCGCCCCTAAACTTTCAACAAAATTTGGCCGCAGTAGGGTAATGGCTGTCGGTATTTTCTTAAGCTCGCTCATTATTCTTTTGCAAGGTTTTGTACCGAATATTTATATCTTTATTGCACTTTCTACAGTTGCTGCATTCACAATTTCACAGTGGAATATCCTGTTAATGTCGACCTATCAGAGCGCAATTCCTTCGCATTTATATGGTCGAGTTCATGGAACCAGGCGCACTCTCGTGTGGGGCCTCATGCCATTTGGTTCTTTGCTCGGTGGGTTTATTGCAAAAACTGGCTTGCGTGCCCCCCTTATTGTTGGGGGTGCTATTGCCACGGTAATCGCGCTTCTTTCACTGCCATTTTTGATGGGTGTCAGTGAAAGGGCGGAGGCATCTCAGTAAGATTTGCTCATGACCAAGCCACTTGGACGCTCGTACTGGAAACTGTGGTTGGCCACGGCGATTTCAAATCTTGGCGATGGCGTGTCAATGGTGGCCTACCCGTGGCTAGCATCGGCAGTAACAAGGTCCCCCATACTTATTGCTGCAGCAGGCTTTGCTTCGCGATTACCGTGGTTGATCTTTACCCTTCACGCAGGGGTGCTGACCGATCGCTTTGATAGACGAAAATTGATTGTGGGTATGGATTTCCTGCGTGGTGTGCTCACGCTTGTGGTCGGTGGAATAGTTTTCCTTAACAAAGATTCTTTGCCATCGCTCAATGATTTAACATCTATTACAGATATTAAGACAAATTGGAGTTTGTACTTAACCTTATTGATTACCGCCTTTTTATTTGGCTTAGCCGAAGTATTAAGAGACAACAGTGCTCAAACTTTGATGCCTTCAGTTGTCGATAAGGAAAATTTAGAGAGAGCCAATAGCAGAATGTGGTCGGCTGAGTCATTGACCAATAGCTTTATCGGACCTCCTCTTGGCTCTCTATTAATAGGAATAGCGATCTTTTTGCCATTCTTCTTTGATGCAGTCTCATTCTTCTTAGCAGTTGCATTAATTGCCTCACTAGCTGGAAGTTTTAGGCCCGTTGATATCGATGCGCCTCGAGAAAAGATCAATTTTAAAGCTGAGATTCGTGAAGGCTTTGATTGGTTGTGGGCACATCCCTTGCTGCGGCCCATGGCGATTATTTTGGGTTGCATGAATGGGCTGGGCAGCATGGTCGGTGCGGTCTACATATTATTTGCCCAAGAGGTTTTGCATACCACCGTCTTTATATTTGCCATACTGGGTACGGCAGGTGCAGTCGGTGGAACCATCGGCGGATTTTTTGCGCCCAAAGTTTCAGCACGATTAGGCAGCGGGCCATCGTTAGCTTTGGCATTAGCGGCAGCCCCCATTGGAAACTTAATAGTTGGCCTCACCTCATCATGGCAGGTTGTCTGGGTGGTCGTGGCCTGTGAAACCTTTGTTGCGATTCTCTGGAATACGATCACGGTCTCACTTCGCCAAAGCATTATTCCACCGGCTTTGCTCGGCCGGGTTAACAGCGTCTACCGCTTCTTTGCCTGGGGCTCAATTCCGATCGGCATGTTTGTGGGCGGGGGATTGGTTACTGCCATGACGCACCTGGTCTCTCGTGAAAGCGCCCTGCGCGCCCCGTATCTGATATCGGTGGTGCTTGGCCTGATTGTATGGGCCCTAGCCGCCCCACGCCTGACTACCGCCACAATCAATGAAGCTCGCCAGCAGGGTCAAAATTAAGCCCGTGACCTGTTGCCACACACGGGGAAGGTAAGGCAGACTCTCTCCACCAATGGGTAAGTGTGGGGTTAGTCGACTCTTCACATATACCCAATTAACCCCTCAAGGAGGACTAATGAAGTTACATCGCAGCGCAAAATTTGCGTTAGCAATTACAGCTTCTGCGGCTTTGGCAGTATCACTACTGACTCCAGCCCAGGCTGCAACACGTTCGACTGTTATTCTGCATGAGACAAACCCAATCACTGGTTTGAACTGCAGCCTTTCAGCTACGAACTCAACGACATGTTCTGCTGTCGGATACCTACAAGGTAACGGCTTTAACTATTACAACGATAAAAAAGAGCTTGTCAAGAACACAGTTTTTGGTTCATACAAGATCGTTAAGAACTCTGCTACTGACTTCCGTACAGCATGGACAGTTAATCCAGGCCGTGTGTGGTCAGATGGAACACCTATCACTGGTGAAGACCTTCTTCTCGGACATGTTGCTTCAAGCAATGCCTATTCAAAGGCAGCTGGCTTAGGAGATCCAGAGAGCAAGACAGAAACACCTGCATTTAATGGCCTTGGCTATTCAGGTGTCTACAACGACAATATTGTTGGCGAGCCAACACTGTCTGCTGACAAGATGACAGTAACTCTTCGCTTCAAGAAGCCAATTGCTAACTGGGATCTCTATGGTCCAGGACCATCAGCAGTACACACAATGGTTTTGATGGCTGAAGGCAAGAAAGCCCTAGGAACTGTTGCAGAGAACATAGCAGCACGTTCTCGCTTCGTTGCTGCATTTAATGCAAAAGATTCAACTCTGCTCAAGAAGTTGGGCAATATCTGGACTAACGATTACACCATTATCACTGTTGATAAGACCACCAACCCACTACTTCTAGTAGGTAATGGTGGATTCCTTATTGACAATGCAGTTGCTAAGACTTCTGTAACTTTGAAGAGGAATCCAAAGTACAACTCTGGCCCAGAATTCACTGGAAACATTGATACTGTTGTATTCAAATTCATTGGAGATGGCACAGCTGCTGCTCAGGCATTAGCTAACGGCGAACTCGACATCTATGCAGGTCAGGCTACTGCCGATGGTGTTGCATTGCTGAAGAAGATTTCAAACGTTAACGTAGTTGGTATCAGCAACGTTGCTTACGAGCACTGGGATCTTCACTATGACACTGTTCCTGGAGAAGACCCATACACAGGTCTCTTCTCAGTTAAAGATGGAAAGAAGTCAAAGGCGCTTCGCCAGGCATTCTTACTAGGTCTACCACGTGAAGAGATCATGGCAAAGTTGATTGCGCCAATTAATGGCGTGACAACTCCTATAGAGTCAACATGGGTATCACCAGGATCTGCTACATACAAGAAGGTAACTGCAGCAAATGGCTCTGCTTTCTACTCACGTGGATCACAAGAGTCACGTAACGCATCTGCTTTGAAACTAGTCAAGAAGTACTATCCAAAGGTGCTAGCGAGCCCACTGAAGGTTCGTGTACTTGTCCCAGGAAACAACCCACGTCGTGCAGCAGAGTTTGCTCTAGCTAAGGCTAACTTGGCTAAGGTCGGCTTTGATCTACAAGGTGAAGTTCGTACTGACTGGCCTTCAAAGCTAGGTAGCTCAGATTACGATGTTTACTTCTTTGCATGGGTAGCTTCTTCAGTAACCCAGCGCCAATCAGCTGATATTTTTGACACCAATGGTGGAAATAACATCTTGGGTTACAGTAATCCAGCTGTGGATGCAATCATTGCAACATTAGATTCACCTCTATCTGATGCGACACTTGCAGCCAAGTACATCCAAATTGAGTACCTAACGAACAATGATGCAATTACTGCCGGTGTATTCGTACACCCAGGTGTTGTAGCCGTTAACAAGGATCTCAAGAATGTACGACCAGGCCCATTGTCTCCACAGATGGTGTGGAACTTCTGGGAGTGGACCTACTAAGGGTTAGTGATACCTTTAGGTAGTTAATACTGGTACTAAAGCGACACCCGGGAGGAAACTTCCGGGTGTCGTTGCCTGTATAGTAGAGAAGGTTTTTAGCCCAACTTGTTGCTAGAGAGGTTTTATCCCTGATGTTTGCTTTTATTATGCGCCGGTTAGGCGTTTTAGGCGTGATTCTGATGGGCTCCAGTTTTATTCTCTATAACTTGGCAGCTTACTCAGGTGATCCACTGGCAGAACTCAAGCAGTCACAAGACCCAAACCGCGATTTCTTGATGCTCTCTCTCAGCCGCGATCTCCAGTTAGATGTACCTCCGCCCGCCAGATATTTTCTCTGGCTCAAAGGCGTTGCAGGTCTCTTTATTGGCCAAGCAAACTTTGGCAGTACACGTGAAGGCTCAACAGTAGGTGCAGATTTAGCACTAGCTATTCCAGTCACGCTTCGCTTGGTCTTAGCAGCTACGCTTATTGCAATTGTTTTAGGAATCGGTCTCGGAATTGTGACCGCGCTTCGTCAATATAGTCGCTTTGATTATTCTATGACCTTTGTTTCCTTTTTAATGTTCTCTCTTCCAATCTTTTGGGTTGCCGTTCTGCTCAAACAGTACCTAGCGATCTCCTTCAACAACTTTTTGAAAGTCCCAGACGTGCCGCTTAAAGGCTTACTCTTGCTTGCATTGGCAAGCGGTCTCTTTTGGGCCGCCGTCATTGGTGGCTCTCGAAAGACTTTCTGGCGCGTATTTGGATTAGCAACAACGTGTGCAGGTTCACTCATCGCAATTATGGATGCCATGAATTGGTTTTTAAAGCCAGGACTTGGTCCCATCATTGTCTTTGCTCTATCAGTCGGCGTTGCTTACGGCATTACACAATTATCGGTAGGTATTACAAATAAGGCTGCCTTGAAGTCATCGCTCACAGTTTCAGGTGCCGCGCTTGTGATGTATTACCCAGCTAATTGGATATTTGATAATCATCCTGGAGCACTTGGAGTCTTTGCAGTGTTCTCGGCTTTGATTTTATTGGCAGTAGGTGCAGGAATTTCATTTTCAAAGATCGATCGTGGGCCAATTATCCGTACAGCGGTAATAACCGCATTTATTTGCGCCATAATCATTGTTGTTGATAAATTTATGCAGACATGGTCGCCATATATGGAGACTGATGCGATTAACTATCGACCAGTCCCAACTATTGGTCAGCGTAATGATCTGCTGGATACAAGTGACTTTTGGCTTTCAAGCCTAGATGTAGTGATGCATTTATTCTTGCCAACTCTGGCCCTAACGTTAATCTCATTTGCTGGTTATATTCGTTTTTCTCGTGGAACGCTATTAGAAGTTCTTAATCAGGACTACATCCGTACTGCCCGTGCTAAAGGTTTAACCGAGCGCACAGTTATTATGCGCCATGCCTTCAGAAATACGATGATTCCATTAACAACGATCATGGTCGTTGACTTTGCCGGTGTTATCGGTGGCGCCTTAATCACTGAACGCGTCTTTGGTTGGTCTGGAATGGGAACTCTTTTCTATCGCGGACTCCTCTCTTTCGACTTAAATCTACTTATGGGAGTCTTCTTCGTGACCGCTACATTATCGGTCTTAGCAAACCTTGTAGCAGATTTGTTGTACTCAGCCTTAGACCCACGTATTCGAGTAGGAAGTGGTGCATAAATGGCCCGTACATCTAAGAAGGCAAGTCAATCAACTGAACTTCTCATCGGTGAAAATGCGATTTCTAACCGAGAAGTAGAGGGTTTAAGCCAGGGACAAATCGTCCGTCGACGTTTCTTCCGTCACCGCGCCGCCGTTATCTCTTTAGTGACGATTATTTCAATCGTTATTTTTGTATTTTCCGCTCTGGACTTTAGATTATTTGGAGTATGGAGAATTCCAGGTTGGTGGAAGTGGACTACTGAAGAACTACCAGAGCTGCGCGTCGGTGACTGCCCTGGAGGCACAGTTGGGTGTCCAACAATTAGCCTGCGCCCTAAGTTTTTAGGTGGTGCTGGCTTTGGTTTGGGCAATCACCCATTTGGACAAGATGATATTGGGCGCGATTTCTTTGCACTTGTCATGAAGGGTGCTCAACGCTCACTATCTGTGATGGTGGTAATCGGATTCCTCGGTGCAACCATCGGAACTATCGTTGGATCTATCTCAGGTTTCTACCGTGGCAAGATTGATGCAATCTTGATGCGCCTTGTGGACTTCATGATTACCGTTCCTGCAGTGCTTATTGGCTCGGTTATTGGTTACCACTATGGAAATCTTGGTGCGATTTTTCTAGCCTTCTACTTGGGTTTATTTGCCTGGACTGGCCTATCTCGCTTAGTTCGCGCAGAGTTCTTAACCCTTCGAGAGCGCGAATTCGTCGATGCAGCACGAGTTGCTGGGGCGTCTAATCGCCGCATTATCTTTAAACATATTTTACCAAACGCAGTTGGAATCATCATTGTCTCTGTCACACTGCTTCTATCGGGAGCAATTTTGCTAGAGACTGCGCTTTCTTACCTTGGCTTTGGTGTGGTTCCACCGGATGTTTCATTGGGTCTATTAATTAGCCAGTACCAAGATTCATTTACAACCCGACCATGGCTATTTTGGTATCCTGGCTTATTTATCATCACCATCGCTTTAAGTATTAACTTTATCGGCGATGGCCTACGCGATGCCTTTGATCCTCGCCAACGTCGACGAATTACAAAGAAGGAACGCCAAGAATCAGCTATCTCCAAAACATTGGCTCCAGAAGATGTGTAATTTATTTACGGAAGAGAGTGTTGCTTACGTGGAAAACCCCCAGGGGAGCAGTTCCTTTGGTGATAAATTCTTTGCGGCGCAACCGGGCGATATAAGCGCACGCACCCGAATCACTTCGCGGAGAGTCACCAATACGAACCGGGTGATCACTACCGCGGGGCGTGAAGTCACTCTTATGCATAGCCTTCGAGTGACGGCGACTAGGAGCTGGAGCGGCCCACGCGTAGATGGTCTTACCGTCAACGGTGATCGACATGCTGTACTTGGTTTCAATCTCATCGATGCGATCCCAACTCGCAGTGATCTCTTTGGTTGGGTTAACGATCTTGATACCTTCATCAAAGAGCACAACAGAGGGCTTGATGAAACTCAGATATGCACCGAGAACTCCCACGCTGCATACGAGCAGAGTGAGAACCAACTCGTTAGTACCACCGTAGAAAGCGCTCTGAGCGATGAAGCCGCCAAAGAAAGCGATCAACACCCAACCCATAATCAGTGCGCTAGTGGGGCGGAATTTTTCGGGGTTATTCATTCACATAGTTTGTCACAGTTAGATCTAAACCTTGATATCAAGCAGGCGGAGGCAGGCATATGAGTAAGCCAATTTTAGAGATCGCGGGATTCAACGTTGATTTCTGGGTCGATGGTGTGTGGTATCCAGCTGTTATCGATATGAATCTCTCCCTGGAGCCAGGCAAAGTAACTGCCATCGTTGGCGAATCAGGTTCGGGTAAATCAACTACCGCCCTTGGCTTAATGTCACTTCTTGCCTCAAATGCGCGCATGAGCGGAAGCGTAAAAGTTAAAGACCAAGAGATGCTTAACGCTAAAGCATTAACCCTTCGCCAGTTCCGCGGTAAAGAAGTTGCCTATATTTTCCAAGAGCCAATGACTGCACTAAATCCGGTCTACACAATTGGTTTTCAGATCACAGAGACTCTGCGTAACCACTTTGATATGGGTCCTCATCAAGCACATGCCCGCGCCCTTGAATTAATTACGTTAGTGGATATTCCAGATCCAGAGAAATCAATTAATAAGTACCCACATCAGCTATCAGGTGGACAGCGCCAACGCGCAATGATCGCTCAGGCTCTAGCGTGTGATCCGGGTCTTCTAGTTGCCGATGAGCCAACTACCGCACTTGATGTAACCGTTCAGGCTGAGATTTTAGATTTGATGCGTGATCTTAAAGGTAAGTTCAACTCGGCCATTCTTTTGATTACACACGACATGGGTGTTGTTGCAGATATGGCCGATGAGATATTGGTGATGAAAGATGGAATCACTGTTGAACACGGCAGCGCCGATCAGATCTTTAATCGCCCGCAACATCCTTATACGCAACAGTTGTTGGGAGCGGTTCCAAAGTTGGGTTCAAGTGTTAAGCGCACACTTCCTTACAAGGAGAGCGCTAAACCAGATCCTGTGTTAAAACTTACCGATGTCACCATTGAATATCCAAAGCGTGGGCGGATTCCAGCATTTACCGCAGTGAAGAACTTCAATCTTGAAATCTATCCAGGTGAAATCGTTGGCCTAGTAGGAGAATCAGGCTCTGGAAAGACAACAGTGGGTCGAGCATCTATCGGTCTGCTGCCGATAAAGGCAGGATCAATTGAGATTGTTGGAAAAGATATTAGCCACGCTTCACAAAAAGATCTCTTTTCGATTCGCCGCCATACCGGAATCGTCTTTCAAGATCCAGCTAGCTCATTAAATCCACGTCTGCCAATCGGCGAATCGATTGGTGAGCCACTTTTCTTAGCGAAAATTGCTAAGGGTCCAGAGCTGGCACGCATGATTGAAGATTTATTAGATCAAGTAGAGCTTCCACGAAGTTATCGCAACCGTTATCCGCATGAGCTTTCAGGTGGACAGCGCCAGCGTGTGGGTATTGCACGCGCACTTGCCTTAACACCAGATTTATTGATTGCAGATGAGCCAACTTCGGCGCTGGATGTATCGGTTCAAGCTCGCTTCTTAGATCTTTTGCAAGAGCTGCAGGAGAAGCTCAAGTTTGCATGTTTATTTATCAGCCACGACTTAGCCGTTGTCGATATTTTGGCCCACCGCATTGCAGTAATGCAGGACGGTCTGCTGGTTGAAGCGGGAGATCGTGATTCGATTTTGCTGACTCCAAAGAGCGATTACACGCGTCGCCTGATCGCTGCCGTTCCAGTGCCAGATCCAGCCGAACAACGTGTTCGTCGTGAGGCGCGACTAGCTGCTAAGAAGTAGTTAGTCGCTAGCCTGTCCGCTTCGGTGGGCATAGCGGCCCAGGAAATCGGCCTTCATATCGCTGAAGTTTCCATCCAGTAACGCCTGTCGCATCTGATCGACTAAGCGAAGAATAAATCGCTCATTGTGAATCGTTGCAAGAGTCGCTGCGATCATCTCTTTACCTCGGAATACATGGTGCATATAGGCCCGTGTGTAGTGCGTACACGTGTAACAGTCACACTCATCATCTATAGCGGTGAAATCGCGCTTAAAACGGCTGTTAGACAGGTTAAAACGCCCCTCCATCGTGTAGACGGCGCTGGTGCGAGCGATTCTGGAGGCTAATACACAGTCAAATGTATCGATGCCGTTTTCAACACCGACAAATAGATCCTCTGGTGCGCCGATTCCCAATAAATGCTTAGGTTTATTTTCTGGTAAAACCTGATTGACCCACGAGACTATGGTTCCCAACTTTTCCTTATCTAAAGCGCCACCGATTCCAAAGCCATCAAAGCTCTGCCCTGATGATTCCAGAGCGCCTAAATCGCCTGCCGCTTTTTTGCGTAGCTCTTCATACTGAGCCCCTTGAATCACACCAAATAGAGCTTGATAGGGCTTGGTGGTTCGCTGATCTGTAAGGCGCTTATGTTCATCAAGGCAACGGCTAGCCCAGGCTAGGGTGCGCTCCATAGCTAACTTTTGATACGGGCGAGTGTTATGCAGCGTCGTGCACTCATCGAAGGCAAACATAATGTCGGCCCCAATCTGGTGCTGAACCTGCATTGAAATCTCTGGCGTAAAGCGATGCATGGAGCCATCGAGGTGGGATTTAAAAGTTACGCCTTCATCATCAACATGTGCCAATCGCTCTTTGTTGCCGGCAATTACATCATCGGCGCGAAAAGTCTTTGCATCCATCGCTAAGACTTTTTTAAAACCAACGCCAAGAGATAAGACCTGAAAGCCACCCGAGTCGGTAAAAGTTGGGCCTGGCCAGTTCATGAATTCGCCAAGCCCACCAGCCTCATCCAAAATATCGGCGCCGGGCTGTAAGTACAGATGATAGGCATTGGCAAGTAAAGCTTGTGCGCCAAGATCTGCCATGGCTTCTGGCAACACCGATTTAACGGTGGCTTTGGTGCCTACTGGAATAAAAGCTGGGGTCTGAATCTGCCCATGTGGAGTCGTGATTGTTCCAACGCGCGCTAAAGAGTTTTCTTGGGCATATGTAATCTCAAAGTTAAAGCCCATGAATTACCAAATCTGAACGCGCGCTGATTCATCTAGCCATAAGCCATCTTTTTCAGTGACGCCAAATGCCTCATAGAAAGGCGTGAAGTTACTAACGATGGTGTTGCAACGGAATTCACCAGGGGAGTGTGGGTCGGTTGCAATGCGACGGCGCATCTCTTCGGGGCGAACTTTTGTGCGCCACACTTGCGCCCAGCCAAAGAATAGACGCTGCTCTCCGCTTAAGTTATCGATTACAGGAGATGGCTTACCTTCTAATGAGATTTGGTATGCCTTGTAGGCAATGGCTAATCCACCTAGGTCACCGATATTTTCACCAACGGTCAAAGCACCGTTAACGGTGATATCGGGAGTTTCTTCTGGGACCAGTACGTTGTACTGGTCAATCAAAGCATTGGATCGAATTTCAAAAGCGGCACGATCTTCATCGCTCCACCAGTTATTCAGTGCGCCATCTCCGTCGAACTTTGAGCCTTGATCATCAAAGCCATGGCCAATTTCATGCCCAATAACTGCGCCAATACCACCGTAGTTAACGGCATCATCGGCGGTGAGTGAGAAAAATGGCGACTGCAAAATAGCTGCCGGAAAAACGATCTCATTCATGACCGGGTTGTAATAGGCGTTGACGGTTTGTGGCGTCATGTGCCATTCATCGCGATCAACAGGCTTACCAATCTTTGCTAATTCATGATCGCGTTGGAACTTTGTCACCTGACCGACATTGCTAAAGAGATTATGTGGGTCGGTCTGTAGCGCTGAATAATCACGCCACTTATCTGGGTAGCCAATTTTGGGGCGGAACTTGCCGAGCTTATCCAGGGCTTTAGCTTTAGTTGTCGCACTCATCCAATCAATCTCATTGATACTGACTCGATAGGCCTCAATCAGGTTGGTAACTAACTTCTCCATCGCCACCTTGGCTGCGGCTGGAAAGTGCTGCTCAACGTAGACCTTACCTACTGCCTCACCAAGTGAGCCTTCAACAAGGGAGACAGCCCGCTTCCAGCGCTCGCGAAGTTCGGGAGTTCCAGATAACGTCTTGCCATAGAAGGAGAAGTTTTGATTAACTAAATCAGTCGACAAATATGCAGCAGATCCACTGACGATATTCCATTTGAGCCAGGCGACCCAAGAGTCACGATCAAAAGCGGCGAGAATCTCTGACAAGCCTGCAAAATATGGAGGTTGCTGAACGATGACTGAATCCAGAACAACCGATGGAATCTCTCCAGCCTTTAAGTAGAGATCAAAGTCAAAGGCGGGCATTAAAGCGATTACTTCGGCGCGACTTAACTTGTTATAAGTCAAAATTGCATCGCGATCTTTAACGGCATCAAAGTGATGACTTGCCAATGCAGTTTCAAGAGCGAGAATTTTGGCAGCTAAGTCAGCGCCGTTGGATATTCCTACAAGAGTAAACATAGCTTCAACGTGAGCTAGAAAAGCGCTACGAATATCGGCGTACTTTTCTTCACGGTAATACGACTCATTGGGTAGTGAAATTCCACCTTGAGCTAGATACAAGATATTGGAAGTAACATCTTTTTGGTCGGCATAGATAAATGAGCCAAAGATTGCGCCAAGGCCGCGGGCTTCAAGGGCCGACATGGTGGAGATGAAATCAGTCAGATTAGTTATCGCATCGCAGGCATCTAAGTCGGCCTGAATCGGGGAAAAGCCCTTGGCCTCGATTGCAGCGGCATCCATAAATGATGAGTACACATCGCTAATCTTCTGCGCCTCAGCGCTACTGTTCGCACTCTCAATAATGGCACGGACCTGTTTTTCAGATAAGTCGCGCAGTTTGATGAAGGCTCCATCTGTCGCCCTATCGGCTGGGATCTCTACGCTCTTTAGCCAAGCTCCATTGAAGTGGCGGTAGAGGTCGTCCTGTAAGCGAACCGATGAATCGATGTGCTCAAAATCTAAACCACTTGTACTTATGCTCACGCGCGAAACCCCTTTTGAAAAATAGTTGAAAGTTCAACCGTTAGCGTAGACTGTCCCTATGCCAGATGAAAACGCTACCGCACCCCGCTGGCTTAACTCCACTGAAATGGCGGCCTGGCGCAGTTACATCATCGCTAGTAGGCGCATGTTAGAGGCCCTGGACTCTGATTTAGATGGACATGATTTAAGTATGGCCGACTATGAGATTTTGGCCCAACTCAGTGATGCACCTGATCGAAAGATGCGGATGAGTGAACTAGCAGAGATTGCGCTTCTATCGCGCTCGCGTTTATCACATCGAATGAAGGTCATGGAAAAAGCTGGTTGGGTAAAACGTCAAGCCTGCCCTTCAGATAAACGGGGCTATTTTGCAGTGATGACGGCCAAGGGCTGGAAGGCGATTGTTGCCGCTGCACCTGATCATGTAGCAAGTGTGCGTATTCGATTTGTTGATCATATAAATAAGGCCGACCAAGAAGTTCTTGCACAGATTTTTTCGCGCATTGAAAGCTCATTGCGCACAGAGGTATTAGACGAGAAGTGAAAAAAAATCGCATAAAAAAACCCGCCACATAGAGTGGCGGGTTTTTTTAATAGCTAATTACTTAGCTGCTGCCTTCTTGCGACGGCGCTTCTTTGGAGCAGCTGCTGGAGCTGCTGCCTTCTTAGCTGCCTTCTTACGCTTCTTTGGAGCAGCTTTCTTTGCAGCAGGCTTAGCTGCTGCCTTCTTGCGCTTCTTTGGAGCAGCTTTCTTAGCTGCTGCCTTCTTGCGCTTCTTTGGAGCTGCTGCTTTAACAGCTGCCTTCTTGCGGCGCTTTGGTGCTACTGCCTTAGCAGCTGCCTTCTTGCGCTTCTTTGGTGCTGCTTTCTTTGCTGCGGCCACGTACTTCTCCTATCGGAATGGTTCGGATCCGTCACCCAAACCTTTTCGTGGATAAGCGTGACATCATTTAAGGGAAAATGCCACATTGAGAGGCAAAATATTTAGTGCGTGTCGCAAATTCTTTTTCTATTTTTTTATGCATCTTCGGGGAATTTCAAAGAATTCAACTTATTGATTTTAAGAGTTTTCATTTTCGCGAAGTTTGGCAAGGGCATATTCATTGGTTTTTACGTCAAATCGGCGCAATTGCGGCATAAAACCGGCCAGTAGACCAACAACAATCACGCAGATAACTCCGCCTGAAGTTACCGAAAAAGACAGGCTAGTAACTGCGGCCATGGAAGCTGCGCGCATCTGTCCGGCAAGCGGTCCAATCGAGTATGACAATAATTCGATTCCTGCCAATCGTCCACGAAAATTATCGGGAATTGTCTGATTCCACATCGATGATCTAAAGAGTGCACTGACCATGTCCGATGCCCCTGCAAGAGTCAAAAACAGTAGGACCAGAATCAGAGAGTTCCATATACCGGCTAAAGCAATTGCCGTGCCCCATCCCATAGCTGCCCAAATAATGGCTCGGCCATGGAATCGATAATTTTTTGTCCAGCCCGATGTCAATGTGATTGCAACCGAGCCAACCGTGCCAGCGGCATACATCAAACCGAGAGCCCATGGAGTTCCTAATTCATCGGCCCAAAATGGAATCAATGCAGTTGGCATTGCAAAAAACATTGCCGCCAGATCTACCAAATAAGTTCCTAATAAATCTTGACGGCTACATGCATATCTCACACCATCAATTAAGCCTGCCAGAGATGGCTTTATAGCCTCTTTAGATGCAGGTATAGATCTCACTCGACTAAGGAATATAAGGGAGATAACGAACGTGAAAACATCTGCGGCATAACCAACTGGAATTGAGTAGGTTGAAATTATTATTCCGCCAATTGTGGGTCCAACGATTACACCTAACTGCCAACGCAAACTCATGAGGGCACTAGCGGCAGGCAGATCAGCGTGCTCGACTAACCGTGGCAAGGCGGCATCGGCACTTGGTCGTTGCAGACCATTGACGGCGGCAAATAATCCCGCGACCACATAAATCAGAATCAAGTGGGGCTCGGGCAGTAGGGCGTTAATTAAAAGAATCGAGGTAAGAATCAGCGATGCCGCCTCGGTAGCCCAGACCATCTTTTTTCGATCCACCGCATCGGCCAAAACTCCACCGTAGAGACCAAAAATAATGAGTGGCAGGATTTCCACGAGGCCGCTCAGACCCACGGCTATATAAGAGTGAGTCATCTCTTTAATCTGAAAAGGCACTGCCACGTAGGTGATCATTGAACCCAAGTAAGTGACTAGCCCCGAAGCCCACAAATTGCGAAAATCCTTATATTTTTTCAGCGGCGATATATCTATCGCATATCTAGACACCGAGTAAGGTTAGTTGAAACTCTGCCCTGGACCTGGGAAATTGCCAGTTCTTACATCGGCGGCAAATTCGCTGGCGGCTCCGGCCATTTCGGCGCGAAGGTTGCGATATGCCTTGGCTAACGTGGGTGGATTTTCAGTGATGCCCATGAGATCTGTCCAGACCAATACTTGGGCATCACAATCAATACCGGCACCGATACCAATTGTTGGAATCTTCAGAGCATTGGTGATTGCCTTGGCTAGCTCTGCTGGAACAAGCTCTAGAACTATGGCAAAGGCGCCGGCTTTTTCAATAGCTAACGCTGCATTGAGAATCACATCGCCATCTGTGCGACCTTGTACTCGGTAACCACCTAGTTGATGAAGTGCCTGCGGAGTAAGGCCCACGTGGCCCATCACGGGAATTCCAGATGCGGTTAATTTTTCGATTGTTGAAATATGCGCGCCTTCGATTTTGACGCCCATTGCGCCGGCCTCTTTAAAAAAACGCGTTGATGTTGCAAGGGCTAGTTCAGGTGAGCTCTCATAGGAGCCAAAGGGAAGATCTGCAATCACTAGTGCCCGCGCTGAAGCGCTTACTACTGCACGGGTCATTGGGATTAACTCATCGACCGTAACTGGAATGGTGTTTTCATGGCCTAAGAAATTGTTCCCGGCGCTATCGCCTACCAGAAGCACGGGGATGCCGGCCTGGTCAAAAATCTGCGCAGTCATCTGTTCATACGATGTGAGCATCGCCCATTTTTCACGGCGTTTTTTAGCCCCTGCTAAATCCAAAATCGTGACGCGTCGGTGCACTGCTCCGCCATATAAGGCTTCCATGTCGTGTCCTCTCCTCGACGCTCGCATATGTGCAAGTCCCCGGGTACAGGCACAAGGGTACCCCTGTTAGGCTTGAAAAATGAAGCTGCGGGTAGCGCTAGCCCAGATCAACCCCACTGTGGGAGATCTTGCGGGCAATAGGGCATTAATCGCAGATTCGATCCACACAGCAGAAACAGCGGGCGCGCATGTGATTGTGTTCCCAGAGATGATCGTGACTGGTTATCCCGTTGAAGACTTAGCACTGCGACCATCATTTCAAGCCGCCAGCAAAGCCTCACTTGCAACCATCGCAGCTAGCGTTTCTGGTGATCTAGTAGCTGTTATTGGTTATCTCGACACCTCTGCCGATGGTGGCCCGCACAATGCTGTGGCGATTATTTCTGGTGGAAAAGTTGTAGCTACATATGTCAAGCGACATCTGCCGAACTATGGTGTCTTTGATGAGTTTCGAAACTTTACTGCCGGCACCGAAAGTTTGGTAGTGCGTATACATGGCGTTGATGTAGCAGTTGCGATTTGTGAAGATATTTGGCACTCATTAGCCGAGATTACAGAACGCACGCCTGGCTTAGTTGTAGTCCCTAATGGTTCGCCTTTTGAGCGCAATAAGGATGATGTGCGCTTGGCGCTTGTACAAAAGCGCGCTCGCGAAGTCAGCGCGCCCATGGCCTATGTCAACATGACAGGTGGCGCAGATGATCTGGTTTTTGATGGCGACACAATTGTTGTTGATGGAGATGGTGAATTATTAGCCAGAGCGCCACAATTTAGTGATGATGTAATAGTTGTAGATATTGAGTGTAAGCAGGCGAGTTCAATTCCCGACGTTGTGATTTCCAATGATCCAGCTGTAATTTCATTTGAGATTACGCCCGCAATCGCTAATCGCTTAAGCGATGAAGCTGAAATTTGGCAAGCCCTTGTAGTAGGCCTTCGCGACTATATTCATAAAAATGGATTTACCTCTGTCGTGCTGGGCTTATCGGGAGGAATCGATTCAGCGCTTGTAGCCGCGATTGCTATCGATGCCCTAGGTGCAGAGAATGTAGTGGGCGTTGCAATGCCAAGTAAGTATTCATCCGATCACTCTCTTGCCGATGCACAAGCCTTGGCCGATGCAACTGGCATTGGATTTCGCATCGTTCCCATAGCCCCCATGGTCAGCGCTTTCATGGGGAGTATTGATGTAAGGGGAGTTGCTGAAGAAAATCTACAAGCCCGGGTGCGCGGCACCACGTTAATGGGGATTTCAAATCAAGAGGGACACATTGTTTTATCCACAGGAAATAAGAGCGAACTAGCAGTCGGTTACTCAACTTTATATGGCGATGCCGTTGGTGGCTTTGCACCGATTAAGGATATTTATAAGACCGATGTCTGGGCCCTTGCTAAGTGGAGAAATGCTCAGGCCGCTTCGCGAGGAGAAGTAGCACCGATTCCAGAGAGTTCAATTAGCAAAGAGCCCAGCGCAGAACTTCGTCCAGATCAAAAGGACTCAGACTCTCTTCCTGATTACATTCTTCTAGATCAGATTCTGAGCCTTTATGTCGATGAAGATCATGGCTTTGAGGCGTTAATAGAGGATGGTTTTGACTCTGCACTCATAAAACGTGTGATCTCGCTGGTAGATAAAGCTGAATACAAACGTCGTCAATATCCACCGGGCACAAAGGTATCAAGGCGCGCATTTGGAAAAGATCGCCGCCTGCCCATGACGTCACGGTGGGCGCAGTCTTAATTCTGCAAATGATTTGCAACTCGCGTAATTCGCAGCAATAAGTAAACTTGCCCTTGTGCAATCGATTATCACGTGGTTTTTTACACGCAACCGGATAGTTGATTTCTGCTTATCTACATCCTGCAGCTGCTGATTCTTTTTCACTCAGCCCACGTCCTGCATCATTACATCTATTTTCTAAGGAAGAATTATGACAATCTATAATAAAATTACCGAGGCATTTGGAAATACCCCGCTTGTCCGAATTAATACAATCACCGATGGCGCACAAGGCAATGTCTATGCCAAGTTAGAGTTTTATAATCCCACGTCATCGGTTAAAGATCGCCTGGCAATAGCAATGATTGATGCCGCTGAGGCAAGTGGCGCACTCAAACCTGGCGGAACAATTGTTGAGGCGACATCGGGCAATACCGGCATAGCTGTAGCGATGGTTGCCGCTGCACGTGGGTATAAATCGATCTTCACAATGCCCGAGTCGGTATCAAAAGAGCGCCGCAAACTTATTCGTGCCTTTGGTGCCGAGTTAATTTTAACCCCTGGCGCAGAAGGCATGAAGGGCGCAGTGAGCGCAGCAGAGAAGCTGGGTGAGTCAGGTGCCGTTCTAGTTCGCCAATTTGAAAATGAAGCCGGTCCAGCCATTCATTATGCAACAACTGGCCCTGAGATTTGGCGTGACCTAGATGGCAAGGTCGATGCATTTGTTAGCGGCATCGGTACGGGTGGAACGATCACAGGTACTGGGCGCTTCTTAAAAGAGAAGAACCCAGCAATTAAAGTTTTTGGAGTTGAACCTGCTGCTTCGCCGATTCTCAATGGTGGAGCGCCAGGTCCACATCCACTGCAAGGAATTGGTCCAAACTTTATTCCAACGATTTTAGATCGCACGGTTTATGACGAGATCTTGGATGCCACGGCCGATGATGCAATGAAGTACGCACGCCGTGCCGCAGCTGAAGAAGGTATCTTGGCCGGTATTTCTTCAGGTGCAACGTTGTGGGCGGCAATTGAAGTTGCTAAGCGCCCAGAGTTTGCCGGCAAGAATATAGCTGTCATTCTTGCATCAGCTGGCGAGCGTTACTTATCAACTATCTTGTATCAAGATCTAGCTGATTAACATGTTAATTATTAGCCGCATTAAAGAGGATCTCGATAATGCGTTGGCTCATGATCCAGCCGCACGCAATCGCTTAGAGGTTGTCTTGGCATATCCAGGCGTGCATGCAGTGTGGGGATATCGTATTTCACATTTCTTATGGAATAGAAAATTGAAGTTACTCGCCCGCATGTATGCCAATTCGGTTCGTACTGCAACTGGGGTAGAGATACATCCCGCTGCCACAATTGGTCGTCGATTTTTTATCGATCATGGAATGGGCGTAGTCATTGGATCTACATCAATTATCGGTAACGACGTCATGATCTATCACGATGTCACATTGGGCGCCAGAACGTATATGCAGGGTAAGCGTCATCCAACGATTGAAAACAATGTAGTTATTGGTGCTGGTGCACGAATCATTGGCGATATAACTATTGGCCATGGCGCACGAATCAGCTCCAATGTAGTTATTACTAAAGATATTCCGGCTCAAAGTACACTTGAAAGCAGTGAATTCTTCGTTATTTAGAGGATTTAACACGGCCGTAACCTGGCTTTGTAAGAATACTGCACATGTCACCAGAGATAAGCAAGCAGCAAGAGTTCGTTCTTCGCACTATTGAAGAGCGCAATATCCGTTTTATTCGTTTGTGGTTCACCGATGTTTTAGGTTTTTTAAAATCTGTAGCGATTGCACCTGCTGAGTTAGAAAATGCATTTGAAGAGGGAATCGGTTTTGACGGTTCGGCAATTGAAGGTTTTGCTCGCGTAACTGAATCAGACATGTTGGCAAAGCCAGATCCTGCAACGTTTTCAATTCTGCCGTGGCGAACTGAAGCACCAGGTGCTGCGCGTATGTTTTGTGACATCACCATGCCAGATGGCAGTGCCTCCCCTGCCGATCCGCGAAATGTATTGCGCCGAACATTAGATAAAGCGGCCAGCATGGGTTACACCTGTTACACACACCCCGAGATTGAGTTTTTCCTATTTAAAGAAAAGCCAGAAACCGGTGTTGCACCTGTTCCCGTAGACCAGGGTGGCTATTTCGATCACACGCCAGCGGTCGTTGGACATGATTTTCGTCGTCAAGCAATTACGTTGTTAGAGGCTATGGGGATCTCTGTGGAGTTTTCACATCACGAAGGTGGCCCAGGTCAGCAGGAGATTGACTTGCGCGATGCCGATGCGCTAACCACGGCTGATAACATCATGACGTTTCGCCATGTCATTAAAGAGGTTGCAATGGATCAAGGCTTCCATGCATCGTTTATGCCAAAACCTTTTACCAATCATCCAGGTAGCGGAATGCATACCCACGTCTCACTGTTTAAAGGTGAAGAAAATGCTTTCTATGATGCCAATGCCCAGTACAACTTATCTAACGTGGGCCGTTCATTTATTGCCGGCATTCTCAAGCATGCACCAGAAATCACTGCAATCACTAATCAATGGGTGAACTCTTATAAGCGCTTACATGGCGGGGGAGAAGCACCAGCAGTTATTAACTGGGGACCAAGTAATCGCGGGGCGCTTGTACGTTTGCCTATGTATAAGCCGGGCAAAGAAAACTCAACTCGCATTGAATTTAGATCTCCCGATACTGCATGTAATCCATATTTAGCCTATGCCGTTATGTTAGCTGCGGGCTTAAAGGGTGTTGAAGATAGCTATGTATTAAGTGATTCCAGTGAGTTAATTTCACTGCCAACCGACCTCAATGAGGCAATCGCTGAGATGGAAAAAAGCGCACTTGTTCGCGACACTTTGGGCGAACATGTCTTCGAATATGTTTTACGCAATAAGCGCGCTGAATGGCTGGATTACAGCCGTCAAGTGAGTGCTTACGAACTCGACCGATATTTGCCAGTTCTTTAACCTTCGCGTTACCGTTAGCACGTGAACTTCCCTAAGCAATCACCATCATCGATGCCAGTGCATCGCTACGAGCCATTTCACCCAGTAGATCTTCCCGATCGCACGTGGCCAAATAAAAAGATTACTCAAGCCCCTCAATGGTGCTCGGTAGATCTTCGCGATGGAAATCAAGCACTGATTGATCCGATGGATACTCCGCGCAAGTTAGCGATGTTCAAACTCCTTGTTGCCATGGGCTACAAAGAGATTGAAGTTGGTTTTCCCAGTGCATCACAGACCGACTTTGATTTTGTACGAAAGATTATTGAAGAGGATTTGATCCCTGATGATGTCATCATCCAAGTTTTAACGCAGGCACGCGAGGCACTTATTAAACGCACCTTTGAATCTATCAAGGGTTCAAAGCAAGCGATAGTTCACCTCTACAACTCGACATCTACTTTGCAGCGCCGGGTTGTATTTGGTTTGGATAAAAATGGCATCAAGAAGATTGCAACCGATGCAGCGCAAATCTGCCTTGATTTAGTTCCAACGCTTCCAGAGACAAAGGTTTCATTTGAATACTCACCTGAGTCATATACGGGTACAGAGTTGGAATTTGCGGTAGAAGTCTGTAACGCAGTAAACGCAATTTGGAAACCAACTCCGACCTGGAAAACAATTATGAACTTACCGGCCACTGTTGAAATGGCTACCCCCAATGTCTATGCCGACTCCATTGAGTGGATGTGTCGCAACTTAGAAAACCGTGACAGCGTGATTGTCTCCCTTCACCCACACAATGACCGTGGTACCGGCGTTGCCGCAGCCGAACTTGGCTACTTAGCTGGCGCCGATCGTATTGAAGGCACGCTATTTGGAAATGGCGAACGCACGGGAAATGTCTGCTTGGTAACTCTTGGTATCAACTTAGTAACGCATGGAATCGATCCGCATATTGATTTTTCTAATATCGATGGTGTCCGTAGAACAGTGGAATATGCCAATCAGCTTCGCGTTCCTGAGCGCCACCCGTACGGTGGAGATCTAGTCTTTACTGCATTCTCTGGTTCACATCAAGATGCAATAAAGAAAGGCTTTGATTTAATGGCCACCGATGCAAAAACTGCCGGACATGAAGTTCGCGATCACACATGGGCAGTTCCATATCTGCCGATCGATCCATTAGATATTGGGCGCAGTTATGAAGCGGTAATTCGAGTTAATTCGCAGTCCGGCAAGGGTGGCGTTGCTTACTTAATGAAGAATGAGCATCACCTAGATCTTCCTCGACGTTTGCAGATTGAATTCTCAAAAGTTATACAAGCCAAGACCGATCAAGAGGGTGGAGAAATCACTCCAGATGAGTTGTGGTCGGTCTTTGAAGATGAGTACCTGCCAACGCACAGTGCACCGTGGGGACGCTTTCGCCTTAAAGGCTTGAGTCAGACGTCAGTTCTCGATGAAGATGTTCAATTAACTGTCACTATTTCCGATCGGGGTGAGTTACACGAACTCAATGGTCAAGGTAACGGACCAATCGCAGCCTTTTGCAATATCTTGCAGAGCTACGGCGTAGATGTTCGAGTCCTAGATTATTACGAGCATGCACTCTCCGCTGGTGGCGATGCATCGGCGGCGGCATATCTTGAGTGCTCAATTAATGGCGATGTCTTTTGGGGCGTTGGAATCGATCCCAATACCACCACTGCCTCCCTTAAAGCAGTCGTGTCTGCCATCAATCGCGCAATTCGCTAACTCAACGCACTACCTTTACCCGTATGAGTTTATATAGGGATGAGGCCATTGTGCTGCGCACCCAAAAACTCGGAGAAGCAGATCGCATCATCACGCTTTTAACGCGCGATCACGGAAGAATTCGTGGAGTGGCCAAAGGCGTACGACGCACGATGTCAAAGTTTGGCGCGCGTCTTGAACCCGGTAGCCATATAGATGTTCAACTCTATGTTGGAAAAACCTTTGACACGATCACACAAGTAGAAGCCTTGATGAACTATGGCGAATCATTAACCGATGATTATCAGCGCTGGACTGTTGCTTCTGCGATCCTTGAAGCCGCTGAGCGCTTTAGCCCCAATGAGCAAGAGCCTGCTTTCCAAGAGTTTCAATTAGTAGTGGGTGCTATGAAAGTCTTGTCAGAAAATCGCTATGAACCACTACTTATTCTCGACGCATTCTTACTGCGTTCATTAGCCGTTGCAGGATATGCACCGTCGATGACATTGTGCTCGCGTTGTGAAAAACCAGGACCTCACAGATACTTTTCTTTAGTGGGTGGAGGATCTGTCTGTGCCGACTGCCGACCATCGGCATGTGCAACTCCGGCGCCTGAAACCTTAGATTTAATGGGAGCTTTATTGAGTAGCAATTGGGAAGTTGCTTCGGCAAGTGAGGGAAAATACCGTCGTGAAGCTAGTGGTTTAATCGCAGCTTATTTACAATGGCACTTAGAACGCGGCCTGCGTTCATTACCGATGGTGGAGCGCGTATGACAATTCATATTCCCCATCACGTTGCAATTGTTATGGATGGCAACGGGCGATGGGCTAAGCAACGCGGTTTAGCGCGTACGGCAGGGCATGAAGCAGGGGAGGCCGCCCTCTTTGATGTTGTCGGCGGAGCTATTGAATACGGCGTTAAAGAGATAAGTGCATACGCTTTTTCAACCGAGAACTGGCGTAGATCCCCTGAAGAAGTAAAGTTCTTAATGGGCTTTAATCGAGATGTTATCCGTCGTAGGCGAGATGAGATGAATGAGATGGGTGTGCGTGTGCGCTGGGTGGGTCGCCCACAACGCCTATGGAGCAGTGTCATTAATGAGTTAGAGGCGGCAGAAGAGTTAACCAAGAAAAATAAAACTCTCACACTTAACATGTGCGTTAACTATGGCGGACGCTCTGAAATCGTTGATGCCGCTACAGAGCTCGCGCGTGATGTAAAACGCGGCAAAGTGAAGGCCGATGCAATTACAGAAAAGCTTTTTGCTAAGTACTTGGATGAGCCAAAAATGAGCGATGTAGATCTGTTCTTGCGCTCATCAGGTGAGCAACGCACCAGCAATTTTCTCCCATGGCAAAGCGTTTATGCCGAATTTGTTTTCATGGATGTCTTATGGCCAGATGTCACGCGAAAAACTCTGTGGAAAGCTATTCAAGAGTACTCATCCCGTGATCGACGTTTCGGTAAGGCTTAGCACTTAGCACAAAGACCAAAGATTTCAGCAGTGTGCCCCACATCTCGAAATCCATGTTCTTGCGCAATTCCAGTGGCCCACTTTTCAACTGAACCGCCTTCTATTTCAACGGTATCTCCACAGCCCTTACAGACCAGGTGATGATGGTGGGCGCCACCGCATAAGCGATAGATAGCTTCACCGTCATCGCGCCGCAAGACATCTACGATTTTGTCATTTACCAAAGACTGCAGAGCGCGATAAACAGTAGTTAAACCAATGCTTTCACCCTCGCGCTGCATGAGTCGGTATACCTCTTGAGCGCTAGCAAAACCTCCGGCGCGCTCCAGAGTATTGAGAACTCGCGGATTGGATCTACTCACCCAATATTTCCAACGATGAGCCACATCGCGATAACACCAGTAATAGTTGCCAGCATTGTCATTTTGGATGGATGGCGCGAGTGGGCCTCAGGCAAGATATGTGATGTTGCAAGGTAGATGACAAAGCCAGAGAACATTGCTAAATAAAGTGAGAGTGAGGCATCACTAATTACGACGTATGTTCCGAGTGCAGCACCACTGATTCGCATCACCGCATCAAGTGCCAGTAATGCAATCGCCCGCTGAGTAAAATGCCCGCTCTTAATGAGGAGCGAAACGGTATTAAGACCATCGGAAAATGCGTGCGCTAAAATCGCAATAAAGACGGCAAAACCTAAAGCGTTGCTCACTTTAAAGGACAGGCCTAGGGCAACGCCATCTAGAAAGACATGTCCGCCCATTGCCAGTGCACCAAGTGTGCCGGCGATATTTACAGAGTGGTCATGCTCATGCTCGTAGTCAGACTCTGCCGGTTCATGGGAGCCAAATATGTGTTCAGCAAAGTGAAGGGCGAGAAAGCCAAGTACAAATGCGATTGCAACAACACGAACATTTCCAAAGGTCGCGGCGTTAAGTTCAAAGACCTCGGGCAGTAAGTCAAAGGCCACTAATCCAAGGAGCAGACCGGCTGAGAGTCCTAAGACAAGATGCAGGCGATCGCGTGAGCGAATGGCAAGGAAGCCACCTGCCGATGTAGCCAGGGCGGTAAGTGCGGCAAGAGCGATAGCGATATTCATATCTGGATGCTAGCACAAATGAAAATGATTTTCATTTTCATATCCACCATGGTCTCGACCTATAGGCTGGGCTCATGCTCGCCATTGCAAGATTTTCTATCCCCCTGAGTGAGGCCGCGGATTTTCGCGCTCAACTTGAGTCGGTGAGAGCAGTCTTAGCTCAGGCCCCTGGATTTATCGATGGATCGGTGGGCCAGAATGTGGATGAGTCTACGTTGTGGGTTTTAACGACCTCGTGGGAAAATATCGGCTCTTATCGTAGAGCGTTGAGTTCAACTCGAGCCAAGTTAGAAGCGATTCCTATCTTGGCCCGTGCAATCGATGAAGCAGGGGCGTACGAGTAAACTTAATCCACGCAGAGTAACAGCCGTTGCTTTTCGCCGACAGCCAGCCGGATGGAGAATATTGTGGCAACAGATCGTTTAGAAAATATCGTAGGTCTTGCAAAGCGACGTGGGTTTGTCTACCCGTCATCTGAAATTTATGGGGGACTTCGAGCATCATGGGATTACGGCCCATTAGGCGTTGAGTTAAAGAACAATGTCAAGCGCCAGTGGTGGAAGTCCATGGTCATGGGGCGTGAAGATGTAGTCGGGCTTGATTCATGTGTGATTTTAGCTAAAGAGGTGTGGGAAGCATCGGGCCACATTGCAACTTTTAGTGATCCATTAACTGAGTGCACCGCATGTCACAAACGTTATCGCGCCGATCATTTGATGGAGGCCTATGAGGCCAAGCATAAAAAAGAGGCGACCTCATTAATTGAGATTAACTGCCCAGCTTGTGGAAATAAAGGTCAGTTCACCGAGCCAAAACAATTTAGTGGAATGTTAAAGACCTATCTTGGACCTGTCGAAGATGAATCTGGGCTTGCTTATCTGCGTCCAGAGACTGCACAGGGAATCTTCATCAACTTTGATCAGGTGATGACAACCTCACGCAAGAAACCTCCATTTGGTATTGGGCAGATTGGAAAATCTTTCCGGAATGAAATTACCCCCGGAAACTTTATTTTCCGCACGCGTGAGTTTGAACAGATGGAGATGGAGTTTTTTGTGGTACCTGGTACCGATGAAGAGTGGCATCAATATTGGATTGATACACGTATGGCCTGGTATATAGATCTTGGAATCAATCCAGAACGTCTGCGGCTCTTTGATCACCCACAAGAGAAGTTATCTCACTACTCAAAGCGCACGGCCGATATCGAGTACAAGTTTGAGTTCGCTGGTACCGAATGGGGCGAGCTTGAAGGCATTGCTAACCGCACCGATTTCGACTTAAAAGCCCACTCGGCCGCCTCCGGCAAGGACTTGTCTTATTTTGATCAAGAAAAAGGCGAACGGTGGACGCCTTACGTCATTGAACCTGCAGCCGGTGTTGATCGTTGCACACTGACTTTCTTAATGGATGCCTTCACCGAAGATGAGGCACCCAATAGCAAGGGGGAGATGGAAAAGCGTACGGTGCTAAAACTTGATTATCGCTTAGCTCCTATTAAAGCAGCGGTTCTTCCACTATCTAGAAATGCCGATCTGTCCCCTAAGGCTCGAGATCTTGCGGCCCAGCTTCGCAAAAACTGGAGTATTGATTTTGATGATGCAGGTGCAATTGGTCGCCGTTACCGTCGTCAAGATGAAATCGGTACTCCGTATTGCATCACCATTGACTTCGAAACTTTGGATGATAATGCTGTAACTATTCGTGATCGCGACACAATGGCGCAAGAGCGCATCGGAATTGATCAGGTCGAGGCATGGTTGGCGCCTCGTTTACTAGGGTGCTAAAACCTCTTCTTCTCCCCTTAGCAAGCGGTGATCACTACATAGATCCACCGGTTGTTCTTGCACCTATGGCCGGTATTACCAATGCACCATTTCGCACGCTATGTCGCGAACAAGGTGCAGGATTATTTGTCTCTGAAATGGTTACATCACGTGCCTTAATCGAACGCCGACCTGAAACTTTGCGCATGATTGTTCCTGGCAAAGATGAGTGGCCGCGTTCGGTGCAGTTGTACAGCGTTGATCCAACAACGATGCGGGCTGCAGTTACCATGCTTGGAAAAGAAAACTTAGCCGACCACATCGATATGAATTTTGGCTGCCCGGTCCCAAAGGTGACGCGCAAAGGTGGCGGCGCCGCACTTCCATACAAGCGCCGACTTTTTTCTAATATTGTTCAAGCTGCAGTTGAAGCCGCTAAGCCTTTTGGAATTCCAGTGACAGTAAAGATGCGTATTGGTATTGATAGCGATCACCACACATATTTAGAGGCGGCTAAGTCGGCAGCTGATTTAGGAGTTGCGTGGGTGGGGCTACACGCACGCACTGCCGCACAGATGTATGAGGGCAAGGCCGATTGGTCAGCGATTTCTGCACTTGTGGAGCACTTAAAGCCAACAGGCGTGCCCGTGTTGGGCAATGGAGATATCTGGTCTGGCCATGATGCCGTGCGCATGGTTGAAGAAACAGGTTGCGCAGGAGTTGTGGTTGGGCGGGGCTGTCTAGGACGTCCTTGGTTGTTCGCCGATTTAGTTGCAGCGCTAAAAGGAGATGAAAAAGAACTGACCCCTAATCTGCATCTAGTACGTGAAGTTATGTTTCGTCACGCTCATTTAATCGTTGAGTATTTAGAGTCCGAAGATCGCGGCATGCGCGATATGCGAAAGCATATGGCCTGGTATTTAAAGGGATTCCGCGTACCACGCGAAATTCGGCATGATCTAGGAATGGTGTCATCTCTCGTTGAAATGCGCTTATTGCTGGATCAATTAGAAGATCAACCATATCCCGTTGAAGTTGGCGATAAGCCCCGTGGCCGCACTAGTCATGGCAGACCACCTACATTACCCGATGGCTGGCTCAATGATCCAGATGAGCTAGTTCACGTTGAACTAGAAGATGCATTTTCGGGGGGATAGATGTTTCTTTTTCGCTGGATTCGCCGCACAATCACTCTCATTATTATCGTTGCATTAATTGCACCTGGATATGCAGTTTCGCAAGTATGGCGCGCTGCAAAAAATCCAGTTGTTCGTCATGCAGATGTAATTCTTGTTCTTGGCACTGCGCAGTTAAATGGCAAACCAGGTGAAGCACTTGAAGCGCGATTAGTTGAAGCTAAGCGGATATTTGAATTAGGTTTAGCGCCAACGATAATTACGGTTGGCGCAGGCGCACCTGGAGATCGAACTACTGAGGCGGCATCTAGTAAATACTGGTTACGCACTCATGGTGTGCCTGCAAGAAAAATTACTGCGATTGAGGAAGGTCGCGATACGTTGGTGAGCACTAAAGCTTATACAGCACTTATGAAAAAGCGAATGGTCAGCGATGTAATCATTGTGACAGATCCTTATCATTGCAAACGCGCCATAACGATGGCCAATGACCAAGGGATTATTAGTACATGTTCGCCAGTTAAGAGTGGGCCAAATACGATTTCTAACTCGGGTTATAAGTATTTGTTGCGTGAGGCTGGAGCCTATTTGGTCTATATAACTGTGGGCCGGCGTGGAGTTCAGGTCAGCGATCATTTACCCGGTGCCGATATCCTCACTAAGGTTATGCCGTGACGTATAGTCAATATGATGAAGAGCGCTTCTTAGATGAACCGGCAAAGCGTGCTGGACGTACTGAGTTCATGCGCGATCGTGCGCGGGTAATTCACTCCGCAGCATTGCGTCGTCTGGCAGCCAAAACTCAAGTTGCAGTGCCGTGGGAAAATGATTTTCAACGCACACGATTGTCACACTCATTAGAGTGCGCACAAATTGGCAGAGAGCTGGGCGAATCCTTAGGGGCTGATCCTGATTTACAGGATACAGCTTGTTTAGCTCATGATTTGGGTCACCCACCTTTTGGTCATAATGGTGAAGAAGCCCTTGCCGAGATTGCAAAAGACTATGGTGGCTTCGAAGGAAATGCACAAAGTTTTAGATTACTTGTTCGCCTTGAAGCTAAGACTGTCGATAGCGACGGAAAAAACGTTGGACTGAATTTAACTCGCGCTTCATTAGATGGTGCAACAAAATATCCGTGGGCGCGTACACAAAATCCACGCAAATTTGGTGTTTATGACGATGATATAGAGATCTTTAATTGGATGCGTGAAGGTGCACCCAAGGATAAAAAATGCATCGAAGCTCAAATCATGGATTGGTCTGATGATTGCGCATACTCTGTCCATGATTTAGAAGATGCGATATTTGTTGGAGAAATTTCAGTGAAGAACTTTGAGAGAGATTTGGCCGAGATTTATCGAGTTATGACTAATGAATATGCAAGTGATGCTAGTGAGGCCGAGGCCGCAGATGCACACAAGCGATTATCGCAACTTTCAGCTTGGCCGCAGTATTTCGATGGCACGCATAGATCTCTTGCTAGATTGAAGGATTCAACAAGCCAGTTAATTGGTCGGTTTGTTTTGGCTGCAGAGCTTGAAACTAGAAAGATTCATGGCGATGGACCACTGTCTCGTTATAGTGCAAATCTTGAAATTCCTCGCGAACAGGTGATTGAGGTAGATTTCCTGAAAGCGATTGCAGGACACTACTTAATTAACGCTGCGCACTCTCAAGATCGATATGCGAAGCAACAAATTATCATCGCTGAGCTTGTCGAGATGCTGCGTGCATGTGCACCGCGTGAACTGGACTCCATTTTTCTCAAAGCCTGGGATGAGGCCGGGGATGAAAGCGCACGTATGCGTGTGGTCATCGACCAAGTTGCAGCCCTTACAGACCCTGGCGCCTATGCCTTGCATATCCGCTTGAGTGCATCTCGGTAAGGTTGGGTTATGGCCGGACGTATACGTGATGAGGATGTTGCCTACATTCGCGATGGCGCCCCTATTGATGAAATTGTTGGAGATTACGTTCAACTCAAAAGCGCGGGTGGTGGACAGAAAAAAGGTCTGTGTCCTTTTCACGATGAAAAATCGCCCTCATTCCATGTAACCCCGAGCAAGGGATATTTTCACTGCTTTGGCTGCCAGACTGGCGGCGATGTTATTGCATTTATCATGAAAATCGATCATTTAACATTTACTGAAACCGTAGAGCGTTTAGCTGATCGCTTGGGTTACGCCCTGAGATACGAAGAAGGCGGCAGTAGTGCACCAGTCTTTTCAGCAGGCGCCCGCTCACGTTTGATTTCAGCTAATGCTGAGGCGGCAAAGTTTTATCAAGAACAACTTAACTCACCAGCTGCTCACCATGGCCGAGATTTATTAACTAAGCGTGGTTTTGATAAAGCTGCTTGCATGTCATTTGGGGTTGGCTTTGCTCCTGATGAATGGGATTCATTGACTAAACATCTGCGTGCTCTTGACTATTCAATAGATGAACTTGAAACGGCAGGGCTTTCTAAGATGGGTCAACGTGGTCCAATCGATAGATTCCGAAATCGACTTACTTGGCCCATAAAAGATATTTCAGGCGATGTAGTTGGCTTTGGTGCACGCAAGTTGGCAAGTGATGATGTCGATCAAGGTCCTAAGTATCTAAATACTCCTGAGACTCCCATCTATAAAAAGAGTCAAGTTCTCTATGGCTTAGATGTGGCAAAGAAAGAGATTGCAAAGAAGCGCCAAGCCGTCATTGTTGAGGGATACACCGATGTAATGGCAGCGCAGTTAGCTGGAATTACAACTGCCGTTGCAACGTGTGGCACGGCATTTGGCGCTGACCATATCCGCATATTGCGCAGATTATTGATGGATGACGATGCTTTTCGCGGAGAAGTAATCTTCACATTCGATGGTGATGCGGCGGGACAAAAGGCGGCACTTCGGGCCTTTAGTGAGGATCAAAAATTTGTCACGCAGACTTTTGTTGCCGTTGAACCTGACGGTCTAGATCCATGTGATCTTCGCCAACAAAAAGGTGATTTAGCGTTGCGAGATTTAATTGCGCGCCGCGTTCCACTCTTTGAGTTTGCGATTCGCAGTGAGCTAGCACATCACAAACTCGATTCAGCTGAAGGAAGAGTTAATGCGCTCAATGCCGCTGCGCCATTAGTTGCACAGATTCGAGATAAGTCTTTGCGCCCCGAATACACGAGATTATTAGCGGGCTGGCTAGGCGTTGAAGTTGAAATCGTTTCAGCTGCAGTTGCTCAGGGTGTTAAAGGGCGTCCACGTACTGAAGAAGCATCCGAGCCAAGTACTGACGATAATAATTGGCGGCCAGATCCCAATGATGCACGTTTAATATTGGAGCGCGAAGTTTTAAAATCTCGTTTACAAGAGGCTCAACTTTTTTCTGGCACATTATGGATTGATATTGAGGCAGATGCTTTTACTCATCCTGCGTATCGTCAGATGCGAAAGACAATCGATGAAAATCCCATGCTCTCTCATAGTGATATTTCAGATGAGAAGATGGCAACGATTTTTACCGAGTTAACTGTTGAGCCAATTCGTGCCGATGGAAAGCCAACTACCGCCTATATTGAAAGCATTGTCGCAAGATTGCGCGAGGTTGCGATTTCACGTTCAATCGCGGCGTTGAAATCAAGTCTTCAGCGTTTAAATCCTGTAGAAAATGAGATCGAATACAACGCTGCATTCAGTGCTTTAGTGGCCCTAGAAAGTACCCGCCGAACTCTGCATGATTTAGCCCTAGGTGGCCTATAAACCTCCTCAGTTTTCGCAACTCTGCCCGTGTGCGCTAGAGTTTGCGCTCGTACTCATTGATCCCTGATAGCTCAATGGCAGAGCAGCCGGCTGTTAACCGGCAGGTTCTTGGTTCGAATCCAAGTCAGGGAGCTTTCACTCTGTAATTCTCAGTAAGAGGCTTTACTATCTCACTCATGATTCAAAGTTTTTATCGAACTACGACCCATTCCTGGCGCAGCCAAGTATGGGCACTTCGCATCATGCGTCTGTGGCTTGGGGCAACATGGATCTATGCAGGCTGGGACAAGGCCACAGATCCAGGGTTTTTAACTCCAGGGGCTTCAAGTTTCATTGGTACACACCTATCGGGATACTCCACACAGTCTCCAATCGCTTTGGCTTTAAATAAAATGATTGAGCACTCAGTTGCAGTCGGGGTTTTTGTAATGATCTCTGAGTTTACTATTGGTTTAGCCACACTGCTCTGGGTAGCACCAACAACTGCCGCCTTCGGTGGTTTTTCAATGTCAGTGGGACTCTGGCTTGCCAGTAGCTTTCATGCAAATCCATACTTTTTAGCCAGCAACTCGGTGTACGCGATTCTTTGGCTCAGTTACCTACTTATGATCAGAAACAAACGAAAGGGTTTTACAATGTCTTTTGAACGTCGTGGAGTTTTGCGAATCGGAATTATCGCCGCACTTTCAGCTATTTTTACGGGTGCAGGTAAGTTTTTTAGTCTGGCGCTTATTCAGGAGAGCGCACAAGCATCGGCTAAAACTAAAATTGTTAAGTTAGCATCGCTAAAAGTGGGGGCTACAAAAAAATTCGCTGTGGCTAATGGGGCGCCAGCGATTTTATTTCGCACTAAAACTGGCGTATTTGCTTATTTGGCAATCTGTACGCATCAAGGCTGTACGGTGAATTACTCCGCGACCTCTAAAACTCTTAAATGTCCATGCCATGGTGCAGAATTCAACCCATATGCATCTGGCAAAGTCATAACAGGCCCAGCCACAAACCCTCTGGGCAAAGTAAAGGTCGCAATTGAAGGTGCGTGGGTAATCCTGGTGTAACTCTTGAGAAAGAACTGACGCTAGAATTTACCTATGGCCCTATTCCGACTCAATGTAGCTTTGCCAGATCGCCCTGGCGCACTTGGTTTACTTGCATCTGCAATCGGAGCTGCTGGGGGAGATATTCGCGAACTTGTAGTCTTGAAATCTGAAGATGGCCGAGGCTTTGATGACATTACGGTGGCTGTACCAGGGAGTGATCCAACTGATTTACTAGATTTACTCAACTCAATTGGTGGAGTAGAAGTTATATCTATTAACCCCGTCGAATAATCTGTGCACCTTGGCTTGGAAGTGAAGTAAAAAATCGTGGAGCTTTAAAGCTAGCTCTCTTGAATGCATTCTCAATTGTATGAATCGTGCCGACAGTATCAACTGCTTTTATAAGTGCAATCGCACTGCCTCCAAATCCACCACCGACCATGCGAGCCCCAAGTGCACCAGCTGAAATCGATGCATCAACTGCAGCATTGAGTTCCGGACACGAAACATTGTAGTCATCACGAAGAGATGCGTGGGATGCATTCAGTAATCTTCCTAGTTCTACAAAATTCTTAGCTTCAAGGGCGGCAACTGCACTGTGAACTCGAGCAATTTCAGTAACTGCATGGCGAGCACGAATGAACTCGGTGTCGCTGAGCAGATCCTTTGAGGCGCTGAGTTTTTCTAACGAAAGCTCACGCATTGATTGCACTAAGAGCTTGGCAACAACTGATTCACATGATTGTCTGCGCCGTGCATAACCCCCATCGGTCAGTGAATGGTGCGCTTGAGTATCGATAATAAGAAGTTCAAGGCCATTGGATGCAACATCAAATGAAACATTTCTAGATGTTAGATCGCGACAATCGAGTAAGAGCGCAGATCCGGGTTGCGCCATCAATGAAACTGATTGATCCATAATTCCACACGGCACGCCAACATAATCATTTTCAGCTTTTTGTGCCAGACGAGCAAGTGCGTGAAGATCAAAGCCACATGAAAATAAGTGGTTTATTGCCGTGGCAACACTGCATTCAAGTGCCGCAGATGATGACAGACCAGCACCCAGTGGGACATGGCCATCGATCATTATGTCGAGACCTTGTTTTACTCCCATCGCCCAGATAACTCCAAGTGCATAGCGCTCCCATTCACCTTTGAGGCCAGGCTTAATATCATCTAAGGGAACACTCACTATTTTGTTTCGGCGTTGAACAGATGCGATACGCACCAGACGATCTGGTCGAATTCGTATCGCTGCATACGTTTGATCAGCGATCGCAAAGGGTAGAACAAATCCATCGCTGTAGTCGATATGCTCACCGATCAGATTCACGCGCCCAGGGGCTGCTGCAACAATATCCGGAGACTGACCAAAGGTATCGGCGAAAATTCTATCTATGCTCGACATCGTTAAACCTAAGTAAAAGATGCCAACGTGTCGGCAACCATCTCATTAATTCCACGCGTTGGAACCCAACCAAGTTGGGCCTTGGCCTTATTTATATCGGCAATAAGAATTGCAGGATCTCCGGCACGACGTGGCGAATCTACAGTTGGTATGTCATATCCAATTGCTTTTGATGCCGCTGCTACAACTTGGCGAACAGAGTATCCATCACCACTTCCAAGGTTATAAATCTCATGCACTCCATCGGCGAGAGATTCAAGGGCTTTTATGTGGGCATCGATTAAGTCAATAACATGCACATAATCACGAATGCATGTTCCGTCAGTGGTTGGCCAGTCACTACCAAATATCTGCACTGGATTAGCATGCGTACTTCTCAAGACATTGGGAATCAAATGTGTCTCTGGGTCATGACGCTCAGCCAACCAACCTCGATCACATTTGAGCGCGCCTGCAACGTTGAAGTAGCGAAGTGAGACCGCTGCAATTCCTTGCTCTTGTGATTCGCGGCTAATCATGTGGTCGATTGCTAACTTAGTTGCACCATAAGGATTTGTTGGATTAGTTTGCGCACTTTCAAGAATAGGAATCTCTTTAGGTTCGCCATAGGTTGCAGCCGATGAAGAAAATACTATCTTGCCGACGCAAGCAGCTTTCATTTCATTTAATAAGTTACGCGTTCCATCTACATTTACCGAGTGGTACAAATTTGGCTTGCTAACAGATTCACCCACGAGAGACTTTCCAGCAAAGTGCATGACTGCATCTACGTCTTGCAGGGCGACTGCGATTTCAGAGCTATTGAGTAATGAGCCTGGGATAAAACGCACACCTGCCGGCACGCTATCGGAATGGCCTGTGCTGCAGTCATCAAAAATTGAAATCTCATACCCTTGATTACGCAAAATTTCTGCGGCTGTAGAGCCGATATATCCAGTTCCACCAGTTACTAGAACGTGCATGATTAAAGTTTAACTTCACGAAGTTGGGCCGCTGATTGCTCTGGTCGCATATCCATAATGAATGCGCCCATAGCAGACTCTGATCCAGCTAGATACTTTAATTTTCCAGGTGCACGTCGCACGCTTGTAATCTGCCAATGTAGGCGCAGCAAATCGCGCCCAGTGCGCACTGGGGCTTGGTGCCACGCTGCGATGTAGGCCATTTCGATTCCAAATACACCATCCAGGCGTTTCATTACTTCAAGGGCGATCTCTGGAAATGTGTCACGATCGAGATCGGTTAAGCCAGTTAAATCAGCTACTGGATTTAATGGTGCAACATGGATTTCAAAGGGATAACGTGATGCATAGGGGACAAAGGCAATCCAACAATCATTGCGTGCAATGATGCGCTCATTTTCGCGAATCTCACGGGCTAGTACTTCATCAAATAAAACTTTTCCATTAGATTCTTTATACTTTTTAGCCACTGCCAACATTTTTTCAACGCGTGGTGGCAGGTATGAATACGCATAAATCTGACCATGTGGGTGCGAAAGCGTTACACCAATTTCTTCGCCCCTATTTTCAAAAGGTGCAATATGTTCTATAAAGGGTTCTAGGGATAGCTCTTCTGTACGATCGATCCAGGCTTCAAGCAATACACGAACCCGCTTGGCAGTTAAGTCTTTGAAAGAGTTTCCATGATCTGCAGTAAAACAAATTACTTCACATTTTCCGGCAGCGGTGCCCACATCAGTATCTGGTCCGACCTGGTCAGGTAACGCCCAATCTCGGCTAGGAGGGCGCAGAGATGGGGAGCGATTATCAAAGACGACCACTTCAAAATCTGACTCAGGAATCTCTGTAAGAAGCTCACCAGTTGTCGGACACAACGGACATAACTCTTTGGGGGGTAAAAAGATTCGACCTTGTCGGTGGGCAGCCATTGCTACCCATTCATTAACCAAGGAATCTAGACGTAACTCACCAATCTCTGGCTGGGCCTCAACTGGACGCATATCAGCTGTGTCTCGAGTTTGGCCGGCAGAGTCGTAGTAACGAATTGTTCGCCCATCGGCCATCTCGCGATTGTTGCGCGTGATGCCAGCCGATAGTTTTTTACTCTGCACCATAGTGTCGTTACTCTACCTTTGTGAGCAAGCAATCCGCACTTTTGAGCGTTCCAACATCCTGCCTGCTCCTTGAAGTCATCGAAGGCGCTTTGGTTATTCGTCATTGGGGCGCACCCCTAGTTGGCGAGCTAAGCGACATTGGGCTAGGCAGTACACCTTCGATCAGTAATAGTTCATGGGATACAGCGGTGTTTCCAGGAATCATGCGCGAAAGTTCACGTGGATTCTTAGGACGGCCTGCTTTATCAGGACATCGTGACGGTAAAGCCTGGTCAACAAAGTTTGAAGTGACTGATTTTCACCATATTGAGAATTACTGCGCAGTTACTCTTCGCGATTTCCACGCAGAGCTTGAACTGGTTTTGAGTTTTGACATGGATAAATTTGGAGTCTTAACACAAAAGGCAAGGTTAAAAAATTTAGGTGCAAGCGATTATGTTGTTAATGAATTTATTTACTGGCTACCCTTGCCTCAAGAAGCTCAGCAGAGTTTAGATTTTGCGGGACGTTGGTCACATGAGCGTCAACCGCAACGTGCCGATATTTCTGTTGGAACATGGGTGCGTGAATCTCGCGAAGGTCGAAGTGGACACAATTTCTCAATTGCTAATATTGCATTAAGCATTAATACAACTTTTCAATCAGGTAGTGCTTGGGCAACGAGTATCGCTTGGAGCGGAAATTCTCACTACTTAATTGAGCGCGGCTTTGATAGTCACCAAGCAACAGGAGCAGGCGAACTTTTATTACCAGGAGAGGTTGTACTAGCAGCTGATGAAATTTATGAAGCTCCACATTTAGTCTCAGTTTTTTCAGAACTAGGTTTAGATGGCATTAGCGCGGCTTATCACAGCCATATTCGCGCACGCAGCATGCATCCAAAGCGTCCGCGTCCCTTAACGCTGAATATGTGGGAGGCACTGTATTTTGACCATGACGAGCAGAAAATTAAGGCACTCGTTGATGTTGCTGCAGAAGTCGGTATTGAGCGCATAGTTCTAGATGATGGTTGGTTTCATGCAAGGCGCAATGATCGAGCAGGTTTAGGAGACTGGGTCATCGATTCTGATGTATGGCCACAAGGTCTCTTACCCATCATTAGTTACATAGAGGCCGCCGGGATTGAGTTTGGCTTGTGGTTTGAAGGCGAGATGGTTAATCAGGATTCAGATCTTTATCGCGCTCATCCTGAATGGATTTTGCATGAGGGCGATCGAACTCCTCCTCTATGGCGTCATCAATTAGTTTTGGATTTAGGACACGAAGCGGCATTTAATCATGTACTTGAGCAGACCTCGGCGATTCTTGCCGCCCATTCAATTGCCTATATTAAATGGGATCACAATCGCGTATTAGTCGATGCTGGTCATTTAGGTCATGCCGGTGTGCGCCTGCAGACACAAGCCATCTATAAATTATTTGCCGAACTTAAAAGCCGTCATCCAGGTTTAGAGATTGAATCCTGTGCATCTGGTGGTGCGCGAATCGATCTTGGAGTGATTGATTATGTTGATCGTTTCTGGACGAGTGATAACAACGATGCACTTGAGCGCCAAAGTATTCAGCGTTGGACTTCTCAGGTTATTCCGCCAGAGATGCTGGGAACCCATATTGGCCCAACGCATGGTCATCAAACTGGTCGCACACTTGAACTCTCAATGCGTGCAGTAACTGCTCTTTTTGGCCATGCCGGAGTCGAATGGAATATTACAGAGGCAACACCAGATGAGCGTGCGTACTTAAAAACGTGGGCCACGTATTACAAAAACAATCGTGCCCTATTGCACTCTGGAAAATCAATTCGTGTTGATTATCCTGATGATCATGGTTATTTATATGGTGTTACATCTGAGGATAAATCACGTGCGATCTTTGCCTATGTTCAACTCACACCAACTGGTGTTATTCATCCAGCTGCATTGAAATTTCCAGGGCTAGATTTAACTGCAACGTATGAAGTTAAAGCAGTCTTTCCTGCGGGGCAACCTCGTTACATGCTCATTTCTCCACCACGATGGATGGATGGAGTTCGCCTTTCAGGTACAGCCCTAATTCACGTTGGCCTGAGCGCACCAATACTTGCGCCAGCAAATGCGTTCTTAATTGAGATTACTAAACTCTAATCAATCCAGTTCAACGTTCTTTCAACGGCTTTTCTCCATTGCGCATATCCTTTTGCTCGTGTTTCTGGATTGCTGGTGGGAATCCATCTGCGCGATTCCTTCCACTGAGATCGCAACTCATCGGGGGATTGCCAAAATTTAACGGCTAGGCCCGCCGCATAAGCTGCGCCAAGTGCGGTAGTTTCCGGAACAAGTGGGCGAGAAATATCGATACCCATGATGTCGGCCTGCATCTGCATGCACAAAGAGTTTGTAGTGATTCCACCGTCAACGCGCATCTCAGTCATGGGAACACCACTATCGGCGACCATTGCATCCATGACATCGCGAGTTTGATAACAAATCGCCTCCAGCGCCGCGCGTGCAAGGTGGGCTTTAGTCGCCGCGCGTGTAAGTCCAACAATGGCACCTCGTGCATCACTTCGCCAGTACGGTGCAAAGAGACCCGAAAATGCCGGTACAAAATAAACTCCAGCGGTGTCTGTGACAGTTGATGCTAAATGTTCGGTCTCTGCAGCATTGGAAATAATGCCTAATTGATCACGCAACCACTGAATTGCAGAGCCAGTTACTGCAACTGAGCCTTCAAGTGCATAATGCGCAGGTTCATCGCCAAATTTAAAGCAGACCGTTGTTAATAACCCGTTGGTAGATCGAACAATTTCAGTACCTGTATTGAGTAGAGCAAAGTTTCCAGTTCCGTATGTTGTCTTAGATTCACCGCGTTTAAAACAGACTTGGCCCACCATGGCAGCTTGCTGATCTCCCAGAATTGCAGTGATTGGAACTGCGCTACCGAAAGGACCATGTGGGTTAGTGAGTGCATACTGTTCGGATGAGGATCTAATAGTTGGTAGCGCACTAGCGGGCACTCCAAATATCTCCAGAAGCTCGTTATCCCAATCTAATGTTTCAAGGTTCATTAATAATGTACGGCTTGCATTAGTAACGTCAGTTACGTGCACGCCACCTTGAACTCCGCCAGATAAGTTCCATAGGAGCCAAGAGTCGATGGTTCCAAATCGGGCGTTAGGTGAGGTAGCGGCAGGAATATTGTTGATCAGCCAGTTCATCTTGCTGCCAGAGAAATATGGCGCGATGGTGAGGCCAGTCTTGAAGCGAATGCTCTCTTTTTCTTCTTGAGTTAATGTGGCTAGAAAATCAGTCGTACGAGTGTCCTGCCACACAATTGCATGAGATAGCGGACGACCAGTCTTGATATCCCAGACCACAGTGGTTTCACGCTGATTAGTAATGCCGATAGCTGCTAAATCTGAGCCTAAGATATCGGCCTGCTTAAGTGCCCCAGCGATAACTTCTTGAGTACGGTCCCAAATTTCGCCAGCATCATGTTCGACCCAGCCAGCATGAGGCAGAATCTGTCGATGTTCTAATTGATGTTGGCCAACAACTTTTCCAGAATGGTCAAAAATCATAAAACGGGTACTACTAGTTCCTTGGTCCAAACTGCCGATGTAGGTCACGTAATGCAATCCCTTTCCAAGGTGGGTTAGGCTTAACTCTACAAAGACCGTTATGGAGATGCAACGCATATGTTTTTATCCCAGCTAAACCCTGAACAGCGTCAGAGCGCCATCGCCGACTTAGGCAGTGAAAACTTTGATGTGCTGGTTATCGGTGGGGGAGTCACTGGAGTAGGGGCGGCGCTCGATGCTGCATCGCGCGGCTTAAAAGTTGCATTAATTGAATCGCAGGATATCGCTGCTGGAACCTCAAGTCGTTCCAGCAAGTTGATTCACGGTGGATTGCGGTACTTAGAGCAGTATGACTTTAGATTAGTGCGTGAAGCTTTGCACGAGAGAGAGTTATTAGTCTCAACACTGTGCCCGCATTTAGTCAAACCCGTTGGCTTTTTATTTCCATTGACTGAAAAGTTTAAGGAGCGCACATACGTTGGTGCAGGTCTTGCACTCTACGATGCATTACGCGGATTTCAGCGTGCGCTGCCATGGCATAAGCACATTAGCCAAAAACAGATTAATGAGATTGCTCCATCATTGCGACCAGACATCATCATGGGAGCAATCAAATACTTTGATGCCCAAGTCGATGATGCGCGCCATACTCTCTGCGTCGCACGCACAGCTGCCAGACATGGTGCCATAATCGCTACACGAGTGCGTGCCGATAGCCTTATTCGTGATAAGCGAAGAGTTGTTGGGGTAAAAGCTAAAGACTTAGTGAGCGGAAAATCAATAGCAATTAAGGCCACCGTAACCGTAATGTGCGCAGGTATTTGGAGCGATGAACTGCATGAGAAGTTTGAGTTAACAGCCGGCTATGGCGTAACTATGAGCAAAGGTGTTCACATCGTATTGCCAGGCTCTGCAATTAAATCTAATGCTGGAATTATTCTTAAGACGCCCGTTTCGGTTCTCTTTCTCATTCCATGGGGAGATAAGTGGATTGTTGGCACAACTGATACTGCTTATACGGGCGATCGTGCCGAACCTTTTGCAAGCCGTCAGGATGTTCAATATATTCTTGACCAAGCTAATCGTGTGCTGACACCACAACTTAAAGCCGAGGAGATTATTGGTGTCTATGCCGGTTTACGTCCTCTAGTTGCTAACAACAAAGGCTCAGCGACAACAAAGCTTTCACGCGAGCATACCGTTGATCGTCCAGCACCTGGCTTCGTAAGTATTGCGGGTGGCAAATACACCACGTATCGAATTATGGGAAGAGATGTTATTGACCTTGCAATTAATGAACTACGTAAACTCTCCCCAGAGTCGGTCACGGAAAAACTGCCATTAGTTGGCGCCGATGGCTACTTTGCATTGGTTCAGCAAAGTGAGCGAATTGCCGAAGAGAGTGGCCTTGATTTAGAAACCGTTACACATCTACTTAACCGTTACGGCTCAATGATCAGTGAGATTTTAGAGTTAATAGTGAGTCAACCCGGACTAGCAAAGAAATTACACAAAGATCTTCCATATATTAAGGCAGAAATTTATTACGCAGCTAGTCATGAAGGTGCGCAAACTGTAGACGATGTAATTTCCCGACGCACACGAATCGCCTTTGAAGCACGTAACCATGGAGCCGAGTTAGCTAACGATGTTGCAGGAATCATCGCCCCAGTACTTGGGTGGTCGGCAAAAGATCGCAGAGAATCAGTGGCTGCATATGAAGATTTAGTTGAAAGAGAAGTAGCAGCCCTAGATGAACTGCTTTTCACAGAAGAAAAGATTAGTTCTTAATCTGCTTCGTACAACCATCACCAGATGGCTTTATAACCGCCTTTTTTGTCGAGGATGGGGTTGGGCTAGGCGTAGGGCCTTGAAGCACTGTGAAAGCAACAGGTGCAAAACTCTCTGCATGGGTCGCAGATACGTCAGTGAAAACAATCTTTCCTGTGTAGGTTCCTGCCGGAATATTTCTAAGAGCAAGTGTCCAAGCACCGCTGGTTTCGCGCAACACGCTTTGAATGGGCTTATTTGATGGAGCATTCATGGAGTCAAAGGTTAGCTTGATGCTTCCAGTGACTACTGGCGTTAAATCTGGACGAGCCACAGTTACATTGAATGTTACAAATTTATTGGTAGTCGAAGCCGATAATCTATTGACGGTTAAAGTACTGGATTCATTAATAGGCATGAGGTCAACGACTTCTGGCGTCCAGCTACCTTGAACTAGATCTAAGAAGGCCCTGGCAGAACCTCTAAAGACATTGAGATCTAAGCGGGAGCCAGGCACCCCATACTTTGGTGCAACTCCGCACGATGAGTACTGCCACATAGTCCACCGCGAATCACAGTTAGCCCCAGTCCATGAATGTACATAGCAACCACTTGCCTTAAGTCCCGGTTGGTTTACTGGATCAAATGGGTCGATTGCAAATTGAGAAAGCCACAGAGGATATTGTGCAAGTTCAGCGCTTCGATTCATTGAGCTTTCAAGGAAGCTTGAGTAAGAATACAGGAGAGGAACTTTTCCGGTTTTCTCTTTAAGTAAGCGTAAGAATGTTGTAGCCCACAAAGTTACCGCACTGCGCGTTGCATATTTCTGGCAGGCACCTGAAGAAGAAATCCGTACACACTTATTTTCTAGATCTAAAGCATATGGCAGGTCGCGTTGGGTGTAGCCGCCGATAGTAGCCAAACGCCAAATAGCCTTTTGCGCTTGTGCCGATGCATCTCGCACAATGCCTTCACGATCACTGACATCAGGCAAGATGGCATAATGATAGAAGCCTGTATAGATTCCGGCCGCTTGTGCAGCGCTGTGATCCATGACTAGGTATTTCAAAGATAGTTGATCGGCCTCTTCTCGAGTATCAGAGGCTTTGATCATCACAAATCGAATTCCAGCCTCATACATTTTTACAAAGTCAATTGCTTTATCATTTGGATGTTGCCAGCGGCTTATGTCGGCGCCATGTATACGACCACCAGGTCCCATAGCGGTGATTATTAGCGCCGGATCGGCCTCAGATACTTGAGCCACCTGTTTAATGGTAATTGTTCGGGTAGGGGAGTAAAGCTTTTTTCCGCTTACCACTGCACTAGCTCGATAGTGAACCTGTGCATCTAATGCAGTTGCTAAAGCCTCAATCTTCCACGTACCGGCTTTAGTCGTTTTGCCTTTAAATCTTGTCTGAGACCACGAGGTTGCGGATTTGATATAGATATACACATTAACTCCAGATTTTGCAGGAGAGAGAGTTCCATAGAAGGTTATTAATGCTTCAGAGGCTGAAGGGGTTTGCTTGACAGACATGGTCAACTTTGCTGTGGCCGCTGATGATGCAGGAATGTCAATCACAGTTAATACAAGGGCAACTGCCACTAATAAACTCTTAAATTTCATATCTCACTAATCTCAATATCTATATTTAGGCAGCTCTTGATGGCCTTAATGAGTAGTAGTTGGTGCCTACGGCGAGTGTCAGAGTACTCATGGGCCGATCCAAACTTTCGACTATCTGAAAAATCTAGCGTCAATACCCTGCCATCAAACTGGGCCAAGCGGGCATCAAAGAAGGCTAACCAAGCTATTCGGTCTTCTTCGAGCACTAAATCCAGAATCTGGTTCCAGTGCGCCCGAATCTCAGCGAGTTCCATAGCGCCAGACTGTATCGAAATTTGCTTGGAGAAGAGGTAGTTAGTGGTGAGGCGCGCCTAGCCACTTGTAATACTCACCGACTAACTGCACCCGCAAATTCTTATTGCGATCTGGCTGCAGATTAAGGACCAGAGCTAAGCGAGAAATAATCTGCTCGACTGATTTTTCACTCACATAATGTTCGCGACCTATTTGTGCATTTGTCATACCAGCTACAACTAAGCGAAGTGTAGATACCTGTAAGTCTGTTAAATGGGCCATCAAATCTTGAATGCCTTTTTCTGCTAGTGATGAACTCCCGTGAATCCACTCAACTTCTTGTTGCATTGAGGCAGAGTGAGTTGAGTTACTTATCGCATTACACAACACATTAAGATCACTTGCTAAACTTTTGAGAATTATCTTGCTTCCACTTGGTATTTCTTTATTAGTTTCCCCTATTAACCTTAAGTCAATGCATCTCTCTAGTACGACAACCCCTAGTAGTGGATTTTTCTTTCGTAAGTTAACCGCTATTTGAATCGCAGAGACTCCTGCGATATGCATATCAAGTACTATCACTTCTGGATTTAAGCGACGTTGTAAATTCATTGCTACAGCTTCATTACGTGCCTCACCGATGACATCCATCTCATGCATCCGAAGTGCTGCGACTAACGTTGTTGAGTCAAAAGGATCATCGGCAATCACCAAAACTCGCGCATTCATATTTACAGGGTAAGTCCTGCAATCAATATTAGGGCGTAATAAGAAATCTATTTCAACAATTGAGAGATGGCACTACTGATGTGATCAACAATCATTTCAGCAGATATAGGGCCACCCCTAGATGCTTGTGAAGCAGCGTGTGCATGTATGTATGCACCTGTTGCCGCGACATGGGCTAAGCGATCAGAATCATTCAAAATCTCCACTGTATTGGTTGAAACAAGTGCGCCGATGATTCCAGCCAATACATCGCCACTTCCGGCAGTTGCGAGCCAAGGAGTGGCCGCGGGTAGCTCAATAAGTAACGCATCATTAGCAACAAAGGTCTTAGATCCCTTGAGTAGAACTGTTACACCTAGAGTCTGGGCGGCTTGAACCACCCATTTTCGTGGATTACCTTCAATTGCTTCGACCGATACCTGCACTCCACGAGCTGCAAGAAGTTTAGAAAGCTCTCCACTGTGCGGTGTAATCAACGTTGGTTGCTCCAGTGAGCCCGCTAATGCCAATGCTCCGGCATCTAAAACCGTTGGCACGCTTTGTAAGCGGACTAACGTGAACCATCGATGACGCAGCCACGTGGTGAAATCTGAATACTTCTTGGCATCTATGCCGGGCCCAACTAGCCAAGCACTTACTTTTCCGGGCTGCACAACCACTGATGGCCGAGCATGCAGAACTAAGTGTGCAAGACCAGATGAGCTATGAAAACGAATCATGCCTACGCCTGTCGCAGCAGCTGCGCTAGTTGAAAGAACTGCAGCTCCCGGATATTGAGCAGAACCCGCGATTACCCCAAGCACGCCTCGTGAGTATTTGTGGTCTAAATCAGTCGGAATCACTATGCAACGCTTGGCGTCGCGAGCAGTCCACTTTTTACTGACCACTTGGATTTCGCTCATAGGTAACTATTGCACGAAAAATGGAATCAGTGGTAATCCACCCAGACTACTTAAGGGCGAAGTAATTATCTTGAGTGCTAAAAAATTCACCAATAGGGCTGCGAACTATAAACTTTAAGGCACTCAGGTTTGTTGTCTTGGGTAGTAAAAACGAAATGGTAGCTTCACCTTTTCCATTTTTAATTAATTGCATGTCACTCAAACCCTTAAGAGTGTTAGCTCTTTGTGAACTTAATTCGCCGTTTGCAAGAACAAGGTAATACGATAAATCTGAATTGGCGGCACGGGTCAAGCTTGCTTGATTTGTTACCTCTATACTTATTGTCAACCAATAAGTCTTACTTGCAGGATCAACTATTCCATTGTAGTTATCATCAGTTTTACATCCTTCATTGAAACCATTATCTTTGCAGATTACAGAATCATTAGGGAATGTAATCGTTTTGACTTGATAGATAAAACTATTCAAGCTACGAACTTCTCCGATTTTTACCGGGTTAGTCAGTGAGCCCTTCTCGCCTTCTTTGATCGCTGTGTCGGAGGAGTAAGCAGATGAAGGAATAGTTATTACCTCACCCTTTTCTCCAGCTGGACCCTGATCACCTTGTGGACCCTGATCACCTTGTGGGCCAGCCAGACCTTGTGGACCCTTATCTCCTTGCGCACCCTTGGCTCCAGCGGCTCCCAACTCGAGCGGTTTAGTTCCACTGGGACATGAAAGAGTTCCTGGGTACGTAATAGCCCGAGTTTTGCTATTGAAACAGAGCAGGTAACCACCTTGGGCGGTGTTGTTGACCGAAATAGAGTTAGCTGCAGCAATTGAAAGAATTGATGCGACAAATAAACCTAGAAAGATCATGAACTTTCTTCCATGAAAATTTCGAGTCATACTATTTCTTGTCATCAGCGCTCCTGTATGAGCGCGTTGATGAATTGATATTTCGTGAATTAACTACGATGTTCCCCACTTCAATAGACATTCTCCAGTGAGTGCCACCACCCACGAATATGACGAGAACTCTAGGGGGATAGTCCTTCCTAAACCAGAGGTCCATATGGCTGGCTAGTGAACGTACATAATCTATTAGGTGTTGCAATGAGTGGGGCGAGTCGGGCTCGAACCGACGACGACGGAATTATGAGTTCCGGGCTCTAACCAACTGAGCTACCGCCCCTAAGTTAATAAGGTAGAAGGATATCTATCTTTGCTTAATCTTTTTGCACTCCCTTTGTGCCCCAGTACTCCCACATTCCCATGATATTGAGAATAAGGGCAAAACCAAAGATGAGGTCTTCAATCGGCGCACTCATAATGCGCAGTCCGCTGATGACATCTGGGTCATACATGACGATATTGCGCGATGTCAGCCACCAATTAGTCAAAAGCTGAAAGGGCAGAATAATCGCGTACGAGCACCAAAAGAGCGGTCTGGTCAGAAGTGAGTTTTTGAGACCAAATAAATCAAAAATTACCGAGAATATGAGTATGGCAATAACGATGTCGGAATAAATCATTATCGTAACTTCGGATTTTTCCAGTTGGGTTTAATGCGCGTTACACCCTCTAGCGTCATCAGAACCGCAAGGGGGATTACAAGGAAGAAGAGAATCTCTTCAATTGGAATATTGAAAGGGCCGTTGACTCCGGTGACCTGCTTCTTGTCGAAGTACCAATGTCCCTGAGCAATCGCATAAGCATCCCAGATCAAAAACCCCAGACTAATCGGCAGAAGGCTCAGTAGCACTCGCTTCATGCGTCGCAGAACATGTACCTTAAAGGCGAATTCAAGCCAGAAAGATGCGACGGCAGTGAAGATGAGCATCGCTAAATAACTGAACTTGAGCACGGGGAATTCTCTCACATTCTTTAGGGATGCTTGATACTGTGAGACAGGTTTCTATGAAGTAAGGGGAGAGAGTTGAAGACTCGCCTGGAATTATTTGAACGAGTGCGCTCATACTCATCTTCGGCCGTTGCCATGGCAATTCTTATCTCCCTCGTTGCCGCTCGCATAAGTGATAAAAACGATCTCTCATGGCAGGTCGGTATCGCTGTTTTTGCTTTAGCGGTGGGGATACCGCACGGTGCACTCGATCATCTAGTTACTGTGCCACGAACAAATAAGCGCGTGATGGTTTTATTTATTTGTGGCTATGTTGCTGTTGCAGCTGTTGCAGTTCTTGCCATATTGAAATGGAATGTTTTTGGATTTCAGCTAGTAGTTCTCATGAGTCTGGTTCACTTTGGGGTAGGCGATAGCGCATTTCTTAATGAACTTGATCGACTCAAAGGTCTCACTACATCACGCCTGCCAACCGTCTTTGTTTTCTTAGCCTTTGGTGCAGTCCCTGTTGTGATTCCTCTCATTAATTCATCTAGCACCAGCGCACTTGCCGAAGTTAACTCAAGCCTGATTAATTGGCACCAAGGTTTCGATAATGAATTGGGATTAATTGTTCTGGCTCTTTTTCTTATCGCCGTTCTTGCTCTGGTAATCACGAAGAGATTCCGAGATGTGATTGATCTCTGCTTACTTGCTGGGTTAGCTATTCTGACCCCACCACTTATTGCATTTGCGACTTACTTTGGATGCTGGCATGCGATGCGCCATACCGCGCGCTTATCTCTAGTTCTGCCCCAATCTCAGCGAGATTATGAAGCACAGCACGCAGTTAAAGCTTTCCTCTCCGCCGTTATACCGGGAACACCAGCATTGATCGGCAGTTTTGTTGTGGCCGCTGCACTGTGGATCTCGGGAAGTATTGAAAAATCCTTTTTCTGGTTTCTTTTAGCTATCGTCTGGGCGCTAACCGTGCCTCACATGATTGTCACAGCAAAACTCGACCGTAGCTCACTGCAAAAGTAAGTCACCACCTATAGCCTTACGCCGTGATGAAGCGATTACTACCTCTGATTTTATTATTTTCTAGCGTGGTTCCAGCACAAGCAGCTCCTATTTATATATTTCCAGTCGTTGGCTGTGAGTACACATATGCTAAGTCTCATCATGATTATCCAGCAACGGATATTCTGGCAAAGGCGGGATGTAAATATGTTGCCGTTACATCAGGTGTAATAGATGAGGTCAATCGTGTTGATTCATGGTCTGGAAAAACTAATTTAGGCACCGATCGTGGTGGCCTCTATGTCTCTTTTATTGGCGATGATGGGGTGCGATATTACGCATCGCATCTGCGCTCAATTCCCGCCAGCATTCAGCCAGGTGTGGCAGTTCTAGCTGGGCGTTTGTTGGGAGCGATCGGTGCAACGGGTAGTGCTCGTGGGACAGCGCCTCATGTGCACTTTGGAATTTCATGGCCAACACCGGCCGATACATGGTGGGTTCGGCGCGGGGAAGTTTTCCCCTGGAAGTATTTAGATGCATGGAAACAAGGAAAAGATTTATCGCCAGTGAAAGAGGTTGCGGCTCGAAAGTTAAAAGTTGGTGAGATTCCACCGGTTCCAAAGAAATAACCCCCACCGCCATTGGCGATGAGGGTTATTTATAAAGCGGTGTTAATTAGGCAGGGTTTACTGCATCAGCCTGAGGACCCTTTGGACCCTGTACGACCTCAAATGAAACTGCCTGACCCTCTTCAAGGGACTTGTAACCGTTTCCTTGGATTGCTGAGTAGTGAACGAATACATCTTGTCCGCCACCATCAACTGCAATGAAACCGAA